>NZ_JFCA01000051.1 GCF_000612585.1 Pseudomonas sp. CHM02
GCGATGGCATCACTGCGGTGTGACTGACACACCGAGGTGCCTTCATCGCAGGCAAGCCAGCTCCCACACAAGCCAGCTCCCACATTAGTTCTGCTTACACCTGATCTGCATCACCTGCATTTTCCGCAATCCGACCTAGACTTGTCAGTATTCCCACTCCGACAAGGCCGTCGCACCATGATCTCCATGTCCTCCTTCCACGCCATGCTTATTCCCATTCTGATCGGCATGATCATGCTGGCCGTAGGTTTCAACTTCCGTGACAAGCCCCTCGGCGTATTTGGCATGTGGGTCGGCATGCTGCTGATCCTGGGCACTGTGGTGTACAAGATCCTCGCCAAACTGGCCGAATGACGATTGCACTCGTACACTCGGTCAATTCGTCGTTTCCAAGGTTGACCGCCTCGTGCTTTCCCGTCTGTTTGCCCTGCCCTGCTACTGTTTGATCGCCCTGCTGATGCTGCTGCCGCCCGCGCCTGCCCACGCCGTGAGTTTGCCGGGCTTGTTGGGCAGCACCAACAAGACCCAACCCCAGGCTGAAGTGCCACTGGGGCAGTCGTTGGACGAGGTGATCAAGACCCTGGAGAACGACCAGCAACGCACCCAGTTGCTGAGTGACCTGAAAAAACTCCGTGAAGCCACGAAAAAAGCCCAGCCGGCCGCCGAAGAAGGCGTGCTGGGGCTGATCGGCGGCACGCTGGCCAACCTGGAAGCACAATTCTCCGGCGCCGACAGTCCGCTGGGACGCTGGTCCAACGAAGTCGACCTGGCCAAGGAAGAACTCAGTGCGCTGATGCTGCCGGCCAACGAATGGCTGCCGATCATTTTCGGGTTTGCCCTGATCCTGGCGGTCTGGAGCCTGCTCGCCGCCGCGCTGATCTGGCTCAGCCACCGCGTACGCGAACGCTTCGGCCTGCCCGAAGAACTGCCGCAACACCCGCGCACCTGGGACATGGTGCGCTTCGCCCTGCGCAAATTGGGTCCATGGCTGATCGCCCTGGTGATCACGGTCTACCTGAGCTACGCCCTGCCCTCGTCCCTTGGCAAATCCCTGGCGATGGTATTGGCCTACGCGCTGGTGGTGGGCACCTGCTTCTCGGCCATCTGCGTGATTGCCTTTTCCGTGCTGGACGGCCCCCATCGCCATCGCGCGCTGTATATCCTGCGTCACCAGGCCTTCCGCCCACTGTGGTGGATCGGCAGTTTTGCCGCTTTCGGTGAAGCGTTGAGCGACCCGCGACTGGTCCAGGCCCTGGGCCAGCACTTGTCCCATACCGCTGCGACCGTCGCCAATGTGATGGCGGCGCTGTCCACCGGCGTATTCATCCTGCGTTTCCGCAGGCCCATCGCCCACCTGATCCGCAACCAGCCACTGTCCCGCCGCCTGACCCGCCGCGCCCTCAGCGACACCATCGAGATCATCGGCTCCTTCTGGTACATCCCCGCCTTGCTGTTGGTGGGCATCTCGCTGTTCGCCACCTTCGTCTCTGCCGGCGATACCAGCACGGCCTTGCGCCAATCACTGCTGTGTACGGTGCTGCTGGTGCTGTGCATGGTGATCAACGGCCTGGTACGCCGCCACGCCCTCAAGCCGCAGCGCGGGCACAAACGCCATGCGCTGTATTCCGAACGCCTGAAAAGCTTCGTCTACACCCTGGCTCACTTGGTGGTATGGCTGGTGTTTATCGAATTGGGCCTGCGGGTGTGGGGCCTGTCACTGATTCGCTTTACCGAAGGCGATGGCCATGAAGTCAGCGTCAAGCTATTCGGCCTGGCCGGGACCTTGCTGTTTGCCTGGCTGATCTGGATCCTCAGTGACACCGCGATCCATCACGCCCTCACCCGCTCGCGCAAAGGCCTGGCCAACGCACGGGCGCAGACCATGATGCCGTTGATCCGCAACGTGCTGTTCGTGACCATCTTCATCATCGCCGCGATTGTCGCCCTGGCGAACATGGGCATGAACGTCACGCCGCTGCTGGCGGGTGCCGGTGTGATCGGCCTGGCCATCGGCTTTGGCGCGCAATCCCTGGTGGCGGACTTGATCACCGGTCTGTTCATCATCATCGAAGACTCCCTGGCCATCGATGACTATGTGGATGTCGGCGGCCACTTGGGGACGGTGGAAGGCCTGACCATCCGTACCGTACGCCTGCGCGACATCGACGGCATCGTGCACACCATCCCGTTCAGCGAAATCAAGAGTATCAAGAACTACTCGCGGGAGTTCGGCTACGCGATCTTCCGGGTGGCGATCCCCTACAACATGGAAATCGACGACGCCATCAAACTGATGCGCGATGTCGGCCAGAAAATGCGCAACGACCCTCTGCAACGCCGCAATATCTGGTCGCCACTGGAGATCCAGGGTGTCGAAAGTTTCGAGTCGGGCAGCGCCATTCTAAGGGCGCGGTTCAAGACGGCGCCGATCAAGCAGTGGGAAGTGTCGCGGGCGTTCAACCTGTCGCTCAAGCGTCATCTGGATGAAGCCGGGCTGGACCTGGCCACGCCGCGCTTGAGTGTGCAGGTGGTGACCGCCGGCACTGTGCAGGAGAAAGATCAACAACAATAAACTCAGGAGAGGTCCTTATGCGTTTAACCGGTCTGACACACCCATGGGTTTTCGGCATGCTGTGCGCCGTTGCCAGCAGTGCCGTGATCGCCGCCAGCAGCGGCCAGGACAGCGCCCGGGAGGAAATCGCCGCCCAGGCAAACGTGCTCGAGCCGACGCTGCTGGAGACCCGGCGCGACATTCACGCCCACCCCGAACTGGGCAACACCGAAACCCGCACGGCCGAACTGGTCGCCAAACAACTGCGCGACCTGGGCCTTGAGGTCAAGACCGGTGTCGCCCGCACCGGTGTGGTTGCCGTACTCAAAGGCGCCCTGCCCGGCCCGACCGTCGCCTTGCGGGCCGACATGGATGCGCTGCCGGTGAAGGAAGTCGCCGACCTGCCCTTCGCTTCCAAAGCCAAGGGTACCTACCTGGGCAAGGACGTCGACGTGATGCACGCCTGCGGCCATGACGCCCATGTCGCCATCCTGCTGAGCACTGCGAAAATCCTGACCGGCATGCGCGAACGCCTGCCCGGCACCGTGGTGTTCTACTTCCAACCGGCCGAGGAAGGCCCGAGTGATTTCATCCCCGACGGTAAAAATACCTGGGGCGCCAAAATGATGGTGCAGGAAGGCGTGATGAAGGCGCCCAAGCCGGACGCGGTGTTCGGCCTGCATGTGTGGGCCGGTGTGCCCGCCGGCCAGATCGCCTACCGCCCGGGGCCGACCCTGGCCAGCTCGGATGACTTGCGCATCAAGATCCTCGGCAAGCAGACCCACGCCGGTCGCCCATGGGACGGCATCGACCCGATCACTGTCGGCGCACAGACCATCGTCGGCCTGCAAACCGTGGTCAGCCGCCGCACCGACATTTCCTCGTTCCCCTCGGTGGTGAGCATTGGCACCATCAACGGTGGCACGCGCTACAACATCATCCCTGAGTCGGTGGACATGACCGGCACCATTCGCTCCTACGACTACGGCATCCGCCAGAAACTGCACGTGGACGTGCGGCAGACCGTGGAAAAAATCGCCGAAAGCGGCGGCGCCAAGGCCGAAGTCACCATCATCGAGAAGTACGACCCCACCATCAACAACCCGGCATTGACCGAGAAAATGCTGCCGAGCCTGCGTTGGGCGGCCAAGGATGACGTGGTACAGGGCCCCTTGGTGGGCGGTGCGGAAGACTTTTCGTTTTATGCCAAGGAAGCACCGGGGCTGTTTGTGTTCCTGGGGGTGACGCCGAGGGATCAGGACATGAGCAAGGCGGCACCGAACCACAACCCGGGGTTCTTTGTGGATGAGTCGGCGTTGGTGGTGGGGGTGAGGACGTTGGCGTCGTTGGCGACGGATTATCTCTATACCAACTAACCGCCGAGATGTTTTTCTGTGGTGGGCAGGGTTGGTGTGATGAGTGGGCTTGACCTGTGGTGAGCGGGCTTGTCCTGTGGTGAGCGGGCTTGACCTGTGGTGAGCGGGCTTGTCCTGTGGTGAGCGGGCTTGACCTGTGGTGAGCGGGCTGACCTGTGGTGAGCGGGCTTGTCCCGCGCTGGGCTGCGCAGCAGCCCCTAAAAAGCCGGGAGCGCTTCGCACTCCGGCGCGAGCAAGCTCGCTCACCACAGAAGCCCGCTCACCACAGTAAGCCCACCCTCTTCAACCCAGCGCAGCGCCGTCCATCTTCTGGCGCAGGCTCAGTGGGCGCATATCGGTCCACACTTCTTCGATGTAGGCCAGGCACTCTTTCTTCATGCCGCTCTTGCCCACGGTGCGCCAGCCTTCCGGCACAACCTTGTAGTCGGGCCAGATGGAATACTGTTCTTCATGGTTGACCACTACCTGAAACAGGATGTCGTCGCGGTCAAATACTGAGGTCATTGCTGTTCTCCATCGCTAAAAGGCTGGCTGCGCACCGTGCGCAGCACTGATACCTGTAGAAACGTACCAAGTTGCGAAAAAATTAGAGGCTGGCCACGGCCGCTGCCAAGGCACGTCCGAAGATATCCGCCACGCGGTCGACTTCGGCGGCGGTGATCACCAACGGCGGCAGGAAACGCACCACGCTGCCATGCCGGCCACCGAGCTCGAGGATCAGCCCGCGCTTGAGGCATTCGCGCTGCACCAGCGGCGCCAAATGGCGGTGCACCGGCGGGTGGCCCTGGATGTCTGGCGCGCCCTTCGGGTCCACCAGCTCCACGCCGAGCATCAGGCCACGGCCGCGAATATCCCCAAGGTGCGGGAAGTCGCGCTGCAGGATGCGCAGGTGTTCACCCAGGCGCTCGCCCATGGCCGTCGCGTGGCCGGCCAGGTCGTGGTCCTTGAGGTAGCGCATCACCGCCGAGCCCGCGGCCATCGCCATCTGGTTGCCACGGAAGGTGCCGGCATGTGCGCCCGGCAGCCAGGTGTCGAGCCAGTCGCGGTACACCACCACCGCCAGCGGCAGGCTGCCGCCGATGGCCTTGGACATCACCACCACATCGGGGACGATGCCGGCATGTTCGAAGGCAAACATCTTGCCGGTGCGGCCGAAACCGCTCTGGATTTCATCGACGATCAATGCCACGCCTGCCTGCTCGGTGATGCGGCGCAGACCGCGCAGCCAGTCCAGGTCAGCCGGAATCACACCGCCCTCGCCCTGCACCACTTCGACAATCACCGCCGCCGGCAGCAATACTCCTGCCTCCGGGTCATTCAGCAGGTTTTCCAGATAATGCAGGTTGACCCGCACACCTTCCGCGCCACCCAGGCCGAACGGGCAACGGTAATCGTAGGGGTACGGCAAGAATTGCACGCCATTGCCGAGCAAGGCACCCAAGGGTTTCTTCGGCCCCAGGCTGCCCATCAGGCTCAAGGCGCCCTGGCTCATGCCGTGGTAACCGCCCTGGAATGACAACACTGTGCTGCGCCCGGTGGCAGTGCGCACCAGCTTCAACGCGGCTTCCACCGCATCGGTGCCGGTGGGGCCGCAAAACTGGATTTTCGCTTCCCGCGCCAGGGCTGGCGGCAGCAGGCCGAACAAGTCCTGCACGAACTGGTCCTTGACCGGCGTGGTCAGGTCCAGCGTGTGCAGCGGCAGTTCATCGGCAAGCACCTGCTGGATGGCCTCGATCACCACCGGGTGATTGTGCCCCAACGCAAGGGTGCCGGCGCCGGCCAGGCAGTCGATGAAACTGCGGCCCTCTACGTCTTCCACGTAAATACCCTTGGCGCGCTTGAGCGCCAGGGGAATACGCCGTGGATAGCTGCGGGCATTGGACTCCTGCTGGCGCTGGCGGGCGAGCAAGGGGGTTTCGTCGAACTGGTAGAGCGTTTCATGCACCTGGGCGTCTTCGATACGGGTGGTAGCGACTGACATTTCTCGATCCCTCAATACGCTGATGATGGTGACCAAACTGCCGATCCGCTGGCGTCTGGCCCAAGGGGCATGCGCACGGATTTCCTGTTCTGGAAACGCACCAGCACGGAATGGATTTAGTGATCGCAGAGCTTTAACTGGTCGATGAAGATCCCAGTGTGGGAGCGGGCTTGCTCGCGAAAGCGCTGTGTCAGGTGCCGGAAATGTTGACTGAACCCCCGTATTCGCGAGCAAGCCCGCTCCCACATTTGAACCGTGCCCGGTTTCACAATCCCAGGTATTTTTCGTTCAGTGCATACACAATCGCGCAGGTTTCAGCATCCAGAAACCCACAATAATCCCGTGGACGAAAATGCATCTGAAACGCCCGCGTGCGCTGTTCAAACCCCTGCCGATTCTTCGCCGGCGCATACCCGTAGCGCTGAAACGCCCGCTCCACCTCGACTTCCGACGGCAGCCCGAGGCAAAAGCGGCGTTGATACATCGCCTGGGACGCTTCATCAAACCAGGCCCCTATCCCCGCGTCATACAAGCGCCGCCACGGCAGACGCGGCCCCGGATCACTCTTGCGGCTGAACGCCACGTCCGAATGCCCGAGAATGTCGGTAGGCCCAATCTGTGGATAACGTCCGAGAATGTCGCGCACCAGGGCAATCAACACCTCGACTTGTTCCTCACCATAGGCGGGAAAGGTGAACACGCCGCCGTCATCCCGTGCCAGGTTGACGATTTCGATGCCAACCGAGCGGCTGTTGAGGTTGTCGCGCCCCGCCCAATGGCTCGCCCCGGCATGCCAGGCGCGCTTGTCCTCTTCCACCAACCGGAATACCCGCAACTCTTCATAGCCTGCGGCGCAGTAGCTGGGATCGTCAGGGTCGGGTAGCAAATAGTGTGCACTCACGCCATCCTGGGTCAGGGTGCGCAGGGATGCGCCAAAAGGTGCTGCGGTGTAATGCAGGATCACCTGCCGCACGGGTTCGCCGTTACGTTCGTTGAAGCCTTTGGCAGGGAAGCTTGTATCAATGACCAACATAAGAACCGTCCTTTTCAATACAGGCCGAGTCGTTCAGCCCGTTCAAGCGCAAAAAAATTACCGCCATCCTGAAGGCTTGATCCTCAGGAGGGCGGTAACTATGTGGCACTTGAAAGAAAAGTGATCAGCGCCGCAGCGGCATGCCCAGGTCGACGCGCAGGCCATCCGGCTGGCTGTCGAACTTCAGCGAGCAGGAGCAACGCTGCACGATAGCTTGCACAATCGCCAGGCCCAGCCCGCAGCCTTCGCTGTTGCCATTGCGCCAGAAGCGTTGGGTCAGGTATTGAAGGTCCTCCGGCGAAATCTGCTGGCCGTGGTCACGCACGCGGAACACCACGCTATCCGTCTCGATCAATACGCGCAGTTCCACCCGCGTGTCCGCCGGCGTGTGACGCAGGGCGTTGTCCAGCAGGTTGCGCAGGGCCGCGACCGCCAGGCCCACCGGCATTTCCACCGGGGTAACCGAGAGGTTATCTGGCAGGATCAGGTCGATGCGCGAGTTATCACCGGCATTGGCATCCTGGATGGCCAGCCGTGCCACGTCCTCGGCACTGGAGTGCATGCCATCGTCAAATGACAGGTTGCCCTCCACCCGCGCCAGCAGCAGCAATTGCTCCAGGGTGCGATGCAGGCGGTCGGCGCCCTCCTCGGCGTGGGCCAGGGACTGGTCGCGGGCTGCGCCATCGGTCATGCGCGCCACTTGCAGGTGGGTCTTGATCGCCGTCAGCGGGCTGCGCAGTTCATGGGCGGCGTCGCCGGTAAGGCGGCGTTCGCGCTCGATGGTCTTGGCGATGCGTTGCAACAGTTGGTTCTGGGTATCGAGCAGTGGCTTGAGTTCGCTGGGCAACGGATGGATCTGCAGCGGTTCGAGGGAGTCGGCACTGCGGCGCATCAAGGCGTCACGCATGCGATTGAGCGGCAGCAGGCTCTGGCCGATGCCCAGCCACAGCAGGCACAGGCAGCCGAGCATCGCCACGCCCACCGGCACCGACGCCGCCAGCAGGATCGACAGGTTCAGCGCTTCACGCTCCACCTGGCGGTCGGCGGTAGTGATCAAAAGATCGCCACGGGACAGGGTAAAACTGCGCCAGCCCACACCATCGATGACCTGGTCACGGAACCCGCTCCTGCGCGACTCCAGCCCTTCGTCCAGCGTGGTGTGGCTGCGCGCCAGGATTTCCCCGCGCAGGGAACTGACCTGGCAGGCCATGCCACCGGGCACATTCAATTGTTCGGCGCTGAAATGCGCACCGCCGCTCACACTGGCCAGGCCCGGCATCTGCTCGGTCAGCCCCGCCACCATGCGCGCCGACGCCACCAGGCGCTGATCGAGGGAGAACATCATCTGGTTACGCAGGTCGCTCAGCATCCAGGCCGCCGCCAGGGCCCAGATCAACACAAAAGCGGCGCCCAGCTTGAACGTCAGGCGCAGGCGCAGGCTTTTCACGATGCGTCCTCGCCCCCATCGGCCGGGCCCAGGCGGTAACCGAGGCCGCGCACGGTCTCGACGATGCCATTGCCCAATTTGCGCCGCAGGTGGTGGATATGCACATTGAGGGCGTTGCTTTCCAACTCGTCGTTGAACCCGTAGACGCTGTCCTTGAGCTGTTCGCTGGACAGCACCCGGCCTTTGTTGTGCAGCAGCGCTTGCAGCAGCGCCTGTTCGCGGCGCGAGAGGTCCACCGGCTGGCCGCCCAGGAAAGTTTCGCGGCTGCTGGGGTCGTAGGCCAGGCGACCATGCTCGATCAGGTTGACACTGCGCCCCGCCACCCGCCGCAACAGGGTTTGCAGGCGCGCGGCGAGTTCGCGCAGGTCGAAGGGTTTGAGCAGGTAGTCATCGGCGCCGGCTTGCAGGCCGTCGACGCGATTGGTTACCGAGTCCCGTGCGGTCAGGATCAGCACCGGGATTTCCAGGCCCTGGCTGCGCTGTTGCTGCAGCAGCTTGAGGCCGTCTTCATCGGGCAAGCCGAGGTCGAGCACCATGATGTCGAAGGTGGCCGCCTTGAGCATCGCGCGTGCGGCGCCCGCCGTGGCCACGCGTTCGACGGTAAAACCCTGGGCAGTAAGGCCGGCCACAATGCCGCTGGCGATCAGTTCGTCGTCTTCGCAGACCAATACGTGCATGCTGAACCCTTCATGAAAGATGGGGTGATTAAAAATGCTGGGGATTAAGCGCCGATTATGCCGTGAAAAGACGCCCACTAAGACTCTAGAATAGCCTCGGTTAATCATCGGTTAATCAACGCCACACATTGTGTGCCCACTTGCATCGAACTAAGGCTTGACCATGCGGCATCTGTTTACCTTTCTGCTGGTGTTGTTCGCGGGGCTCGCCCAGGCCGCGCCGGGCAATCCGTTTGAGACCAAACCTGATTTCCTTCCGGTGGGCAACGCCTTCACCTTTACCTCCGAACGTCTTGAAAGTGGCGAGACCCAACTGTATTGGCAGATTGCCGACGGTTACTACCTGTACAAGCAGCGCATGAAGTTCGATGGCCTGGCTGAAAAGCCCGCGCTGCCGCAAGGCGAGGCCCACAGCGATGAGTTCTTCGGCGACCAGGAAGTGTATCGCCAGGGCCTCGAAGTGAAGATCCCGGCCGGCGCCACCGGGCAGGTCAAGCTGGGCTGGCAGGGCTGCGCCGACGCGGGCCTGTGCTACCCGCCGCAGTCGATTACCGTGGACCTGGGTGGCAACCCGGCCGTCGCCGCGAGCGCCGCAGCCCAGGACCAGAGCCTGGCCAGTGGCCTGCAGCAACGCAGCCTGGGTTGGAGCCTGCTGTTGTTCTTCGGCCTCGGCCTGTTGCTGGCATTTGCCCCCTGTTCGTTGCCGATGCTGCCGATCCTCGCCGGCCTGGTGGTGGGCAGTGGCGCCAGCCCGCGTCGCGGCTTTGCCCTGGCCAGCAGCTATGTGGTGTGCATGGCGCTGGTGTATGCCGCGCTCGGCGTATTGGCCGCGTTGCTTGGCAGCAACCTCGCCGCGCTGCTGCAAACCCCTTGGATCCTCGGCAGTTTCGCCGCGTTGTTCGTGATCCTCGCCCTGCCGATGTTCGGCTTCTTCGAACTGCAACTGCCCGCATTCCTGCGCGACCGCCTGGACAACGTCAGCCGTCGGCAAAGCGGCGGCAGCCTGGTGGGCGCCGGGGTTCTCGGTGCGCTGTCCGGCCTGTTGGTAGGCCCGTGCATGACCGCGCCACTGGCCGGCGCCCTGCTCTACATCGCCCAGAGCGGCAATACACTGCACGGTGGCCTGATCCTCTTCGCCATGGGCATCGGCATCGGTATTCCCCTTTTGCTGCTGGTGACCGTGGGCAATCGCTTCCTGCCCAAGCCGGGCACTTGGATGAATGTGCTCAAGGGCATCTTCGGTTTCCTGTTCCTCGGCACCGCTGTGCTGATGATTCGCCCGGTGGTCGGCGAGAGCCTGTGGATCGGCCTGTGGGGCGCACTCGCGCTGGTAATGGCCTACTGCGGCTGGACCCTGGCCCGCGAATACGGCCTGGCCGCCAAGGTATTTGGCGCAGGCTCCCTGGTACTGGGCCTGTGGGGCGCAGTGCTGGTGGTGGGCGCGGCCGGTGGCAGCGATGACCTGTGGCAGCCGCTGAAGGTCTACAGCGGTTCACGGATCACCACCGCAGCGTCCGCCCATGACGCCTTCATGACCATCAGCGACCCGGCCGTGCTGCAAAACCAACTCGACAGCGCCAAGGCCCAAGGCCAATGGGTGTTGGTGGACTACTATGCCGACTGGTGCGTGGCGTGCAAGATCATGGAAAAACAGGTGTTCGGCAAACCCGAGGTCATGCAGGCATTGAAAGACGTGCGCTTGCTGCGCCTGGACGTCACCGCAGACAACGCCGCCAGCCGCGAGCTGCTCGGCCGCTATAAAGTCCCTGGCCCACCGAGCTTCGTGTGGATCGGCCCGGACGGCGAAGAACGCCGTGCCCAACGCATCACCGGCGAAGTGGATGCCGCCGCTTTCCTGCAACGCTGGACGCAAACCCGGGACGCCCTCTGATGCTGACCCTGACCATCGGCACCTTCGCCATCGCCCTGAATCACATCCTGCTGATCAGCGCGCTGATTCTCGCCACCCTGGTCGGCTGGCGCGTGGCCAAACGCGGCGGCGAGAACCCGGAGTCGGTGTTGTTCAGCCTGTTCCTGCTGGGCATGCTGGTGGCCCGCATCAGTTTTGTGTTGATGTACTGGAACGACTACCGCAACGACTGGCTGCAAATGGTCGACCTGCGCGACGGCGGCTTCCTTGCCTGGCCCGGCGTGATCGCCCTGGTCCTTGGCGCACTGGCCTACGGCTGGCGGCGCCCGGCCCTGCGCAAGCCGCTGAGTGCCGGGGTGATCACCGGCCTGGTGTTCTGGGGCCTGACCAGTGTGTCCCTGAGCCTGTATGACAAGGGCTCGCAACTGCCGGACATCACCCTGCGCAACGCCAACGGCGAGGTGGTGCAATTGGCCGACTACAAGGGCGGCCCGCTGGTGATCAACCTGTGGGCCACCTGGTGCCCGCCGTGCCGCCGTGAAATGCCGGTACTGGAACGCGCCCAGCATCAACGCCCCGACGTGACCTTCCTGTTCGTCAACCAGGCCGAAAGCATGCAAAGCGTCAGCACTTTCCTCGCGACCCAGGGCCTGACCCTCGACAACGTGCTGTTCGACGCCAGCGGCCGCCTCGGCCAGGCCGTAGGCTCGATGGCCTTGCCTACCACCCTGTTCTACCGCGCCGACGGTCGCCTGATCAACAGCCACCTGGGCGAGTTGTCCCAGGCCAGCCTGGCCCGTGCCATGGAACCCTTCGATACCGCTCCTGAAAGGAAACCGACATGCCCCGCCTCCGCCACCTGCTGACCCTGTTGCCGCTGACGCTTGCCGCCACCCTGGCCCAGGCCGAAGACTGGCCGGCACCGATCAAACAGATCGAAGCCAAGGGCGCCAAGATCCTCGGCAAATTCGACGCCCCCAGTGGCCTCACCGGCTACGCCGCCCAGTACCAGAACCGTGGCATGGCGCTGTACCTGACCGCCGACGGCAAAAACGTGATCGCCGGCAACCTGTACGACGCCCAGGGCAATGACCTGAGCAGCGCGCCCCTGGAAAAACTGGTGTACGCGCCGATGGCCAAGGAAGTCTGGGCCAAGATGGAAAAAAGCAGCTGGATCCAGGACGGCGACGTTAAAGCCCCGCGCATCGTCTACCTGTTCAGCGACCCCAACTGCCCTTACTGCAACATGTTCTGGGAACAAGCCCGCCCGTGGGTAAAAGCCGGCAAGGTGCAGTTGCGCCACATCATGGTGGGCATCATCCGCGAAGACAGCCCGGGCAAATCCGCCGCGCTGTTTGCCGCCAAAGACCCACAAAAAGCCCTGGAAGAACATGAAGCCGCCGGCAAAGGCAGCAAGTTGCAGGCACTCGACAAGATCCCGGCGGATATCGAGGCCAAGCTTGAAGGGAATATGAAGTTGATGGACGAACTGGAGTTGTCGGCGACGCCGGCGATTTTCTATCTGGATGACAAGGGTGGGTTGCAGCAACAGCAGGGTGCGCCTTCGCCGGATAAGTTGGTGAAAATCCTGGGAGCGAAGTGATTCGTCGACTTATTCTCGCAAACAAGAATGCCCGCACAACGCGGGCATTCTTGTTCATAGGTTTAACTTAATTCTTCGACCAGAAAATCATCCATGTACCAATCATTCCCCATTCCAGACGCCCTATGACTGTAGATGTCCAGCTGTACGCCCCCCCCGTCTGCCAAAAAAGTAAACTCAAGTTTGTGCCAAGCAAGATCGGAAAGCGTAAGGATGTCTGTTTGACGCACACCATCTTTGCTTAACGATAATTGCGGCGCGGGAGGATTATGACCATATTGCCGAACTTGTACGGAAAACCTATACGTACGGCCACTTTCAAGATCATTAAATAGCCGCTGCAAAATCGGACCAACAGTATTGCTGGTGTACGTGAAATCTCTCACCGAATAACCCGGCCTCCCGTCCGGCCCGTCTATCGATTCAATCGTGAGATCTCTCGGGTCACCGACCCCGGAGCCTTTCTCCCATTTGCCGAATGTGTGGTCATCAAATTTGGTTAGATCCCGATAGGCTTTCCTGAACCCCAGCTTTAACTGCGGAAACTCAATTGCATCAGCCTGTTGAGTACTGCCGTTTGTGGTCATTTTGAAGATGACCGTCAATTCAGTCTTGTCACGAAGCTTTTCCAACTCCGCGCGTGGCAGTATCCGCGACAACCCATTCAAGTCGTCTCTACCTATTGGCTCCTGGGTCATGACTTTTATGGTGTATAACGTACCGTCCTCTTTGGTGCCCGTGCATTCCAACCAGCCAATCTGGCCTTCCAAGATGAACCACCACCGCTCCAGCGTAATGTCAGCATCCCCGCTAAAGCAGCGCAGGTCCAAAATACCGTTTGGGACAGCCGGTGGCGTGGCCTGGAGCACAACCGGCGTCTTCAAGCGCACAGGGACACTGATCTCCAGATCCAGATCATCGGACGTCTGTCGCTTGCAGGCATTGGTCACGGTGTAGTTGATTGTTATGGTTTGGCCGCTGCCATGAATCACTTCCACACGATCAATATCGAACTCCACGTAGCCTTGGGCGCTATCACCGGCTTTGGGGTCCAGCGGCACGTAAGTACCGTCCAACCGTTTCCAGTTCAGCTGGATCTGATGCTTCTTGCTTATGCCTGGGAAGGCCACCCGTACGGTCACCCCGTCGCGGCCATTGTGAATCGTCAGTTGGTTGCCCACGGCCTGGCATACAGTCGGCGCATCCAGTTCCAGCGGCTCCTGCTCGATGTTGAACGGCTCCACCTGAAACGCAATGGCCGTCGCCAGATCGCATTTCCCATCGAAACTCACCGCCGCATGCAGTTCGAATTCACTGCAGTCTTCCAGCTTTTGCAACTCTGCCCTCGGAATCGGTGCGTCGACGCCATTGGTCAACCAATCGGCGGTGAGAGGCTCCCCAAGCAAGAGGGACAAGTGGAAAGGGCTGCCATCCTCCTGCATACCGGTGATCCAGGCCCAGATACATTGTCCGACAGCCGCGTAATCCCAGGCACGCACCAGTAATGTCGCATCGCCTTCGAACGAGGTGAGCGCCAAGGTTTTACCCGTTGCTTCGTCGATACACTGCCCGGTCAGTTGAGGAGCGAGCACTTGAATCACACACTCGGGAGAGTTCTGAGGCAGGCCATTGTCAGGTTGAACGCTATAGATCAGTGTCAACTTTTGGCAGAACAGGGCTGCGAAGGTCTCAGGGCCGACATCGAATGACAGGCTCACATCGCCCGGTTTTACGTCCTGACAACCGAGAGGTACAGGCCCATAATTCGGCCCGCTGGCTTGCACGCAGACATGATCGCCTTCAGTCATGCCTGGGTAGGCCACTATTGCATGCCCGCCCTGGGTGGTGTTGGCCGGGTTGACCTGCCAGTTACCCGGGGATACTTGTACCGCTTCCCGTAGACGCGGCGGGTTTAAGTCCCGTCCAGGATCGACGCGCAGCAGCACCGTAGAGCGCTGATGGAAGTCCTGCGCATTTAAAGGCAGCGGGTTCACATTCGACACCGGTGCCTCAGGGTCACAACCGTCCCAGATAACCCCCAGATGGCAGGTACAGGATGAGTAGTCATCCAAGCGTCCTAGCCAGTCACGCAATAATCCAAACTCGAACACAAACTCCGCATGCGCTTCCTCTTCAGTCACAACATGATCAAATGCCACCCATTTAAATAATGGCGGTACGTTGTGCTCATTACCCGCGACAACAACAAACAATCGCGAGCCCGGCCGAATCATCGGCCAGGCCTTGACCCGGATAGTTTCGTCTCCCGTGAACTTGAACATGTTCAACCACCGCGTGCCCGACTCCAATTCGGCATGCGCGAACTCAGGCATTGACTCACGCAGATGCTCTTCGCGGACGTCCTGAATCTCAAGTTCAAGTACCAGTGACTCCTTTCGCGTACCACCGACAACGGCCTCGTACCAGATCAGCACCGTATGCCCGATGCAGGTACTGATCCATTCCCAGGGAATATCGGCTACATCGCCGCTCGCGACGGTGATCGGCGCAAATGTCACGCAGGTCGGGCCTTTGATAGCGAAATGTACAACGACCTGGGTGCTTCCTGCGGGAAGCGTCAGTGTCGCAGTCGTACCTTGGGCTGCATCCAGAGGGTAGAGCAGACTATTGTTCTCAGCGTGCTTGATGATCGCAAAGGGGAATTCAACTGTGGCGGCCCTGGTTGAAGGGACGGACGCAACGCTCATAGCCTGAGCCGGGGTGTTTTTTTTAGGGATCGGTTTTTTAGCCACGATAAGACTCCTGTCCAGCGTTAGATAACCGTCGAGGCTGGCCATGCCTGCCTGAAATTTTGGCTATCTAGCGCTTGGATCAGAAGTCTCGCCTACTGTCAGATCTGACAGTTCTGACAAGTGGCCCGCTCAGAGTCCCTCCAACTCCGCCATCAAATCACTCAACCGATCCACCTTCTCGGCGCTGATCTCATTAGCCGCCAACCCATCGATATACTCAGCCAATTCCCCCACCGTGCTGCACTCGAACATCGCTCGCAGCGGCACATCCCGCTGCAAAGTCTTCTGCACCCGCGAGGCAATCTGTGTGGCCAGCAACGAATGCCCGCCCAGTTCGAAGAAGTTGTCCTGCACCCCCACCCGCTCAACCTTCAGCACTTCGGCCCAGATCGCGGCCAAGGTGGTTTCCAGCTCGTTGCGCGGCGCCAGGTAATCCTGGCTTTGCAACTGGCCAATCTCCAGTGCAGGCAACGCCTTGCGGTCGAGTTTGCCATTGGCGTTGAGCGGCAGGCGGTCGAGCCAGAGCCAGTGCAGCGGCACCATGTATTCCGGCAGCTCGGCACGCAGGCGTTGCTTGATGCGGTCGAGGCGTTCGCTTGGGTTCAGTGCCTCATCCGCCGCCACCAGGTAGCCGACCAGGTGCTTGCCGTTGACGCCTTCCTGCACGCCTACCGCCGCATCGCGCACTTCCGGTTGTTCGTGCAGGCGCGCTTCGATTTCACCCAGTTCGATGCGGTAGCCGCGAATCTTCACTTGATGGTCGACACGCCCGACGTACTCCAGCACACCGTCACTGCGACGGCGCGCGAGGTCGCCGGTGCGGTAGAGGCGTTCGCCGGGCGCGCCGAACGGGTTGGGTACAAACACGGGAGCGGTGCGCAGCGGGTCGCTGACGTAGCCACGACCGACACCGGTACCGGCAACGCACAACTCGCCAACTGCGCCTTGCGGCACCAGTTCCAGCGCGCCATCCAGCAGGTACAAGCGGTTGTTGTCGGTCGGCGTACCAATCGGCAAGTAGGTGCCACGGGTCGACGCCAGGTCGACGCGATAGAACGCCACATCGTCGGAACATTCCGCCGGACCATAAGCGTTCACCAGCCCGATCTCGGGGTAACGCAACAACCACTGATGCGCCAGCTCCGGTGGCATCGCTTCGCCGGTTGGCAGCATCCAGCGCAGGCCATCCAGGCTGATGCGGTCCTGGGCCAACATGCCCTGGATCAGCGACGGCACGCTTTCCAGCACGGTAATGCCCTGGGCCTGGACATGTTCCAGCAAGCCTTGGGGATCATGGGCGAGAGTGTTCGGCACGATGTCCACCCGCGCACCGAACAGCGGTGCGGCAAGGAATTGCCACACGGAAATATCGAAGCTCTGCGAAGCGGTTTGCGCAATCACGTCCGCGTCGCTCAACGCCAGGTACGGCACCTTGCTCAGCTGGTTATTGAGCATGCCGCGCTGCTCCACCATCACGCCCTTGGGCAGGCCGGTGGAACCCGAGGTATAGATCACATAAGCGAGGTTGTCCGGACCGCTGTAGATGCCGGGGTTTTCGCCGCGTGCAGGCACTTCTTCCCACACCAGCAACTGGCAGTCGAAGCCTTCCAGCAACTCGATGGCCTGCTCGCGACATGCCTCGGTGCACACCAGCAGCGGTGTGCGGCTCAGGTCGATAATGCTGCGCAAACGCTGGCTCGGCAGGCCTGGGTCGAGCGGCAGGTAGCCGGCACCGGCCTTGAAGCTGCCGATGATCATGCCCAGCAGGTCAAGGTTGCGTTCGGCCAGCAACGCCACGGGTTGATCCAGGCCGACGCCTGCGCTGACCAGCGCGTGGCCCAGGCCGTTACTGCGGCGGTTCAGCGCGTCATACGTCCATTGCTGGTCGAGGCAGCTGGCGGCGATACGCTGCGGATGCGCGGCCACCTGCTCTTCGAACAGCTCGACATAGCTGCGTTCCAGCGGATAGTCATGCGCGCTCTGGTTACAGCCCTCCACCAGGAACCCGCGTTCCTGCTCGCCGATCAGCGGCAGGTCGGCCATGTCGCCATGGAAGCCTTGGACCAGCGCCAGCAGCAGGCGCTTGAACTCGCCGAGCATGCCTTGCACGGTGGTCTCGTCGAAGTAGCGCTGGTCGTAGGACAGGTGCAAACCAAGGTCATCGCCCGGATAACACACGGCGGTCAACGGGAAGTTGGTGTGGGTGCGGCCGGAGTCCGAGGTGGCATTCAGGCTTTGCGCGCGGTCCAGCACCGAGACCTCCACCGGCGCGTTTTCGAACACGAACAGGCTGTCGAACAGCGGCTGGCCCTTGGGCAATTCGCTGTGTTCCTGGATCGTCACCAGCGGCAGGTATTCGTACTCGCGCAGTTGCATGTTGCTGTCGAGCAAGCCGCTCAACCATTGGCGCACGCTGCAACGCTGATCGTCCTCGGGCAGTTTCACCCGCAGCGCGATGCTGTTGATGAACAGGCCAACCGTGCGTTGCATCTCGGGCATTTCCACCGGGCGCCCGGCCACGGTGACGCCGAACAGCACGTCACGGTCGCCGCTCAAGCGCCGCAGCACCAGCGCCCATGCCGCCTGGGCGAAGGTGTTGACGGTCAGTTGATGAGCCTGGGCCAGTTCGCGCAGTTGTGCACCGTCGCGGGCGTCGAGGCGGGTGTAGCAGTCGCCCACCACCATGCCGCCGCTGTGGCCCGCGTGTTCACGCAGGAACGGCCGGTCGCTCGGGATCGGCGTGGTGCGCTCGAACCCTTGCAGGTTCTGCTGCCACCACTGGCGCGCCTCGTTGAGGTTCTGGCGTTGCAGCCAGGCGATGTAGTCGCGATAACGCGGCGGCGTGGCCAGTTGCGCTTCGCGGCCTTCGCCCAGGGCCATGTAGATGTCGAAGAAATCATTCATCAACAACGAACGGCACCAGGCATCGATGAGGATGTGGTGGTTGCTCATCATGAACCAGTACCGCGCTTCGCCGACGCGGATCAGGCGCAGGTGGAACGGTGCCTGGTTGAGCAGATCGAAACCGGCTTCGCGTTCTTGCTTGAGCAGCGCCTGCAGACGCGGTTCCTGTTCGCTTTCCGGGGCCTGGCTCCAGTCCAGGTACTCAATCGGCGTACTGCCCGGTGTGTGAATCACTTGCAGCATGTCTTCACCGACGTTCCAGCAGAACGAGGCGCGCAAGGCTTCGTGACGGGCGATCACCGCTTGCCAGGCCTGGGCGAAACGCTCGGGGTCCAGGGCGCTGTTGATGCGGTAGCGGTCCTGCATGTAGTACAGGCCGGTGCCTGGTTCCAGCAGGGTGTGCAGCAGCAGGCCTTCCTGCATCGGCGTCAGCGGGTAGACGTCTTCGATGACGTTGGCCGGTACCGGCAGGCTGTCGAGTTGCGACTGGGACAGGTGGGCCAGCGGGAAGTCGGACGGTGTAAGACCACCGGCACCGTCCTGAAGGCAGTGCTGGGTCAGGCTTTGCAGTTCAGCCAGGTACGCCTCGGCCAATTCGCGCACGCTGTGCTGATCGAGGCGCTCGCGGCTGAAGGTCCAGCGCAGCACCAGCTCACCGCCGTACACCTGGCTGTCGACGCTCAGTTCGTTGGGCAGCGGTGCATCCGGGTCATGGGCCAGGCCTGCGGACTCGTCCAGCGGATGGAACAGTGCATCGGCGCCAAAGCTCTGGTCGAACTGCCCCAGGTAGTTGAAGGTGAGCTGCGCGCTCGGCAGTGCGGCCATGCTCCGGTTGCACAGATCATCGGCCAGGTAGCGCAGCACGCCATAGCCCAGGCCTTTATGCGGCACGCCACGCAATTGCTCCTTGATCGCCTTGATCGAATCGCCCTGCCCGGCTTGCGGGGTCAGCCGCAGCGGATAGGCACTGGTGAACCAGCCGACGCTGCGGGTCAGGTCGATGTCATCGAACAGGGTTTCGCGGCCGTGGCCTTCCAGCTGGATCAGCGCCGACGCGTGGCCGCTCCAGCGGCACAGCACACGGGCCAAGGCGGTCAGCAGCAGGTCGTTGACCTGGGTGCGGTAGGCGCTCGGGGCCTGTTGCAACAACTGGCGCGTATGCTCGGCATCCAGGCGCACGCTGACGGTGTCGGCGTCGCGGTGACGCAGCGAACCGTGCGGGCGCGCCACCGGCAACGCCGCGTCAGGCCCCGCCAACTGTGCCTGCCAGACGCTCAATTCTTCACGCAGGGATTCGCTGCCGGCGTAGGCCTGCAAACGCGCAGCCCAATCGCGCAGGGCGCTGGTCTTGGCCGGCAGGCTGACGGACTGGCCGTCGCTCAACTGGCGATAGACCGTCTGCAGATCTTCGAGCAAGAAACGCCAGGACACGCCGTCCACCACCAGGTGATGGATCGCGATCAACAGGCGCTGCTGCCCCTCGGGCCCATCCACCAGCAAGGCACGCAGCAGCGGGCCGTGTTCCAGGTCGAGGCTGCGCTGGGTGTCGGTGAACAGCGCGGTGCAGTGCGCCATATCGCGCACTTGCGCCTGCATCAGCACGCCGCCTTGCGGCACGGCCAAATGCTCGGCATGCCATTGCGCGTCACGCGGGGAGAAGCTCAGGCGCAGGGCGTCGTGGTGCTCCAGCACGGCCAGCAACGCTTGCTCCAGACGATGGGGTTCCAGCAGTTGCAACGGCTTGAGGACCAGCGCCTGGTTCCAGTGCTGACGCTGTGGAATCTCGGTGTCGAAGAACCAGTGCTGGATCGGCGTCAGCCCGGAGGAGCCGGTCAACACACCTTGCTCGGCCGTGACCTGCTCGGAACGGGTGGCGACGGCGGCGAGGGTTTGCACGGTCTGGTGCTGGAACAGGTCGCGGGGGCTGAAATGAATCCCGGCCTGCCGCGCACGGCTGACCACCTGGATCGACAGGATCGAGTCGCCGCCCAGTTCAAAGAAGTTATCGTCCAGGCCGACTTGCTGCACGTTCAACACGGCGCACCAGATGGCGGCCAACGTGCTTTCAAGCTCGTTGCGTGGCGCCACATAGGTTTGGCGATTCGCCTCGGGATCCGGTTGCGGCAAGGCACGGCGATCGAGTTTGCCGTTGGCGGTCAGCGGCATGCTGTCGAGCACGATCAGGTGCGCCGGCACCATGTAGTCCGGCAGTTGTGCCTTGAGATGAGCCTTGAGCGCATCGCGTAATGCGCCGTGCTCGGCATCGCTGACCAGGTACGCCACCAGTTGTTTGCCACTCGGCGAATCCAGCGCCAGCACCACCGCTTCGCGCACGGCGTCGTGTTCCAGCAGGCGGGTTTCGATTTCGCCCAGTTCGATACGGAAACCGCGGATCTTCACCTGATGGTCGATACGCCCCAGGTACTCCACCAGGCCATCGGCACGTTGGTGCACCAGGTCGCCGGTGCGGTACAGGCGCCCGCCATTGTGGGCAAACGGGTCGGCGACAAAACGCTCGGCGGTCATCCCCCGACGCTGGTGATACCCCTGGGCCAGGCCGGCGCCGCCGACGTACAACTCGCCGATCGCGCCTTGCGGCACCAACGCCAGGTCGGCGTCGAGAATATAGGCCACGCGGTCACCGATAATGCTGCCGATCGGCACGCTCGCAGCGCCCTCCTCCAAGTGCTCGGGCGCGAGGCTGGCCAGTGGCATCACCACCGTTTCAGTCGGGCCATAGGCATTGAAAAACACCTGCGGCTGGAACGCGGCACGGATGCGCTGCAAGTGTTCGCCGGTAAGCGCTTCACCACCGGTGATGCACATGCGCACCGGCAACGTCTGCTGCTGGGTCGCCAGCCATTGCGCCAACTGGCTGCCATAGCTCGGCGTGAAGCCCAGGATGTTGATGTGATGGGTACGGATCAGCGCGCAGATTTCTTCGGCATCCCACTGGCCCTGGGCACGCAACACCACCTGCGCGCCACTGAGCAGCGGCACCAGCAAACGCTCGGTGGCAGCGTCGAAGTTGATCGAATAGAAGTGCAGTTCGCAGTCATCAGGGCGCATGCCAAATCGCTCGATCACCGCCGTGCAATGCATGGCGATTTCACCGTGGGATACCACCACGCCTTTCGGCTTTCCGGTGGAACCAGAGGTGTAGATCAAGTACGCCTGATGTTGCGGAAGGCTGATAAACGGCAGCGCATCGGCCGGGTAGTTGGCGAGCGCCGGCAAGTCATCTTCCAGGCACCAGCACGCCAAGTTCGCCGGCAATTCGCCGAGCGCTGCGAACATCGCCGCATCGCTGAGCAGCAGGCCGATGCCGCTGTCTTCGATCATGTAGTGCAAACGGTCCAGCGGGTATTCCGGGTCCAGCGGCACGTAGGCGCCGCCCGCCTTAAGGATCGCCAGCAGGCCGATGACCATTTCCAGCGAGCGCGGCAGCGCCAGGCCTACGCGCACCTGCGGGCCGACGCCGCGCTCGCGCAGCATCCAGGCCAGGCGGTTGGCGCGGGCGTCGAGCTCGCGATAACCCAGCGTTTCACCGGCGAAGGTCAGCGCGGGGGCATCGCCACGGGCTGCCGCTTGCTGGCTGAACAGTTGATGGATGCATTGGTCGAGACGGTGTTCGCCCGCCTCGATGCCCAGGCTGTCCTGCAATGCGCGCTGCTCGGCGACAGTCAGCAACGGCAGTTCGCTGAGGCGCTGTTGCGGGTCGGCGATCAACGCTTCCAGCAGATTGCGCCAATGTTCGGCCATGCGCGCAATGCGCGGCTCGTCGAACAGGTCGGTGCTGTAGGTCAGGCAGCAACCCAGGCGATGGTCGAGGTCGGTGACTTCCAGGTTGAGGTCGAACTTGGTCGCGCGCGCATCGTTGGCCAGGTACTCGACGGTCATGCCGGCCAGTTGGCGGCTCTGCTGGAATTCCCAGCGCTGCACGTTGCACATCACCTGGAACAGCGGGTTGTACGCCGCACTACGCGGCGGCTGCAGGGCTTCCACCAGGTGGTCGAATGGCAGGTCCTGATGGGACTGGCCTTCGATCACGGTGTGGCGCACCTGTTCGAACAATTCAGCGACATTCATCTGCCCATTGAGCTGGCAACGCAGCACCTGGGTGTTGAGGAAGGCACCGATCAGCCCTTCGCTTTCCGGGCGAATGCGGTTGGCCACAGGGGCGCCGATGCGCAGGTCGGTCTGGCCGCTGTAGCGGTAGAGCAACACGGCCAGTGTGGCGGTCATGGTCATGAACAGCGTGAGGCCGCGTTCGGCATTGAAGGCACGCACACGGGCTGCCAGGTCATCGCTCAGATCAAAGCGGTACAGCTCGCCCCGGTGGCTTTGCACCGGTGGCCGTGGACGGTCGCCGGGCAGTTCCAGCAACGGGTGTTCGTTGCCCAGTTGCGCGGTCCAGTAGTCCAGTTGGCGCTGACGTTCGCCAGCTTCCAGCCACTGGCGCTGCCACACACTGTAATCGAGGTATTGCACCGGCAGCGGCGCCAACGGTGACAGGCGTTCGTCGATAAAGGCTTCGTACAGCGCGCTGAGTTCACGGGCAAAGATGTCCATGGCCCAGCCTTCGGTGACGATGTGGTGCAGGGTCAGCACCAGGTAGTGGTCGCGCTCGCCGGCCTTGACCAGGCAGGCGCGCAGCAACGGCCCGGTTTCCAGGTTGAACGGCGTATGCGCCTCGTGATCGGCCAGTTGCTGCAAGCGCTGCTGGCGTTCGCTTTCGTCCAGCGCGGAGAAGTCCTGCCAGTCCATGCGCAGGCCGGTCTGCGACGAGACCTTCTGACAGGCCACGCCATCGACACTCGGGAAGGTGGTGCGCAGGGTTTCGTGACGCATGATCAAGGCCTGCAACGCCGCCTCGAAACGCCCCACATCCAGCACGCCACGCAGGCGCGCCATGCCGCCGACGTTGTAGGCCGGGCTGTCCGGTTCCATCTGCCACAGGAACCACATGCGCTGCTGGGAATAGGACAGCGGCACCGGTTGGCTGCGGTCGACCTTGGCGATGGCGGTCTGTTGGTTGCGTTGGCCCGAGGCCTGGATCAGACCGACCTGCTCGGCGAAAGCCCCCAACTCACTGGCTTCGAACAAGGTGCGCAACGGCAACTCGACGTCACACGCCTGGCGGGTGCGGGAGATGATTTGCGTGGCCAGCAACGAGTGGCCGCCGAGGGCGAAAAAGTCATCGTGCAGGCCGATCTTTGGCAGGCCAAGGACCTCGCGCCAGATCGCGGCGATCTGCTGTTGCAGCGGCGTTTCAGGCTCGACGTGCTCACGGGTTTGCCACACCGGATCCGGCAATGCGCGGCGGTCGAGCTTGCCGCTGGGGCTCAAAGGCATGGCGTCCAGACGCATCAGCAGCGCGGGCACCATGTACTCCGGCAGCTCGGCGGCCAGGGCAGTTCTGACCTGTTGTTCGTCCAGCTCAGCCTGGGCGGTGTAATAGCCGATCAGCTGTGCATCACGCACCAACACCACGGCTTGGGCGATGCCGTCCAGCGCGAGCATGTGCGCTTCGATTTCTTCCGGCTCGACGCGGAAGCCGCGCAGCTTGACCTGCTGGTCGAGGCGCCCGAGGTACTCGATCACACCGTCGGCATTCCACCGGGCGCGGTCACCGGTGCGGTACAGGCGCGTCCCTTGGTGGTCAGCGACAAAACGCTCAGCCGTCAACCCGGCGCGGCCCAGGTAACCCCGGGCCAGGCCGATGCCGCCGATGCACAGTTCACCCGGCACACCCAGCGGCACGGGGTTGAGCTGCTCGTCCAGCACGCGGCAGATCACATTGCCCAACGGGCGGCCAATCGGCGAACGCTCGCCGTCTTCCGTGCGGCAGTGCCAGTGGGTCACGTTGATCGCGGTTTCGGTCGGGCCATAGCGGTTGTGCAACTGCACCGCCGGCAATTGCGCCAACACACGGTTGCGCAGTTCGGCTGGCAAGGCTTCGCCGCCGGAGAACAAGCGGCGCAGGCTGGTGCATTCGGCTACCAGCGGCTCGTCAATGAACAGCTGCAACAGCGGCGGTACGAAGTGCAGCGTGGTCACGCCGTGTTGCTGCACCAACTGCGCGATGCGATGCGGGTCGCGATGCTCGCCGGGGCCGGCCAGCACCAGGCGGCAACCGCTGATCAGTGGCCAGAAGCATTCCCACACCGACACGTCGAAACTGATCGGCGCCTTTTGCATCAGCACATCGGTGTCGTTGAGCTGATAAGTGGCCTGCATCCACTGCAAGCGCTCGGCCAGGGCTGCATGGGTGTTGCCCACGCCTTTGGGCTGGCCGGTGGAACCGGAGGTGTAGATCACGTAGGCGAGGTTATCGCCGTCCAGGTGCAAGCCGGGCGGCTGGGTGGGCCAGCTGTCGAGGTGCAGGCTGTCCATCGCAATCACGCACACACCTTCGGCACTCGGGAGCTGTTCCAGCAACGCGGTCTGGGTCAGCAGCAGGTGTACGCCGCTGTCCTTGAGCATGTAGGCCAGGCGCTCGGCAGGGTAATCCGGGTCCAGCGGCACATAGGCGCCACCGGCCTTGATGATCGCCAGCAGGCCGATCAGCAGTTGCGGCGAACGCTCGGCGGCGATGGCCACGCACACGTCCGGGCCGACGCCTTTGTCCCGCAGGTAGTGGGCCAGGCGGTTGGCCTGGGTGTGCAGTTGGGCGAAGGTCAGGCTGCCGCCGTCCCAGACCAGGGCGGTGTTGTCCGAGGCCTGCTGATTGAGCAGTTCGGGCAGCCACTGCCGGGCCGGCACGCACGGGGCTTCGCTCCAAGGTTGCTGCTCGTCTTGCTGCATCAGCTTGAGGTCGCCGATGGCTTGCTGCGGCTGTTCACACACGGCATGCAGCAGGTTGATGTAGTGCTCGGCCAGGCGCTGGATGGTCGCGGTTTCGAACAGCTCATCGGCGTAGTCGAACGACAGGCTCAAGCGCCCGTTGCGGTCTTCTTCGGTGTGCAGTTGCAGGTCGAACTTGGCGTCGCGGCTGTGCCAGGGCAACTCGTCGGCGAGCATGCCCGGCAAGCGACGCAACGCGCTCAAATCACGCTGCTGGTGGTTGAACATGACCTGGAACAGGCCCTGTTCCCGGGCGTGCGGGAAGGCTTCCAGCAATTGTTCGAAGGGCAGGTCCTGATGGGCCTGGGCGCCTACTGCCGTCTGGCGTGTCGCGGCCAATAACTGGCTGAACGGCAGGCGCCCGTCCAGCTCGGCCCGCAGTACCAGGGTGTTGATGAAGAAGCCGACCAGGCCCTGGGTTTCCCGGCGCGGGCGGTTGGCGTTGGGCACGCCGATGCGGATGTCACGCTGGCCGCTGTAGCGGTAGAGCAGGCTTTGGAAAGCCGCCAGCAACAGCATGAACGGGGTGGATTCGTTGGCCTGGGCGGTCTGGCGAATCGCTTCGCTGAGGCTCGCACCCAAGCGCACGCTATGGCGCGAGGCCGTGTGACGGTGGTGCACCGAGCGCGGGTGGTCGGTGGCCAGGCTCAGGGTTGGATGTTCTTCACCCAGTTGCGCTGTCCAGTACGCCAGTTGGCGCTCGCCTTCGCCTTCGGCCAGCCATTGGCGCTGCCAGCTGCCGTAGTCGGCGTATTGCAGGGCCAGGGGCGGCAATTCCAGGGTTTGACCCTGGACAGCGGCCGCGTAGAGGCGTGAGAACTCGTCAATGAGGATATTCAGCGACCAGCCGTCGGCGATGATGTGGTGCAGCGTTACCAGCAGTTGGTGATCTTCATCGTCCAGGCGCACCAGGGTCACCCACAGCAGCGGGCCTTTTTCCAGGTCGAACTGGGTGCGCGCTTCGTCTTCGCGGATCTGTTGCGCACGGGCTTCGCGTTCGGCCGCCGGCAGATCACTGAGGTCGATGACTTGCAGCTCGAACCCCACCTTGGCATCGATACGCTGGAAAGCCTGGCCGTCTCTTTCGTAGAAGCGGGTGCGCAGCGCTTCGTGGCGCTGGATCAGTTGCTGGAAGCTTGCGCGCACGGCGTCTTCATCCAACTCGCCGCGCAGGCGCAGCGCACCGGGGATGGTGTAGGCGCTGCTGTGCGGGTCCAGTTGCCAGGTGATCCACAGGCGGTTCTGCGCCAGGGATTGGGGCAACTCGTCCTGGCGTGACAGGCTGTGGATCACGCCCTGGGCGACGCCGCCGTCCTGTTGCAACTGCGCGACATTCGCGGCAAAGCCTTGCAGGGTCGGCGCCTCGAACAGCAGGCGCAGGTTCAGTTCCAGGCCGAGGGTTTCGCGCAAGCGTGCGACCACTTGGGTGGCCGTGATGGAGTTGCCGCCAAGCAGGAAGAAATGATCGTCGGCGGCCACTGTCGGCACCTGCAATTGCTCGCACCAGATCGCAGCGATCTGCTGTTGCAGTTCGGACTGCAGCGCACCATCGCTCGCCTGTACCTGCAGATCAGGGAACTGTGCATAACTGTCGAGGCTGCCATCCTTATGGCGAAGCGCACACGCCGCGCGTTGCACCTTGCCGCTGGAGGTCTTCGGCAATGCACCGGGATTGAGCAACACCACCACGCTCGGCGCCTCCTGGTACGCCTCGGCGACGGCCTGGCGGATCGCCTTGATCAGCGCTTCGGGCGGCAGGATTTTCTGCACGCTGCGGCTGATTTCAGCGGCAATGCCAATACCTTCCAGACCCTGGTCATTCACCGCAAATGCGGCGACCCGGCCTTTGCGCACCACTTCGACTTCGCGCTCGATGGTCTGCTCGATGTCCTGGGGGTACAGGTTGTGGCCGCGCACGATCAGCAGGTCTTTGAGGCGACCGGTGATGTACACCTCGCCGTCACGGATAAAACCCAGGTCGCCGGTGCGCAGCCAGGTGCGGCCGGCGTGTTGCACGAAAGTCCTGGCGGTGGCTTCGGGGTTGCGCCAGTAGCCGTGGGCAATGCTCGGGCCGCTAGCCCAGAGTTCGCCGACGCTGCTGTCGGGCAGTTCCACAAGGGTGTGCGGGTCGGCAATCAGTACCGCATGGTCGGGCTGGCGGGTGCCGCAGCTCATGATCGCACTGCCCTGCCCCGGCTCGGCGCGGTTGGCGGCCAGGGCCTGCTCGTCGACGCGCAGCGCGGGGATGCCCTGGCCCCGGGTGCCACCGGCGACAAACAGGGTCGCCTCGGCCAGGCCGTAGGAGGCGAAGAAATTGTTCGGGGTGAAACCGCAAGCGGCGAACTTCTCGGCGAAGCGTTCCAGGGTGTCGAGGCGGATCGGCTCGGAACCGGAATAGGCCACGCGCCATTTGCTCAGGTCCAGGCGTTCCAGGGCCGACTCGCTGACCCGCTCGCTGCACAGGCGATAGGCGAAATCCGGGCCACCGCTGATGGTGCCGCCGTATTCGCTGATCGCTTCGAGCCAGCGCAACGGCCGGCCGAGAAAGTAGGCCGGCGACATCAGCACGCACGGCACGCCACTGAAGATCGGTTGCAGCAGGCCGCCGATCAGGCCCATGTCGTGGTACAGCGGCAGCCAACTGACGATCACGTCATCCGGGTTCAGGTCGATGCCGAAACCGCGACGGATCAGCACTTCGTTGGCCACCAGGTTGCCGTGACTGACTTGCACGCCCTTGGGCAACGCGGTGGAGCCGGAGGTGTATTGCAGGAAGGCGATGTCATCGGGATGCAGGTCGGGGGCGATCCAGTTGCCCGCTGCCTCCAGACTGTCGACGCTCAACACCGGCGGCGCGTTTTCGATCTGCGACAAGCCATCGGCGAGGCTGGCGATGGTCAGCAACAGGCGCGGCTCGGCGTCGGCAATGATCGACAGCAAGCGCTCCTGATGGTGACGACGGGTGGATTCCGGCGGATAGGCCGGCA
Organism: Pseudomonas sp. CHM02; assembly: GCF_000612585.1. Taxonomy (GTDB): domain Bacteria; phylum Pseudomonadota; class Gammaproteobacteria; order Pseudomonadales; family Pseudomonadaceae; genus Aquipseudomonas. The sequence continues at coordinate 28,029 of NZ_JFCA01000051.1, forward strand.
CCGCAATGACCCCGGCGTACAGGCAACCGAAGAACGCCGCGACGTAATCCGGACCGCTGGGGAACAACAGCACCGCACGGTCGCCCAGATCCGCATTGGCTTGCAGGGCAGCGGCAATGGTGCGGGCACGCTGGTCCAGGTCGCGGTAACTGAGTACCACGCTGTGCTCGGCGGACTCGGCAAGGAAGCGCAGGGCGACCTGGTCCGGGGTCTGCGCAGCGCGGCGCTGAAGGGACTGGACCAGAGTACGGGGAAGTTCGAAGGCGTCCATCATGGGGTTCCTGCCTGAAATCGGCTTACGGGAAATTCGGGAAGTGGGAGCTTTTAGCCAGCGGCCAGTTGCCGCGCCGCGCCATTGCGCCAGCGGGCCAGGTGTTCGTCGGCGTAACGCCGCATGCAACGCAACACCGCGCTTTCGTGCTGCATGAGGAAGAAGTGGTGACCGTCGAACATGTCCAGGGAAAAGCCGCTGGCAGCGTCGAGTTGCCAGTCGAGCAACTGGTCGGCGCGCACGCTGTCCTGCTTGCCGCCGAACACGTGGATCGGCATGCCCAGCGGTGCGCGCTCGCCGTAGGTGAAGCTGCCGCACAGCAGGAAATCGGCGCGCAGGATCGGCAGCATCAACTGCATCAACTCGGGGTTGGCCAGGGCTTCTTCGGTGGTGCCCTGCAGTTCGCGCAGGCGGGCGATCAGTTGTTCGTCGGTTTTTTCGATGGCGTATTCGCTGACGTCACGACGCGCCGGCCCGGCCGTGCCGGACGCGAACAATGCCAGCGGCGCGGGCACGCCACGAGCGCTCAAGGCGTGCGCCAGTTCGAAGGCGAGCAGGCCGCCGAGGCTGTGGCCGAACAGCGCATAGGGCCCGCTCAAGTCGCGGCTGATTTCCTCCGCGAGCTGCGCGGCCAGGGCCTTGATATCGCGCTGCAGCGGCTCGTCCATGCGCATGCCACGGCCGGGCAATTCCAGCGGGCACACCTGCAACCACTCAGGCAGGGCTCGGCGCCAGCGCGCATAAACCATGGCGCTGGCGCCCGAATAGGGCAGGCAGAACAGGCGCAGTCGAGTCGGCGTACTCATCGAGCGACGACTCCAAACTGAAACACGCTGTATGCACGATAGAAACCCATTTCGTCCTCCTGCGGGTGCTGATCCTTGGCCGTTTTACTAACGGACCTGTCACCCAGAAGAACGGACGGCACCGGCAAATAATTAGTCGCCGGGTACGAGCGAGACGTGGTTCACACCTAACAAGAAAGCATAAGATTAGTTCGCCTTCTCATTTGACAATCATTATCATTAAGCATAATTTGTTGCCCGATGTGTAGGAGGCCTCAGCAAGGACGCCCTCCCCTAACCTCTTTTGCGACAAGGTGATTTCCATGACGGAACAAGTATCCACAGGCAGGTGCGACTCACCGCTTCTCCAGGCATTCGTCGATAACCGGCTGATTCTGGTGAAGATCGCGGCCCGCATTACCGGCTGCCGCTCCCGAGCCGAAGACGTAGTGCAGGACGCCTACTTCCGCCTGCAATCGGCACCGACGATCACCTCATCGTTCAAGGCTCAATTGAGTTATCTGTTCCAGATCGTGCGCAACCTGGCGATCGATCACTACCGCAAGCAGGCCCTGGAGCTCAAGTACTCCGGGACGGAAGAGGAAGGCTTGAATGTGGTTATTCACGGCGCTTCACCGGAAACCTCGCACATCAACTTCAATACCCTGGAAAACATCGCCGACGCCCTGACCGAGCTGCCGCAGCGCACCCGCTACGCGTTCGAGATGTACCGCCTGCACGGCGTGCCGCAAAAGGACATCGCCAAGGAACTGGGGGTATCGCCGACCCTGGTGAACTTCATGATCCGTGATGCGCTGGTGCACTGCCGCAAGGTGTCGGGCAGCCATAGCGATACGTTTGCGCGGCGGGTTTGACGCTCAGCAGAGTGATCTGACACTCAGCAAATTAAGTGTGGGAGCTGGCTTGCCTGCGATGCAGACGACCCGGTTTGACAGATACACCGAGGCGCCTGCATCGCGGGCAAGCCCGGCGCCCACATGAACCTATGTCCACCAGGACGATCTGTATCGTGCCTGTCAGGGCACCGGCATCACATCGATACGATACGGCTCGAAAATCTTCAGCATCTCGCCGTCATCACGCAAGCGCTTGAGCAACGCGGAAAACGCTTCCCCCGTGATCGGCGCCTTGGGGCGCAGCAACGCATAGTGGTGATAGACCTGGTCGATGCGTTCCGACACCAGGAACTGCCCCGCCATCTCCGCATTGCGCACCATGAAATCACTCAAGTACGAACGGGTCACCAAGGCGATGTCGGCACGCCCGCGCGCAACCATCAGCAGGTTGCTGTCATGGGAGTAGGTCAACGTGGCATTGAAGTGCTCGGCCATGTACTTGGGATCGGGGTTGAAGTTGGCGAAGGCGTAGTGATATCCGCTGAATACCGCCAGGCGTTTGCCCTTGAGGTCGGCGAAATAGCTTTGGTCGCGACCGGTCTCACGCTGGGCGACGAAGATTTCTGCATCTTCCAGGCCCATGTCGACGGTAGTGTGGGGAATCTTCTGCCAGCCCCAGTCGGGGTTTTCGAAGATGGCCATATCCACCCGCCCCTGCTCGAAATCACGGAAACGCCGCGGTATGGAGGTGGGCACCAGTACAAACTGGTAATCGGCTTGCGAGGCGTTGAGGGCTTCGACCAGTTGTGGCAGCAAGCCGGTGTCGGCGCCCTGCTCGGGACGTACGGTGTACGGCGGGAAATGTGCCGCGCCGATGCGCACCAATTGCGCAGCCGAGACTGGCACACACCACGCGGTGCCCAGTGCCCAAAAGGTAAGTCCTGCAGCCAGCCGCCATGGCGAAAACATCAAGGCACACACCGTTGAAAAACGCTAATGGCGATAAGCTAGGCGTTTTTGTCTGGAGAGACAACTTTCCACCGGCAAATTAATAGCTTGCACCTCAATCGGCTTTCAAAACCATCAGCAGGGCCTCTTCGGCCAACTGCTCAAGCGTCAGGCTGCCTTCGGCGCGAAACCAGGTGGTGGTCCAGGACAAGGCTCCCGTCAGGAAACGCCGGGTGATAAATACATCACCGCGGATATAGCCGGCGTCCTTGGCCTCGCCCAGTACCTGCAGCCAGATCGCCTCATACACATCACGCAGGGCCAGCACCTGGGCCTGGCCCTCGGCCGACAGCGAGCGCCACTCGTACACCAGCACCGCCATGGCCTCGCCGCTGCCGCCCATGATCGACTGCAATTCGCAGCGGATCAGCGCCAGCACGCGTTCGCGCACGTTGTTCGCTTCTTCAAGCGAAGCGCGCATCATCGCGGTGTTGTAGTGGATGGTTTCTTCCATCACCGCGCGCAGGATCTCGTCCTTGCTCTTGAAGTGATGAAAGATGCTGCCGGACTGGATGCCCACGGCGCTGGCCAGGTCGCGCACGGTGGTACGCTCGAAGCCCTTGTTGCGAAACAGGTGGGCCGCAGTCTGCAGCAGCTTGCCCCGGGCGCTGTCGGGGTCGGTCAATTGGCCGCCGTCGACCATGGTGCGCATCACCCGCAGGGCTTTGTGCTCATCCATGCCTCTCTCCTCTACTTCCACGGACGTCTTGGCCCGCAATTTAGGCCGTGCCGGCCACCCAAGCAAGCGCTTGGGTGAAACTTGTTTCTAGAGTTTACAAACCAAGCGCTTGCTTGGTAGTCTCGTTGCCAGCCATTCGAGGAAGGATTTCTCATGAGCAAGACGGTTCGCATCGGCTGCGCCAGCGCCTTCTGGGGTGACACCTGCACCGCCGCCGCCCAATTGGTGCACGGTGGCAAGCTGGATTACCTGGTGTTCGACTACCTGGCGGAAGTCACGATGTCGATCCTTGCCGGCGCGCGGATGAAAGATCCCCAGGCCGGTTATGCCGCGGATTTTGTCGAGGTGCTCACGCCGCTGCTGGCCGATATCCAGCGCCAGGGCGTGCGGGTGATCAGCAACGCCGGCGGTATCAACCCCCAGGCCTGCGCCGCCGCCCTGCAAGTCGCCTGTGACAAGGCCGGCGTTGCACTGAAAATCGCCGTGCTGCTGGGAGACGACCTGCAGCCCCAGCTCAAGCACCTGCGCGGCATCACCGACATGTTCAACGGCACGCCGCTGCCGCCCCTGTGCGTGTCCGCCAACGCCTACCTGGGCGCCCCCGGTATCAGCCAGGCGCTGAAACTGGGCGCGGATATCGTCATCACCGGCCGCGTGGTCGACAGCGCGGTGGTCAGTGCGGCGCTGGTGCATGAATTCGACTGGTCATGGCAGGACTACGACCGCCTCGCCCAGGCCGCACTGGCCGGGCATATCATCGAGTGTGGCGCACAGTGCACCGGTGGCAACTTCACCGATTGGCGCGACGTGCCGGACTACGAGCACATCGGCTTCCCGATCGTCGAAGTCAGCGCCGACGGCCAGTTCACCGTCAACAAGGTCGACGGCACCGGCGGATTGATCAGCGAACTCAGTGTGGCGGAACAACTGCTGTATGAAATCGGCGACCCACACGCGTATCTGCTGCCGGATGTGATCTGCGATTTCAGCCAGGTCAAATTGCAGCAACAAGGCAAGCACTGCGTACGCCTGCACGGCGCCAAGGGTTCGCCGCCGACCGACCAGTACAAAGTCAGCGCCACTTACCCGGATGGTTTCCGCTGCACCGCCAGTTGCCTGATCGCCGGGATCGATGCGGTGGCCAAGGCCGAACGGGTCAGCCAGGCAATCATCAACAAGACCTCTGAACTGTTCAGCCAACGCGGCTGGGCGCCGTACACCGACGTGAACATCGAACTGCTCGGCAGCGAGGCCACCTACGGCGCCCACGCGATGCGCCAGGACGGCCGCGAAGTGGTGGTGAAACTGGCGGTGCGTCACCCCAGCAAACAGGCATTGGTGCTGTTCGCCCGCGAGATCGCCCAGGCCGCAACCGGCATGGCGCCGGGCCTGACTGGCATCGTCGGCGGCCGACCCACCGTGTACCCGTTGATCCGGCTGTTTTCGTTCCTGATCGACAAGGCGTCCTGTGCCGTAGAGATCGACTTCCAGGGCGAACGCCACGCCTGTGCCCTGCCAAAGGTCGACGCCCCCACCCTGCCCGATGCGCCGATGGATCCGCCCAAGCCCCAAGGTCGCGCCGACGCCAGCGTGCCGCTGGTGAAACTGGCCGTGGCGCGCTCCGGCGACAAAGGCAACCACAGCAATATCGGCGTGATCGCCCGCGACCCCGACTACCTGCCGTGGATCGCCGAGGCGCTGGCCCCGGAAGTCATCGTCGATTGGATGGGCCATGTGCTTGACCCTGTGCATGGCCGCGTCGAGCGTTGGTACCTGCCCGGCAGCCACAGCCTCAATTTCCTGCTGGAAAACGCCCTGGGCGGTGGCGGCATCGCCAGCCTGCGCATCGACCCGCAGGGCAAAGCCTTCGCCCAGCAACTGCTGGAAATCCCCATTGCCGTGCCGCAACACATCGCAGACTCTCTCAACTGACAGGAGCATTGCCGTGGCCTTCGACTCGATCTTCAAAGCCGACCTGTTCCAGGGGCAAACCGTGGTGGTCACCGGTGGCGGCAGTGGCATTGGCCGCTGCACCGCCCATGAATTGGCGGCCCTCGGCGCTCACGTGATTCTGGTGGGACGCAAGGCGCAAAAGCTGCAGAACGTCGCGATAGAGATCGCCGAAGATGGCGGCACCGCCGATTGGCAGGTGTGCGACATTCGCGACGAGGAGGCGGTAAAGGCCTTGGTCAAACACATCATTCACACACACGGCCCGATCCACGGCCTGGTCAACAATGCAGGCGGCCAATATCCGTCGCCGCTGGCCGCGATCAATCAAAAAGGCTTCGAAACGGTGCTGCGCACCAATCTGGTCGGCGGCTTCCTGGTGGCCCGGGAAGTGTTCAACCAATCCATGAGCAAGCACGGCGGCGCCATCGTCAACATGCTCGCCGACATGTGGGGCGGCATGCCTGGCATGGGCCACTCGGGCGCGGCGCGTGCCGGCATGGACAACTTCACCAAGACCGCCGCCTTCGAATGGGGTTACGCCGGCGTACGGGTCAACGCCGTGGCGCCGGGCTGGATCGCCTCCAGCGGCATGGACACCTACGAAGGCGCGTTCAAGGCGGTGATCCCGACGTTGCGCGAACACGTGCCGCTCAAGCGCATTGGCACCGAGTCGGAAGTCAGCGCGGCCATCGTGTTCCTGCTCAGCCCCGCCGCCGCCTTTATCAGCGGCAGTACGTTGCGCATCGACGGTGCCGCCAGCCTGGGCAGCCGCGCCTGGCCATTGCACAAGGCGCAGTCGCCGAGCGAACCCTTCAATGGCTTCCACCGTGCCTACCTGCCGGATGTGCTCAAGGCGGAGCAATAGACCATGCCGGTGATTGAATCCCTGATCGACGCCCACAGTACCCAGTTCGCGCAAAACCGCGAAGCCATGCTGGCGGCCATCGCCCAGCTACGCCAACTGGAGCACAACCTGCTGAGCAAGGCGCAGGACGCCAAGCCCAAGTTCGACAAGCGCGGCCAACTGCTGCCCCGCGAACGCCTCAACCTGCTGCTGGACCCCGGCGCACCGTTCCTGGAACTGGCCAGCCTGGCCGGTTACAAGCTGCACGACGACAAGGACGGCAGCGCCGCCGGTGGTGGGTTGATCGCCGGGATCGGCTACGTCAGCGGCGTGCGCATGCTGGTGGTGGCCAATAACAGCGCGATCAAGGGCGGCACTATTTCCCCCACCGGCCTGAAGAAATCCCTGCGCCTGCAACAGATCGCCCTGGAGAACAAACTGCCGGTGGTGACCCTCGCCGAAAGCGGCGGCGCCAACCTCAACTATGCCGCCGAGATCTTCGTCGAAGGTGCGCGCAGCTTCGCCAACCAGGCGCGCATGTCGGCCATGGGCCTGCCGCAGATCACCGTGGTGCATGGCTCGGCCACAGCGGGCGGCGCATATCAACCGGGGTTGTCGGACTACGTGGTGGTGGTGCGCGGCCGGGCCAAGCTGTTCCTCGCCGGCCCGCCGCTGCTTAAAGCCGCGACCGGCGAAGTGGCGACCGATGAAGAACTGGGCGGCGCCGAGATGCACGCACAAACCGCCGGCACCGCCGAGTACCTGGCGGAAAATGACGCCGACGGCGTGCGCATCGCCCGGGAGATTGTCCGCTGTTTGCCCTGGAATGATCGCCTGTCGCCTGCGCCCAAACGTGCCTATACAGAGCCGCTGTACCCCATCGAAGAGCTGTTGGGCCTGATCCCGGATGACCCGAAAAAACCCTACGACGTCCGCGAAATCCTCGCGCGCCTGGCCGACGGTTCGCACTTCCTTGAATTCAAGGGCGAGTTCGATGCCCACACCGTCTGCGGCCACCTGCACATTCAGGGGCGTGCCGTCGGTGTGATCGGCAACAACGGCCCGATCACGCCCAAGGGGGCGAGCAAGGCCGCGCAATTTATCCAACTGTGCGACCAGAGCCGTACGCCGCTGCTGTTCCTGCACAACACCACCGGTTTCATGGTGGGCACCGAGTCGGAGCAGCAAGGGGTGATCAAGCACGGTGCGAAGATGATCCAGGCGGTGGCCAATGCGCGAGTGCCTAAACTCACGGTGGTGGTGGGCGGCTCCTACGGTGCCGGCAACTATGCGATGTGCGGCCGCGGCCTGGACCCACGCTTCATTTTTGCCTGGCCCAACAGCCGCACGGCGGTGATGGGCGGCGCCCAGGCGGGCAAGGTGCTGCGCATCGTGACAGAGGCCAAGCAGTTGAAGGACGGCCTGGTGCCAGATCCCAAGGTGCTGGACATGCTGGAGCAGGTCACCGCGCAGAAGCTCGACAGCCAGTCCACCGCGCTCTACGGCAGCGCGAACCTGTGGGATGACGGGCTGATTGATCCCAGGGATACGCGAACCTTGCTGGGCTTTCTGCTGGATATCTGCCATGAGGCCGAGGTGCGTGAGTTGCAAGCCAATACCTTCGGTGTAGCACGCCTCTAAATTTCGCCCGAGACGCTCCGCGTCGCGATAAGGAGCACAGTAAAAATGATCTTTACCCAGGAACATCAGGAACTGCGCCGCACCGTCCGCGCCTTCGTCGACCGCGAGATCAACCCCCATGTCGACGAATGGGAAAAAGCCGGGCGCTTTCCCATCCACGAGATCTTCCGCAAGGCCGGCGCCCTCGGCCTGTTGGGCATATCCAAGCCGGAGAAATTCGGCGGCATGGGCCTGGACTACAGCTACTCCATCGTCGCCGCCGAAGAGTTCGGCACCATCCGCTGTGGCGGTATTCCCATGTCCATCGGCGTGCAGACCGACATGTGCACGCCCGCCCTCGCCCGCTTCGGCTCCGATGAACTGCGCGACGAATTCCTGCGCCCGGCCATCAGCGGCGAGCAGGTCGGCTGCATCGGTGTCTCGGAAACCGGCGCCGGTTCCGACGTGGCCGGGTTGAAAACCCATGCGCGCAAGGACGGCGATGACTATGTGATCGATGGCAGCAAAATGTGGATCACCAACTCGCCCAGCGCCGACTTCATCTGCCTGCTGGCCAACACCTCCGACGACAAGCCGCACATCAACAAGTCGCTGATCATGGTGCCGATGAACACACCCGGCATCAGCGTCAGCCCGCCCCTGGAAAAGCTCGGCATGCACAGCTCCGAGACCGCCCAGGTGTTCTTCGACAGCGTGCGCGTGCCCCAACGCAACCGCATCGGCCACGAAGGCGCGGGGTTCATGATGCAGATGCTGCAGTTCCAGGAAGAACGCCTGTTTGGCGCGGCCAATATGATCAAGGGCCTGGAGCACTGCATCGACAGCACCATCGAGTACTGCAAGGAGCGCCAGACCTTCGGCAAGGCGCTGATCGACAACCAGGTCATTCACTTTCGCCTGGCCGAACTCGCCACCGAAATCGAATGCCTGCGTGCGCTGGTCTACCAGGCCACCGAGCAATACATCAAAGGCCAGGATGTGACCCGCCTGGCCTCCATGGCCAAGCTCAAGGCGGGACGCCTGGGCCGCGAAGTCAGTGACAGTTGCCTGCAATACTGGGGCGGCATGGGCTTCATGTGGGACAACCCCGTGGCCCGCGCCTATCGCGATGTGCGCCTGGTATCGATCGGCGGCGGTGCCGACGAAATCATGCTGGGCATCATCTGCAAACTGATGGGCACCTTGCCTGGGAAAAAGCCATGAACACCCTGCTGCTCGAACCCCATAACGGCGTGCTGCACATCACCCTCAACCGGCCCGACAGCCGCAATGCGATGAGCCTGGAGATGGTCAATGAACTGCGCACAGTGGTGGCGCAGTTGGACAGCCAGGTGCGCGCACTGGTGATCAGCGGCGCCGGTGGGCATTTTTGCGCCGGGGCCGATGTGAAAGACCTGGTCACAGCGGGCAATCGACTGCAAGCGCTGAACCGCGCATTTGGCACCTTGCTGCAAGAAGTCGAAGCGGTGCCGCAAGTGGTGATCGTGGTGCTGCAAGGCGCGGTGCTGGGCGGTGGCTTTGGCCTGGCGTGCGTGAGTGATATCGCCATCGCCGATCACCAGGCGCAATTCGGCCTGCCGGAGACCAGCCTGGGCTTGCTGCCGGCGCAGATTGCACCCTTTGTGGTCAAGCGCATCGGATTGACCCAGGCACGCCGACTGGCGCTGACCGCCGCGCGCTTTGACGGCCTGGAAGCCGAGCGGCTGGGCGTTGTGCACTTTACCGAACGCGATCCACAGGCGTTGGCAGAGCGCTTGGATGAGGTTTTAGGGCAGGTACTGAAGTGTGCGCCAGGGGCGAATGGGCGGACCAAAGCCTTATTGTTGGCCAGTGTTGAGCAGCCATTGGGCCCCCTGCTGGATGAGGCCGCTGAGTGGTTCGCCGCAGCGGTGACCGGTGAAGAAGGCATCGAAGGCATGCAAGCCTTTGTGCAAAAGCGCAAGCCACGGTGGGCCAAATGAACAAGATTCTGATCGCCAACCGCGGCGAAATCGCCTGCCGTATCCAGCGCACTGCCCAAGCCCTGGGCTACCGCACCGTGGCGGTCTACAGCGACGCCGACGCCCAGGCCTTGCACGTCCAGATGGCCGACGAAGCCGTGCATATCGGCCCCGCCCCCGTCCAACAGTCATACCTCAACATCCAAGCCATCCTCGAAGCCGCCAGGCTCACCGGCGCCGACGCCATCCACCCCGGCTACGGCTTCCTCTCCGAAAACCCCGACTTCGCCCGCGCCTGCCAGCACGCCCACCTCACGTTCATCGGCCCCAGCGTCGAGGCCATCGAGCTGATGGGCAGCAAACGCCTGTCCAAACTCGCCATGCTCGACGCCGGCGTGCCGTGCATCGCCGGCTACCAGGGCAGCGCCCAGGACGACACCACCCTGCAACAAGAAGCCGAGCGCATCGGCTACCCGCTGATGATCAAGGCCAGCGCCGGCGGTGGCGGACGCGGCATGCGCCTGGTGCACCACCCAGAAGCCTTGCTGGACAACCTGCAGACAGCCCGCTCGGAAGCCAAAAACGCCTTCGGCAGCGACGAACTGATCCTCGAACAAGCGCTGATCGACCCACGCCACGTCGAAATCCAGCTGTTCGGCGACAGCCACGGCCACCTGATCTACCTCGGCGAACGCGACTGCTCGCTGCAGCGCCGCCATCAGAAAGTCATCGAAGAAGCGCCCTGCCCGGTCATGACACCCGCGCTGCGCCAAGCCATGGGCGAAGCGGCCCTGAAGGCTGGGCGCGCGGTGAACTACGTCGGCGCCGGCACCGTGGAATTCCTGCTCGACCGTCACGGCCGGTTCTATTTCCTGGAAATGAACACTCGCCTGCAAGTGGAACACCCGGTGACCGAACTGATCACCGGTCTCGACCTGGTGGACTGGCAGCTGCAGATCGCCGCCGGCCAACCGCTGCCGCTGACACAGGCCGACGTCATCCTCAGCGGCCATGCCATGGAAGTGCGCCTCTACGCCGAGGATCCGGCCCGGGGCTTCCTGCCGCAAACCGGCGAGGTGCTGCGCTGGGAACCGGCTGCCGGCGTGCGCACCGATCATGGTGTGGTCCAAGGCCAGCGCATCAGCCCGTTCTATGACCCGATGCTGGGCAAGATCATCGCCCATGGCGCCACCCGCGAAGAGGCGCGGCGTAAACTGCTACGGGCCGTGGAAGACACGGTATTGCTGGGCCTGGAGACCAATCGCCAGCTGTTGGCCGCCCTGCTCAAGCACCCGGCCTTCATCACTGGCGATTTCAGCACCGGGTTTATCGCGCAACACTTCAGCGAAATCCCGCCCCAGGTGCCGTCGAAAGAGCAGCTCAGCCTGGCCGCCGCGCTGTTTTACGCACACAGCGCAAACCAGTATTCCCCAGCACTGGCGGGATGGCGCAACAACGCCGGCGCGCCCTGCAACTATCGCCTTGAGGTCAACGGCGACCTCCACAGCGTCAGCGCCGAGCACCTGCAACTGAGCACCGACGGTCGCTACGCCACGGTGCTATTCAATGGCATCCGCCGCCGCGTCGCCTATCACCTCGACGGTAACCGACTGTGGCTACCCGGCCTCACGGTGATCGACCGCACCCAACACATCGCCAGCCGCCAGGCCGAGGCCCGCAGCGGCACGGTCAAGGCGCCGATGGACGGGGCGATTGTCGATGTGCGGGTCAGCGCCGGCGACAGCGTCACCAAAGGCCAACTGCTGCTGGTGCTCGAAGCGATGAAAATGGAACACCCACTGACGGCCGGCATCGACGGCGTGGTCCAGGGCGTGCAGGTGGTCGCCGGTGATCAAGTGCGCAATCGTCAGGTTTTGCTCGAGATCGTCTAGCCCCTAGGCGGAACTACAGGGCCGGGCTACGCTCTATCCCCAACAGAAAGGGAAGAGTACGGGAACCTGCGCGATGCCTCATTGGCTGATTATTGACCTTGAAGCCACAACGGATGAAGGCGGCTGGCCCGTGACGGAGATGGAAGTCATCGAGATCGGCGCCAGCCTGGTCAACCGCCAGGGGCGCGAGCTGGATCACTTCCAGCGCTTTGTACGGCCGCTGCGCCGGCCATTGCTGACGCCCTTCTGCCGTCAGCTGACGCACATCACCCAGGCGAACATCGATGCCGCCGCACCGATCACCGAGGTGTGGCCGCTGTTCGAACGCTGGCTGGGCCAGCACCAGGCACGCCTGGAGGGTTGGGCCAGTTGGGGTGACTACGACCGCGTGCAACTTGAGCTGGAGTGGCAGCGCCACAGCCTGGCCAGCGCACTCGCCCACACACCGCATGTGAACCTCAAGCAGCGCTTCGCCAAGGCCCGGCGCCTGGACAAGCCCCTGGGACTCAACGGCGCCCTGCAGTTGGCGGGGATGCAGTTCCATGGCCAGCAACATCGGGCGCTGGAGGATGCACGCAACACCGCACGCCTGCTGCCGTTGATTTTGCCGGTCTAGGCAGCTCCCGAAGGCTTGGGCATACTGGCCGGCCTTTTTCCGTAATCTGCGCTCCCCGTAGGAGCCGGCTTGCCGGCGGGCTTGCATCGCTCAAGCAGCCAGCCGGCCCCAGCAGGAAGCAGGAAGCCTTAACCCACTTTCCGAGGAATCGCCCATGTTCAAAGTCAACGAGTACTTCGACGGTACCGTCAAGTCGATCGCTTTCGGCACCGCAGAAGGTCCGGCGACCATCGGCGTGATGGCCCCCGGCGAATACGAATTCGGCACCGCCCAGCGTGAAATCATGCACGTGGTGTCCGGCGCCCTGACCGTCAAGCTGCCGGATGCCAGCGAGTGGGAAACCTTCGCCGCCGGCAGCCAGTTCAACGTGCCGGCCAACAGCAAGTTCCAGCTGAAGGTCGCCGTGGACACCGCTTACCTGTGCGAATACCGCGGCTAAAGGTTAACGGCAGGCAAAAAAATGCCCGTCTCCCAGGAGACGGGCAGTTTTTTATGGGCGGGCGTACTGACTCGGCGCGACCCCGACATACCGGCTGAACGCCACGCTGAAGGCGCTGGTCGAGCCATAGCCCACCCGCTCGGCAATGTCGCCGACCGCCAGCCTGTTCTCGGCCAGCAATTGCTTGGCGATCTGCATGCGCCATCCCAGCAGATAGGCCATCGGCGCAATGCCCACCACCCGCGTGAAACGCTCGAAGAACGCCGAGCGAGAAAGCGCTGCCACCTTCGCCAATTGGTCGACCGTCCAGGCGTGGCCGATACGCGCGTGGATCTGCTTCAGCGCCGGTGCCAGTCGCTCATCCTCCAAGCCACGCAGCAGCCCCGCCGGGGCATTGCCCGTCGCAGCCGAACGCATGGCTTCCACCAGCAACAATTCCACCAGCCGCGACAGGACGAACTCACTGCCCGCTCGTTGTGGGGCGCACTCCTCACCGACCATGTTCACCAGTTGCGACAGGCGGGTCGAGTCCCGTACGTGAACCACCGTGGGCAACAGCGACACCAGCAAGCCCGGATCGGCGCAGTCGAACACGAACGAGCCGCCCAGCGAGCGCATCTCCGGCGCGCCCTCTGGGTCGCCATAACGCACCTCGCGACGGGCACTGGCGACTTGATGGGGGTCCATCTGCACCGCGGGTGCAGGCGCAAAGCTCGACAGGGTAAAGGCCGGCGTGGTGGGCAACAGGACAAAATCACCGGCACTGACGGCAACGGGCGCATGCCCTTCGACCGTCAGCAGGCAACTGCCCTCCAGCATGATGCAGAAACTGGGCAGGCCGAATTCCGTGTAATGCACAGCCCAGTTGCCCTTGCCGCTGATGGGGTTGGCGAACGCCGCGCGGGGATGCAGCAATCGAACGACTTCGGACAGCGGATCGGCCATGTCTGGACTCCGACTAAACAGATAAGGACGTTGCATCATCGATCATCCGCGAAGGTTTCTCTATCGTGGCGGACGAATCAACTCAACGATTGGAGCGTCCCATGAAAACCGTACTGATCACCGGCTGTTCCTCGGGCTACGGCCTTGCCACGGCCCGTCACTTCCTGGCGCAGGGCTGGAAAGTCATCGCCACCCTGCGCACACCGCGCGAAGACCTGCTGCCGGCGTCGGACCGCCTGCGCGTGCTTGCGCTGGACGTGACCTGCGCCGACAGCATCGCACGGGCGCTTGAGGCTGCCGGCCCCATCGACGTCCTGGTCAATAACGCCGGCATCGGCTTGTTCGGCGCGTTCGAAGCCACCCCCATGGCCACCGTGCGCGATGTGTTCGAGACCAATACCTTTGGGGTCATGGCGATGTGCCAAGCGGTGATCCCGCAGTTTCGCGCACGCCGGGCCGGGACGATTGTGAATGTCACTTCCAGCGCAACGCTGGCGCCCTTTCCGCTGGTGGCGGTCTACACGGCCAGCAAGACCGCGATCGAAGGGTTTTCCGGGTCGCTGGAACTGGAGCTCAAGGAGTTCGACGTGAACATCAAGGTCGTCCAGCCAGGCTACGGCCCCACCACGCGCTTCACCAGCAATGGACAGCAGCGCATGCAAGGCCTGATTCCCGAAGCCTACGAACCGTTTGCCCATCGCGTGTTCGCCTGGGCAACCAACCCCACCGCAGTCACGCAGGAGAGTGATGTGGCGCAGGGGGTATGGCGCGCAGCCAATGATACGTCCGGCCGACTGCGCTTTGCAGCCGGCGCGGATGCCCTGGCCCTGACTCGCTAGCGCTTATTCGAGAATCGTCACCGGCATGCCGACTTCCAGGCGACCAATGCCATCGTTGACCAGGTTCTGGCCAAACATCGCGCCATTTTCGGTCTTGCGATAGGTATCCAGCGTCGCGAAGGGTTCGCGGTCGACGCTGCGTTCGCCGGTTTGCGGGTCGATGGTGGTGAGGATGCAGCGCGAGCACGGCTTGACCGCGCGAAACTCCACATCACCGATGCGCAAGCGTTTCCAACCGTCTTCAGCAAAGGCTTCGCCGCCTTCGATCACCAGGTTGGGACGAAAGCGCAGCATTTCCATGGGCCGGCCGATGCGTTGCGAGAGATCGTCCAGCGAGCCCTGGCCGATCAAAAGCAGCGGGTAACCGTCGGCAAACGCGACCTGGTCATCGTCCTTGCCATAACCGGCCTCGGTGGTGCGCGCACGTTCGAGGGGGATTTGCACCAGGCGCGTCGGTTTGCCGATAAAGTCGCTGACCCACGCCGCAGCCTCGTCGCCCGCGTCCGGCACACGCAAGGTGTCACGCCAGATGGTCACACCGCGCAACTCGGCATCGCCGCCAGGCAGGGCCACGTCCAACGACGTGTAGCCAGGCGAGCTCAGGGTGAGCCCGCCGGCGCTGTTCCACAGTGCCGACAGCTGGCTCATCTTGGCCACGGCGCGCTGCGTGAGAAAACGCCCGCTGGCCTCGTCCACCAGCATCCAGCGTCGATCCCCGTCCACCCCCAGTTTATCCAGGCCGACCTGTTGCAGTATTTCGGCCTTGCCGGACTTCAAGGGGTAACGGTACAACGCGCTGAGACGAAGCATGGGCCTGCTTTCCTGAGGGGCAAAGCCATCACCCTAAGGTCAAGCGGGCACTTCGTCCAGCATCAGACGCTGACGCACCACGTCCACCAGCTTGTCGGGCTGGAATTTGGACAGGAAGTTGTCGCAGCCGACCTTCTTCACCATCGAGTCGTTGAAACTGCCCGACAGCGAGGTGTGCAGCACCACGTACAGTTTGCGCAGGCGTGGGTCGTTACGGATCTCGGTAGTGAGGCGGTAACCGTCCATCTCGGGCATTTCGGCGTCGGTGAAGATCATCAGCAGTTTGTCGGTCATCACCTGGCCGCTGTCAGCCCAGGCCTTGAGCATGTTCAGCGCCTTCAGGCCGTCGCTGGCGATGTGCATCTTCACGCCCAGTTGGCCAAGGGTGTCGCGCAGTTGCGAGAGGGCCACGTTGGAGTCATCCACCAGCAGCACTTCACGGCCACGGGCGCGCTCAAGCACCGGATCGTCGAGTTTTTCACGGGAGACCTTGGCGTTGTACGGCACGATCTCGGCGAGGACTTTTTCCACGTCGATGATCTCCACCAACTGGTCGTCGACCTTGCTGATGGCGGTGAGGTAATGCTGGCGCCCTGCACTGGTCGGCGGCGGCAGGATGGCTTCCCAGTTCATGTTGACGATGCGGTCCACACCGCCCACCAGGAACGCCTGCACCGAGCGGTTGTACTCGGTGACGATGATGGTGCTGTTGGGGCCCGGCACCAGCGGGCGCATGCCGATGGCCTGGGACAGGTCGATCACCGGCAGGGTCTGGCCACGCAGGTTGACCACACCGCACACGAACGGATGACGTTGCGGCATCAACGTCAGCTTGGGCAGTTGCAGCACTTCCTGCACCTTGAACACGTTGATCGCGAACAACTGGCGCCCGGCCAGGCGGAACATGAGAATCTCCAGGCGATTCTCACCCACCAGTTGCGTGCGTTGATCTACCGTGTCGAGAATGCCGGCCATTAAAAGCTCCTGATGCGCTGAGGAATTGTGCAGTTCACATAAGCCTGGTTATCGGCGGCGAGCGCCAGACCTTGACCCTTGTAAAATGCCACGTAAATTCATTGATGTCACACTGACATCATGCTTTACTGCACTCGCTCTCCAGATAGCGGCCCAGCAACGTTGCGCGACATTCAATTCGACGCAAGGTTCCGCTATCTAAGGGATTCCCCTATGCACAATCAGGCCCAACCTGATATTCGCAATATCTAATAGCCATTAATGTGACGCCATTCTCAATGCATGAATGGAGTCAGGCTTTTGTTTGCCATCCCAAGCCCTCGGCCCACAGGCCTTCCAGACATAAAGATGTCGGTAACTGAAGGTGTGCAATTGACCCCACTCATGAGGGCCACGCACCGCCGTTGCCGTCACTCTAATAAACGTCCTACTGAAAACTCAGAAGCAACCTACAGATTTCAGTCATATTTCAGCGCTAGTTTTAAGCCATTCACCCGGTGCGACCTCTCATCACCCGACCTTATGTTGTGGAGACTTGCATGATGAACAGCGCAAATGAATGGCAAACCACACTTCCCGAATTCTTGATGGAAGCGGAAACGCTGCTGGCCAAGTCGGAAGAGTGCCTGAGCCATCTGCACCTGATTCGCGATGATAGCGATGCCATCGACTGCATGAAGACCAGCCTGGCCAAGCTGGCCGAAAAGGCCGACAGCCTGGCCCTGCAAGCCATCAGCGAATTTTCCCGGCATATCCAGTACCTGATTGCCAATGCCGCCAGCCCCATGCAACTGCATGACGAGGCCCTGGACGCTTTGCATGCGTGCCTGACATTACTGGCGTGGCAACTGGAACTGATCGACATTCGCACCGGCGAGTTGAGCATGGATGACACTGAGCAAGCGACGTTGATTGCCACTGTCACGCTGCAGATCCCGCAAAAGGATTTCAGTTATAAACCGCAGCAACGTGTACACCATGCGTCGTAAGCGCATATCGCGTCGTGTTTAAACCTGAAGTTGTCTGAAAACGACAACATCAATTAAATTTTCGGAGTTGGATAAACCGCCCATAGATATCAAATAGCCACTAACGGCAATAACGATACAACCACACGGAAATAATATAACTCCCCCACTCTATGAACTCTGGGAATACCACCCGGAGCATTTGCGCGGATAATAACCCTGCCAGGCACGGCACCAGGCGACCAACGGTAATAGTGGTGGTACTATGCCCCGCTCGAAGTGACTCAACTTCATCATGCATAAAAACGATTCGATAGCGCATCCCAAACAGAGCCCGGTCAGCCGCCGTGACCGATCTTCCCGCAGCGAACCCTCATTGGCTCCATCTGCTATGTATGCCAGTCTCAAGACACTTATCGCCAGGTCCGCGTCCCGCAGCAATGCACACCGCTTGATCCTCGCCCTGTGCCTTGGCTCGCTGCTGCTGAGCCTGTGGGCCTATACCCGCTCCGCGCCGCTGCCGTTGCTGGTGATTGTGCTCAACCTGGCCACCCTGGTGGTGGTTGGCCTGCGACAATGGCGTTCGCGCAAATCGATCAAGTTTCAACCCCAGGAGTTGGCCGACCGCCTGCTGCAAGTGCAGGAAAACGAACGCCACCGCCTCAGCCGCGAACTGCATGACGATATCGGCCAACTGCTCACCGCGGCCAAGCTGCAAAGCGAATGGCTCAAGCGCCGACTGCCCGAGGACCTGCAAAGCCAGTGCACGGTGCTGTGCAATACCCTGAATGAAACCCTGGCCAAGGTGCGCGACGTCTCCGCCATCCTCAACCCTCGCCAGTTGGCCAGCCTGGGCCTGGAAGCCAGCCTGCGCGCGCACCTGCTCAAGACCCTGGAAAACACCCCGGTTCACTGGAGCCTGGAATGCCAGCAACGGCTGACCGGTATCCCGGAAGAAATGGCCGTGGCGGCCTTTCGCATTACCCAGGAAGCGGTGACCAACATGCTACGCCACGCCCAGGCGCGCAATCTGCTGGTTCGCCTGCAACGCCTGCCCGAGGGCCTGTCGCTGCTTATCAGCGATGACGGCCAGGGCTTTTCGCCCGCCATCAACCCAGGCCTGGAAGGCCAACGGGGCATGGCCGGCATGTCCGAGCGGATTGATCAGCTTGGCGGTTCACTCTCCGTCAGCAGCCAGCCAGGCAAAGGGACCCGGATCGACGCGCTCTTCCCCTGGGCGCCGCGCGCCCTCGAACGGGCCAGCTCCCCTAAGGTTCTCGAGTGACCTGCAAATTACTCCTGGTGGATGACCATGCACTGATCAGGGCCGGCGTACGCGCGCTGGTCCAGGACATTCCCGGCTACACGGTGATCGGCGAAGCCAGCGATGGCGCGCAGTTGCTGGAGCGGTTCAGCGCCCTGCTGCCGGACATCGTGCTGCTGGACCTGTCGATGAAGCACACCGGCGGCCTGGATGCCTTGCAGCAACTCAAGCGCGCCTATCCCAAGAGCCGCGTGCTGATCCTGTCGATGCACACCGACCCCGAACTGATCATGTGCGCGCTGGAATCCGGCGCCCATGGCTACCTGCTCAAGGACACCACCGCCAACGAGCTGGAACACGCGCTGCTGGCCTTGCGCAACAACGAACGCTACCTGAGCCCGGCGATTGCCCATACGGTGATCAACCAGGCGCTGGTGCGCAGCCAGGGCCCCACCACCCCCGCCGGCCACAGCCACAACCTCACGGCGCGGCAGTTGGAGATCCTGCGCCTGATCGTGCGCGGCAAGTCCACCCGGGAAATCGCCCATGGCCTGGGCCTGAGCATCAAGACCGTGGAAGCCCACCGCTCGCAGATCATGAAGCGCCTGCAGATTTTCGACGTGGCGGGCCTGGTGCTATTTGCGGTGCGCGAGCAGATCATCAGCCTGGACGACTAGCGGCGAATCCACCGGCAGGTGCACGCGCAAGGCCTTGGGCAAAGCCTCGAAATGCAGGTCATCACCCTCCAGCGGCTCGCCATCCAGGTTGATGTACAGGCCTTGCGCAACCTTGATATTCACCCACGGCAACCGCGCCCGCACAAACATGGTGTCCAGGCCCCAACCGTTGTTCATCAGCTCACGCAGGGTACCGACCACTTCCTGCGGCGCCGGCAGGATGCTGACATCCAGCAAGCCGTCATCGGCCAATGCGCCAGGGCACAGCACATGCCCGCCACCCGCCTGGCGACCGTTGCCGATCCCCAGCGCGAGCAACTCGCCCTTCCAATGGAACTCCGGGCCTTCGAGCTCGCCATAGGCGGCCTTCAACTCGCTGAAACGGGTCAGGCCGGTGAAGAGATAGGCGGCGCCCCCCAGGACCTTTTTCAAGTCCTCGGAGGTGTTGGCGGTGACCTGGCTGCCAAAACCGCCGGTGGCCATGTTGAGGAAGATCTGCCCGCCGACCTGGCCGAGGTCGATGGCCCTTGGCGGCACGTCCAGCAGCGCCAGGGCCTGGGCAGGCTCCAACGGCACGCCGGCGGCCTTGGCGAAGTCGTTGGCGGTGCCCAGGGGCATCAGCACCAGGCTGGCGTCGGTCTTGGCCAGGGCCATGGCTTCGGCCACATCGCGCAAGGTGCCGTCGCCGCCACCGGCGATGATGTGGGTGTAGCCGTCAGAGAGGGCTTCGTTGACCAGGCGCTGGGCGTCGCCGCCTTCCCATGTCACGCGCACCGCCAGCTCCCCGCCCTGCTCGCGTCGGGCCTGCACGGCAGAGCGTACGTCCTCGTTGAGGGCTTGCTTGCCGTGGAGGATCAACAGGGCTTTGGGGGTGGTCATTGCGGGAATCTCCTGATTCAAGGGTGCTTGGAGGATGTGGACCTTGGGCGGGGAGAAAAAAGCCATTGGATGGGGAAAAAAATTGGATGATTGAGTGCATATCCGTTTTTTGGGTAACGGCTGGTATTGGTTCCGCCCTTACGGCGGGTCACTTTTGAAAAGAGCCCAAAAGTAACCA
>NZ_JFCA01000052.1 GCF_000612585.1 Pseudomonas sp. CHM02
GGCTCCTACAGGGGTTATGTGTTCACAGGAGTTTTTGTATGTCTCAACTCGTTAATCGCCGCGCCGTGATCACCGGCGCCGGCAGCGGCATCGGTGCCGCCATCGCCCGCGCCTACGCCGCCGAAGGCGCGCGCCTGGTGCTGGCCGACCGCAATGCCGCGAGCCTCGCCGAAACCGCGATCACTTGCCGCAACCTCGGCGCCGAGGTGTTCGAATGCCTGGCCGACGTGGGCACCGTCGAGGGCGCCCAGGCCAGCGTCGACCGTTGCGTCGAGCAGTTCGGCGGTATCGATATCCTCGTCAACAATGCCGGCATGCTCACCCAGGCACGCTGCGTCGACCTGTCCATCGAGCTGTGGAACGACATGCTGCGAGTCGACCTCACCAGCGTTTTCGTCGCCAGCCAGCGCGCCTTGCCGCACATGCTTGCGCAGCGCTGGGGGCGGATCATCAACGTCGCTTCGCAACTGGGCATCAAGGGCGGTGCCGAGTTGACGCACTACGCGGCGGCCAAGGCCGGGGTGATCGGCTTTACCAAGTCCCTGGCGCTGGAAGTGGCCAAGGACAATGTGTTGGTCAACGCCATCGCCCCCGGCCCGATCGAGACACCATTGGTCGGCGGTATCAGCGAGGAATGGAAGCGCGCCAAGGCCAAGGAGCTGCCTCTGGGCCGTTTCGGCCTGGCGGACGAAGTGGCGCCTACCGCCGTGCTGCTGGCCAGCGAGCCGGGTGGCAACCTGTTCGTCGGCCAGACCCTGGGCCCGAACTCCGGCGACGTCATGCCATGAGTGAGGTGTAGCCATGTGCGGACTCTGCGGATTGCTCGGCGAAGACCTGCACTGGAGCGACCCCCTGGGCGAGGAACTGCCCCGGCGCCGCGAACGTCTGCGCCGCATCGCCGCCATCAACCAGGTGCTGGCGGTGTTCCGGCTCAAGGTCGAAGACTTCCAGGGCGCGTCGTATCTGCTGTTGGGCGCCACCGGTAAACAGGCATTGGCCAACGGCTTGGATCAACTCTGGCAGGCCGCCGAGACCATGCTCGGTCGCCCGTTGGACCCCCTCGACCCGCACTTGCTGGATCACCTGGACTTGTAGGAGCCCGGCTTGCCGGCGATGGCATTCTGAAGGACGCCATCGCCGGCAAGCCGGGCTCCTACCGGGGCATCATTGAGGTAGTAAATAATGAGCATGGCTCTGAATGTGATCACCGGCTTCCTCGGCAGCGGCAAGACCACCTTGCTCAAGCGCCTGCTGCAAGGCGAAAGCCTGTGCGACACGGCTTTGCTGATCAACGAGTTCGGCGATGTCGGCATTGACCACCTGCTGGTGGAAGAGGTGGCGCCGGACACCGTGCTGCTGCCCAGCGGTTGCGTGTGCTGCTCGATCCGTGGCGAGTTGAAAGACGCGCTGCTCGGCCTGTTGCAACGCCGCGAGCGCGGTGAAATTCCGGCCTTCAAGCGGGTGATCCTGGAAACCACCGGCCTGGCCGACCCGGCGCCGATCCTCGCGACATTGAACAATGATGTGCAGCTGCGCGGGCGTTTCCATATCGGCCTGGTGATCACCCTGGTCGACGCCAGCCACGCCACCCTGCAAGAACGCCTGCATCCGGAGTGGTTGGCCCAGGTGGCAGCGGCGGACCGCTTGCTGCTGAGCAAGACCGATCTCGCCGGCGACTGCGCGGCACTGCGCACGCACTTGCAGGCCCTGAATGCCGGTACGCCGATCCTCGATACCCACGATATCCACAGCGGTGATCAACTGTTGCTCGGCGAAGGCCTGCGCAGCGCCGAGCCCGCCGTGGAGGTCAGTCGCTGGCAGTTGCATCGCACCACCACCGCCACCCACGGCGCCGCACAAGTGTGCAGCCTGACCTTCGACCAGCCGCTGGACTGGGTGGGGTTCGGGGTGTGGTTGTCGATGCTGTTAAGATGCCATGGTGAACGAATCCTCCGAGTCAAAGGGCTGCTTAACGTGAACGCCAGTAACGCCCCCATCGTCATCCATGGTGTGCAGCATTGCCTGCATGCGCCGGTCCATTTGCCGGCGTGGCCGGGCAGTGACCGTCAATCGCGCCTGGTGTTTATCCTGCGTGGCCTGGACCCCATGCTGTTGCGGCGTTCCTTCGATGTGTTCTCACGGCGGTTCGCGGCATGATCACGCTTCGCGTCCTCGGCACCTCCGTTACCCTGCTGGAGTGCCTGCGCGTGCGGGCTGAGCAGGAACTGGGCATTCGCCTGGTATACCAGGTGCATGACGTCGAACAGGCCCAGCGAATCGCGGTGATGCAGCCCGAGAGCTATGACCTGTACGACCAGTGGTTTCACAACGTCGACTTCGTGTGGCCGGCTCGGGCGATCCAGCCCATCGACACCCGGCGCATTGCGCTGTGGCACGAAATCAATGACCTGCCCAAGCGCGGGCGCCTGTCGGCCGACGACCGTTTGGGCAGTGGCAGCGTGCCCAGCGAGCGACTGTTCGTGCAGCACGATGGCAGCCTCGGCAGCACGGTCACCGAGCGTATCAGCATGCTGCCCCTGACCCATAACGCCGACAGCTTCGCCTACCGCCCCGAACGGTTGCCCGAAGGTTTTTGCCACGGCAACGAAAGCTGGGGCTGGCTGCTCGACCCCGCGTGGCGTGCGCGTACCGCCTTGCAGAGCGACGCGGCCATCGGCGCCCTGGATGCCGCGCTGGCGGTGCAGGGCGCGGGGCTGGCGACGTTCAAGGACATCGGCAATATGAGCATCGAAGAGATCGACGTGCTGGCTGACATTCTCGTGCGCAAGCAGAAGGAGGGGCACTTCGCGGCGTTCTGGTCCGATGATGAAGAGGCGGCGCAGTTGATGCTCAGCCCGAGTATCGATATCCAGAGCCTGTGGTCACCGACCTTGATGCGCCTGCATCGCGCCGGGGTGAAATACCGCCTGGCGGTGCCGCGCGAAGGTTATCGGGCGTGGTTTGGTGGGTTGTCGTTGTCGCGGCATGCCAAGGGGCCGGTGCTGGATGCGGCTTATGCGTATTTGAATTGGTGGTTGTCGGGCTGGCCTGGTGCGGTGATGGCGCGGCAGGGGTATTACATCGGCAACCCGGCGCGCAGTCGTGATCACCTGAGCAGCGCGGAGTGGGATTACTGGTATGCGGGCAAGCCGGCACGGGAGGAGTTGCTGGGCAGTGATGGCTTGCCGTTGATTGAGGTGGGGGAAGTGCGGGATGGCGGGTCGTATGAACAGCGCATGGGGCATATTGCGGTGTGGAATTCGGTGATGGATGAGCATAATTATCTGGTGCGGCGGTGGGGGGATTTTATGCGGGCTCGGTGTTTTTGATTGATTTCTTGATTGATTGATTGAGTACATATCCGTTGCTGCGGTAACGGCCACTTAGGGTTCCGCCCTTACGTCGGCTCAATTTTGGCTGAACCATAAGCAGCCGTTGCCTAAATAACGGATATGCCCCCCTAGCCAACCCATTGTCGCCAAAAAACCGCCACGAAATTCCCAGGTTTTATTGGGTGCACTTACCCAAAGTCCCAGCTAATCTCCTAACACCCAATATTCAATCAAAATAGATATTTTTTTGACGCCAGGTCAGCAGTCGCAGGGAATGCACATGACAAAGGGACGTAGTGGCAGAGAGAGGCGAACGCTGCCAGAGGGCACTGCAATGAGGTGGCGCCATACGTTTCAGACCCGCATTGCCGGGGTGCTGGCGCTGTTGCTGCTGGTGGTGGTCGCCGCCACTTACTTCGCCGTCAAGACCGCTACCTCCCGTGCGGTGGAAAACCAGGCACAAGTCCAACTGCAAACCGGTAGCCAGGTGTTCGAGCGCCTGCTCGACCTGCGTGGGCGTCGCCTGCAATACGGCCTGGACTGGCTGACCGTCGATCTGCCGTTCAAACAGGCGGTGGCCGAAGGCAAGACCGCAGCGATTCTCGCCGCCCTGCGTCGCCACGGCACCGGCATTCGCTCCAGTGAAGTGGTTGTGCTGGGCCTGGATGGCAAGGTCATGGTCAGCACCTTGCCGAACCTGACGCGTGGCCAGGTCTTCCCCTATGACAATGCGTTGCGCCACGCGCGGCGCACGAGGCTGCAGATGCTGATCGTGGCCATGGATGGGCGCCCCTATTTGCTGGTGCAGGAGGAAGTGCTCGACCCGCTGCCCATCGCCCGGGTTGTCATGGGCTTTCCCATGGACAAACTGTTCGCCAATGAGCTGCGCTCCATGAGCAACCTGGAGGTGTCGTTTCTCAGTGTGCAAAACGGCAAGCCCGGGCCGTTGTTCAGCACGCAGCCGGACGCCTACCAGGCCGCCACCCTGAGCCTGTTGCGCGAGGGGCACGTTGATCCCGAACCGCAATTCCACCTGTTCTACGGCCAGCGCGTGCTCAGCCAGGTGCTGCCGCTGGCCAATACCGGCGATGGCGACGAAGTGCGGGTGTTGCTGCAAAGCCCGCTCGACCACGCCCTGGAATCCTTTGCGCCGCTGGACCGGCAGTTCCTCGGGATCGCCCTGGCGGTGCTGCTGGTGTCGTTGGCCGGTGCGTTGTTCCTGGCGCGGCGGGTGTCGCGCCCGCTCAATGCGCTGGTGCAGGCGGCCGAGCGCATCGGTGCCGGTGATTACCGCACGCCGGTGCGGGTGCGCAGCCACGATGAGTTCGGGCTGCTGGCCCGTGCCTTCAACGCCATGCAAAGCGGCATCGCCGTGCGCGAGCGGCAATTGGCGCACAACGCGCTGCACGACCCGCTCACCGGTCTGCCCAATCGAGCCCTGGCCATGGAACGCCTGGGCAGTGCGATCAGTGCGCAGCGGCCGGTGGTGTTGCTGTACCTGGGAATCGAGAACTACCGGGTGATCAACGAAGGTTTCGGCCCCCAGGGCGTGGAAGAAATGCTGCGCGAAGCCAGCCGCTGCCTGTCCATGAGCCTGTTGGCCAGCGACACGGCGGCGCGCATCACCGGCAGCGAGTTCCTGCTGTTGCTGGAGAACACCGAGATCGACCGCGCCGTGGCCCGCGCCGACCGTCTCTACGCGCTGCTCACCGAGCCCCAGCGCATCGGCAATGACGAACTGCGCCACGAAGTGAGCATCGGCATCGCCGCTTACCCCGCCGACGGTCAGCAGGTGGAAGAGTTGATCAGCCGCGCCGCCATCGCCCGGCATGACGCCGCAAGCCTGCCGGGGCATTTGCAGATCTACCAGCAAGATCGCGACCTCGCCCATCAACGCCAGATCACCCTTATCCGAGACCTGCGCCGTGCGGCCATCGAGGGTGAGTTGTTTCTGTGCTACCAGCCCAAGCTCGACCTCAAGCACGGCCATGTCCGCCAGGCCGAAGCCTTGTTGCGCTGGCAGCACCCGACCCTGGGGCAGGTGTCGCCCGCCGAATTCATCCCGCTGGCCGAACGCACGGGTAGCATGAGCAGCCTGACCCTGTGGGTGATCGAGGAAGCCATCCGCCAGATTGCCGAGTGGGCGCAGCGCGGCATGCTGATCCAGCTGTCGGTGAATATCTCGGTGGACGACCTGGCCGATGATGACCTGGCGATCCGCGTCACTGCGCTGTTGATGCAGTACCAGGTGGAGGCCGAGCAACTGATCTTCGAGATCACCGAGAGCGCGATCATGCACAACCCGCAACAGGCGCTCAGCGTGCTGGAGCAATTGCGCGGCTGTGGCATCAGCCTGTCGGTGGATGATTTCGGCACGGGCTATTCGTCCCTGGCGCAATTGCAGCGGCTGCCGGTGCAGGAGTTGAAGATCGACCAGTCCTTCGTGCGCAACCTCGACAGCACGAGCGGCGACGGGGTGATCGTGCGCTCCACCATTGAGATGAGCCACAACCTGGGGCTCAAGGTGGTGGCCGAAGGCGTGGAATTCGCCCCCAGCCTGAAGCTGCTCAAGCAGTGGAATTGCGACACCGCCCAAGGCTACCTGATCAGCCGGCCGTTGAACGCGATGGCGTTCGAGATGTGGATGCGCCGCGAGCGCTCCCCAGTCTGACCCCTCCCTTGTAGGAGCCGGCTTGCCGGCGATAGCGGCGTTGAATGTTGTGGTGATTGTTTGGACGCCATCGCCGGCAAGCCGGCTCCTACGGGTATGAAAAAGGCGGCTACCTGTGAGGGTAGCCGCCTTTGTCTGGCTGCCGGCCAATCTTAATCCGGCAGTTTGAACGCCATCACGTAGTCACCCTGTTTGGTACCCAGGGAACCGTGACCGCCGGCCATGACCAGCACGTACTGCTTGCCGTCCTTGCCGGTGTAGGTCATCGGGGTGGTTTGCGCGCCTGCAGGCAGGCGGCCTTCCCACAGTTGCTTGCCGTTTTTCACGTCGTAGGCACGCAGGTACTGGTCGAGGGTACCGCTAAGGAACGACACGCCACCGGCGGTGGTGAAGGTGCCGCCCAGGCTAGGCACGCCCATGGTCAGCGGGATCGGAACAGGCGAGCTGTCACGCACGGTGCCGTTCTTGTGCATCCAGATGGTTTTGTGGGTGGTCAGGTCGACCGCTGCCACATAACCCCATGCCGGTGCCTGGCACGGCAGGCCCATTGGCGACAGCATGGCTTCGAGGATCACACCGTACGGCGCGCCTTTGTTCGGCTGCACGCCTTCGGTTTCGCTGACGCGTGGACCTTGCTTGGCGATGTCGGCGGCCGGGATCAGTTTCGACTTGAACGCCATATAGCTTGGGTTCACGAAGGCAATCTGGCGAACCGGGTCGACGGAAATGCCACCCCAGTCGAACACGCCGAAGTTGCCTGGGTAAACGATCGAGCCTTGCAGCGAAGGTGGCGTGAAAGCGCCGTCGTAGCGCAGGGATTTGAAATCAATCCGGCACAGCATCTGGTCGAACGGCGTCACGCCCCACATGTCGCGCTCTTGCAGCGGCGGCGGCATGAAGTTCAGGTCGGACTTGGGTTGGGTCGGCGACGTGTGGTCGCCAGCGACTGCACCTTGCGGTACCGCCACTTCGTGGATCGGCACCACCGGCTGGCCGGTTGCGCGGTCCAGCACGTAGATGCTGCCTTGCTTGGTCGACGCCATCACTGCCTGCTTCACGCCTGCGTCGGTCTTGATGTCGATCAGCGACGGTTGGCCGCCCACGTCCATGTCCCACAGGTCATGGTGGGTGAACTGGAAGGTCCACTTCACGTGGCCGCTGTCGATGTCCAGGGCGGTCAGGCCGGCGCTGTATTTTTCCGAGTCTTCGGTACGGTCGCCGCCGTATTGGTCGGGCATCTGGTTGCCCATCGGCAGGTACAGCATGCCGAGTTTTTCATCCACGGCGAACATGGACCACATGTTCGGCGAGTTGCGGGTGTAGGTCTTGCCCTCGGCCAACGGGGTGGTGTCGTCCGGGTTGCCGCTGTCCCAGTTCCACACCAGCTTGCCGGTGTGCACGTCGAACGCGCGGATCACGCCGCTTGGCTCGTCGGTGGACACGTTGTCGGTGACGTGGCCGCCGATCACCACCAGGTTCTTGGTCACGGCCGGTGGCGAAGTGGAGTAGTAACCGCCTGGGGCGAAGCTGCCGATATTGGCACGCAGGTCGACCTGGCCTTTGTCGCCGAAGTCTTCGCACATCTTGCCGGTGTCGGCGTTGAGGGCGATCAGACGGGTGTCGGCAGTCGGTACGAAGATGCGTTTCGGGCAGGCATTCGGTGCAGCGGCGGGGCTGGCGCTGCCGGTCGGGCTCTGCTCGGAAGCGTAGGCAGCGTCATCGTGATACGACACGCCACGGCAGGTCATGTGTGCCCAACCCTTGAAGTTCTCGGCACCCTGGCTGCTGATCTTCGGATCGAAGCGCCAGATTTCCTTGCCGGTGTCCGGGTCCAGTGCAATCACCTGGCTGTGCGGCGTGCACACGTAGAGCATGCCATTGACTTTCAGCGGGGTATTTTCTGCGGTGGTTTCGCCTGGATCGTTCGGGCCAGGGATGTCACCGGTGCGGAAGGTCCACGCGGGTACCAGCTTGTGGGCATTTTCCGGGGTGATCTGTGCCAGTGGCGAGTAGCGATCGCCATGGGCCGAACGGCCGTAGGAATTCCAGTCGCCATCGGCCTGGGCCGGTGCAGCGCTGGCCATGCCTGGGACTGCATCGCGGTCCAGTTGGCCGGTCTTGACCATTTCACCTGGGGTGGTGAATTGGCTGGCCAGGGCGGTAGCACCCGCCAGCACCACGGCCACGCTCAGCGCGCCAGTGCCCAGTGGAGCAGGCTGGCCGCGCAGCAACGGACGGCGAAACCACGGGAGCAACATGACGATGCCCAGGGCGAACAACAGCGCCAGGCGTGGCACCAACTGCCACCAGTCCAGGCCGACTTCCCACAAGGCCCACACGGTACTGGCGAACAGCACCAGTGCGTACAGGCCCAGCGCGGCGCGGCGGGTGGCCAGCAGCAAGATGCCGGTCAAGGTGATGCCGATACCGGCCAGCAGGTAGTACAGCGACCCGCCGAGCATGCTCAGCTTGATACCCCCGGCCAGCAAGGCCAGGCCCATGATCAGCAGCAAGACGCCAAGCAGCCTGGGCAGCAGGCGGCTGGGTGTTGAGGCACCGTCAGTGCTCATAGTTGTGTTTCTCCGTTACGTTGGAATTATGTAACCCCGTGCTTCACTGTAGATGACGATTCAGCGCGGGCTTGGTTCAGCGTTAATTCGGTTTTTCTGGGGATAGCAGGGTTATCCACAGGCGGGCGATTTATCCCCAGGCGCAGGTCGATGTAAGACAGCGCTGTCTTTGAGGCGTGGAGAATTCGGCAAGATGGGGGCGACCGCGGAAGTGAAACGTTTCAGTTTGTTGCGGCAAGGATAAAGGGCTGACGCGCCAAGAGAAAGCGCAAATCGCAAGATGCATCATTTCAGATTTGGTAACAGTGACGAAGTGTCGCTGCAAAAATAGCCTTGTGATCTGGTTTTGTGGTGAGCGGGCTTGCACCCGCGCGAGGCAAGCTCGCTCACCACATGGGTTCCATTTTTCGCCGGGTGGCGGGGGTCAGAAGGTGGTACGCACGCCGAACTGCACGCTACGCCCAGGTGCTGGGGCGATATCGCGCAGGATCGAGCTGGCATAACGCACGGTCTGGTTGGTCAGGTTTTCGCCGTTCACAAACGCCAGCCACTGGCTGCCACCGACATTGAAGCGATACCCCGCGCTCGCACCCAAGGTGGTGTAGCCATCAGTGCCGCTTTCGTTATCCGGCACACGTCCTTGCCCGGCGGCATGTTCCACATCGATGCGCGCCTGCCAGCGGTCGAGTTCCCACAGCAGGCCGCTGTTCAAGCGCAGCGGTGCAATGCGCGGCAAGGCTTCGCCGGTGTCGAGGTTGGTGGCGCGGGTGTAGTCGCCCGACAGCTCCAGGGCGAACTTGCCGTAGGCACCTTCACCCAGCTTCCAGTGATCCTGGGCTTCGAAGCCGGCGAAACGGGCACGCACGCCGGAGTATTCGTACTCAGGGATGCCGGCCGCGTCCTCTTCACCTTCGTCGTTCAAGGTACGACCGGTGCCCAGCAAGCCGATGTAATTGGAGAAGCGGCTGTAGAACACACCGAAGCTGCCCTTGTGGGTGCCATTGTCAAAGCGCAGGGCCAGGTCGCTGGACACGGCTTTTTCTTTCTTCAGGTTGGCGTTGCCCAGTTCATAGGTGCCGGTGGCGACGTGGGCACCGTTGGCATACAGCTCATAGAAGGTCGGCGCGCGCTCGGTGTAGCCCAGGGTCGCGGCCAGGGACCAGATCGGCGTGAGGGTGTAGACCGCCCCCGAGGACAGGCTGCCGGCGGTGAAATCGTTGGATTTGTCCGCACCGGCAAAACGCTCGTTGCCCTTGGCGTCCGGGTCGACGCTGGTGTGCTCCACCCGCCCGCCGAGGCTGAGTTTCAGGCGCTCGGTGGCCTGCATCTCTTCGAGGATAAACAGCGCGCCGGCGTTGGTGTCGGTCTGCGGTACGAAGGCTTCTTCGCCCAGGGCCGAGAACTCGTTGCGGGTCACTTGGGCACCGACCACGCCATCGAATGGGCCGATTGGCTGGTGACGGGCTTCAACGCGGGCTTCGTAGCCTTTGTTCTTGAAGATCGTGCCGGTTTCGCCGCCTTCGATCTCGCGGTGCTCGTAGTCGGTGTAGCCGGCATCGAGTTTCACCGAGGTGAACGGGCCTTGCAGGTTGCGGATCTCGGACGCGAACGCGTAGTGATCCTGTTTCATGCGGATGCGCACGTCCTGTTCGGCGGGCGACCCGTAATTGGCGTCGTAGTTGCTGTAGGACAGCCCGGCGTAACCGTCGTCCCAGGTGTAGGAACCGCCCACGGCACCGCCGTCCTGGCGCCCGTCGCTGTTGCCCAGGCGACCGTTTTTGCCGGGGCCGTCTTCGGTTTCCGGGGCGTGGCGGCTGCGGGCGAAGCCTGGGATTTTCAGGTCGTTGAATTCCCGGGCGTTGGCGTCCAGGTGCAAGGCGAAGGTGCCGTTACCGGCTTCCAGTTTGCCGGCGCTGCTGCGCGTGGTGTCGGCGCCGCCATAGCGCAATTCACCGGCACCGTGGATGCCCTCGATGGCTTCGGTGGGAATGCGATTGTCGAAGGTGTTGACCACGCCGCCGATGGCGCTGCCGCCGTACAGCAGGGCGGCAGGGCCGCGCACGATTTCGATGCGGTCGACGTTGACCGGGTCCAGCGGCACCGCATGGTCATAGGACAGCGACGATGCATCCAATGCACCCACGCCATTGCGCAGGATGCGAATGCGGTCGCCATCCTGGCCACGGATGATCGGCCGGCTGGCGCCTGGGCCAAAGTACGACGACGACACACCCGGCTGCTTGTTCAGGGTTTCGCCGAGGCTGCCTTTTTGTTGCAGGGTCAACTCGTCGCCTTCCAGCACGGTGGTCGGCGAGGCGAGTTGTTCGCTGCCCAGCGGGTTGCCGGTGATGACTTGGGGTTGCAGTTCAAGGGCGTAGGCTTCGGAGCAGATCAGCAGGGCGGCAGCGAGCGGGGACAAGCGCCACAGAGAAGAGAGGGACATCGGACATTCCTTGGCAGAACGGGTCTAGAAGTTTGTCGTTACAATATAACATCTCTTTTTGTCTGCGAGCGGGAACTTTTTTACCTGGCGGGGCAGGGTGATAAGGTGTGCACCTTCGTGAACACTTTTTTCATAGGCCCGGCATGACCGCGACAAGCAACGACCCGCTCCACGGTGTAACCCTGCAACACGTCCTCACCACCCTGGTGGAGCATTACGAATGGGCAGGCCTGGCGGAGCGTATCGACATCCGCTGTTTCAAGAGCGACCCGAGCATCAAGTCGAGCCTGACCTTCTTGCGCAAAACCCCGTGGGCACGGGAGAAAGTCGAAGGGTTGTACGTGAAGCTGATGCGCACCAAACGCCCGCTGGATTGATCCCATGAAGCGGTTTGTCGCAGCGGCGGCGCTGGCCGGCTGGGTGGGCCTGGCGATCCAGCAATACCTGATTTTCTATTCGCGCTGGTCCACCGGCGCCAGCCTGCTGGGTGGGCTGATCAACTTTTTCAGTTTTTTCACGGTGCTGACCAACACCCTGGCCGTGGTGGTGCTGAGTTATGCGCTGGTCCAGCGGGAATCAGCAGCGAAGCGGTTTTTCCTGGCGCCCACGATCAGCAGTGGGATTGCCGCGAGCATTGTCGTGGTGAGCCTGGCTTACAACCTGCTGCTACGGCATCTGTGGAGCCCCGCAGGCTTTCAGTTCATTGCTGATGAGTTGCTGCACGACGTGATGCCGGTGCTGTTTTTGATCTACTGGTGGCGGTATGTGCCCAAAGGCAGTTTGCGGCTCAAGCACGTTGGCGCGTGGGTGATCTACCCAGTGGCGTACTTCGCCTATGCACTGCTGCGCGGGGATCTGCTCGGGCAGTATCAGTACCCGTTCATTGATGTGAGCACCCTGGGTTATCCACACGTGTTTGTGAATGCCGGGGGGATTCTGGTGGGGTTTGTAGTGGTCGCGCTGGCGGTGGTGGGGCTGGACCGATCCCTGAGTCGGGCACGGTAAAAACTGTAGGAGCTGGCTTGCCGGCGATGGTCGTCAACGATGACGCGGCAAGCCGGCCCCTACTGGTCGGAGTCAGGCTTGCCAATAACCGACGGCCTTGAGGAATTCCTCGTTGACCTTGTGCGTGTCCAGCAACACACGCCGCACCTGGCGCGACAGCTTGCTTTCCGTCGCGACGAAGCTGTACAGCGAACCGCTCGGCAGGGTCAGGTTGTGCACTGTTTCGAGCAGGTCATCCTGGCCGCGCACCACCCATTTGACCTGCACATCGGCGGCACTTTCCAGCGTCTGCTGCTCGGCTTCGTCGGCGATTTCAATCACCGCCAGCACCGTGCGCCCGGCCGGCAGTTCTTCCAGACGACGTGCGATGGCCGGGATCGCCGTTTCATCGCCGATCAACAGGTAGCTGTCGAAAATATCCGGCACGATCATCGAGCCGCGTGGCCCGCCGATGTACAGGTGCTGGCCGACGCTGGCCTGTTCCGCCCAGGTGGATGCAGGGCCGTCGCCATGCAGCACGAAGTCGATATCCAGTTCACCGATGCTTGGGTCGAAACGCCGTGGCGTGTAGTCGCGCATGGCCGGCTGCGGCCCTTCGCCCTTGATGTTGAAGGTAGGGCTTTCCAGCGCGGCCTGTTCCTCGGCGTTCTGCGGGAACAGCAGCTTGATATGGTCATCGCTGCCCAGGCTGATGAAGCCCGCCAGTTCCGGCCCGCCCAAGGTGATGCGGCGCATGCGCGGGGTGATGTCGACGACCCGCAGTACCTCGAGGCGACGGCGTTTGATCTCGTGGGTGACGCGATGGATGACTTGCGTATTCATTGAGCTTTCCCCTGGACGGGTGGGACGGCCGGGCCGTCGACAATGGCTTGGGCAGTGCTGTTGAGCAGCGCCGCGACACGAATGATTTCTTCCGGGCTCCAGCGCCCGTGGTGCAACTGCAAGGCATGGCGCAGGTTATGCACCGCCTCATGGATTTCAGGCGGGCGATCATGGCCGCGCAACGAGCGTTTGCTCACATCGATGCGCATGCGCACGCCTTCCAGTGCAATCGCTTGCTCACCTAAAGAAAGACGACCGGCGTCGGTGATTGTGTAGCGTTTTTTTCCGCCTTCGGCGTCGCCCGTGACCAGTTCGCTTTCTTCCAGGAAGGTCAGGGTCGGGTAAATCACACCGGGGCTGGGGCTGTAGGCGCCGTCGAACATGCCTTCGATCTGGCGGATCAGGTCGTAGCCGTGGCACGGCTGTTCTGCGATCAACGCCAGCAACAACAGCTTGAGGTCGCCGGGGGCAAACACGCGTGGGCCGCGGCCACCGCGTTCCCGGCCTGGGCGTTTTTCGAAACCGTCACGGCCATCGCCATGCTCGCGGTGGTGGGGGTGGTGCTCTCTCATCGTTCTTCTCTCCGTCTTGCTTAAGATAGAACTTAAGATATATCTTGTATCGATAAAAGGCTGAGGCGACCAACGGTAGCTCCCTACGTTCGTGGCACCCATGCCGTACGCGGCACTGCCGTGTCTTGACAGTCAATACTAAAACTTTTAATTGTGTTTTTAATTCTATTAGTTATTGTTTTGTCTTGTTGGCATATCTTTTCGTAAAAAACTAAAAAACATTTAATTGTTGTAGGTTGGTTCTTACAGCTGAATTTAAAGTTTTGGCGAAGTGCCATATTTTTCGGTCGGGTGTTGCACATTTAAGCCACGCTATTGTGGGAAATAGTGGACATACCTGTGGGTTGAATTGCTTCATCATTACTCCGCTTTTCATTCATTGATCAGCGCGTAGTACCCACCGTTAGTTGTGCAGCGGGTTGCCCCCTGTCACAACTATCAAGCAATTCATATCAATGCAAAAACAGGTGTCGACTATGTTCAAGAAATTTGCAATTGCCGCCCCCCTGGCTGCCCTGGCGCTGTGTTCCACGGCGTTTGCAGCCGGTGAAGCCAACCACACTGTCAATATCAAGGCGAGCATCCCTACCACCGTGTTCCACGTACAACCGCGCGATCCGAACTGGGGCCGGGATGAGACCATGGCTTACAACTTGGCCAATGGTGAGTTGGCACCGTTGAGCGCGATCTATGACATGCGCAATACCAACGGTTCGATCCATGCCTACATCGACGGTGGCCCGGCCGTGCTGTTCAACGGTGACGCCACTCAAAACATTCCGCTGACCGCCACCCTGAACGGTGTAGTGCTGACGGGGACGCCTCAGGAAGTTGTCAACGAAGCTGATTCCACCCCGGGCCTGGGAGCAGAACTGCGTATCGCCGCTGCCAAGCCGTTGGTAACGCAACGCGGTAGCTACACCAGCGTCATGCCGCTGGTATTCGACGCGGTACTGCCAGCCCTTTGATGCTAGCCCGCGCCTTTTAGTCCAGCGCTCAAGGGCGTCGCATCAGCAGGCCGGCCTGCTTTTCCAGGCGTCGCCGGCCTGGTTTTCATTCTTGTCATTTGGCATTCAGAGTATTAGTTCATGTTCCCGATGACTCACATCGCGGCGGCGCTCGCGCTGCTGATTTGTATGGGCGTCCTGGCGGCGCCGAGTTCTGGTGCTGAGAACCCTGGCAGTCTGATTGCCCAGGCCCAAGGCCTGCCCACTGGGTTCAGTGATCACTTCTTCGATGTCCCACTGGCGGTGCGGGTCGATCTTGACCAGCAATTGCTGGGTGAAGCGCTGATCGTGCTGTCCCGTGATGATCGCGTAACCCTGCTTGAGTTTACCGATGTGGGTGACAGCAAAGTGCCCATGGCGACTCGCGACACCTGGCAGGCCATCCTTGAGAACGGCGTGGCCCTGGGCGCCTGCAGCCAGTCGTGCCCCGAGCAACTGCTATCTACCCACTACAGCCTCGAAAGCTCGCAGCTTTCGATCATCACGCAAAACGTCGAGCACGCTGACGACGCCCCGCGCTATTACGCGCAGCCTGAGGGCGGCAGCCGTGGCTTGATCATCAATAATCAATTGAACCTCAATGGCGGCCAGGACGAAGACCTCGGCGGGCGGTTTGGTTTGCAGGCCAGTGCCAGCCTGGGTAACTGGAGCCAGGTGTTCAACCTGCAACTGGCTCGCCAGAGTGGCGATGAGGAGCAACTGCGCCACGCGATCCACGAGCTGTATACCCAGCGTGAGTTGGAAGGGCGTTTTCTGCGCCTGGGGCATTTCACGCCCAACTCCGATGGCCTGACCCGCCAACTGCGCAGTTTCGGCGCCAGCCCCGACACCGCGTTGGGCGTGATGTACGGCAGCTCCGACACCCTGGCGATCAACGACGCCAAGGCCAGTGTCTATCCGATCTACGTCACGGCCAACCGCCAGGCCGCCGTGGAGATTTACCGCAACGGCTTGCTGATCAATACCCAGTCGGTGGCAGCCGGTTTGCAGACCCTGGATACGCGCCCGCTGCCCGGCGGTATTTATGAAGTGGAAGTGCGCCTGGTGGAGGACGGCATGACCGTCAGCACCACCCAGGAACTGGTGTACAAACCGAGCAACTGGCGCAACGCCGAGGACCGCTGGCGCTACAACGTGTTTGCCGGCCGGGAGACCAAATTATTCAGTAACTGGGACGAGCAGGCTTCCGGTGCGGTAACAGCCGGTGCGTCCGTCAACTACCTGCTCCACCCGCGGGTGATCCTCGGCCTCTCGGCACGTGAAGTCCGTGAGCAACTTCAATACGGCGGTTCGGTGGACTGGACCGTAGCCAACAACACCAGCCTCTACGCCAACCTTTACGAAACTCAGGAACACGGCACCGGCATGGACCTGCAGGCGCTCTACACGTTGGGTGCCACCAACCTGGTGTTCAGCCACAATCGCAGTTGGCTGGACACCCGCGATACCTATGAAACGCTGCCTGACGGCACGCGGTTGCGGCGCAATACCTTCGTCGGCGAAACCAGCAACTCTGCGTTGTCGGTCAACCACCGCGTCGACGCTTTCAACTCCTGGAACGTGCGTCTGTCCCACAGCGAAGGCAACGTCGAGGGCACCGGCCTGGATCTGGGCTGGAACCGTCGCGGCACTTTGCTGGGCAATGACGCCAACTGGCGCTTCTCGGCGTTCGATCGGCCGGGCACCAATGGCACCGACGATCAACGCAATCGTGGCATCGACATCACCTTGAGCCTGGCTCTGGGCACCGACGGTCGGCAAGTGTCCGGCAGTGTTGGCACCCGCACTGCCCGCGATGGCGGTCGCGACAACAATGCCTCGGTCACCTATCGCCACGACCTCACCGACCACGTGCTTCAAAGCGTTTCGGCCACCGCCATCACCGATACCTATGGCGTTGGTCTGTCGGGCACGGCCAGCTTCACGACGGACACGGTCAGCGGTGACGGCTTCCTGCAGCGCAGCTCGTTCAACAACAAATTCACCGGTGGCCTGAACCTCAACAGCACGTTTGTGGCGGGCGCCGACAAGGCGCTGCTGACCAGCCAGTACCACGGCACGGGCGCGGGCATGATCATTGATGTGGAGACCGACCTCGACGCCATCACCCTGCGTGCCGACGACTTCAGTGGCGGTGGCGCTGTGCTGCGCCCCGGTCGCAATTTTGTGCCGCTGTCGGCCTACAAGAGCAGCACCGTCAACTTCGATTTCGAGGGCAACCACCCGCCCGCTGCCAACATCCAGCCGGCGCGTACCAGCTACCACCTGAACAAGGGAGGGGTGGACTACCGCAAAGTCACGGTGATGAAAACCGTCTCGGTGCTGGGGCGTCTGCTCGACGCCCAGGGCCGACCTCTCAAAGGCCATCACGTGATCAACCACGCCAGCCGCGGGGTCAGCGAGGTGGACGGGTTCTTCTCGATGGAAATGAGCGCCAGCTCACCGACCTTGGAAGTGCGCTACCAGAACCAGTTGCTCTGCCAGTTTCGCCTCGACCCGGCCAACGCGCCGAATGAAAGCGATGTGCTGATGATCGGTGACCTGCGCTGCACGCCCGACTCGCTGGCCGAAACCAGCTTCAACGCAAGAACTGCTGGCTGACGGCTGCCCGCACCTTTGAACCGGAGAATGTATGAAGTCAGTTGCCGTAACCAGAAGTGCCTTGGGATCTTGTTGTGTGCTGGTCCTCTTCATGGGCCTGTTCAGCACCTCGGCGCAGGCATTTGTCGAGGAAATTACCGCCGTGTTCCGCCCCGATCCGGGCAACCCGATGGTCAACAAGTTCGAGAACACCACGCCGGAAAGCGGGATTTGCCCCGGGCATATTCCCGCGAAGTGCAAGGCGATGAATATTTTCACTATTCGCAGGAGCTTTCCGTTGGCGGCCTCCAACCAGCCTATTGCGGCCTACGCCGATGACCCACGTAAAGGTGCCTATTTCAAGGTGCCTTCGACATGGCGCGATTTTCAAGTAACCCATCGCACGACCGGCGAAACCGAGACGGTTCAAATGCGTATCGCCGGCGTAGGAGCCCGTTGGAACGTCGCTTATCCTCCGGGTGTCAGTGCATGGAATACCCCTGATGTGTCTTGGTGGACGCCTTGGAACAATGCCCCGGCACCTTGCGAAGGGGTGAATTACTTGGCTGCCGGGGTGAGTTTTGCGTTGTTTTTCTGGATAGTTCCCGAAAACGCCGGGGCCTGCAGTGTGATCGCCGGGACCGACATTCCCTGGATGACCTATAGCACTTTTGAGTATGCCTATGAGCTGAGGACTCCGAATCCACTCACCATGTCTGCCGGGGAATACATCGGCAGCCTTACCTACACCATGGGGCCAGGTGGTGATTTCGATTTCGGTGACGTGATGCAACCTAGCGATCCTGTCGCCACCTTTAACTTCCAGCTGTCCGTGGAACACGCCCTCAAAGTCGACATCCCACCCGACGGCAACCGCATCGAGTTGATTCCCCAGGGCGGCTGGCAGGCCTGGCTCAACCATGGGCGCACACCGGCACGTTTGTACCGTGACCAGACCTTCCGCATCGCCGCCAGCTCGCGTTTCAAGATGCAACTCGAATGCTCGATCGTCATGGGCAACACCTGCGGCCTGCGCAATGCCGAGGGTGATGATGTGCCGCTGCAGGTCGCCGTGACTTTGCCCAGCGGCATGGTCGATCAGTACGGGCAAGCGGTGAACAAATTGCCGCTGCGCCTGGATGGCGTCGGCAGCGAGCTGTTCCAACCGTTGTATTACGTGAACGACCGGCCGGGCAGCCTGCATTTCGAGGTGCAGCGAGATGACATGGACGAAATGCTCAAGCGGCCGGGGAGTACCTATTCGGGCGTGGTGACCGTGGTCTGGGATTCGCAGGTCTAGACGGCCATCCGCAGTACCGGCCCGCGGGCATTGCGCGGGCCGTGTTCAATCATTGAGGCGTAGTCAAACATGAAACATGCAGTGTTATGGATCGGGATGTTCATTTATGCCCTGGGGGCCCAGGCGGCACCGGCAATCAACGTCGGGGTGGTGTATGACTATCTGGAGCAGGACCGCAGCTCCTATCTCAAGCGCGTGTCCAACACCGGCACAAGTACGGCGTTTATCCGGGTCGATGTGCTGGAGATCGTCTACAACGCCGACGGCACGCACCGCGAGGTGCCGGTAGCGTCGCTGGCCGACAACGAGGGTAAGACCACCAGTCGCGACGGCCTGATGGCCAGCCCGGCGCGGCTGATCGTGCCGGCCAACGGGCGTCAGGGCACACGGCTGTTGTATATGGGGCCGCGGGACAAGGAGCGCTATTTCCGGGTGCGTTTCATCCCTGTGGTACCGGAAAAGGACGACAACTTCGCCGTCACCGACGAAGAGCGCGCCGAATACAAGGGCAGCCTGGCGGCGGGGGTCAACGTCATGGCGGGTTACGGCACGGTGTTTTTCGTGCGGCCGAAAAACACGCGTTTTGATACGCAAGTCAAAGAGACGGCCGGCCAGTACCAACTGCGTAACAACGGCAACAGTGTGGTGGTGCTGGATGAGTTCCGCGACTGCTCGGCGACGGCAAAAAACGACTGCCTGCCGACCACCAAGCACCACATCATGCCAGGGCGCCAGTTGGTGTTCGAGAAAAAGGCCGAGCGCACCTACGGCTTTCAAATGATTGAAGGGCAGAAGAAAAAGTTGATCACAGTCGACAGCAACGGGTGATGACGATGTTCAAGCAACTGACAAGGCTTACGGTGTTGGCAGTACTGGTGTGTACGGCCGGTTCTGCTTGGGCGATCGAGGAGCGTCACGCGTTCGAGGTTTCGGTGACGATTCCTGTTCATGAGGCCTATGTCCTGCCTTCGGAGCCCGATTGGATGGGGCATGACCAAGTGCTTGCCTGGAACCTGGTGACCTCCCAGTTGAGTCGCCTGCGCAAGAGTTTCGATGTGAAAAACCTTTCCGGCGGGGTCGCTGCCCGCTTGGGGGCTGAGCCCTACCTGTTCAACGGACGGCACCGGATCGACTTGCAGGTACTGTTCAATCTGGTCCCCCTGACCCTGGACAGTACCGAGGTGGTTAACGCTGCCGAGGCCCGGGCGGGCCGGCGCGCGGAACTGGAGGTCGCGGCCATTGAGCCCGTGGACGGTTACAAGGCCGGGGAGTATTACGGTACGGTCCATATCGTGTTCGACTTCCTCGCGCCTTGAGTCGGGGCCGGCGCGGATAACTGTCTACCGCCGCTTGCCGTCGCGCAGGCATTAGCTTCCTTGCTTCATCGAGTCACCGACTCGTTCAAGCAAGGAAAGCCACTCATGAGTCAACCCGATTCCATTGCAACGCTTCGCCAGCAGCATCTCGATAAAATCCACAGCCTGTTCGCCAACCCACCGTCCCTGAAGGCGGTGGCCCTGGCCAGCGCCCAGTCCTACCTGGATGAACACTTCACGGCGCGCGCGTTGAGCGCCGAGCGGCTTTACCTGTGCAGCCCCGGCGCAGTCCCTGGCGGGCCTTCTGATCACACGGCCTTGGTGGATGTGTTGTTGGCGCGCCTGGCCAAGGGCGAGCCGACGTTGTTCGTCGGTGCCTACCACGATGTGGCCGTGCAGACGGGAGATGAGTCTGTCTTGGGCGGGCTGAGCCTTGCCGAGCTTGAGACGCTGGTCAACGAGCGAGGTGCGGTACTGCTCATTGCTTACCAGGAACACTTGCAGGCCTGGTGGCGGCAACGCAGGCCATCGCTCGTCGCCGCGCTGAGGGACGTTGTCGTCCATACCCCCAAACCTTGCGGCATGCCGGCGCAACGCTTTGATGCGGTTTTTCCGCTGCAGTTCAGCAGCCCTGAAGGGGCGCTGGTTTCCAGCGCCGGTACCCTGAAGGTCTCGACCGTCCATGTTCGCCGTCAGAGTCATGAAGAACCGATACAGACGTTGCCATTGCTGTTGCTCAGCCATGCACAAACCCATACTCATGTGCTCTACAGCCCGGCGTCTGGCCCACAGTGGTTGCAGCGTCCCGACGACATCGGGCCATGGCTGGCTGACCATCTGAGCCCGCTGCTGAATGAACCCGTGGGTGGGTGGTTCGTCTGTGAGTACACAGGAATGGCCATCGACCCCTTGGCGACCTCGTACTTGCAACGCCAGCTCGACGAAATCACGGCCATCGACACTCAGGTGCCCAGGACGGTTGAGCAATACCAGGCGCGGCTCGACGTGATAACCGATACCCGTCGCTGGTTTGCGGCGCCGCTGACCACCTTTCAACAATGCCTCCAGGATGCCATGCCGGGTTGGCTGCTCAATGCGTCACAAGATGACCGGCTGGCGATGGGCCAACTGCTTGCCGATCAGGCGCGCGAGTTCAACCGCGAGGCAACCGCGGACTTCTTTCCGCACATCGTTTCCCTGGTGTCGTTTGCCGAAAGGGCGTTGCAAGAATGTCTGGACGATGAACCACGGGCGATCCACCTGAAACCCCAGGACATTCAACTGGCATTCGAAC
Source organism: Pseudomonas sp. CHM02 (assembly GCF_000612585.1). Classification (GTDB taxonomy): domain Bacteria; phylum Pseudomonadota; class Gammaproteobacteria; order Pseudomonadales; family Pseudomonadaceae; genus Aquipseudomonas. The sequence continues at coordinate 20,913 of NZ_JFCA01000052.1, forward strand.
CGGTCAAGGGCAGTGCCCTCACGTTGACCTTGACTGAATGGGCCCTGGAGACGCTTGCCGGTTTTGCACGCGTGCCTCAATGCGTGCTTCTCAAGGGAGAGCCGGCTCCCGCGTGGCTTACCCAACCGTTGCTCAACGGTTGGTTGGCCCAGGCGGATATCGCCAATGGCTACGGAGCACTGCTCAAACAGGAACTGACCCCGGTAGAAGGGGGATGGAACGTAACGGCCGCTGCGGACTCGCTGTTGTTGCAATTGAAGTTGCGGGCGCTGGAGCAAACCATCACCGGCCGGCACGGGCTGACGCCTGCGGGGTTGAGCATGCTCGGTTCTCTGCGCACACGCCGGGTGATCAGGCCCCTGACGGTGCGAACCTGGCAGGTTGAGGGCATGTACCTCATTGCACCTTGGCCAGGGCAACAGGGCCCGTGCCTGTTGTACCGGCCGTTGCTGGAACCTGCGCTGGTGCAGTACGCCTCCCTGGACGCCTTGCTGGATGCGATCAAGGTGCCCGGTGCTTTACAGGACAGTATCCTGGCCTGGTTGCCTGCCACTGTCAGACCGCTGTTTGCCCAAGGGGAAATGCGCACGCTGGGGAGCGACGCCTTTGTTGTGGCGCCGCCGTCTTCAGTTGCGCATGTCGAGGAGATTGCGTTCATGCGCGGTGTCTTCGCGCCGGTGATACAGGACTTGGCGGGTCTGGATTCATGGAGCAATGACCCGTTGCGCTGGGCAACCCTGAAGGCCGGAGGGTGGTCGCTGCTCAACGGCTTGTTGCCGTTGATCCAGGGCGCAGGACACGTGTCGGGATGGTTGGGGCAACTGCTGCGTGACCTGCGCCAGGACGTCCCGGGATTTGGGGGGGATGACCCGACCCGCCGCACCTCGGCGATCGTTGACATGCTGGGCAACCTGGCGGTGCTGCTGGCGCACCGGGTCTCGCCGGACAATCCGCAAAAAAACCTCAAAGTGGATTCGCTGCTGTTTTCAATGCCCCAGGTGGCTGACGAACGCGCGTTGCCTGTGCGCATCCAGGCGCCCCAGGCATTCGAGCTGCCCAATGCCGACGGCAGGTTGCGCAATGCCGCGGCTGCCATCGAGCAACGCCAGGTACAGGCCCAGGCTCGTCATGCCACGCTGTTGGCAGACTACCAGCAAGCGGATACTGCACGGGCCAAGGCGGATACCCAAGTGACTGCGGTGCTCAATCTGCTGGCCAGTGTCGCCGACACGCTTGACGACACCCAGCGCACCCAAGTGTTCGAGGGCTATATCCAAATCCAGCAAACCAAGCTCGACGCGACGGCGTTGCAGCTGCATAGCCTCAAGCAACTGCGCACGCTGGGAGCCCGGTTGGGCTATGAAGCCCACGTGTGCGAATTGCTGGAGTCGCTGCTGAGCAGCGTACGGTCGCTCGACGAACAGACCCAGGCGCACATCCGAAGACTCCATGCTCGCGTGAGCCTGGACCCCTTGCAGCGCGATGCGCACAGGCGCGAACTGGCGAACCTCAATACGCGAGTGATTGGTTGGCGTGAGCAGCAAGCCGGGGCGTTGCACGACTTGAAAGCGGTGATCGGCTGCGGCCCTGAAAAAGCCCGTAACTTGACTCCGGCAGCGAGCCAGCCCTCTGTCCGGGCATTGCAGGCGTTGCAGGTGAACGGTCTCTGGCAGGTGGCAGGCGGGACCGGATGTGAGGCTTTATCGGCGGCCATGACGCGTGCCCGTTGCGCGAGCCAATCGCACGCCGTGCTGGATGAGCGGGCGCTGTCGACTGTCGAGAGGATCGAGTTGCTCGACAGTATCGTCAAGGCGTATGCCGAGGTCATGGACCGGCTCGAGTTTTACCAGGGCGTGTCGCCTGAGCTGTTTGACCTGGCCTACCTCGGCCAGCTTCAGGCGTTGCTGGCTACCTTGCACGCTCAAGCCAACACCGACCTGACGTTGGCGCTGGAAGCGCCGCGTGAAGCTGCCGCGACCAGCCGTGCTGATCACTACCTGATCCGCACCCGTGGCGGCGATGTGTATCTGGCGCAACGCGTTGAGCCGACGGCCGATCAGCCGGTCGCCACCGCGCAGTTGCGTGACGCCGAACAATCCCTGGTCGCGGCCTTCAGCCTGGCGAGCGATGGTGTGTGGCAACCCATTGGCGAGGACGTGTCAGTGCCTGGCCCCGTGGTGCTGGACGCGCTCATTGAGCAGGGTCAGCGCCAGTCGGCCAGGGCTGAGGCAATGATCGCCCAGGCCGTGAAAATGATCGCCACGGCCCGGCAAGCACATTCACTCCAGGCATTGCTGGCCGAACACGCGTGCACCTTGTTCCACTGCGCCGAAGCCGTGCGGCTGGCGCTCAGTGACATGAGCCACCCCCCTCTGGCATTGACCAAGAAGACCCGCGCCCAGCGTTTCGAGGCCGACTGGCGCGCCGCAGCGGCGCGGTTGTATGAACGCGGTGTCTACGCCCACGTCGAAGCTATCAAGCTCGGCCAGCCGACCACCGTGGCTATCGATTTTCTCCAGGCCAGTCACGAGGTGCAGGTGTACAAACAGGACGGGCGTGTGCGCAGGGGAGACGACTATGTGCAGGTCTACCGAGTGCTGGACGTCCACACTGGCCGCCCTCTGTACTATTTGCATCTGCACTATGACCAAGCCGATGGCCGGGACGACCTGTTCACCGTTGCGAGCCTGAAAACCCCGGCACAGCACCGTCAGGTTTTGCAGGTGGCCTGCGGGCTGGATGGCGCCCGCTGGGTTGACCCTGATGCAACGGCAATCCTGAAGCGCCATCGCGGCGAGGTCGTCCGATGGAGGGTCAACCGCTGGCTGGCAAGTCAATAACGGAGTGCGGCGGGGGGGGGGCGCGCTGCCCCTCGTCAGCGCTGATCTTTTTCATCGAGCATTATTTAATGAGTGAGTTGGCGTGTTCCGCGAATGCTACTGTTCCTGGCGTTTGTAATCCTCTTCTTACAGACTTCAACTTAGTTGAAAAAAACGCCAATCAAGTTCATGTAGTCCTGTTCTTACGTCTGAATCCAAAGTTTTGGCAAAGTGCCATAATTTTCCTATGTGTCTTAGTGTGACAAGACTACTCGATTAAATGAATCGGACGGCTTACTTGCTGGCGTCTGAGGTGGACACTTGCCTGGCTTCGAGCGAACTCCAGATATGCAATACAACTAGTTGGAAAAGTAGAGGGAGTAGGCACGCCAACGTATTGGTACTTGGCGCTGAATGGCACTGGCCATATTCGCTTGATCAATAAGTTCTGCGCACCACGGCAGGGCTCGTTCATGAAACTTATTACTAGGTGAGTGTTTGCAAATGAAAACCAAAATGAAAACTGTGCTGTTGTCGGTCGGGCTTCTGGTGGGGTCGGCGTCGGTTGCCCAAGCGGCGGATGGAACCATCACGTTTCTAGGCTCAGTCCATTCAGGCGCCTGCTCTATCAAGCCTGACTCTGTGGATCAGTCGGTACACCTGGGTGCGATTGCAAAGCATCAGTTGCAATCGGGGGGTAAGTCCGAAGCCCGGCGTGTGCTGATAGAACTTGAAGGCTGTGACCTCACAGGCCTTACCGACAACACGGTGACCACGACCTTCACCGGCGCGCCATCCACCGTTGTTCCTGGTGCGATCGGTACCGTCGGTAGCGCGGGCGGCGTGGGCATCATGATGACCCATGGCAGCAAGCCCATCGAGCTGGGTGTGCCTACGACCCCCCAGGCCATTGTTGCCGGCGATAACACGCTGGAGTTCGGTGCCTATGTACAAGGCCAGCTCACGGGCGACATTGGCCCGGGTGATTTCAGCGCGGTCACCAATTTCACCTTGGCGTATCAGTAAGTTTTTCCCCCGCCACGTTGAGTGGCGGGGGGAAGCTGGCGGGAGATCAAGGTGAAAACATTCATAAGTCTCGCGGTTGCCTCGTCATTGACGATGCTGGTCAGCCCTTGGGTGTTCGCCCAGGCGCCTGCGCAAGGCGACGGTGTCGTCACGCTGGGTGGCGAGGTTGTCGACTCGGCGTGCGGGCTGGAATTGGCCAGTGCCGATCAATCCATCGAGATGACGCCCGAACCCATCGGTCGGCTGTTGCGCAATGCATTGGGCGCGCCACACCCCTTTGAGTTGCGGCTGGTCAATTGCTCGCTGACTCGCCCTGACCCGTCGCGCCCAGGCGTGAATCTGCCGGACTGGGAGCATCTGCGCGTGACGTTCGACGGTCCCCACGACAGGGGAGGCCTCTCCTTCGCAGCCTTCGGTGATTCGCAGGGGGTTGCCTTGCATATCTGGGATTCGGCCGGTGAGGAGAGTGTTCCGGGGCAGCCGATGGCGCTGCGCCCGCTGGCTGAAGGTGACATGACACTTCACTACACGCTTCGCCTGATCGGTAACGGCTTGCCGTTGTCGCCTGGTGCTCACGTCGCCGCAGTGCGGTTCAAGTTGGAATACTTTTGAACAGTAATGGGTTGCCTTCATGTTGAATGCGTCGAAGATCAAAAATACGCTCCGTCCGAGCCTCTTTGGCGGAATGATGTCCCTGGCGGGAACAGTATTGGGTGCTGGCGATATTGAGTTTAATACCGAGGTGCTTGATCTCAGTGATCGCACCAATATTGACTTGTCTCAGTTTGCACGCAGCGGCTTTATTCTGCCGGGCACTTATTCGATGGTTGTACAGATCAATAGCCAGCCTATTGCTGAACAACCGGTGGCGTTTTATCCCCCCGATGATGATCCCAAGGGAAGCCAGGCGTGTTTGTCGCAAGGCCTGGTGGAACAGTTGGGCCTCAAAGAATCCGATGCTGCCAAACTTACATGGTGGAAGGGTGGAGAGTGCCTGGATATTCAAGGCTTGCCGGGTATGGAAGTGAGCGGCGATCTGGCGACCTCCACGCTGAACATCAACCTCCCTCACGCCTACCTTGAATACAGCACCATCAATTGGGACCCGCCCTCGCGCTGGGATGACGGGGTGCCTGGGTTGTTGATTGACTACAACATGACGGCGCAATCGAGTTACCAAAGGGACGACGGCACCCGCAATGACATCAGTGGTAACGGAACACTGGGGGCCAATGCCGGAGCCTGGCGCTTGAGGGCGGACTGGCAGGGGCGTGTCGACAAAGACCGCGAGCGCGTGTCCAAGCGTGCGAAGCTGGAGTGGAGTCGCTACTACGCTTACCGCGCCATTCCTGCGCTGAAGGCGCGCCTTGTAGTGGGAGAGAGCTACCTGTATTCGGACCTGTTCGACAGCTTCCGTTTTACCGGTGCTGCACTCAACTCCGATGAAAGCCAGTTGCCGCCCAACTTGCGTGGTTATGCGCCGGAAGTTGTCGGGGTCGCCAAAACCAATGCAAAGGTCATCATCAGCCAGCAGGGCCGCGTGTTGTATGAAACGCTGGTCGCGGCAGGGCCTTTTCGCATTCAGGACCTTAACGACGCGGTCACCGGCAGGCTGGACGTGCGAGTGGAAGAGCAGGACGGTTCGGTACACACCTCCCAGGTCGATACCGCGGGCGTTCCCTACCTGACGCGTCCTGGACAGGTTCGTTACAAACTGGCGACGGGAAGACCCTCCAATCTTCAGTACGGCGCCGATGGCGACTTTTTCGGCAGTGGCGAGTTCTCGTGGGGCGTGAGCAATGGCTGGTCGCTGTTCGGCGGCGCCATCACCGATAACAACTACCGTGCGTTATCGGCCGGGATCGGTCGTGACCTGTTGGCGTTCGGCGCAATATCGCTGGACGCGACTCAGTCCCACGCAACGGTGTGGAATGAGGCGCTCTCGGGCAAGTCCTACCGCCTTCAATACTCCAAGCATTTCGAGGAGTACGACAGCCAGGTCACGTTCGCCGGCTACCGGTTTTCCGAGAAGAACTACCTGAGCATGAGCGAATACCTGGATGCTCGCCATTACGGCCGCAACGGCGAACTCGCCGGGCTCGACGAGAACGGGGATTGGAAACCCATCGGCGGCAGCAAGGCCCTTTATACGGCGACGGTCAACAAGCAGTTTCGTGATCTGGGCGCCACCGTCTATGCCAGCTACAACAAACAAACGTACTGGGAGCGGCCGGCTACGCAGCGCTGGAACGTGTCGGTGTCACGCTACTTCAATGTGGGTACCGTCAAGAACCTGAGCTTGACCCTGAACCTGTACCGCACGCAGGACTACAACTTTAAGGACAACGGCATGGCGCTGACGGTCAGCCTGCCACTGGGGCGCACCGGCACACTGTCGATGGACGCTAACAGAACCACCGGCGATAACCGTTTTTCGACGCGCTACAGCGATCGCCTCGATGAGCGCAACAGCTACCAGCTTACGGCGAGTAACAAAGCTGCCAGTGGTTATCTGAGTCATATCGGTGACCAGGCCGATATCAATCTTGCCGCCAGTCAGCAAGAAGGCAATTACACCACCCTCAGTGTGTCTGCTCGCGGCGGTGGCACGCTCACGCCTTATGGCGCGGCGCTGCATCGCACCAACAGTACCGGCGGAACCCGCTTGATGGTGGATACCGGTGGCGTGTCCGATGTGCCGGTGCGCGGCTACGGCACGCCAACCCGCAGCAATACCTTTGGCAAAGCGGTCATTTCCGACATCAGCAGCTACCAGCGCACGGCGGCCAGTGTCGATCTGGAGAGTTTGCCGAGCAATGTCGAAGCCACTCAATCCGTCACGCAACTGACGCTGACCGAAGGGGCGATCGGTTATCGATCCCTGGACGTGATCGCCGGTGAGAAGGCCATGGTTGTGCTTCGTCTGCCGGATGGCAGTTCGCCGCCCTTCGGCGCGGTGGTGAAGAACACCAAACAGCAAGACACCGGGATTGTGAATGACGGCGGTCATGTCTACCTGAGCGGCATTCGGGCAGGCGAGGCGATGGTCGTCAGTTGGGGGGGGATCGAGCGATGCATCCTCACCCTCCCGGTCACCTTGCCTGCTGATGCCTTGACCGATGCCCTGCAATTGGGCTGCCAGATGGTGGCCACTGATCAATCCTCGCCCGAGCCAGCCTCGCTGACCGGAACGCCCATCGATACGGAGAACACATCCTCATGATGCTGAACACGCGCCTCACACTCCAGGCTTTCATGCTGCTGGCCCTGGGCTTGAGCCAGGGCGCCAACGCCGCTGTCGGCCTGGATCGTACCCGAGTGATTTTTGATGGTGGCAAAGACGCCACCAGCGTGAACATCACCAACAACAATACCCAGTTGCCGTATCTGGCTCAGGGCTGGATCGAGGATGAGGCGGGTAAAAAAATCGCCTCGCCCTTGATCGTGTTGCCGCCGGTTCAACGCCTGGAGCCTGGGAAGCAGAGCCAGGTGAAAGTGCAGGCGCTGCCTGCGGCCAAGGCCTTGCCACAGGATCGGGAGACGGTCTTCTACTTCAACCTGAGGGAAATTCCGCCGCGCAGCGATAAGGCCAACACCCTGCAGATTGCGCTGCAAACCCGGGTCAAATTGTTTTACCGGCCGCAGGCCATTACCCCGAGCCAGCAAGACGTGTCCAACCCTTGGCAGGAAAAACTCACCCTGACCCTCGAAGGCGAGCATTACCGGGTGAATAACCCTACGCCTTACTACGTGACCCTGGTGGATGCGCGCACCACCAAGGACGGCAAAACCGTGCCGGGCTTTGAGCCGCTGATGGTCCCGCCAAAAGGCGCGCTGACCCTTGGGCCAACGGCCAAGGTACTCGGCACGACGCCCCATCTGGCCTACGTGAATGACTACGGCGGACGCCCGCTGCTGGCCTTCAACTGCAGTGGCGACACCTGCACAGTGAACGCGCAAGTACCCGCGCCTGGTAAGTAGCGCCTGCTGCTGGAGAACGTCATGAAGTTGCACATTGTGAAGGGGTTGGGCGGCCTGTTACTGGCTTTTGTCGGGCGCGTGTACGCCGAGGATGTCGAAGGCATGAACGGGATGTTGAACATTACCGGGTCCATGCATGAAACCCCTTGCAGCCTGGAGATGACCTCGCTGCATCAGACCGTCGAGCTAGGCTCGGTGTCGACCAGCCAGTTGCAACGGCCCGGCGATCAGGCAAAACCCGTGGCGGTCCAACTGCTTTTTACCGATTGCCACCGCACTGCCGGCAGCATCCGGAGTGAGCGTACGGGGAACCTGACCTGGAGTGCCTTTCAACCTGTGCTGTCGGTGGCGTTTCTTGCGCCCGCCGATGCCGATGATCCACGGCTGGTCAAAGTGCAAGGCGTCACCGGAATGGGCCTGCAGTTGACCGATGCGCTGGGACGGGATGTACAGCTGGGATCCAGGGGCGAACCGTTGTTTTTGCCCCTGGGCGGTAACACCCAGACCTGGCTCGTACAGCCCACACGCACCTCCGCGCCGTTGACCAGCGGGGCGTACCGGGCCGTGGTGGATTTCAGGCTCAATTATGAGTAAGGGCAGAACGATGGCAACGTCAACCGGCCTGCGGGCCATGTTTATCGGTAGCGGCCTGTTGTGGGCTGTGAGCCAGGGAGTGCAGGCCGAAACCAGCCTGACGATCCGTGCGGTCATCATCGCACCGCCACCGTGTGTGATTAACAACGGCACGACGCTCAATGTGCCGTTTGGCAATGACCTTCTGACGTCACGGATTGACGGGGTCAATTACCGTCGAGGCGTGCCTTATACCATCCGGTGTGATTCCCCTTTCAGCAACGCGATGACCCTGGAACTCAAGGGCACGGGGGCGGCGTTTGATAACCGCGTGCTGGTCACCCGTAAACCCGACCTTGGGATAAAGCTGTTCGTGAATGGCGCCGACTGGCCGCTCAATACCGCCGTGAATTTTACCCATCCAACTTTTCCGGTGGTGCAGGCGGTACCGGTCAAGCGTGCGGGCAGCAAGCTGACGGGAGGGGCATTTGATGCGACCGCCACTCTGGTGGTCGATTATCGATGAAGAGGAATGAGCAATGACAGTTTGGCAGCAGCGAGCGTTGCTCGCCGTGTGTTCCATCGGCCTCTGCAGCGGTGCGTCGGCGAACTTGAGTTTCAGCGGAACGTTGAACGAGCCTCCGCCCTGCACGATTGACGCCGGCAACACGATTGAGGTCGATTTTGGCGATGTCGGGATCAAGCGAGTCGACGGTGTGAGATACCGCAGGGGCGTCAGTTACACCATCAGCTGTGGCCCCGCCACGCTGCCGTGGGAGCTGAAGTTGAGCGTCAACGGTACACCCACGGCGTTCGACGCCTCGGCGGTACAGACCAGTGTGCCCGCGTTGGGTATTCGGGTGTATCGCAACAGCGTGCCATTTGCGCTCAATACACCATTGAACATCACGCTGTCGTCACCGCCGGTATTGGAAGTCGTGCCCGTCAAACAGCCAGGTGCAACGCTGGTCCCCGCCAGGTTTGCAGCGGTGGCCACACTGTTGGCCGAATACCAGTAGGAGCTGAGTCTATGCGACATGAAAGGGATCATAAACGGTGGTCATGTGCCTGGCTGGGGTTACTGCTGGCCTTGGGCTCGATGCCAAAGGGGGAGGCGGCGAACAACCTGAGTTTCAAGGGCAACCTGGTGGCAGAAGCGTGCACGATCCGCCCCGGTGACGAGGCCATCACCCTGGAACTCTGGGACGTGACCAGCAAGCACCTCTACATCAACACCCGCACGCCGGGCAAGCGCTTCAACGTGCACCTGGAGGACTGCGACACCACGATTGGCAAGACGGTCACCATCACGTTAGGCGGCAGGGAAAACATGGCACTCCCCGGTTTGTTCGCGCTGGACGGTGGAAGTGGCGCCTCGGGTATCGGGCTCGGTGTAGAGACCCTGAACAACAAGCCGTTGCCCCTGAATACGGTCAGCGATGAACAGGTGTTGAGCAATGGCAGCAATGTGATCGAACTCAAGGCCTATGTGCAGGGCGAGCCCAATGCTATCCGGGATCAAACCATCGGGCCCGGTACTTACACGGTGACCTCTACGTTTACGCTGGACTATCCGTAGTCCTGAAACGACCTCAGGCAAACCTTCAATGTCTTCTTGGCGGCTTCAAAACACGGGCTGAGTGTTCGTGGGCGGTGCCTAAGTAAAAAGCGATGAGATATGAAAATGAAACGACTATGTGCCGCCAGTCTGTTTCTTGTCCTGACGAGCCTTGCGACAAAACGACGAGAGATCAAAATGAAACGACTTTATGGCGCCGTGGTGCTTGTCGCCTTGATGGGTGTGACTGTGACTGCGCAGGCTGTCGACTGTCGGGTTAATGGAGGCCCTTGGCAAAACGGCAATCCAAACCTGCAGGTTCCCGTTACGGTGACCCTGAGCGCGGACCGCACCAGGATCATGATGGAAGGGGCAAGGCTGGAGTGCCGATTTACCTACAGCGGAGGCCCTGCTTGGCATGAGGATTACTGGGCATCTGGCAACGCGGCAGGTAGCGCGTGGACGCCCGGTCCCAAGTTTGCCGGCGAACGTTCTGGTTTGCGAATCAACGGGGCTTTCTACAACACCCCGGTTCCGGCGAGTATTCGGATCGTCACGGTGCCCAACAACGGCGTTTTCTATCCGATCAATGTCACACCCTATATTCTGCTGCGCAACAATCCGTCGAACCCGATCGATGTTCGAGTCGGGGATACGCTCGGGATTCTGCGCCTCACTGCCACGAACAACTACAACCAGAGTACGGCGAGGATCTCGGTGACGTACACCGCCGCCAACAACTTCACCATCTCTCCATCAACCTGCACGATCAACAATAACAACCCGATCGTGATCAATTTCGGCAACGTACACCAGCGCGCCATCGGCACCGATCCACTGACAACCACCATCCGTAGAGACCAGCGGCTCAACTATTCATGCCCGGATGGCGGCATCAACACGCCAATCACCATTACCTACAAAGGCACTCGCTCTTCGTTCGACTCACGCCTGCTCGTGATGAGCAATCCGGACGTGGGCACCGCCATGGTCCGGGCGGGCTCTGCGGTGCAAGTCAACGGTTCATTCCTGACCCGTATCACCAATAGCGGGGGCGGGGACGATGTAACGTTCACGCTGGTTCGATGCGCGGGGTCACTGCCTGCTGCCGGCCCCATCAGCGGCAGCGGTGTGCTCGTGATGGGGGTGCCGTGACCCGAGATAGGGTTAAGGCCGAAGCCACCTCAGTCAAACTTCAACCCTCTCTCGAGCGGCGCAAGGCACAGATATATTTGTGGAGGGCGGCGTCTGGGGAGAAAAACGACGAGAGATCAAAATGAAACGACTTTATGGCGCCGTGGTGCTTGTCGCCTTGATGGGTGTGACTGTGACTGCGCAGGCTGTCGACTGTCGGGTTAATGGAGGCCCTTGGCAAAACGGCAATCCAAACCTGCAGGTTCCCGTTACGGTGACCCTGAGCGCGGACCGCACCAGGATCATGATGGAAGGGGCAAGGCTGGAGTGCCGATTTACTTACAGCGGAGGCCCTGCTTGGCATGAGGATTACTGGGCATCTGGCAACGCGGCAGGTAGCGCGTGGACGCCCGGTCCCAAGTTTGCCGGCGAACGTTCTGGTTTGCGAATCAACGGGGCTTTCTACAACACCCCGGTTCCGGCGGGTATTCGGATCGTCACGGTGCCCAACAACGGCGTTTTCTATCCGATCAATGTCACTCCCTATATTCTGGTACGTAACTATCCGGCCAACCCGATCGATGTTCGAATAGGCGATAATCTCGGGCTGTTACGTCTCACCAGTTCCAACAATTATGACGCTACCCGACCACAACTCACCGTCACCTACACCGCTGCCAACAACTTCACCATCTCCCCATCAACCTGCACGATCAACAATAACAACCCGATCGTGATCAATTTCGGCAACGTACACCAGCGCGCCATCGGCACCGATCCACTGACAACCACCATCCGTAGAGACCAGCGGCTCAACTATTCATGCCCGGATGGCGGCATCAACACGCCAATCACCATTACCTACAAAGGCACTCGCTCTTCGTTCGATTCACGCCTGCTTGTGATGAGCAATCCGGACGTGGGCACCGCCATGGTTCGAGCGGGCTCGGCGGTGCAAGTCAACGGTTCATTCCTGACCCGCATCACCAACAGCGGGGGCGGGGACGATGTAACGTTCACGCTGGTTCGACGCGCGGGGTCACTGCCTGCTGCCGGCCCCATCAGCGGCAGCGGTGTGCTCGTGATGGGGGTGCCGTGAAGCCCGCCTGAAGCTAAGCCCCCTGGCCGGTTCGACAACCCACGCAGCTATCGCACCCGGCATTGCGTTGCGCCGCCCGGTTGCAGGTACGGGTTGAGGATCGGCGCCATGCCCTTGAGCACTTGCACCGGCAATGCCGAGGTAAAGGTGAAATGCTGCGCCGATGCGCCGGGAACGAAGGCGGTCAGCGTGCCGAAGTGATGTTCGCCGATGTAGAACACAAACGTTGCCGTGCGGTTGATCGATTTGGAGCTGAGAATACGCCCGCCAGCGCCCATCGCTTCGATGCGGTTGTCGCCGGTGCCGGTCTTGCCGCCCATGGCCAGGGGCGTGCCGTCGGCCAGTGTGAAACTGCCGGCTACGCGTTTGGCCGTGCCCGCATCCACCACTTGCGACAGCGCCCCGCGCAAGGCGGTGGCGACTTCGCTGGGCATCACACGCTTGGCGCGGTTGGGGTCGTTGATCACGTGGGTTTCATACGGTGTGCCGCTGGCAAAGTGCAGGCTGTCGATGCGCAGCACCGGCAGGCGCACGCCGTCGTTGAGGATGATCCCCATCAGTTCGGCGAGCGCGGCGGGGCGGTCGCCGGAACTGCCGATGGCGGTGGCCAGTGACGGTACCAGATGGTCGAACGGATAACCCACGGCCTTCCAGCGTTCATGGATTTCGAGGAACGCTTCGATCTCCAGCATGGTACGGATGCGGCTGTCACGGGCACTCTGATGGCGGCTCTTGAACAGCCAGCTGTAGACCTCCTGGCGTTCGAACTCGCTGGCCTTGACGACCTCGCTGAAGGTCGCGTCGGGGTGGTTGAGCAGGTAGCCCAGCAGCCACAGGTCCAACGGATGCACCTTGGCGATATAGCCCTGGTCCGGCAGGTTGTAGGCGCCGGGGCCGTAGCTCTGGTAGAGCTTGTCGAGGCGTTCGTCCGTGAGCTTGTCGCTCGTCTTGAGATTTTTCAGGTGTGAGCGCACGAAGCTGTTGAAGCTCTCCTGGCTGGCCTGGGGCAGCAGGTAACGGTGCACGGCAGCGAGACGGATCGCGGTGGGATGCAGGCTGTCCATGAAGGTGTCGAGGCGCGCCTGGGTGTCTTTGTTGCGGTACTTCTTCCAGAACTTGAGCAGGAACGCGGTGCCTTCGTGGTCGGCGAACTTGGCCAGGTATTCCTGGCGGCGCGGGTCGTTGTCGTCCTTGAGCAAGCGCGCGCTGTTGTCTTCGCCGGAGTAAGTGGTGTAACGCACCAGGTCGCGCATCAGGCGAATGAACGGCAGGTTGATCGACTCGCGCAACGCATCGCGCAGGGTTGGGCTGCGGCCGTTGTCTTCGTTGCGAAAGTTATGGAAGCGATGCAGGCCGCCACCCGTGAAAAAAGCCTCGCCGGGGCTGGCCGAATAGGTGCGGTTGAGGGCCGCGTCGAGCATCTTCGACAGGTCGCGGTCAGGGTTCTGGATCAGGTAGTCCAGTGCCCAACGAGAGAGCGGATCCTGCTCGGGCACCTCGACTTTCTTCAAGGCGGTGGCAGGCTGAGTGCCATAGCGATCATGCAGCTCGGTCATGATTTGCAGGTAAGTGGTGAGTACCCGCAACTTGGCGGTGGAGCCCAGCTCCAGTTTGCTGCCTTCGTTGATATCGAAGGGCTGGTCGGTATTGTCGGTCTGCACCCGCACGCGGGCGCCATCGGGCGTCAGTTCGAACAGGGTGAAGCTGTAGCGCACCTGAGGCGTGCTTTGCGGGGTGAGCAAGCGTGCACCGAGCAGGCCCATCTGCCCCGCAAATGCCGGGTCAGCCAGGTGCTTGAGGTAATCGGTGGCCTGGGTCTGCAGGTCATATTGCAGCGTGCTGGTGGCGGACAGGTCGAGGCGGTCGAGGTCATACAGCGGGCGGTTGAGCAGACTGGCCAGACGGCTGCGGGCGACGTTGATCGCCTTGTTGGTTTCCACCGGTTGGAGCGTCGGTTGCTGCTGCCAGTCGCGGTAGCTGACATGGCTGGCGAGGGCGGCCTTGGCCAGTGCCGGGTCGATCACGTGGTTCTGCGCCAGCAGGCGGATATGGCTGTCGGTCAGTTGCGCCAGTTCCTCACGGCCCTTGGTCAGGTAATGCGAAGGGCGGCGCTGGGCGATCATCAGCGACAGCACTTGGCGCAGTGCCAGGCCTTTTGCGTCCAGGTCTTTCGGTGCATTGCCAGCCAGCAGGGCATTGACCTGATTGAAGTCGGCGCCGTACCACACGCGCAGCCCTTCGGCCATGCCGTGCACCTCGCCATGGCCCGGCACCGCTGACAGCGGCACGCTGTTGAGGTAATCGCGCACGATGTTCTGCCGGCTGCCCAGGGTTTGCGGCCCCGATTGATAAGCGCGGACGCTGGCGGAAATCATCTGGCGGATTTTCTCGCCACCGGACAGCGTCAGGCCGTCAGGCGAGTGTCGATATTTTTCGAGCTGAGTCGCCAGGGTGCTGCCACCGGCGGTTTGCCCCGGTAAATGCAGGAGTTTGGCCACCTGTGACCCGGCAGCCCTGGCGAAGCGCGGCCAGTCCACCGCCGGGTTGGCGGTGGGCCGCTTGGGGTCGAGCAGGTCGCGGTCTTCGATGAACAGCAGGCTCTGTACCATCAGCGGCGGGATCGCGGCAAAGCTGGCATAGAGTTGCTGTGGGTAGGTGAAGCTGTACAGCGGTGCGGCGCGGCAATCGGTGATGGTCAGGCCGGCCTGGACTTTTTCGGCGTAGGGCACGAACAGGCCGTGCTCGGCGTAGCTCATCAGCGCCGGAGAAAAGCGCGCCTGGGCCTGGACCAGGTAGTTGCGCTTGAGCAGGCGCGGCAAAAACTCATCGAGGGCGCTGTAACCCAGGCGGCGGTCGAATGGGCCGTCTCCCGGATAGATCATGGCATCGCTGGCGCCGGCCTCCACGTGATAGCTCAGTGATTTGGCAAAGGGGCTCAGGTGTTCTGCCTGCAGGCGCGAAGTGCGCATTTCGCGGCTGGCGGCCCAGCCCAGCGCCACCAGCGCGATCAGCAACACCCACCAGACCAGCCGCCACCCTAACCTTCGCGAGCGGGGGCTTTGTGGCAATGGCGGTTGATCCGCGCTGTCGGTGAGTACCACAGCGGGTTTCGAATCGGTTTGCCATAAAGCGCCCATAGTCGATTGATCCATTCACGCAGATTGATCGGACTTGGTTGAAGCTTAGTCGGTGGTGATGGGCTGTGAAGAATTTGTGCGGCGCAATCCCGGTCCAGGACGCGTGGACGGTTGACAGCATCACGCCAGCGTTGCTGCCAGCAACCGAGGGAGGCATGCGCGGGCAAGACGATGCGACGTCGCTGTGCAATACTTGCCGCCCTCGCAGTAACCTGATAAATGCGCAAAGACAGTCGATGCTTCCTCGTAAAAGGCGCATTTACCAAGAGTTATCGCTGAATTTAGTCACTTATAGAGTGAAAGACACTGGGAGCGACTTTTTATACTGCTCCCCCCACTGATCCTGCAGGACGGGCCTGTCCACGAAACCGGCCTGGTTGAAATCCGCCTCCACCTATCGGCTGGAATGCGGAATGCTCAGTGGTTCAATCCAATAACAAGACGAGGTTGTACCCCTATGCCAGTTGGCAACCACCTGCCCCATGGCGAGACCGCTCAGGGCGGCCCGCTGAAACGTGAACTGGGCGAACGGCATATTCGCCTGATGGCCCTCGGCGCCTGCATCGGTGTCGGCCTGTTCCTGGGCTCGGCCAAGGCCATTGAAATGGCCGGCCCGGCGATCATGCTCTCCTACATCATTGGCGGCCTGGCGATCCTGGTGATCATGCGCGCCCTCGGCGAAATGGCGGTGCACAACCCCGTCGCCGGTTCGTTCAGCCGTTACGCCCAGGATTACCTCGGCCCGTTGGCGGGCTTTCTCACCGGCTGGAACTACTGGTTCCTGTGGCTGGTGACCTGCGTCGCGGAAATCACTGCCGTCGCGGTGTACATGGGCGTCTGGTTCCCCGACGTGCCGCGCTGGATCTGGGCCCTGGCGGCCCTGGTCAGCATGGGCACCATCAACCTGATCGCGGTCAAGGCCTTCGGCGAGTTCGAGTTCTGGTTCGCGCTGATCAAGATCGTCACCATCATCGCCATGGTGATCGGCGGCGTTGGCATCATTGCGTTCGGTTTCGGCAATGACGGCGTGGCGCTGGGCATTTCCAACCTGTGGGCCCACGGCGGCTTCCTGCCCAACGGCGTGCAGGGCGTGTTGATGTCGCTGCAAATGGTGATGTTCGCCTACCTGGGCGTGGAAATGATCGGCCTCACCGCCGGTGAAGCGAAGAACCCGCAGAAGACCATCCCGAATGCCATCGGCTCGGTGTTCTGGCGCATCCTGCTGTTTTATGTCGGTGCGTTGTTCGTGATCCTGTCGATCTACCCGTGGAATGAAATCGGCACCCAGGGCAGCCCGTTCGTGATGACCTTCGAGCGCCTGGGCATCAAGACCGCGGCCGGCATCATCAACTTCGTGGTGATCACCGCCGCGCTGTCCTCCTGCAACGGCGGCATCTTCAGCACCGGGCGCATGCTCTACAGCCTGGCGCAAAACGGCCAGGCCCCGGCCGCCTTCGGTACCACCTCCAGCAACGGCGTACCGCGTAAAGCGTTGCTGCTGTCGATTTTTGCCTTGCTGCTGGGCGTGTTGCTCAACTACCTGGTGCCGGAAAAAGTCTTCGTCTGGGTGACCTCGATCGCCACCTTCGGTGCGATCTGGACCTGGGTGATGATCCTGCTGGCGCAGCTCAAGTTCCGCCAGGGCCTGAGCCCGGCCGAACGCGCCGGCCTCAAGTACCGCATGTGGCTGTACCCGGTCAGTTCGTACCTGGCCTTGGCGTTCCTGGTGCTGGTGGTGGGCCTGATGGCGTACTTCCCGGATACCCGCATCGCGCTGTACGTGGGGCCGGTGTTCCTGGTGCTGCTGACGGTGTTGTTCTACGTGTTCAAGTTGCAGCCGACCAATGCGGCGGTGCGCTCCGCGGCCTGACAGTCGGCAGTACAACAAAAAGCCCCTTGATCGGGGCTTTTTGTTTTTACGCGATGGCTGGTTGAGGGCGCTGGCTCAGGCGCTTGTTGAACTCCAGCCAGGCGCCCAGCGCGGCCATCAAGCCGGCACCCACCAGCGCGGTGAATACCTGCATGGCAAAGGCATCGCCGGCCATGGCGTTGACCATGTCCGCCAATGGCGCCAGCAGCACGCCCAGGCAGAACACTTCGAGGGAGAAGCGGCCCATGCGGCAGACTTCGGCGGCCAGTCGGTTTTGCGTCCAGCCGGCACCCGGCAGCAGTTTGGCGGTGACGTAGGCCAACGCGAGGAAGTGCACCAGGCGCACTGGCGACAGGTCGGTCTTGCTGATCGGGTACAGCAGGTCGCTGAGTGTAGAGGGCATGACCGCGTCATGGATCTCGGGCCAGCGCCATGACAGGGTAATCATCCCGGTGACCAGCACGTAAACGGCCGCGGCGACGAACAAGGGTTGGCGCACCAGTGGCCGGGTCTCAATGGGTTTTTCTCGCAGACTGTGAATTGCCGCCGCACCGCCCAGCACAAACAGGAACTGCCAGGTCACCGGGTTGAAGTACCACACGCCGTCGGCAATCGCGCGCAGGTTCCAACCCATCCAGGGCGCAAGCAGGTACACCGTGGCGGACACCGCCACCACCGCCCAGGTCTTGCGGATCATCAGCGGCAGCGTCACCGACAGGCCGGCCAGCAGCACGATATACAGCGGCAAGGGGTCCATCAGGTTAGGCTTGAAGCGCAGCAGCAGCTCATCGGTAAGCGCCTGTTGCGGATGGGTGACGAAATGCGTCAGGCCCATCTCTTCGACCAGGTCACGGGTTTCCACATGGCTGTTGGCGTAGAACACGATGCCCATCAGCATCGCCAGCAGGAAGATATGCACCACGTACAACACCCAGGTGCGCCGCAGGATCTTCAGGCAGGCCATCCAGTAGCCGTCGCGCTGCATGATCTTGCCGTACGCCAATACGGCGGCAAAACCGGCGAGGAATACGAACACCTCGGCGGCATCGCTGAAACCGATGTTGCGCAGGGTGATCTGGCCCAGGGGGTTGTGGGGGACGTGATCCCAGAAAATGAAGATCAACGCCAGGCCCCGAAAAAAATCGATGCGCGGGTCGCGTCCGTTCAGCATGGCTACGAGCTCTTGAACAAGGTGTTAAGTAATGACAAGCGAGCGCGGGTGTTGTCGTACGCCGCACGTCGGGCGGGCGCAGGTTGGCGCTATTTGTAAGCAATTGCAAAGGTTGGGTATTACTGAATGTCTCTAGACATCAAGGATGACCAGCGTGCCATGGCTGCCCGCAAGTACCGCATGGGCGATACCGGCCTCCACGAGGTACATCTGGCCGGCGCCTACCCTGATCTCGCTGTCGCCGATGCTCAAGCGCAACTGACCCTCAATCACCAGCAACCCTTCGTTGTAGGCATGGGTTTCTTCCTCGTAAGCCTGTTCGTCCATGCGCAGCACCTTGATCCGCGCCGGGCCGACCTGGCCCAGGCGCGTCGATTTCCAGCTGTCGGGCAGTTGCCCGGCGATGGCGGCGAAGTCCAGTAACGGCATGTGAATCTCCTTGTTTCAACGATGCCGTCGGTGGTCCGGTTCAGCGATAAGGGTTGAGGTGTTGATATTACGCGGCGCTGGCTTCATGGGGTTCGAAACTGTCCGCCCGCGCCATCTGCCACATGCGCGAATAGAACTCGCCGTTCACTTCGCCGGTGAGCAATTCGCCTGGCTTGAGGAACACATGCAACTGCGAGAACAACTTGATCTCGGTCGCCGACATGCGCCGCACCAGGTGCTTGGCCGACAGCTGCGAGGGGTGATCCAGGCCCGCCGCCGCGAGCATTTCTGCCAGGGCCTTGAGGGTGTTGCGGTGGAAGTTGAACACCCGCTGGGCCTTGTCCGGGACCACCAGTGCGCGTTGGCGCAGCGGGTCCTGGGTGGCGACGCCGGTGGGGCATTTGTTGGTGTGGCAGCTTTGGGACTGGATGCAGCCGATGGCGAACATGAAGCCACGCGCCGAGTTGGCCCAGTCGGCGCCGATGGCCAGCACGCTGGCGATATCGAACGCGCTGACGATCTTGCCGCTGGCGCCGAGCTTGATCTTGTCGCGCAGGTTCAAGCCCACCAGGGTGTTGTGCACGAACAGCAGGCCTTCACGCAGCGGCACGCCGATATGGTCGGTGAACTCCACGGGGGCAGCGCCGGTACCGCCTTCCTTGCCGTCGACCACGATAAAGTCCGGGAGGATGCCGGTTTCGAGCATGGCCTTGGCGATGCCCATGAATTCCCACGGGTGACCCAGGCAGAACTTGAAACCCACCGGTTTGCCGCCGGACAGTTCGCGCAGTTGGGCGATGAACTGCATCAGTTCGATCGGGGTGGAAAAGGCACTGTGGCGCGACGGCGAGATGCAGTCTTCACCCATCATGATGCCGCGGGTGTCGGCGATTTCCTGGGTGACCTTGTGCTTGGGCAGGATCCCGCCATGGCCGGGCTTGGCGCCCTGGCTCATCTTGATTTCGATCATGCGCACTTGCGGATTCTGCGCCTGCACGGCGAAACGTTCCGGGTCGAAACGGCCGTCGCTGGTGCGGCAACCGAAGTAGCCGCTGCCCAGTTCCCAGGTCAGGTCGCCACCGTTTTCGCGGTGGTACGGGCTGATGCTGCCTTCGCCGGTGTCATGGGCGAAGTTGCCGAGTTTGGCGCCCTGGTTCAACGCGCGAATCGCGTTGGCGCTCAACGAGCCAAAGCTCATCGCCGAGATGTTGAACACCGACGCCGAGTACGGCTGTTTGCACTGCGGGCCGCCGACCATCACGCGAAACGCGCTCGGATCGCTCAACGGCGCGGGGCGCATGGAGTGGCCGATGAATTCGAAGCCCGACTGGTACACGTCGATCAGGGTGCCGAAGGGTTTGTCCGCCGTCTCGTTCTTGGCGCGTGAGTAGACCAGCGAGCGCTGGGCGCGGGAGAAGGGCAGGGCATCGCTGTCGGATTCAAGCAGGTACTGGCGGATCTCCGGGCGGATGGCTTCCACCAGGTAACGGATATTGCCCAGGATCGGGTAATTGCGGCGTACCGCGTGGGGGCTTTGCAGCAGGTCGAACAGGCCGATCAAGCTCAGCACGCCCGTGACGATGGTGATGGGCCACAGCCATTCATGGTCGATAAAGGGGAGGCTGGCGAGGGTGAAAATGACGCACACGGCAAAGAAGGCGTAGCGGCTTAGTAACGACAGGCTCATACGGTTTTCCTTGGTTCGGACTCATCGGCTAGGCGTTTTGCGCCTGTAGAAAGATCGAGAACAGCTCCGACTGGGATTTGATCCCTAGCTTGCTGTACATGTGTTTCTTATGGACTTTCACGGTTTCAACAGAGATTTCCAGCTTACGAGCGATTTCCTTGCTGGAGCAACCGCTGAGCATCAAGCGGCCTACATCCAGCTCGCGGGCGGTGAGCTGCGCGCCCCAGTCATCATTCTGGATCGGCAGCTGCGGTGCGCTGACCTGGTTGAGTTCATAGGGCAGGCGCTGGCGCAGCAAACTCAGCACCCAGGGTTGAATCAGCGACAGCAGGGCAATCTGCTGCGGATCGAAACGCTGCTTCGAACCCAACGACAGGCATAGCGTACGCCCATCCGGCAGTTGGCAATTAAATTGGATTTCATCTGCGACCACGTTCAGGCGGAAGTAGCGCTGGTAGTACTCGGTGAGTTCGAAGTGCTCCGGCGCGACTTCCGCCAGTCGCACCAGCCCGGTACGCGAGTGTTCGCGGCTGGCGATGTAGAAAGGGTCGAGCAGGTACAGGCCGTTGAGGTAGTCCTGGAACAGATGGTCCGGCGTGCCGTCGGCACCCGGGCATTCGGCGAACACCAGCGGGCGGTGCGCGCTGCTGAACAGCAAGACCACCCAGCTGTCGAACGGCACGTACTGGTCGAGCAAACGCACCAGTTGGGTCCAGAAATTGGCCTGGTCGAGGGCGTCTATCATTTGCCCCACCGAACGGTGCCAGGCGATGTCTTGCAGCGAGACTGTCATTCGTCTACCCCCATAGGGTTACCCCGGCGGCGTGATTTCCCCGGCGGGTGCGGCTGCGCATACTGCGCCACAGATAAAACAACAGGACTTCCCATGAAGGTCGAATTTGCCCAGTTGGCCGGCCGCGATAACGGCACAGCTTACAACCTTGAGCGCGCTTTGGCGGCGATTGCTGCAAGCGCGAGCGACACGCACCTGATCGTATTCCCGGAAACCCACCTGATGGGCTTCCCCTCGGCCGAGACCGTCGCCGACATCGCTGAGCCTGTGGATGGCCCTACGGTACAGGCCATTATCGATGCCGCCCGCACGCGCAATATCGCGGTGGTGATCGGCATGGCGGAAAGCGACGGCGGTCAATTCTATAACACCACCCTGTTGATCACGCCCGAAGGCATCGCCCTGCGCTATCGCAAGACCCACCTGTGGGCCTCCGATCGTGGCGTGTTCACCCCAGGCGATCGCTACGCCACCTGCCTGTGGAACGGCGTGCGCGTCGGGCTGTTGATCTGCTACGACATCGAATTCCCGGAAACCGCCCGCGCCAACGCGCAACTGGGCGCCGAGGTGTTGATCGTCACCAACGGCAACATGGACCCCTATGGCCCCACGCACCGCACTGCGATCATGGCGCGTGCCCAGGAAAACCAGGCGTTTGCGCTGATGGTCAACCGCGTGGAAGAAGGCGATGGCGGGTTGTTGTTTGCGGGCGGCAGCGCGTTGGTCGACCCGTTCGGCACGTTGCTGTTCGAGGCCGGGCGCGAGGAAGGGCAATTCACCGTCGAGCTGGATCTCGACCAACTGGCAGCGGCGCGCAAGGACTATCGCTACCTGGACGACCAGCGCTTGAAATTGCCGGGAGAGGTGATCGAGCGCAGCGATGGGACACGTGAGCTGCTGATCCCGAAAAACTGACACAACCCTTGTAGGCGCTGTACACCATAACAATTAGTGCATCCGCTTCACCGACTTCAGTTCTGCCATAAATCTAATAAATCAGCGGAGAATCGCTCATGGCTCGTTTGCAACGCACCCTGTCGTTAGGGTCGGTGGTGCTGTTTGGCATCGCCTATATGACGCCGATCATTGTGCTCGGCACCTTCGGCATCCTGGCGCAATCCACCGCCGGCATGGTCCCCGCCGCTTACCTCGCCGCCCTGGTGGCGATGTTCTTCACCGCCATGAGCTACGGGCGCATGGCCTCGGCCTTCCCGGTGGCCGGTTCCGCCTACAGCTATGTGCGCAAGGCCATCAGCCCCAAGCTGGGCTTCATCGCCGGTTGGGCGGTGTTGCTCGACTACCTGTTCCTGCCCATGGCGATCTGGCTGATCGGCGCGGCGTACCTGAATTCGGCATTCCCGGCGGTGCCACAGTGGATCTGGGTACTGGCGTTCATTGGCATCACCAGCGCCATCAACATCGTCGGCCTCAAGCTGGCCAACGGCATCAACGCCTTGCTGATGCTGGTGCAGTTTCTGGTGCTGATCGCGTTTGTCGCGCTGTGCATCCACTACATCGGTGGCGATGCGAGCAAACCACTGTGGACCATCACCCCATTCTTCAACGGCCAGATGCAAATGCCATTGATCATGAGCGGCGCAGCCATCGCTTGCTATTCGTTCCTGGGCTTTGATGCAGTCAGCACCCTCACCGAAGAAACCCGCGACCCAAGGCGCACCATCCCTCGGGCGATCATGTTGATCACCTTGATCGGTGGGCTGATCTTCGTGGCGGTGTCCTACTTTGTGCAGATCGCCCATCCGTCGTTCGAGTTCGCCAATGTGGACTCCGCGGCGTATGAAATCGCGCGCAACATCGGCGGCGACCTGTTTGTGTCGATCTTCCTGATCGGCCTGATCGTCGGCCAGTTCGCCTCGGGGCTGTCGGCTCAGGCCAGTGGTTCGCGCTTGCTGTTCGCGATGGGCCGCGACGGGGTGTTGCCCAAGTCGTTCTTCGGCGCCTTGCATGCGCGCTTCGGGACGCCGGTCAACAGCATCCTGCTGTGTGCCGTGGTGGCGCTGCTGGCGTTGAAGCTGGACGTGACCACCTCCACCTCGTTCATCAATTTCGGTGCGTTCCTGGCGTTCAGCCTGGTGAACCTGTCGGTGATCTTCCACTACTGGATCGGCGCCAAGCAGCGTGGTGTGCGTGAGCTGATCCTGTTCCTGGTATTCCCGGCCATCGGCCTGCTGGCGGATCTGTGGTTGATGGTCAGCCTCGATCACCTGGCGATTTACCTGGGCCTGGTGTGGTTGGCGATTGGTCTGGTTTACCTGGGCGTGCTGACTCGCGGTTTCTCGCAACAGCCGCCGGAAATGGACTTCCAGGAGGCCGCATAGAAGCGGCGGGCCTATTCTTATTGCAATCGGTTCTCGTTTTGGTGCATGATTTGTGTTACTGTATAACACATTAAGTGCACCCAGACGCCCCGGAGGCCTTATGAAAGCTGGTATCCATCCCGACTACCGCACTGTGCTGTTCCACGACACCGCCGCCGACGTGTTCTTCCTGATCGGCTCCACCGCCGACAGCGACCGCACCCATAAACACAGCGACGGCAACACTTACCCTTACATCCCGTTGGACGTCTCCAGCGCCTCGCACCCGATCTACACCGGCCAACAGCGCAAGACCCAAGCCGAAGGCCGGATCGCCGGGTTCAACAAACGTTTCGCTTCGTTTGGTTCGAGCCCGAAAAAAACCGAGGCGTGAGGGCTGTACGCTTCACCTCGAAGGCCGCTCCGGTTTCTGGAGCGGCTTTTTTTTGCGTTGATATCGTAAGGCTATCACCCTGCACAAAACCGGCTAGACTACTGAGTAATCGCCAGGAAGGCAGGCCCAGACAATAAGGAACGCACACCGACGATCCGAGGTGTCCCATGGGAGAGTCAATTACGTTCACCGATGCCGACCGTGCCGTGGTGCTGTTGATCGATGCCCACCCGGACGTACTCCACAGCCTGACGCACCTGCTACGGCTGGAGCCCTTCGATCTGTACAGCGCCACATGCGCTGCCGATGCCCTGACCATTCTTGCCAGCCAACCCGTCGACCTGGTGATGAGCGCCGCGCGCCTGCCGGACATGGATGGCGCCTCGCTGCTGGCGCATGTCCACCAGCACTATCCCCACACCGTGCGGATCCTGCTGACCAGCGAGACCGACCTGACCCTGATCATCAAAGCGATCAACGAAGGTGAGATCTATCGCTACCTGAGCAAACCCTGGAACGATGAAGAGTTGCTGCTGGCGCTGCGCCAATCCCTGGCCCACCAGCATTCCGAGCTGGAGCGCCTGCGCCTGGAGCAACTGATCCAGCAGCAGAACGATGAACTCAAGCAGCTCAACGCCACCCTGGAAAAACGCGTGGCCTCGCGCACCAGCGAACTGCAGCAGACCGCCGACATGCTCGACCTGGCCTACGAGGAGCTCAAGCACAGCTACGCCACCGGCACTGAGGTGTTTTCGCTGTTGGCCAACCTGCGCTTGCCCCGCGCCAAGCAAACCAACCGGCAGATCATCGAACTGGTGCGCACCTGGTGTGTGACCCATGGCGTGGACGAGGCCAGCAACCGGGACCTGACCATGGCCGCCGCGCTCTACAACATCGGCAAGCTGAGCTGGAGCGACAGCATGATGGCCTCGCCGTCGGACCTGTTGCACAGCAGCGACCGCGAACGCTATCGCGCCTATGCGACCCAGAGCGAGTCGCTGCTGATGACCCTGGAACCCATGAAAGACGCCGCGCGGCTGATCCGCCATCACCAGGAACGCTGGGACGGCACGGGTTTCCCTGACCACCTCAAGGGCGACGCAATCCCCGCCGGCTCGCGCCTGTTGAAACTGGCGGTGGATTTTATCGAGCTGCAAAAAGGCCTGATCCTGGAACGGCAGATGAACAGCGACGAAGCGCTGCTGTACATCCGCAAATACGCCGGGCGGCTGTACGACCCGGTGATGGTGGAAGACTTTGTGCTGGTCTGCGCCACCTACCTCAAGGACGTCACCCTGGGCGACCCCAACGTCAAAGTGCTCGGTACCCGGGAGCTGGCGGAGGGTATGGTGCTGGCGCGCAACCTCAATGCCGACAACGGCATGCTGCTGCTCAATGCCGGCAAGGTGTTGAACCTGCCGCTGGTGGATAAATTGATTGCGTTTGAAACCATGGAAGGCGCGCGGTACAGCGTGTTTATCAAGGACACCGGCGAGGCACAGCTTTGCGGTTGAGGCACTTCATGTGATCCTTACATCTTTGCCTTCAAGGAAGACCGTACATGCCCTCCACCATCCGCATCGCCGCCGCCCTCCTGATCGGCAGCGACGGCCAGACCCTGCTGGTGCGCAAGCGCGGCACCCAGGCTTTCATGCAACCGGGTGGCAAGATCGACGCGGGCGAGCAACCTGCCGAGGCCCTGGCCCGTGAGCTGCATGAAGAACTGAACCTGCGTATCGAGCCGGGCGCCGCTGTTTACCTGGGCAAGTTTTCTGCACCGGCGGTCAACGAGCCCGGTTTCACCGTGGAAGCCGAGCTGTTTCAGGTACAGATCGACGTCGCGGTAAACCCGGCCGCCGAGATTGAAGAAGTGCGCTGGATCGACCCGGCCGGCGACGGCGGCCTGGTCCTGGCGCCGTTGACGCGCGATCTGATCCTGCCGTTTTATCGCGCATCGCTGACCGCATGATCATCCGCACGCTGGGGGCTGACGACGCCGAAGCTTATCGGGCCTTGATGCTGGAGGCCTATGGCGCCTATCCCCAGGCATTCACCTCCAGCGTGGCCGAACGTGCCGCAATGCCCTTGAGTTGGTGGCAGAAGCGCCTCGACAACCCGCTGGATCGGCTGTTGGGCGGTTTTCACCGGGATGAACTGGCGGGCATTGTCGGCTTGGCGTTCGAGCCTCGGGAGAAGGCACGGCACAAGGTGACTTTGTTCGGCATGTACGTGACCCAGGCTTACCAGCAGAACGGCTTGGGCCGCCAATTGGTCGAGGCCGCGCTGGCTGAGGCGCGCCAGCATCCGCGCCTGAAAGTGATCCAACTGACCGTCACCGCCGGCAATGACGCAGCGTTCGCGCTTTACCAGCGCTGCGGCTTCATCCAGTACGGCCTGGAGCCGCTGGCGGTGCGGGTGGGCGTCGATTACTTCGATAAAATCCACATGTGGCGCGAATTGCAGGACCAGTGATTTTCACTGTGGCAGGCTTGCCTGCGATCGCCATAAGTCTCTGCACAACGCTGCACCTGTGGTGAGGGAGCTTGACAGACGACCGCTATCTAACTGTTGTCCCACGATCAAATTGTAGGAGCTGGCTTGCCTGCGAAGGCGGTGGTGCGGTGTACATATTCGTTATTTGGGTAACGGCTGGTATTGGTTCCGCCCTTACGGCGGCTCACTTTTGAACAGCGCAAAAGTAAGCA
>NZ_JFCA01000053.1 GCF_000612585.1 Pseudomonas sp. CHM02
AAACACCGCGGCGTCTGGTCTTAGGGCGGCTTCGCCACCCAGCGCGGGGCAAGCCCGCTCACTACACAAAGGCGCTTGCCTTAGACTTTTTTGGATGTTGAGTAATGAAACAGAAAAAAGCCCAATGGCCCTGGCACCTGCTCACCGTGGTCGTGCTGGTCGGCCTGGCCGGCGCCTTGTACTACGCCACTTCGCTGATGTCCTACGAATGGCGCTGGAACCGCGTGCCGCAGTACTTCGCCTACCAGGCCGAAACCTCCCAGCGCGCCGCTGACATCTCCACGGTGGTGGAGTTGGTACGCAAGGGCGATCTGGCCGAAGTGACCCTGCGCAACGATGCAGGCGCTGAGCAAAAGCTGACCGTTGCCGACAACAGCCTGCAAGTGGCACGTGGTGACGACGTGGCCGAAGGCGACGTGGTCGGCGTGACCCGGCAGTGGGCGTTGGGGCCGCTGATGTGGGGCTTGTGGACCACGCTGTGGCTGTCGGTGGTGTCTGGCATCCTGGGCCTGGCGATCGGCCTTGCGACCGGCTTGTGCCGTTTGTCCAGCAACCCGACATTGCGGGATCTGTCGACGATCTACGTCGAACTGGTGCGCGGTACGCCGCTATTGGTGCAGATCTTCATTTTCTATTTCTTTATCGGCACAGTGCTCAACCTGTCCCGTGAGTTCGCCGGGATCGCCGCGCTGTCGCTGTTTACCGGCGCCTATGTGGCGGAAATCGTCCGCGCCGGCGTGCAGTCCATCACCCGTGGCCAGAACGAAGCCGCGCGGTCCCTGGGCCTGAGTGCCAGCCAGTCGATGCGCCATGTGGTATTGCCGCAGGCGTTCAAGCGCGTGCTGCCGCCGCTGGCCGGGCAATTTATCAGCCTGGTGAAGGACACGTCCCTGGTGTCGGTGATTGCGATTACCGAACTGCTCAAGAGCGGCCGCGAGGTGATCACCACCTCGTTCTCGCCGTTTGAAATCCTGTTCTGCGTGGCAGGCCTGTACCTGCTGATCAACCTGCCGCTGTCGAAAATGGCCAGCCGGCTTGAGCGGAGGCTCGCGCAAAGTGATTGAAGTCCGCGATCTGGTAAAAGTCTTCGACACCCGTGGCCATGTGGTCCGCGCGGTGGACCAGGTCACCACCCAGGTGGCCAAGGGCGAAGTGTTGGTGGTGATCGGCCCGTCCGGCTCGGGCAAGTCGACGTTCCTGCGTTGCCTCAATGGCCTGGAAGCGTTCGATTCCGGCTCGGTGAGCATCGACGGTCTGCAACTGGCCGACCCCAAGACTGACGTGAACGCCTACCGTCGCGAAGTCGGCATGGTGTTCCAGCATTTCAACCTGTTCCCGCACATGACCGTGCTGGAAAACCTGTGCCTGGCGCAGAAAGTCGTGCGCAAGCGCGGCAAGAAGGAGCGTGAGGCCAAGGCCCTGGCGCTGCTGGAAAAGGTCGGCATTGCACAGAAGGCCAACGAGTTTCCCTCGCGGCTGTCCGGCGGCCAGCAGCAGCGGGTCGCGATTGCCCGGGCCCTGGCGATGGAGCCCAAGGTAATGCTCTTCGATGAGCCCACATCGGCGCTGGACCCGGAAATGGTCGGCGAAGTGCTGGACGTGATGAAGACCCTGGCCCTGGAAGGCATGACCATGGTCTGCGTCACCCACGAAATGGGCTTTGCCCGTGAAGTGGCGGACCGGGTGTTGTTCTTCGATCACGGCAAATTGCTTGAAGATGCCGCCCCGGCTGAGTTTTTTGATGCGCCGAAAGACCCACGGGCTCAAGCGTTCCTGCGCCAGGTTCTCTAGGATCGCGCCTGCTTTATGCTGGCAAACTTGTTTTTGTGGTGAGCGAGCTTGCTCGCGCTGGGGCGCGTAGCGGCCCTGAAATCTGCCGCTGCAGGGTGCCTGAAAAAACGCCGTGATCTTATTGGGCTGCTTCGCAGCCCGGCGCGAGCAAGCTCGCTCACCACAGTTAAAAGCGCGATACAGGGCTCAAAGCCTGAACTTGCCGACCAATGTCTGCAGGTCCAGGCTCAATGCGCTCAACTGAACACTCGCCGCCGCCGTCTCCTCGCTGGCGGCTGCTGTTTGCTCTGACACATCTCGCACTGTCAACACGCTGCGATTGATCTCTTCGGCCACCGCGCTCTGCTGCTCGGCGGCGGCGGCAATCTGCGGGTTCATTTCCTGGATGACGGCGACCGTGCGGGCAATCGCCGCCAGTGCATCGCCAGCGTTGCGGGTCAGGCCGACGCTGCAGTCGGTGAGGGTGCGGCTGTTGTCCATGATATCCGCCACCTGCTGGGTGCCGGTGTTCAGGCCAAGGATCAGCCCTTCGATTTCTTCCGCCGACGCCTGGGTGCGCTGGGCCAGGCTGCGCACCTCGTCGGCCACCACGGCAAACCCTTCGCCGGCATTGCCGGCGCGTGCGGCTTCGATGGCTGCGTTCAGCGCCAGCAGGTTGGTTTGTTGGGAGACCGACTTGATCACATCCAGCACGCTGCCGATCTTCTGGCTTTCCTGCTGCAGCGTCAGCATCGCCCGGCTGGACAGTGCCATTTCGTGTGCCAAATGTCCGATCTGCTCGATCGCCTGCGTCACCACCTTATCCCCTGCGCTGGCCTGCAGGTCGGCCTCGCTCGCTGCCCGCGAGGCGTGTTCGGCATGCCGTGCGACTTCTTGGACGGTGGCAAGCATTTCGTCATGGCGGTGGCGACCTGATCGGTTTGGTCTTTCTGATGGGTGATGCCGGCCCGTGTTTGCTCGGTTACTGCGGACAATTGCCCGGCTGCACTGGCGATCTGCCGGGCGCTGTCATCAATGCCGCTGATCAAGCTGCGCAGGTTGCCGGTCATTTGCCCGATGCTGCGCTGTAACTGGCCCAGTTCATCTTGGCGGACGGCGTCGATGGTGTTGCTCAGATCGCCTTCGGCGATCCGATTGGCCGCCAGCAATACCTGGCGCAGCGGTACGACGATCTGCCTCGCGATCAACCAGGCGGCCAGGGTGCCCAGCAGCAGTGCGGCGACGGTGACATTCAGCAGCAGCGTACGCGCCAGGCTCGCTTCCCTGTTTCGCTTGGCGCTCTGGTCTTCGCTTAACTGGTCGCTTTCGTGGAGCAATTGGTCCAGTTGCTGCTCAAGTTGGGACTGCTGGGTTTCCGCACTGAGTTGAGCGTCCTTGAGGGCGGTCAGTTGGGTCCGGTAGTTCAGCAGGACTTTTTCCAGTGCGGCACCGTTGACGGGCAAGGCAGCGACGGTTTTCTGGGTACGGTCCAAGGCTTGGACCGCGGTATCGACGCTGTCGCTGTAGGCCTCCAAAGAGGCGGCTGCCCATGCCGGTGCCTGGGCACGATCTTCGGCTTGTTCCAAGGCTTGGCGCAGTTGCTCTATGGCGTCCAAGGCGTTCTCGTCGTCCTGGCTGGGCAGATTGCTGGCCAGTTCGACAAGCGCGTCGCTGACCTCCGTGGAGCTGCGTTTAAGCTGTGCACGGGCACTTTCACGGAGTTTGATCAGGCCGTCCACGCCGTTCAAGGCCGTTTTGAAGTTGGCCGCGAAGTCCCGGCTGTTCTGCAGTTGGCGTTGGTTGAGCGGGTCGCTAAAGCGCGGTACGAGCGCCGTCAGGCTGCGGTCGATCTTCTCCATGTGCGAGCCGATCCTCGCCAGGCTCTCCGGGTTGCCCAGGGTTCGATAAAGGATGCGATCAGCGCGCAACTCTTCGCCCACAACCGCCAGTTGCGAGAGAATCGTCAGTTTCTGTGAGCGATCGACCGACTGGTTCAAGGCTTGCCAGCCGGTTGACGCGATGATCAGGCTGAGGCTCAGCACCAGGCCAAAGCCCAGGGCAAGTTTGAGCGGGATGTTGGTGTTTTCCAGCAGGCGGGTCAGTGGACGAAACATGGTGAACCTCCAACGAATCAAAGATAGCGTTTCGAGATTCCGGCTGACACGAGTCAGGGGGAGTTGAAACGCTACTTTTTTTCGGCACCGTGCAAGTCGGCTCACGACCTGAAAAGCGCGTAGGAAATTTCACAAATTGTCGGTGGCGGCCGTGATGGCCGCCACGCGTGGATCAGACTTTGAAGCGGCCGACCAGGGTTTGCAGGTAAATCCCCAGGCGCGCCAGTTCGGCGCTGGAGGTGGCAGTCTCTTCGCTGGCGGCCGAGGTCTGTTCGGAAACATCACGCACATTCAACACGCTGCGGTTGATCTCCTCGGCCACCGCGCTTTGTTGCTCGGCGGCGGTGGCGATCTGCGAGTTCATTGCCTGGATGGTCGAGACCGTGCGGGTGATGCTCGCCAAGGCGCTGCCGGCGCGGCGGGTCAGTTCGACGCTGCTGTCGGTCAGGCCACGGCTGTTGTCCATGATGGTCGCGACCTGCTGCGTGCCGCTTTGCAGGCCGACGATCAGCTCTTCGATCTCTTCCGTGGATTTCTGAGTGCGTTGAGCCAGGCTGCGCACCTCGTCGGCCACCACCGCGAAGCCACGTCCGGCTTCACCGGCACGCGCGGCTTCAATCGCGGCGTTGAGGGCCAGCAGGTTGGTTTGCTGGGCCACGGACTTGATCACGTCGAGCACACTGCCGATCTTGTCGCTTTCGCGCTTCAGATCGCCCATGGCGACGGTGGAGTTGCCCACTTCGGTGGCCAGGCGTTCGATCTGCGCGATAGCTTCGCCGACCACCTTGTCGCCTTCACGGGCCTGCTGGTCAGCGGCCACGGCGGCTTCGGAGGCTTCCTCGGCGTTGCGCGCCACTTCCTGCACGGTAGCGGCCATTTCGTTCATGGCGGTGGCGACCTGGTCGGTCTCGACTTTCTGGCTGTTGACCCCGGCGCTGGTCTGTTCGGTCACGGCCGACAGTTGCTCGGCGGCGCTGGCGATCTGGGTGACGCCGTCGGTGATGCCACCGATCAGCTCACGCAGGCCAACGGTCATGCTTTGCATGGCACGCTGCAACTGGCCCAGCTCATCCTGGCGCAGGGAGGTCAGGTTGTGGCTCAGGTCGCCAGAGGCCACGCGTTCGGCCACTTGGAGCGTCTGGTTCAGCGGGATGATGATCTGGCGGGTGATGGCCCAGGCGGCGACCAGGCCAAAGATCAGCGCCAGTACCGTGGCCAGCAGCAGGAAATTCTTGGCTTGCGCGGCATCGGTGTCGCGCACCACGGTTTGGGAAACCGTGAGTTTTTCACTGTGACCGAGCAGGATATCGCCCTCGGCGATCATGCTCTTCAGGGCTGCCGCACTGGCGACCTGGGAGTCGCGATACTGGCTGACCGCCGCGCGATAGGCCTGCAGCGACACGCTGGCCTCTTGCAGGTTGGCCTGGTACTGCGCCGGCAGTTGCCCTTCGAGTTCGGTGATTTTTTTCAGGGCGTTGTCGATGGCATCCAGGGCCGGTTGCTCGGCCTCGACTTTGCCGCTGTAGGTGTAGCCGCGTACCTGGAAGCGCGATTGCTGGATCAGCTTGCTCAGGTCGACCACGCTGTTGAACTGCGTGACGCTGTCGCCTTGCAGCAGGGATTTCTCGACTTCATTGATCTTGGCCACGGCGTTGTCGGCGGTGTCGCCGAGCTTGCTGCGGGCACCTTCGCGCTTGAGCCCGGCCTGGACCATGGCGCCGAAGGCCTTTTTGTAATTGTTCAAGGCGTCCTGCTGTTGTTCCACCAGAGCCTTGTCGGCGGGCTGCTCGATCAGCTCAGCGGCTTTTTTCAGGCCACTGTCCAGCTGCGAGAGCAGGCCGTTGACCGCGTCGGTGCCTTGTTCGCCGCGGCGCATTTCGAAGTCCAGGCGCGCCAGGCGCAGGTCTTTGGTCAGCCCGTTGAGGCTGGAGATAAAGCCCAGCTTGTCGCCCCGACTGATCACATCGCCCAGGCCGGTCCAGCCGGTGAACGTGATCATTAATGTCAGCAGCAATACCAGGCCGAAGCCCACGCCGAGTTTGGTTTTGACGCTGACATTTCCCAGCTTTTCGGCTAACCAACGATACATGCTGCGGACTCCCCTGGAACAAGGCTTGGACTTATTCAAAGGTTATCGGCAGCGTAGGTGAGTTCTGTAGGAACAAGGTCGAATGTCGGAGAGGGTTTGTGTGGTGAGCGGGCAAGCCGGCTCACCACAAAAAGCCCATCCATCCGGAGTAAGCGGGGTTAGAACAGGCGCGCGAGCAGGGCGGTGACGGCGGTCTCGACGCGCAGGATGCGGGCGCCGAGCTGCACGGGCTGTAATCCGGCCTTGGCCAGCAGGTCGACTTCGTAGGGGATCCAGCCACCCTCCGGGCCGATCGCCAGCGTTACCGGCTCATCCAGCCCACGCGGACACGCGGGGTAGTCGCCAGGATGGCCGATCAGACCCAGGGTGCCTGCAGCCAGTGTCGGCAGGCGGTCTTCGACGAACGGCTTGAAGCGCTTTTCGATAACGATCTCGGGCAGAACCGTGTCCCGCGCTTGCTCCAGGCCGAGGATCAATTGCTCGCGAATTGCCTCGGGCTCCAGGAATGGGGTTTGCCAGAAGCTCTTCTCGACCCGGTAGCTGTTGACCAGCACCACCTTGGGCACACCCATGGCCGCTACGGTCTGCAGCACCCGGCGCAGCATTTTCGGTCGCGGCAGGGCCAGCAGCAGGGTCAGCGGCAGTTTGGCCGGCGGGGGCTGGTCGAAGCTCACTTGCAACTCGGCTTCGCGGGCTTCCAGGCGCACCAGTTGTGCATTGCCCATCAACCCGCCAATACGGCCGACGCGCAGGCTGTCGCCGACGGCGGCGCGATGGACTTCCTGCATGTGCACCAGGCGCCGGTCACGCAGCACCACGCGGTCGGCCGCGATGAAGTCGGCTTCTTCCAGCAGCAGCAGGTTCACGGCTGGGTCGCTGGCGGCTGGTCGTCGTCGCGCTGGTCATCCGGGTGTTCGCCGCGCTTGCTGATCAAGCCGCTGAACAGGATGCCGATCTCGAACAGCATCCACATCGGCACGGCCAGCAGGGTCTGGGAGAAGATGTCCGGCGGCGTGAGGATCATGCCGACCACAAAGCAGCCGATGATCACGTACGGGCGGATTTTCTTCAGGTACTTCACGTCGACCACGCCGATCCATACCAGCAGCACCACGGCCACGGGGATTTCGAAGGCCACGCCAAAGGCGAAGAACAGCGTCATCACGAAGTCGAGGTAGCTGGTGATGTCCGTCATCATTTCCACGCCGGCCGGGGTGGCGGCAGCGAAGAACTTGAAGATCAGCGGGAACACCAGGAAGTAGGCGAACGCCATGCCGGTGTAGAACAGCAGGATGCTCGACACCAGCAGCGGCACGGCGATGCGCTTCTCATGCTTGTACAGGCCCGGTGCGATGAAGCCCCAGATCTGATGCAGGATCACCGGGATCGCCAGGAACAGCGAGACCATCATCGTCAGCTTCAACGGCGTGAGGAACGGCGATGATACATCGGTGGCGATCATCGTCGCGCCCGCTGGCAGGTACTGGCGCAGTGGTGTCGAGACGAAGGTGTAGATCTGCTGGGTAAAAGCGAACAACCCGGCAAAGATGATGAAGATGGCCGCTACGCAACGCAGCAGGCGGGTACGCAACTCGGTGAGGTGCGAGACCAGCGGCATATGCTGGTCGTTTTCCGGTTTATCAGCGCTCATGGGGCTCGCGGCGGCAATGTAGGGTCATGGGGCGCGGGCGACGCGGCAGGCGTCGGCGCAGGCTCGGTTGGCGCGGTCGGTGCCACGGGGGCGGCTTCAGTCGCAGGCGCGATGCTGTTTTCGGCCACAGGCTCCACCGGCTTGGCGGGCTCCTGCACCGGTGACAGGATCTTCCGTGCTTCCTGTTCCAACGACAGAATGTGTTCGTTGTGCAGTTGGCGGCGGATTTCGTCGGCGCCGATTTCCCGTTCAACTTCCTGTTTGATGGCGTTGAAACTGCGTTTCAGGCGCCCGATCCACAGGCCTGCCGTGCGTGCGGCACCCGGCAGGCGTTCCGGCCCCAGTACCAGCAAGGCGACGAGGCCGACGAGGAGCAGTTCAGAGAAGCTGATACCAAACATTAGTCAGTGCTCACGAGTCTTTGCGGGTCGGCTCTTCGACTTTCTCAGCCTGTACGTCGAAGGTGCGACGCTCGGTGATTGGCTGGGTGGCCTGTGGGTGCACAGGCTGCGCCGGCGGCACAGGGTTGGCAGCCGGGTCGGCGGGTTTTTCGTCGTCGTTCATGGCCTTGCGGAAGCCCTTGATCGACTCGCCCACGTCAGTGCCCAGGTTCTTGAGTTTCTTGGTGCCGAACACCAGTACCACCACCACCAGAATGACGATCCAGTGTTTCCAGTCAAAAATGCCCATGCTGCAAATCCTCTAGTCTTAGTTATTCAGGCGGACGGGCGCGAGGCCTTTTCGGCATGCCCGGACAAGCCGAAGCGACGGTCCAGTTCATCCAGCACTGCCTGCGGATGCTGCCCCAGTTGGGCGAGCATGACCAGGCTGTGGAACCATAGGTCGGCGGTTTCGTAGATCACATCGCTGCAGTCGCCGCTGATTTGCGCGTCCTTGGCGGCGATGATGGTCTCGACGGATTCTTCGCCGAGTTTCTCCAGGATCTTGTTCAGGCCCTTGTGGTACAGGCTGGCGACATAGGAGCTGTCGGCATCCGCGCCTTTGCGGTCTTCCAGCACCTGGGCCACACGGTTCAGGGTATCGCTCATGTTCAGTGTCCTGCCGAGTAGATGGCGTGCGGGTCTTTGAGCACCGGCTCCACAACCTTCCATTCGCCGTTCTCGAACACGCGATAGAAGCAACTGTGACGACCGGTGTGGCAGGCGATGTCGCCGATCTGCTCGACCTTGAGGATCACCACGTCGGCGTCGCAGTCGATGCGCATCTCGTGCAGGGTCTGCACATGCCCGGACTCTTCGCCCTTGCGCCACAGTTTGCCACGCGAGCGTGACCAGTAGATGGCGCGCTGCTCAGTGGCAGTGAGGCTCAGGGCCTCGCGGTTCATCCAGGCCATCATCAGCACGCGCCCGGTCTTGTAGTCCTGGGCAATGGCCGGCACCAGGCCGTCACTGTCCCACTTGATCTCGTCCAGCCAGTCTTTCATGTTCGGCTCCGGCAATTTGCGACAGTGTATAACCGGATTGGCTATCGACGCACGATCAGATAAACACCCACGGCGACCATGATACCGGCCGGCCAGTGGCCCAGTTGGTTCAGCGGGCCACCAATGGCCAACATCACCCCGCCGACCAGGTGCGCGGCGCCCAGCAAGCGCAGGAACCAGTCGTCCTTGCGCTTGTGCCATGGCGGCGCCGGGTCCTTGGCGTGGGGCTGGGACATGCGCTCGAGCAGGTCGCGGGTCATGTTGGCCAGGTGTGGCAGTTGCTCGAACTGGCTGTGCAGGTTGCCGATCAGGGTCTTCGGGCTGACCCGCTCGCGCATCCAGCGTTCGAGGAACGGCTGTGCGGTGTTCCACAGGTCGAGGTCCGGGTACAGCTGGCGACCCAGGCCTTCGATGTTGAGCAGGGTTTTCTGCAACAGCACCAGTTGCGGCTGCACTTCCATATTGAAGCGTCGCGCGGTCTGGAACAGGCGCATCAGCACCTGGCCGAAGGAAATATCTTTTAACGGTTTTTCGAAGATCGGCTCGCACACGGTGCGGATCGCCGCTTCGAATTCGTTGAGCTTGGTTTCTGCCGGCACCCAGCCCGAATCGATGTGCAACTGCGCCACACGGCGATAGTCGCGCTTGAAAAAGGCGAACAGGTTGCGCGCCAGGTAGTCCTGGTCTTCCGGGGTCAGGCTGCCGACGATGCCGCAGTCGATCGCGATGTACTGCGGGCTCCACGGGTTGACCGTGCTGACGAAGATGTTGCCCGGGTGCATGTCGGCGTGGAAGAAACTGTCGCGGAACACCTGGGTGAAGAAGATCTCCACGCCACGCTCGGCGAGCATCTTCATATCGGTGCGCTGGTCGGCCAGGGTCGCGAGGTCGGTGACCTGCACGCCGTAGATGCGCTCCATCACCAGCACTTTGGGGCGGCACCAGTCCCAATACACTTGCGGCACGTACAACAGTGGCGAGCCTTCGAAGTTGCGCTTGAGCTGGCTGGCATTCGCGGCTTCGCGCAGCAGGTCGAGTTCGTCGTAGATGGTTTTTTCGTAGTCGGCGACCACATCCACCGGGTGCAGCAGGCGTGCATCGGCAGAGAAACGCTCGGCAGCCCGGGCGAGAATGAACAACCACGCCAGGTCCTGGCCGATGATCGGCTTGAGGCCCGGGCGGATCACCTTCACCACTACTTCTTCGCCGGTCTTGAGCTGCGCCGCGTGCACCTGTGCGACGGAGGCCGAGGCCAGCGGGTCGACGTCGAAGCGGCTGAACACGTCGCTGATCTTCTTGCCCAGTTGTTCCTCGATGAGCTTCATCGATTGCTGGGAGTCGAATGGGGGCACGCGGTCCTGCAGCAGCATCAGCTCGTCGGCGATGTCCTCGGGCAACAGGTCGCGGCGGGTCGATAGGATCTGCCCGAACTTGATGAAGATCGGCCCCAGGTCCTGCAACGCCAGGCGCAGGCGTGCGCCGCGGCTCAACTCCAGCTTTTTGCGCGGGAACCAGCGCCACGGCAGTACATAACGTACAGCGAGCAGGAACCACGGCAGGGGCAGGGCGAACAGCAGGTCATCGAGGCGGTAGCGGATTACGACGCGCTGGATACGAAACAGACGGCGGACGGCGAGCAGCTTCATGCGTTATCGCTTGGATCAAGGGAACGGTTCAGGCGCTCGAAGCGTGCCTCGAGGCGTTCCAGGTCGATTTTGGCCTTGTCGAGTTCACGAAAGCGCGCTTGCGCTTCCCGCTGCCCGACCAGGGTGCGCGATTCTTCGCTCAGGTATTCGGCGAGGTTCTGGTTGAGGCTGGCGAACCCCTGCTGGTACCAGCGCGAGCGGCTGCGCAGATGCCCGCTGATCAACTGGGTGGCCACTGGCCCGATCCAGCGCGACAGCTCGTATTCCCAGTCCAGCTCCAGGTCTTGCAGTACGGCGGCCAGGTCCATCAGTACCGAGCTGTCGCCTTCCAGCTCCACTTCGGCGCTGTGCAGGATGGCGGTCTTGTTGCGGCTCAGGGCCAGGTGCAACAGGCTCGACGCCGGCGCACGCAAGGTGCAGTCGGCTTCGGCGGCCCAGTCGCCCGCGAGCAGCAGGCCTTCATCGCTGGGCAGGATAAACAGCTGCAAGGCAGGGCTGCGGCAGTCGACGGCAATGATCTTGCCGTTCAAGTGCGCAAGCCGCGCGAGGGCGGTGCTGTCCAGGCGCAGTACACGGTTGAGGCCGTGTTCAACGCTGGCGAGAAGACCTTTGAGCAGCATCAGGGCTTGATGCCGCGATGCAGGGCAACGATGCCCGAGGTCATGTTGTGGTAGGTCACGCGGTCGAAGCCGGCTTCTACCATCATCGACTTCAGGGTTTCCTGGTCGGGGTGCATGCGGATCGATTCGGCCAGGTAGCGATAGCTGTCGGCGTCATTGGTGATCAGCTTGCCCATCAACGGCATGAAGGCGAAGGAGTAGGTGTCGTAGACCTTGGACATCAGCGCGTTGGTCGGCTTGGAGAACTCCAGCACCAACAGGCGGCCGCCCGGTTTGAGGACGCGCAGCATCGAGCGGATCGCGTCTTCCTTGTGGGTCACGTTGCGCAGGCCGAAGGCGATGGTCACGCAGTCGAAATGGTTGTCGGGGAACGGCAGCTTTTCAGCGTCGGCCTGGACGAATTCGATATTGCCCGCCACGCCCTTGTCGAGCAGGCGGTCACGGCCGACCTTGAGCATCGACCCGTTGATGTCCGCCAGGACCACCTGGCCGGTCGGGCCAACGAGCTTGGAGAACTTGGCCGCCAGGTCGCCCGTGCCACCGGCGATGTCCAGCACGCGGTTGCCGGTGCGAACACCCGACAGCTCGATGGTGAACCGCTTCCACAGGCGGTGCATGCCGCCCGACAGCACGTCGTTCATCAGGTCGTACTTGGCCGCTACGGAGTGGAACACCTCAGCGACTTTTTCCGCTTTCTGGCTTTCCGGGACGTTCTTGAAGCCGAAGTGAGTGGTGGGTTCGGCATCGCTGCCTTTGCGCTGATCAGTCATATCGCTGTCACCAAAAGAGAATGCGGGACATGATAATCCCCAAGGCCTGCTTTGTCTTGGCAAGGCTGAAGGTAAGATGGGCGGTCACCGAGACCTTTTGCCGCATCGAAGGTATCCAAGTCCCTATAAAGAGGAGTCATTGCAATGGCCCGTATAACCGTTGAGCGTGCACATTCCCTGGGTAAAGAAGGCGCACGCGCAAAGGCCGACAAGTTGGCGCACAAACTCAAGGAGCAATATGGCCTGGAGCCGTCGTGGTCCGGCGATACCTTGAACCTCAAGCGTTCGGGGGTTAAGGGCACGGTATTAGTCGCTGACGATTCACTGCGCATTGATGTGGAACTGGGGCTGTTGATGTCGGCCATGAGTGGCACGATCAAATCCGAAATCGAGAAAGCCCTGGATAAGGCACTGGCGTGAGCCAATTGTTCTTAGGGTGCCGATTCTAATTTTCCAGCCTACTTTGTGCCCAAGCCCTCAACTCCTGTGGGCCGTTCCTCCCCCCAATTCTGCGTGAGGTGCACCATGGCCAAAGTTATCCTGAAGAAAAAAATCGACGCCCAGACCACTACCCTGAGCGACGTTAAATCCTACGCCCGCAAGATCTGGCTGGCGGGACTTGGTGCCTACGCCAAGGTTGGAAGCGAGGGCGGCGAGTACTTCAAAGAGCTGGTTAAGGCCGGTCAACATATTGAAAGTAAAGGCAAAAAAGTTGCAGTTGAACAAGTTGAGGCCGCCAACAGTCAGATTGACCAAGTAAAGAGTAATGTCTCCGCCGTCAAAGGTCTGGTAGAAGTTCAGCTGGATAAAGTTGAAAAAGCTTTTGATACTCGCGTTGCCAGTGCCTTGAATCGAATCGGCATTGCGTCTAAACATGACGTTGAGACACTCTCTGCTAAGCTCGAAGAGCTGACGACATTGCTAGAACGTGTCGCGCGTAAACACTAAGGAGACATCGGGATGGCTGTTAAAAAGACTACTCAGAAAGAAGGCAGCTCGTGGGTCGGGGAAGTTGAAAAATATTCCCGTAAGATCTGGCTTGCTGGTTTAGGCGTGTACTCGAAGGTTAGCAGTGACGGCGGCAAGTACTTCGAGACTTTGGTCAAGGACGGCGAGAAGGCCGAGAAGTTGACCAAAACCACGGTTGGTAAAAAAGTTGAAGCGGCCAAGGCAACTGCCGGTTCCGCCAAGTCGAGCATTTCTGACACTTGGGGCAAGTTGGAAGAAACTTTCGACAAGCGCCTTAACAGTGCCATTTCGCGACTGGGCGTGCCGAGCAAGGCTGAACTGAAAACGCTGCACAGCAAGGTCGATACCCTGACCAAGCAGATCGAAAAACTCACCGGCGCTAAAGTGGCTCCAGCGAAAACAGCAGCGGCCAAACCTGCTGCCAAGCCTGTCGCTAAAACCGCAGCTGCCAAACCGGCTGCCAAAACAGCAGCCAAGCCTCTGGTAAAAGCGGCCGCCAAGCCGGCTGCCAAACCAGCGGCCAAGGCGCCTGCCAAAGCTGCTGCTAAACCAGCCGCCAAGCCAGCCGCCAAAACTGCAGCTGCCAAGCCGGCCGCCAAACCTGCTGTTAAACCCGTCGCGGCTAAAGCGGCTGCCAAGCCTGCTGCTAAACCAGCGGCTAAACCCGCAGCCAAGCCAGCGGCCAAAACTGCAGCTGCAAAACCCGCTGCCAAACCGGCCGCTGCAAAACCTGCAGCCAAGCCGGCCGCCGCGAAACCGGCCGCCAAGCCCGCCGCGGCCAAGCCCGCGGCAAAACCAGCCGCTGCCAAGAAACCAGCGGTCGCGAAAAAGCCAGCAGCACCCAAGCCTGCTGTTGCGGCCAAGCCGGCAACTACCGCGCCAACCGCTTCCACAGCCAACTCGGTGTCCGCACCGACCCCTGCTGCTGTGACCCCGACTGCAACGCCGGCAACCCCGACGCCATCCAGTCAGTCCTGATTTTTCAGGGCACAAAAAATGCCCGACCTGCAAAGGTCGGGCAGTTTTTTTATGGGGTGTGATCGACGTACTTGAGCGCAAACCGCTCGGTTGCCTGCCGCGCCGGCGGTAGCAAGTGCGGCGCCACCAGCATCATGATCTGGTAGACGACCACCTGCACCTCACCTTCGCGATCAAGAATCCGCTGGTAATCCAGGGAGAACAGCAGGGTCATGGTGATCTGCTCTACCAGTTGCCCCAACGCTTGAGTGCTGCTGAGCAGTTGCCCCGCCGCCTTCAGCCGTGCCAGCAACGACGCCAGGGTGCGCTTGAGCGCCGTCAGCAGGTTGCGAATGCCCTTGGCCAGCTTCGGCAAGCGCCCCGCCAGGTTCGACAGGTCCTGGAACAGAAACCGGTAATGCGCCATGCGCTCGACAATCAGGTGCAGGAACAGCCAGTAATCCTCGGCCTCCAGTTGTGCATCTGCCGGCGGGTCGAGCAGCGGCGCCAGCTCATTCTGGAAACGCTCGAATAGCCCGAGGACCAGCGGCTCCTTGCCATGGAAGTGGTAGTAAAGGTTGCCGGGGCTGATCCCCATTTCATTGGCCACCTCCATGGTCGACACGTTCGGTTCGCCCTTCTGGTTGAACAACTGCAGGGCACATTCAAGGATACGGTCGCGCGTCTTCATCCAGTCTTCTTAATGTGATCGTTGAGCTCAACGCACGCGCACATAGGTGCCCGGCGCTGCTTCCATCGGTGGGTAATTCTGGTTGCCCAGGGCGGTGAGGGTTTCGCGTTGCACGCCCGAGCGCTGCTGGATCCACTCCAGCCACTGCGGCCACCAACTGCCTTCGACGTGATTGGCGTCGTAGTACCAGGCCCGTGGGTCGCTGCTCAGCTTGGGGTTTTCGACATAGTTGGCCTTAGGGTTGCCCGGCGGGTTGAGAATGCTCTGGATATGCCCGCTGTTGGACAGCACGAAGCGCCGATCGCCGCCGAGCAACTGGGTGGAGCGGTACACCGCGTCCCACGGCGTGATGTGGTCGTTGATGCCGGCCACGCTGAAGCTGTCCACCGTGACCTTCTGCAAGTCGATGGGCGTGCTGCACACCTCCAGTCCACCGGGGTGGCTCAGGGGGTTGTGCTTGAAGAAGTCCAGGAGGTCGCCATGCAGCGCGGCGGGCAGGCGTGTGTTGTCGTTGTTCCAGTACAGGATGTCGAAGGCCGGCGGTTCCTTGCCCAGCAGGTAGTTGTTGATCCAGTAGTTCCAGATCAGGTCATTGGGGCGCATCCAGGCGAACACCTTGGCCATGTCGCGGCCGTCGAGCACGCCTTGCTGGTAGGAGCGGCGCTTGGCGGCTTCCAGGGTCTGTTCGTCGGCGAACAGCGTGGCGGGGCTGTCGATCTGGCTGTCCAGCAGGCTCACCAGGTAACTGGCACTGGAGATGCGCCGCAACTGGCGCTTGGCTTGCAGGTGGCCTTGCAGCGCGGCGATGGTCAGGCCGCCGGCACAGGCGCCCATGAGGTTGACCTCACGGGCGCCGGTGATGGCCCGGCAGACGTTGAGCGCTTCTTCCAGCGCGGCAACGTAGGTGGAGAGGCCCCATTCGCGATGCCGCACATCCGGGTTGCGCCAGCTGACCATGAAGGTCTGCAGGCCGTTTTTCAGGGCGTACTGCACGAAGCTGTTGGCCGGGCTCAGGTCGAAAATATAGTACTTGTTGATCTGCGGCGGCACGATCAACAGCGGCTTGGCGTACTGTTTTTCGCTCATGGGCTTGTACTGGATCAGCTCCAGCAGCTCATTGCGAAACACCACTGAGCCAGGCGTTGTCGCGACCGTCCTACCGACCTCGAAGGCGTGCTTGCTGACCTGGCGCGGCAGGCCGTTGTTGTGCAGCAGATCTTCGAACAGGTTGCTGACGCCGCGTACCACGCTGTTGCCGCCGGAGTTGAGCAGCTCCTTGATCGCCAACGGGTTGAGCAAGGTATTGGAAGGGGAGACGGCATCATTGAGCAGGGCGAAGGCGAAATGCGCACGGGCGCGGTCGTCGGCGCTCATCGAGCTGTCATCGATCCAGTGGCGCGTTTGTTTCTGCCAGCTCAGATAGGCTTGCAGGCTGCGGCGGTACAGCGGGTTGAGCGCCCAGGTAGGGTCGGTGAAGCGGCTGTCATTGGGGTTGGGCGCGTGTACCGTTTCACCCAGCAGCACGCGGCCCAGTTGGCCACCCAGGGCCAGGGCGTGGCGGGCGGTATGCAGGGGGTTGCGCAGACCGTGGGCGGCGACGCTGCGCAGGGTCGAGAGCAAATCCCGACCGCGCAGGCCGGTGATCGCATTTTGCGCATTGATGAACGCGG
This sequence comes from Pseudomonas sp. CHM02, assembly GCF_000612585.1. Taxonomy (GTDB): domain Bacteria; phylum Pseudomonadota; class Gammaproteobacteria; order Pseudomonadales; family Pseudomonadaceae; genus Aquipseudomonas. Next base: position 16,392 of record NZ_JFCA01000053.1, read on the forward strand.
CAGGGGTGGGCGCCGGGTTCGTCACGGGTCTTTCTCGCATGAGCCAACACTCCTTCGTCAAGCCATCAACAGGCACGCCAATTCAGAACCATAGTCGGTTCTCGGCAAGTTGCGCGGCGGTGTGGTCCTTACACCGCGGGTCGCGGGTGAATCACGGCCCGCAAGCGCTCCTCCTCGAGAAATTTCATGATGATCGGTGCCACGGCTTCGGCCCGGGTGATCAGGAACAAGTGACCGTCATCGATGATGTGCAGCTGTGCATTGGGGATTCGCCAGGCGAGCATGCGCATGTTGATCAGCGGGATCAGCGGGTCGTCGTCCCCCGCCAGTACCAGGGTGGGCTGGCGAATCTTGTGCAGCCAATGGATGCTGGTCCAGCCCAGCCCGGCGAATAACTGCCAGTAGTAGCCCAGCTTGCCGGCCGAGCGCACTTTGCTCGCGTGTTCGGCGGCCAGTTTCGAGTCGCGGCGGAACGAGCCGCCATAGATCATCGGTGCAATGCGCACCACGTGGGACGGTTGGATGTAACGCCGTGGGCTGGCCATCAGCCACAGCACTTTCGGCTTGCCCGGCACCATCACCGCACCCGCCGCCGTGGCCGCGAGGATCAGCTTTTTACAGCGCTCCGGGTAGTCGTAGGCAAATTGCTGTGCCAACGCGCCGCCCCAGGACACGCCCACCGCATTCACCTGGCCATAGTCCAGGTAATCGAGCATGCGTGCGGTGAGTTTGGCCAGGCCGGGAAAGCGGTATGGCCGGTTCGGTGTCGATGAACCGCCCACGCCGGGCACATCGAAGGCGATCACTTCCAGGTCCGGGTCCAGCGCCTGGACGAACGGAAACACCAGCTCAAGGTTGGCACCGATGCCATTGAAGATCAGCAACGGCGTCAAGTGAGGCTTGCCCGGGCGTACCGCCGTGCGGATGGTCTGGCCATCCAGGTCGATGGTACGGAAGATGAACGGTTGCGGCATGGGAAAGCCCTGTAGGTAATATCGATACCCTTTGTAGGAGCCGGCTTGCCGGCGATGGCGGTCTTGAGGGCCTCATCGCCGGCAAGCCGGGCTCCTACAGTGGGTTAGCGTTCATGCACATAAGTCCCTGGCGCCGCTTCGGCCGCGCCATAGGTTTTGTTACCCAAACTTGTCGGCGCTTTCTTCAACTTACCCGCCCGCTCCGCCTGCCACACCTGCCAATGCAACCACCACGAGTCCGTGTGCTTGGTCGCATTCTCCTGCCACTCAAGCGGTTTGCCCGCCAGGCTGTCGCTGGTCTGGTAGCGCGCCTTGGGGTTGCCCGGTGGGTTGAGGATGCTCTGGATATGCCCGCTGCTGGACAGCACGAACTCCACCTTGCCACCAAACAACTGCGCCGACTTGTAGCAGGACTGCCACGGCGTGATGTGGTCGTTGGTACCGGCCAGGGAGTAGATGTCGGCGGTGACCTGCTTGAGGTCGATGGGCGTACCGCACACTTCAAGGGCGTTGGCGCGCACCAGCGGGTTGTTCTTGAACAGTTCGATCAAGTCGCCGTGGAACGCGGCCGGCAAGCGTGTGGTGTCGTTGTTCCAGAACAGGATGTCGAACACCGGCGGCTCGTTGCCCAGCAGGTAGTTGTTCACCCAGTAGTTCCAGATGAGATCGTTGGGGCGCATCCAGGCGAACACCTTGGCCATGTCGCGGCCTTCGAGCACGCCGGCCTGGTAGGAATGGCGCTTGGCGGCCTCCAGGGTCTGCTCGTCGACGAACAGCGCCACCTGGGTGTCCAGCGTGGTGTCCAGCACGCTCACCAGCAGGGTCAGGGCGTTGACCTTCTTCTCGCCCAGCGCCGCGTAGTGGCCCAGCAGCGCGGTGCAGGTGATGCCGCCGGAGCAGGCGCCGAGCATATTCACATCTTTGCTGCCGGTAATCGCCGTGACCACGTCGACCGCTTCCTTGAGCGCTTCGATATAGGTCGACAGGCCCCACTCGCGCTGGGCCTTGGTCGGGTTGCGCCAGCTTACGATAAAGGTCTGCTGGCCATTGCGCAGGCAGAAGCGCGCCAGGCTCTTCTCCGGGCTCAGGTCGAATACATAGAATTTGTTGATCTGCGGCGGCACCACCAACAGCGGGCGTTCGTGCACTTGTTCGGTGATGGGCTTGTACTGGATCAGTTCAAGCACGTCATTGCGAAACACCACCGCGCCTTCGGTAGTGCCCAGGGTCTTGCCCACTTCAAAGGCGCCCATGTTGACCTGGCTCGGCATGCCGCCGTTGTGCACCATGTCCTTGGCCAGGTGGGACAGGCCGTCGAGCAGGCTCTTGCCGCCGGTTTCAAAGAAGCGTTTGACTGCCGCCGGGTTGGCCGCGCTGTTGGTGGGGGCCATGGCTTCGGTCATCAGGTTGATCACGAAGTGGCCACGGCTGATGTCCTGCTCCGACAGGTTGCTGTCGCCAATCCAGTCGTGCAGTTCCTTGCGCCACGCCAGGTAGGTTTGTAGGTAGCGCTTGTAGAGCGGGTTCTGGCTCCAGGCCGGGTCGTTGAAGCGACGGTCATCGCTCTCGGGCACCAGTTCGGATTTGCCAAACATCACGTTCTTCAGTTCGACGCCAAAGTGGGCGACGTGCTTGACGCTGTGCAACGGTTGCTTGATGGCTTGGGTCAGCACCATCTTCGCCGAGGCGAGTAAATCCTTTTTGCGTAACGCGATGATCGGGTTGAGCCCCAGCGTGTTTTCCGAGGCCTGGCGTTTCAAGTCATCGTTATTCTTGTTACTCATCTACGACGCTCCATTGTCCGAAAGACGAGTACCGGGTACCGCTGCGCACCAAGTTTCGATACACAACACAAGCCTGGTACTGCGACTCGGGTGACCGTTGATACCGCATCGTCAAATGCAGGGAACTTGCCAGTTCCATTGGTTACCCGAGTTTAATTTTTTTCGCAAGCGGGCCAATCGTTGGCCTCGCGACAGGGCATTCAAGCAGATGAAATTAGAAAATGCCCTCTAAAGAGCGAGAGGCCTGGACTAGAGCATCAGCCGCACGACCGACTCACTCGGATCGCGGGTTTTTCCGGCAGCCTTGAGTTCGGCAAGATAGTCGGCCCACAGCGCGTCCTGACGCACGGCCAACTGGTAGAGGTAGTCCCAGGTGAACAGTCCGCTGTCATGGCCGTCGTCGAAGGTCAATTTCAGTGCGTACTGGCCGGCCGGTTCAACCTTGGTCAACCGAACGTTGAGCTTGCCGAATTGCAGGATGGGTTTGCCGTGGCCCTGGACCTCGGCGGAAGGCGAGTGAGTGCGCAGCAGTTCGGCGGGAAGCTGGTACACCTCGTCGGGCCCGTAGGTGAGGCCGAGGGTGTTGGAGGTTTTGTGCAGGTTTACAGCGGTGGGAAATTTCGACATTGGAGAACCGCCCAGAAATAGTCCTGAAGGAACCGGCTTCAAACTGTGGGAGCGGGCTTGCTCGCGAATGCGGTGTGCCAGTCAGCACATCTGTTACTGATACACCGCATTCGCGAGCAAGCCCGCTCCCACAATAAAGCAAAGCGGTCCTGCGTGAGGCTTACAGGATATAACGAGACAGATCTTCGTTCTGCGCCAATTCGCCCAAGTGGCTGTTGACGTATTCAGCGTCGATCTTGATCACTTCGCCATTCTGCGCGCCGGCCAGGTCGCCCGCACTGAAGGATACTTCCTCCAGCAAACGCTCCAGCAAGGTGTGCAGGCGACGGGCACCGATGTTCTCGGTCTTCTCGTTGACCTGCCAGGCGATCTCCGCCAGGCGCTTGATGCCGTCCGGTTGGAACTCGATGCCCAGGCCTTCGGTTTTCAACAGCTCGCGGTACTGCTCGGTGAGCGACGCGTGCGGTTCGCTGAGGATGCGCTCGAAGTCGCCTGGCGTCAGCGCCTTGAGCTCGACGCGAATCGGCAGGCGGCCTTGCAGCTCCGGCACCAGGTCGCTTGGCTTGCTCAGGTGGAACGCACCGGAGGCGATAAACAGGATGTGGTCGGTCTTGACCATGCCCAGCTTGGTGTTCACGGTGCAGCCTTCGATCAGTGGCAGCAGGTCGCGCTGTACGCCTTCACGGGATACATCGACGCCACCGGAGTTGCCGCGCTTGGCCACCTTGTCGATCTCGTCGATGAACACGATGCCGTGCTGCTCGACTGCTTCCAGGGCCTTGGCCTTGAGTTCTTCCTCATTCACCAGGCGCCCGGCTTCTTCGTCGCGCACCAGTTTCAGCGCTTCCTTCACCTTGAGCTTGCGGCTTTTCTTCTTGCCCTTGCCCATGTTGGCGAACAGGTTCTGCAACTGGCTGGTCATTTCTTCCATGCCAGGTGGGGCGGAGATGTCGACGCCGGAGACTTCGGCGACTTCGATCTCGATTTCCTTGTCGTCCAACTGGCCTTCACGCAGGCGTTTGCGGAACAGCTGGCGGGTGTTGGAATCCGAGGCCGGCGCGGCGTCTTCGTTGAAGCCCATGCGTGCCGGTGGCAGCAGGGCATCGAGGATACGTTCTTCGGCGGCGTCTTCGGCGCGGTGGCTGACCTTGGTCATTTCCTGTTCGCGCAACAGCTTCAGGGCGGCGTCGGCCAGGTCACGAATGATCGACTCGACGTCGCGGCCCACGTAGCCCACTTCGGTGAACTTGGTGGCTTCGACCTTGATGAACGGCGCATTGGCCAGCTTGGCCAGGCGACGGGCGATCTCGGTTTTACCGACGCCGGTCGGGCCGATCATCAGGATGTTCTTCGGCGTTACTTCAACGCGCAGTTCTTCGGGCAGTTGCATCCGGCGCCAGCGGTTACGCAGCGCAATGGCAACGGCGCGCTTGGCATCGTCCTGGCCGATGATATGGCGGTTGAGTTCATGGACGATTTCGCGGGGAGTCATGGACATAGTGTTTGGCGGCCTCAAGCGGGAATAAGCCTACGGCTTACTCGGCGAGGTCCTGCTCCTCAATGGTCTGGTTGTGGTTGGTGAACACGCAGATATCGCCGGCGATACCCAAGGCGGTCTCGACGATTTCGCGGGCCGACAGGTCGGTCTTCTTCAACAGTGCGCTGGCTGCCGCCTGGGCGTAGCCACCGCCGGAACCCATGGCGATCAGGCCATGTTCAGGCTCAACCACATCGCCGTTGCCGGTGATGATCAGGGAAGCGTCTTTGTTGGCAACGGCCAGCATGGCTTCCAGGCGGCTGAGGGAGCGGTCGGTGCGCCATTCTTTGGCAAGTTCGACCGCGGCGCGCACGAGGTGGCCCTGGTGTTTTTCCAGCTGGCCTTCGAAACGCTCGAAGAGGGTGAAGGCGTCGGCGGTAGCGCCGGCAAAGCCTGCGAGAACCTGGCCGTGGTACAGGCGACGCACTTTCTTGGCGTTGCCTTTCATCACGGTATTACCCAGGGAAACCTGGCCGTCGCCGCCCATGACGACTTTGCCGTGGCGACGTACTGAAACGATGGTGGTCAAGGGGAGAGTCTCCACGCAGCGGGGCGAAAATGCCCTGATGGAAACTCATATGGGGGTGGCGGGGGGGATTTCAACCGTAGGACGGGGGGGCGGACGAGTGGCGATTGTGTGCCGGGCTGAATTTTGAGCACGAACAAAATCAAATGTGGGAGCGGGCTTGCCCGCGAAAGCGGAATATCAGTCAAGGAATCTGGCGACTGATGGACCGCATTCGCGGGCAAGCCCGCTCCCACATGGGTTCCTCTGTGTTCGCTGAATCAGCGGCTCTGGCGTTGTTGTAACAACAGGTTGCTAAAGCCCGCGCCAGCCAGTTGTTTCTGCGCCACAGTCAGCTGTTCTCGGTTGCTGAACGGCCCCACCAGCACGCGATACCAGGTCGCATCCTTCACCGTGCCGGACTCAACCGTCACCGACTGGCCCAGCAGGATGATCTGCGCACGCACGCGATCCGCATCCGCCTGTTTCGGGAACGAACCCGCTTGCAGGAAGAACTTGGTCACCGGCGCGGCCTTGGTTTCGGCCACCGGCGGTGCTGGCGGCGGCGTAATCCCTGCCAATGCGGCCTGGGCGCGCGCCGTGTCGATCTTCGCGGCTTCCGCTGGAGTGACCGGCGTGGTCGGCACTTGCGGTGTCGGCAGGGTTTTCTCCGGCACGGCGTCAGGCGGCACGATCACTTCCGATTCCGGCAGCAGCGTGTAGAAGTCGTACTTCGGCTTCACCGGTGCGGTCGGGCTCGGCGCCGTCTTGTTGGCTTCGGCCATTTTCGTGGCCTTCTGCTGTTCCTGCTTGACCCGTTTGACGTCATCGCCCTTGCCCGGATCCAGTTTCATCAGGAACACAATAAACGCGCCGACGGTGAGGCCGATGGCCATCCACAACCAGCCCGGGATCGGCTTCTTCGCCGGGGCCTGGTAGCGGCTGGCGCCGCGCTTGGGTGCAGGTTTTTTCTTGGCAGCCAACTTACATACGCTCCAGAGTTTCCAGGCCCAACAGTTCCAGGCCTTGCTTGAGGGTCCGTCCAGCCAGTGCGGCCAGGCGCAGGCGGCTTTGCTTCTGGGCTTCGTCGTCGGCTGTCAAGATCGGGCAGTTCTCGTAGAAGCTGGAGAACAGGCCGGCGACTTCGTACAGGTAGGTGCACAGGATATGCGGCGTGCCTTTCTCGCCGACGCTGTTCAGCACTTCGCCGAATTGCGCCAGCTTGGCAGCCAGTTCCTGCTCATGGGGGGCTTGCAGGTTGATCTGGCCTTCGACTTCGCTGAAATCCTTGCCCAGCTTGCGGAACACGCCGGCCACACGGGTGTAGGCGTACAGCAGGTACGGCGCGGTGTTGCCTTCAAAGTTGAGCATCAGCTCGAAATTGAAGCTGTAGTCGCTGGTGCGGTGCTTGGACAGGTCGGCGTATTTTACCGCGCCAATCCCCACCACGCGGGCGATGTTGCGCAGGTCGGCCTCGGCCAGCTCCGGGTTCTTTTCCTTCACCAGGTTGTAGGCACGTTCCTGGGCTTCGGTCAGCAGGTCGATCAGCTTCACGGTGCCGCCGTCGCGGGTCTTGAACGGGCGGCCATCGGCGCCGTTCATGGTGCCGAAGCCCATGTGCTCCATGTGCATCGGGTGGGTGACGAAACCGGCACGGCGTGCCACTTCGAACACCTGCTGGAAGTGCAGGGCCTGGCGCTGGTCGACGAAATACAGCGCGCGATCGGCCTTGAGCACGCCGCTGCGGTAGCGCACGGCCGCCAGGTCGGTGGTGGCATAGAGGTAGCCGCCATCGGCCTTGACGATGATCACCGGCAGCGGCTCGCCGTCGGCAGTCTTGAATTCTTCGAGGAACACGCACTGCGCGCCGTTGCTCTCCACCAGCAGGCCTTTAGCCTTGAGGTCGTTGACCACGTTGATCAGGTCGTCGTTGTAGGCGCTTTCGCCCATCACGTCGGCCATGGTCAGCTTGACGTTGAGCAACTCGTAGATTTCCTGGCAGTGGGACAGGGAAATTTCACGGAAGCGGTTCCACAGTTCAAGGCATTCCTTGTCACCGGCTTGCAGCTTGACCACCAGGCCACGGGCGCGGTCGGCGAATGCTTCGGACTCGTCGAAACGCTTCTTGGCGGCGCGGTAGAAGTTCTCCAGGTCCGACAGTTCGTTGCTGGTGATCGGGTTCTCTTGCAGGTAAGCCATCAGCATGCCGAACTGGGTGCCCCAGTCGCCCACATGGTTCTGACGGATCACGGTGTCGCCGAGGAACTCCAACACGCGTGCCACGCCGTCGCCGATGATGGTGGAGCGCAGGTGGCCCACGTGCATCTCTTTGGCCAGGTTCGGCGCCGACAGGTCAATGGCCACGCGCTGCAGCGGGCCAGCCTTGCGCACGCCGATCCTGGCGTCGGCCAGGGCCGCATCCAGGCGCGATGCCAGGGCCTGGGTGTTCTGGAAGAAGTTGATGAAGCCAGGGCCGGCGATTTCGGCCTTGGTGACACTCTCGTCGGCAGGCAGCGCGGCGATGATTTTTTCCGCCAGGTCGCGCGGTTTCATGCCGGCCGGCTTGGACAGCATCATCGCGATGTTGCTGGCGAAGTCACCGTGGGTCTTGTCGCGGGTGTTTTCCACCTGGATCGCCGGCGACAGGCCTTCAGGCAACACACCTTCGTTGACGAGTTGGGTGAGGGCTTGTTGGATCAGCTGGCGAATGGTGTCTTTCATGGTGTTCTCTTTCGACCGCAAGCGGCGGCGCGCGATGCGCAGGTGGAAAAACTGGGCATTATCCGTGGCGAGGGCGGGCTTGCCAACCGTTCAGACCAGATGGCGGACCTGCGGGCTTCCCTCTCCAGGACGCTATCCCCCTGTAGGAGTCGGCTTGCCGGCGATGGCGGCCTAGAATATTGCATCGATCTCAACGGCCTCATCGCCGGCAAGCCGGCTCCTACAAGGGTGGGGTTAGTACAAATCTACCGGGTCTACGTCCAACGACCATCGCACTTGGCGACCGCTGGGTATTTGCTCCAGCGCAAGCAACCAGCTACTTAATAGCCGATGCAAAGGCGCGCGCGAGGTTGCCTGCAAGAGTAGCTGAGCGCGATAACGTCCGGCGCGGCGCTCCATGGGCGCGGGCACCGGGCCGAGCAGTTCGATGCCGCTCAGACCCAGTTCGCCGAGCAAACGTTCGGCGGCGCTGCACGCTTCATCCAGAAAACCTTCGGCCTGCCCCGGTTTGTGGGCCTCGGCGCGCAACAAGGCCAAGTGGGAAAACGGCGGCAGGCCGGCGGCGCGGCGTTCGCTCAACGCTTGTTCGGCGAAGGCGAAGTAGCCTTGTTCTGTCAGTTGAATGAGCAGCGGATGATCGGCCAGGTGCGTCTGGATAATCACCCGGCCTGGCTCTTCGGCACGGCCCGCGCGACCTGCGACCTGCACGATCAACTGCGCCATGCGTTCGCTGGCGCGGAAATCCCCGGAGAACAGGCCGCCGTCGGCATCTAGGATCGACACCAGCGTCACCCTTGGAAAATGGTGCCCCTTGGCAAGCATCTGGGTGCCGATGAGGATGCACGGCTGGCCTTTCTGGATGGTGGCGAAGAGTTGGTTCATCGCGTCCTTGCGCGACGTGCTGTCGCGGTCGACGCGCAGCACCGGGTAATCCGGGAACAGGATGCCCAGGCGCTCTTCGGCCCGCTCGGTGCCTGCGCCTACCGGACGCAGGTCGACTTTGCCGCACTGCGGACAGTGGCGCGGCACCCGTTCCACATGACCGCAGTGATGGCAGCGCAGCTCGCCGTAGCGCTGGTGCACCGTCATGCGCGCATCGCAACGTTCGCACTCGGACATCCAGCCACAGTCGTGGCACAGCAGGGTCGGCGCAAAGCCGCGGCGATTTAGGAACACCAGCACCTGTTGGCCGGCGGCAAGCGTCTGGCCGATTGCCTGTTGCATCGGCCCGGAAATACCGCTGTCCAGCGGGCGACTTTTTACATCCAGGCGCAGGAAACGGGGCTGCTTGGCGCCGCCCGCACGCTCGTTCAGGCGTAGGAGGCCGTAACGACCGGTGTAGGCGTTGTGCAGGCTTTCCAGGGACGGCGTGGCCGAGCCGAGCACGATCGGGATGTCTTCCTGGCGCGCTCGCACCAGTGCCAAGTCGCGGGCGTGGTAGCGCAGGCCTTCCTGCTGTTTATAGGAGCCGTCGTGCTCCTCGTCGATGATGATCAGCCCGGGGTTTTTCATCGGCGTGAACAGCGCCGAGCGGGTGCCGATAATAATGTCGGCCTCGCCATCCCGTGCCGCCAGCCACGACTCCAGGCGCTCGCGGTCATTGACCGCCGAGTGCACCAGGGCGATACGGGCGTTGAAGCGCTGCTCGAAGCGCGCCAGGGTTTGCGGGCCCAGGTTGATCTCGGGGATCAGCACCAGCGCCTGTTTGCCGGCCTGCAGGGTTTCGCGGATCAACTGCAAATAGACTTCGGTCTTGCCGCTGCCCGTGACGCCGGCCAGCAGGAAGGCGTGGAAACTGTCAAAGCCGGCCCGAATCGCTTCGTAGGCCGCGCGCTGCTCGGGGTTCAGCGGCAGTTCCGGCTGGGCCAGCCAGTGTTCGTGGCGGGCGTCGGGCGCGTGCTTGCGGATCTCCACCTGCACCAGGCCCTTGGCCAACAGCAGGTCGAGGCTGTCCTTGCTCAGCATCAGCTTGCTTAATAGCTGATGAGCCACGCCATGGGGGTGCTGCGCCAGTGTGGCCAAGGCTTCACGCTGGCGCGGGGCGCGGGCGATGCGAGGGTCGTCGAGTCGGGCACCGGGCACCATCGACCAGAAACGTTCCTGGCGCGCTTCGGCCAGTTCGCCCTGGCGCAACAGCACCGGCAATGCCCAACTCAAGGTGTCGCCCAGGCTGTGCTGGTAATACTGGGCGGTCCACAGGCACAGCTTGAACAGTGCAGGCGGCAGCGGCGGGGTGGCGTCGAGCATGGCCAGCGCGGGCTTGAGCTTTTCCGCAGGCACTTCGCTATGGTCGGCGACCTCCACCAGGATGCCGATCATTTCCCGCCGACCGAACGGCACCCGCACGCGCATGCCTGGCTGCAGCTGTGCTCGCAGCACGCCGGCCGGGGCCCGGTAATCGAACAGGCGGCGCAGGGGCGAGGGCAGGGCTAGGCGCAAAATGGCGTCGGGCACGCGGGGGGTCTCATATAAAGGCAGGCGGTGGCGCAGGGGCGGGAGCCTAGCAGACAGGGGAGGGCTTGGGTATGCCACGGTTTTCTGATGAAAGGAGGTTTTCGACCGGAAGCGCCGCTTGCGCGATTGGAAAGGTCTGGTAGAATCCGCGGCCTAATTACGTGCGGTATTCGACAATAGTGTCGAGTGGCGGCACGCTAGCCCGAGGAAGTCACCATGAAAGCCGATATCCATCCAGTATACGAAGAGATTCAGGTTACCTGCAGCTGCGGCAACGCATTCGTAACCCGTTCGAACTTGGCCAAGCCGCTGAGCACTGACGTATGCAACGAGTGCCACCCGTTCTACACCGGTAAGCAGAAAACTCTGGACACCGGCGGCCGTGTACAGCGCTTTGCTGACCGTTTCGGTGCTTTCGGTGCCAAAAAGGCCTAAGGCCGATCAACTTGGGAAGCCGTTCAGGTTTTTCCATGCTGATGAAAAAGGCGTCCCTTGCGGGCGCCTTTTTTGTGCCTGTGATTTGGCTGTCGGTCGCCCAGGCACAGGTGTTCTGCCCCGCGCCGGCCGGCCTGGCCCATGTACAGGTGCAGCGTGTGGTGGATGGCGACACGGTGCGCCTCAAGGATGGCCGCAGCGTGCGGATGATCGGCCTCAATGCCCCGGAAACCGGCAAGCGTGGCCGCGCCGACGAGCCTTACGCCGTCGCTGCCCGCCAGCGCTTGCAGGCATTGGTGGACGCCAGCGACAGTCGCCTCGGCCTGGCGCCTGGGCGCGAAAACAAGGACCGCTACGGCCGGACCTTGGCCCATCTCTACGGCGCTGATGGCGAGAACCTGGAGGCACGATTGCTGGCCGAAGGCCTGGGGTTTCAGGTGGGCGTCGCGCCCAATGTCGATCTTGTCGCTTGCCAGCAGGCCGCTGAAGACAGCGCCCGGGAGGCGCGGTTGGGCCTGTGGCGGCAATCACCTGTGCAAAGCGTGGCACAGCTCAAGCAGTCCGGCTTTGCCTTGGTCAGCGGCCGAGTAAGCAAGATCGAACGCAATCGCGGTGGAATCTGGATCGAATTGCAGGGCTCACTGGTATTACGCATTGCACCCGACCTCGTCCCTCAATTCGACGCGGCATGGCTCAGTGGTCTGCAAGGCTCGCCCGTCGAGGCCCGTGGCTGGGTACAGGATCGCGCCAAGCGCGGCGGCCTGAAAGACGGCCAGGCACGTTGGTTGCTGCCACTGACCGACCCCAGCATGCTCAAATCGACGCATTAAGAAAAAATTGTAGACATTTTTTTGGTCGATTGTGAACAGTCAGGCCCTTGTATCCTGTGGCCTTAGACCAAAGTACGGCACTTTGGGGCCTTGACACCTGTGACTGCCCAGTCTTGTAGGGACTTTGCGACACGCGTATCCTCGGCGGTCCGTCGACCAACAGTAAAAGCGGAATGCCGATATGTCTGATTTGAAAACTGCCGCTCTCGAATATCATGCCCATCCTCGTCCAGGAAAGCTGAGTGTAGAGCTCACCAAGGCCACTGCCACCGCCCGCGACCTGTCGCTGGCCTACAGCCCTGGTGTTGCCGAGCCCGTACGTGAAATCGCCCGCGACCCCGAACTGGCGTACAAGTACACCGGCAAAGGCAACCTGGTTGCAGTGATTTCCGATGGCACCGCGATTCTCGGCCTGGGTAACCTTGGCCCATTGGCTTCCAAGCCAGTCATGGAAGGTAAAGGCGTGCTGTTCAAGCGCTTTGCCGGCATCGACGTTTTCGACATCGAAGTCGACTCCGAAAGCCCGCAGGCTTTCATCGACACGGTCAAGCGCATTTCCATCACCTTCGGTGGCATCAACCTGGAAGACATCAAGGCACCTGAGTGCTTCGAGATCGAAAAGGCCCTGATCGAACAGTGCGACATTCCAGTATTCCACGATGACCAGCACGGCACCGCGATCGTTACCGCGGCCGGCATGATCAACGCCCTGGAAATCGCTGGCAAAACCCTGGCCGACGCACAGATCGTCTGCCTGGGCGCCGGCGCTGCGGCCATCTCCTGCATGAAGTTGCTGGTGAGCATGGGCGCCAAGCTGGAAAACATCTTCATGGTCGACAGCAAGGGCGTGGTCCAGTCCGAGCGTACCGACCTGAACCAGTACAAGGCGATGTTTGCCCACGCGACTGACAAGCGCACCCTGGCTGACGCCCTCGACGGTGCAGACGTGTTCGTCGGCCTGTCCGGCCCGAACCTGCTGAGCGCCGAAGGCCTCAAGTCCATGGCGGCCAACCCGATCGTGTTCGCTTGCTCCAACCCTGATCCAGAGATCTCCCCGGAACTGGCTCACGCCACCCGTAGCGACGTGATCATGGCGACCGGCCGTTCGGACTACCCGAACCAGGTCAACAACGTGCTGGGCTTCCCGTTCATCTTCCGTGGTGCCCTGGATGTTCGCGCCAAGCGCATCAACGAAGAAATGAAAGTGGCGGCCGCCAACGCCCTGCGTGAACTGGCCAAGCTGCCGGTGCCTCAGGAAGTGTGCGACGCCTACGGTGGTATCAAGCTGGAATTCGGTCGTGAGTACATCATTCCGAAACCAATGGATAAGCGCCTGATCACCCTGATCTCCGATGCCGTGGCCAAAGCCGCCATCGAGACCGGCGTGGCCACCCTGCCATATCCGAAGCACTACCCGCTGCAAAGCGTGGATGATGTGTTCAACGGCTAAGCCGTTGTAACGCACCAACAAAAAGCCCCGGCTCTTGCGAGTCGGGGCTTTTTTGTGGCGGATCTCTTTGTGCAGGGCAGGCTTGCTGTGCTGGTCAGGCTTGCTGTGGTGAGCAGGCCTTTGTGGTGAGTGGGCTTGTTGTGGTGAGCGGGCTTGCCCCGCGCTGGGCTGCGAAGCAGCCCTAAAACCTGCCAACGCGTTTTAACTGGATGAATGCGATACTTGCATTAGGGCCGCTTCGCGCCCCAGCGCGGGACAAGCCCGCTCACCACAAAAGCCCGCTCACCACGATAAGCCTTGGTTCCAACCTCAGAACAGATCGATCGGCGCCGCCTCATCCGCCGGCAGCGGGCTGCCCGGCGCAACACCATTGCCCAGCTCGTTGACCGACGGCGGCGTGTCTTCGCTCTTGAACAGTTCGAAGTACGCGTTCGGCGTGCTTGGCGAGGCGGCGCGGCCGCTGATCGGGTCGATGCGCAGGCTGAGGATGCCTTCCGGCTCCGGCTGCGTATGCGGCGGCTTGTCCTTCAAGGCTGCACCCATGTAACTCATCCAGATCGGCAGCGCGACGGTACCGCCGAACTCGCGACGGCCGAGGCTTTCCGGCTGGTCATAGCCGGTCCACACGGTGGTCACGTAGTCCGCGTTGTAGCCGGAAAACCAGGCATCCTTGGATTCGTTGGTGGTACCGGTCTTGCCGGCGATGTCCGGGCGGTTCAGCGCCAGGGCGCGGCGGCCGGTACCTTTCTTGATCACGTCCTCCAGGATGCTGTTGAGAATGTAAGTGGTACGGCCGTCGACAATGCGCTCGGCGACTGCGGGCGCCTGGGGCTCGGCCGGGGTGCCGTTGGCGGCCGGCGTCGTGCCTGGGGTCGGCTCTATGGTGATGCCGCCATTGCCTGGCGCTGCCAGGCCATCGGTTGCCGCCACGCCGTTGACCACGTCACCCGGCACGCGTGGCGGGTTGGCGGTGAACAGGGTGTCGCCGTTGCGGCTTTCAATCTTGTCGATCAGGTACGGCGCGATCTTGTAGCCGCCGTTGGCAAAGGTGCTCCAGCCCGTGGCGATTTCCATCGGCGTGAGGGTCGCGGTGCCCAGGGCCAGGGACAGGTTCGGCGGCAGGTCCGACTTGGCGAAGCCGAAGCGCGTCATGTAATCGATGGTCTTGCCCACGCCCATCGCCTGCAGCAGGCGGATCGACACCAGGTTGCGCGACTTGTACAGCGCCTCGCGGATACGGATAGGGCCCAGGAAGGTGTTGGTATCGTTCTTCGGGCGCCAGACCTTGTCCAGGTATTCGTCGACAAACACGATCGGTGCATCGTTGACCAGGCTGGCGGCGGTGTAGCCGTTGTCCAGTGCAGCGCTGTAGATGAACGGCTTGAAGCTCGAACCTGGCTGACGCTTGGCCTGGGTGGCGCGGTTGTAGTTGCTTTGTTCGAACGCGAAGCCGCCGACCAGGGCGCGGATCGCACCGTTCTGTGGGTCCAGCGACACCAGTGCGCCCTGGGCCAATGGCACCTGGCTGAATTTGAGGCTGTCGTCTTTCTGGCGTTGCACGCGGATCAAGTCACCCACCTGCGCGACGTCCGACGGCTGCTTGGGCATCGCACCCATGCTGTTGGTGTTCAGGAATGGCCGCGCCCATTTCATGCTGTCCCACGCCACATGGGCTTCGCCAGTGCGGGTCAGCACCTGAACGCCATCTTTCTTCACCTGGGTAACGATGGCCGGTTCCAGGCCGCTGATCGAGCGTTGCTTGCCCAACTCGGTGGTCCAGGCGCTGAGGGTCTTGCCCGGCAGGCGAGATTCAGGGCCGCGGTAGCCGTGGCGCTGGTCGTAGGTGATCAGGCCGGAGTGCACCGAGGTATTGGCGATTTCCTGCAGGTCGCTCGGTACGGTGGTGGTCACGCGGAAACCTTCGGTATAGGCCTCGCTGCCGTAGCGGCCGACCATCTCGGCACGTGCCATTTCGGCGATATAGGGGGCGTTCACTTCCGGCGTCGGCACGTGGTAACTGGCGTTCAGCGGTTCGGCGATGGCGCTTTCGTAAGCGGCCTGGTCGATCTTGCCCAGCTTGTACATGCGTCCCAGGATCCAGTCGCGGCGCTCTTTGCTGCGCGCCGGGTTGGCCAGCGGGTTGAAGCGTGAAGGGGCTTTTGGCAGGCCGGCGATCATGGCCATCTGCGCCAGGCTGGCGTCACGGATGGACTTGCCGTAGTAGACCTGGGAAGCCGCCTCGATCCCGTAGGCGCGGTTGCCCAGGTAGATCTTGTTGACGTACAGCTCGAGGATTTCGTCCTTGGTCAATTGGCGTTCGATCTGCAGCGCCAGGAGGATTTCAGTGGCCTTGCGCGAAAAGCTGCGCTCGCTGGTGAGGAAGAAGTTCTTCGCCACCTGCATGGTGATGGTGCTGCCGCCGGACTGAATGTGTCCGCTTTTTACCAATTGGGTGGCTGCACGCACCAGGCTGCTGGGGTCGACGCCATAGTGGTTGGCAAAATTATCGTCTTCGGCCGAGAGCAGGGCGCTGATGAAATTGGGTGGAATATCGGCAAAACGGATCGGTGTGCGGCGCATTTCGCCGAACTCCGCGATCAGTTTTTCATCGCTGCTGTAGACCCGCAAAGGAATCTGCAACTGGATACTTCTAAGGGCCTCTACGGAAGGCAAACCCGGACTAAGGTAGAGGTAGGCCCCGCTGAGCACGAGCAGCAGCCCGCAAACGATGGCGACAATGGAGTACCCGAAAAACTTCAGCAGACGAATCAAGGCTTTTGGATTTCCAGAGAAAAGAATGAGTTAGGCGTCGGGGCATGCATGGCAAACGATGGATCGACCCGAGCTGCAGATAAAAAGCGGGAAAAAACGCTGGGCATTAAAGCATTTTTCGACTTGGGGCGTCATTCGCACCTGTTCAACAAGTCGACCGAATGCATGGCGCCCAGCAGCAATCAGGCGGTATGACAGGCAAAGTTTTAGGGAGTTTTATGGGAAAGGGATTTTTCAGGCAAAAACTCGACACCCTGCTGGGCGTCGACATCAATGACGCGGCAATCCGGCTGGTGGAGCTGGGCCGTTCAACCTCGGGTTACAACATTCAGGCTTACGCCACGCAGCCATTGCCCG
Organism: Pseudomonas sp. CHM02; assembly: GCF_000612585.1. Taxonomy (GTDB): domain Bacteria; phylum Pseudomonadota; class Gammaproteobacteria; order Pseudomonadales; family Pseudomonadaceae; genus Aquipseudomonas. The sequence goes on from NZ_JFCA01000053.1 coordinate 32,838, forward strand.
TGCAATCGGTGGTCGATGGCATATTCCTCGATCTCGAAGGCGTTGGCCGCGCCTTGCGCAGTGCATTGTCGCGGCTGTCGACATCCGTTCGGGGCGCCGCTGTCGCCGTGGCCGGACCGTCGGTGATCACGCGGATGATCGAGATGGAGGCCGGGCTGACTGAAGATGAGATGACCTGGATGATCCAGATGGAGGCAGACCAGTACATTCCTTATCCTCTGGATGACGTGGCCATCGACTTTCAAGTACGCGGGCCGACGGCACTGGACCCCGGCCGAATCGAGGTGCTGCTGGCGGCGTGCCTGAAGGAGCAGGTCGAAGCGCGGGAGGCAGTCCTGGCCCTCGCCGGGCTGAAGCCCAGGGTGATCGATGTCGAAGCGTTTGCATTGGCGCGCGCTTGCAGTCAGGATTTCGCCAGCTTCACGCCGAGTCATCGAGTGGATGGTGCACAATGGGCCGTGGATGCCCAAGGGATGGGGATTGCTTGCGGGTTGGCCCTGAGGAGTTTCGCTTGAAGACACGAATCAACCTATTGCCTTGGCGCCAGGCGCTGGCAGAGCGGCGACGCAAGTATTTGCTGGCGTGTTTGCTGGCATTCGCCTGCGCGGCGCTGGCGGCCGTGTGGCTGGCGGACCAGGTGATCGACCAGGCAATCGACCGGCAGGTAACCCGCAATGATCATCTGGGCAAGGACATCGCCGGCCTGGATTCACGCATCAAGACCATCGACGACCTGCAGGAGCAAAGCCAGCAGTTGGCGCAGCGCATGAAAGTCGTGCAAGACCTGCATGACTCCCGCTCGTCCGGTGCCCAGCTGTTGGATCAGTTGGCCCGCGCGGTACCCGACGGTGTGCACCTGCATGAAGTGGTGGCGAAGGGCGACACGGTGAGTATCAGCGGCAGCGCCGAGTCCAGCCAGGATATCGCCCAGTTGATGCGCCGCCTCGAGGCGGCGCAAGGCGCCCACTCCACGCGTCTGCAACATGTGCGAACGGATGGCGCGCGCGGCAACAATGAATTCCAGCTGATGGTGCGTCAGGGAGAGTCGTCCGAGGCTCAACCTTGAGCCTGCCAAGGCTCAATCTTTCTGCGCTCACTCACAACGCTGCAAAATGGCCCCTCCCTGGCAAGGCCCTGTTGGGCTGTGCGCTGGCGGGCGTGGTGTTTTTGGTGGGTGACTTGGTGTACCTGAGCCCGTCGCGGCAGCGGTTGTACCTGGTCGAGGTGCAGGAAGTGGCCCTGAAGCAGCACGTCGCACAAAAGACGGCCCTGGCTGCCAGCCTTGAGGCGCGTACGCACCACCTCCAACTCATGCAGGCGAAGGCCGATGAGCTGGTGCAGGCATTGCCGGGGCACTCCGAAATGCCTGGTTTGCTGGAGGACCTCGCGGGCTTGGCGCTGGCCAATGGTTTGCTGGTCGAGCGTGTCACCCCGCTGGATGAGCAGCCTCGGCAGTTCTATCACGAGCAGCCCGTGCAAATCGGCTTGATCGGGGCTTATCACGACCTGGCAATGTTCCTGAACGGCCTGGGTGGGCTGTCACGAATCGCCACGGTGCACGATGTCGCCCTGCGCCGTGATGGCAAGCTGTTGCGCCTTGATCTGCTGGCCAAGACCTATTGGCAGGTGCAGCCAGGCAGTGGTCTGGGCGGGCAAGGCGCGAAAGGGCCGGCATTTGTGTATGACTCGTCAGGCCTGCGCGATCCGTTTCAACGGCTGGCCGTTCAGGTCGACCATGCGCCTGGGCGTCCCGCCCGTGCGCCGGATCTCACCCGGCCACGTGGAGCGCTCGAAGGCCTGGCAATGGACCAGTTCGAAATGGTCGGCACGCTGTCCCGTGGCGTGCAGGCCTTCGCCTTGCTGCGTGCGGCATCGAGGGTGCATCGGCTGGAGGTCGGTGACTACCTGGGTCCGGACCATGGCCGAGTCACGGCCATCCATGAGCGCTGCGTCGAATTGGTCGAGCTGTTTCCTGATGGTCGGGGCGCATGGCTGGAGCGTCCGCGAACCCTCGTGTTAAACGTCAACTCATAACGGAATCAAACAATGAAAAGGACTTTCTCGTCCTTCGGTGTGGCGCTATGGATAGCGTTCACGGCACCGATGGCTGCTGCTGTGCCCAATCGTGTAGACCTGATCCAGTTGCCACCCCCTGGCAACGTCACGTCGAGCGCCTATACAGGTGACAGGCTCAACCTCAACTTCCAGAGCATCGAGTTGCGCACGGCGTTGCAGCAAATTGCCGATGTGGCGGGCCTCAACCTGGTGGCGAGCGACGATGTGCAAGGTTCAATTACCCTGCGCCTCAAGGAGGTGCCCTGGGACCAGGCGCTGGACCTGGTGCTGCAGGCCAAGGGGCTGGATAAGCGAGTAAAGGCCGGCGTGCTGTTGGTCGCCCCCGCCGAAGCGTTGGCCGCGCGTGAGTTGCTGACCCTGGAGTCGCGCAAGCAAATGGCTGAACTGGCGCCCTTGCGTCGGGAGCTGTTGCAAGTCAACTACGCCAAGGCGGCGGACCTGGCCAAGCTGTTCCAGTCGGTGACGGGGCTGGAGGGCGTCACCGATGAGCGTGGCTCGGTGGCGGTGGATGATCGCACCAACAACATCATCGCCTACCAGACCGGAGAGCGGCTGGAGGAACTGCGGCGGATCGTGGCGCAGCTGGATATTCCGGTGCGCCAGGTGATGATCGAAGCGCGGATTGTCGAGGCCAATGTCGATTACGACAAAAGCCTGGGGGCCCGCTGGGGTGGGCGACTCAATCGCGGCAACTGGGGCGCGGGAGGTCTCCCGAAACCTCTGCCTGAAGGTGCTGAGCCGCCGGAGAACCCGCCCAGCGCACCGTTTGTGGACCTGGGCTCGCTGACCGGCACCTCCGGCCTGGGCATCGCCTTTATCACCGACAACCTGCTGTTGGACCTCGAGCTTACCGCCATGGAAAAAACCGGCAATGGTGAAATCGTCTCGCAACCCAAGGTAGTGACTTCCGATAAGGAAACCGCGCGCATCCTCAAGGGCACCGAAATCCCCTATCAGGAATCCAGCTCCAGCGGCGCTACGTCGGTGTCGTTCAAGGAGGCCTCATTGTCGCTGGAGGTGACCCCGCAGATCACCCCCGATGACCGGGTGATCATGGAGGTCAAGGTCACCAAGGATGAGCCCGACTACCTGAACAAACTCAATGACGTGCCGCCGATCAAGAAAAACGAGGTCAACGCCAAGGTGCTGGTCAAGGACGGCGAGACCATCGTCATCGGCGGAGTTTTCTCCAATACCCAAAGCAAAGTGGTAGATAAAGTGCCATTTTTGGGCGATGTGCCGTATCTTGGCCGCCTTTTCCGGCGCGATGTGCTGGCGGAGAAAAAATCCGAGCTGCTGGTATTCCTGACTCCGCGTATTATGAATAACCAGGCGATTGCTGTGAGTCGTTGATTCTGTGCGAAATTTGATTCTTGTAGGACCGATGGGCGCTGGAAAAAGCACCATCGGCCGTTTGCTGGCCAAAGAGCTGCGCCTGCCGTTCAAAGATTCCGACAAGGAAATTGAATTGCGCACGGGTGCCAATATCCCATGGATCTTCGATAAGGAAGGCGAACTGGGCTTTCGTGACCGCGAGCAGGCGATGATCGCCGAGCTGTGCGGCTGCGACGGCGTGGTATTGGCCACCGGCGGTGGTGCAGTGATGCGCGATGAAAACCGTCGGGCGCTGCATGCCGGTGGTCGGGTGGTCTATCTGCATGCGTCGGTCGAGCAGCAGGTGGGTCGCACTGCCCGCGATCGCAATCGTCCGTTGCTGCGCACCGCCGATCCGGCAAAGACTTTGCGTGACCTGCTGGCGCTGCGCGATCCGCTGTACCGGGAAATCGCCGATCTGGTGGTGGAAACCGATGAGCGGCCACCCCGGATGGTGGTCCTCGACATTCTTGAGCGCCTGCAACGGCTGCCACCCCGTTAAAGCCAGGCCCGAAATGCGCTATTCTCGGCGGCGCGCCACCACCCTCCAAGGTGTGGCGTAGAGCCATCAGGCGACGTCAGATCTTGATGTTGCCGGTCGTCAATACATCTTCAACGCGGGGACACATGCAGACACTTAAGGTCGATCTAGGCGAGCGCAGCTACCCGATCCATATTGGCGAAGGTCTGTTGGACCAGCCCGAGCTGCTCGCACCGCATATTGCCGGGCGGCAGGTGGCGATCATCTCCAACGAAACGGTCGCGCCGCTGTATCTTGAGCGTCTGAGCCGCAGTCTGGCGGCGTATTCCGTTATCTCTGTGATCTTGCCCGACGGCGAAGCCCACAAGAACTGGGAAACCCTGCAACTGATCTTTGACGGGCTGCTGACCGCCCGTCATGACCGCCGCACCACCGTGATCGCCCTGGGCGGCGGTGTGATCGGCGACATGGCCGGTTTCGCAGCGGCCTGCTACCAGCGTGGCGTGGACTTTATCCAGGTGCCGACCACCTTGCTGTCCCAAGTCGATTCGTCGGTGGGCGGCAAGACCGGCATCAACCACCCGCTGGGCAAGAACATGGTGGGCGCGTTCTACCAGCCCCAAGCCGTGCTGATCGACACCGCCACCCTCAACACCTTGCCGCCGCGCGAGTTGTCGGCGGGCCTGGCGGAAGTCATCAAGTATGGGCTGATCTGCGACGAGCCGTTCCTGACCTGGCTGGAAGCGCACGTCGACGCGCTGCGCAATCTGGACCAGGTGGCACTCACCGAAGCGATTTCTCGCTCCTGCGCCGCCAAGGCACTGGTGGTGAATGCCGACGAACGGGAGTCCGGTGTACGGGCCACCTTGAACCTGGGCCACACCTTCGGCCATGCGATCGAAACGCACATGGGCTATGGTGTGTGGTTGCATGGGGAGGCCGTAGCGGCTGGCACTGTGATGGCATTGGAGATGTCGCAGCGCCTGGGTTGGATCAGCGCCCAAGAGCGTGATCGTGGTATCCGCCTGTTCCAGCGTGCCGGTTTGCCGGTCATCCCGCCTGAGGAGATGACTGAGGCGGACTTCCTCGAACATATGGCGATAGACAAGAAAGTGATCGACGGTCGACTGCGACTGGTGCTGCTGCGCCACATGGGCGAAGCGGTAGTGACCGACGATTATCCGAAAGAGATTTTACAGGCCACGCTGGGAGCGGATTACCGCGCCCTGGCCCAGCTTAAAGGTTAATAAGATCCCGATGACTAGTTTGCATGCCGACGAGGCGTTCCTCGGCCATTACCAGTTAAGCCACGACCCCTTTGCTCCACGGGTACCTGGTTTCAAATTTTTCCCGGCCCAGCGCAAGCCCGTGCTCGGCCAGTTGCATCATCTCGCGCGCTACAGCCAGCTGCTGCTGGTCGTAACCGGGCCGCTGGGCAGCGGCAAGACCCTGTTGCGCCAGGCCCTGGTGGCCAGCACCAACAAGCAGTCCGTGCAGAGCGTGGTGGTGTCGGCCCGTGGTGCTGGCGATGCAGCGGGCGTGCTGCGCCAGGTGGCACAGGCGCTGGACGTGTCCACTGCCGAGCCGAACGCGATCCTCAAGCAGGTGGTGCAACTGGGCCTGACCGGCCAGGAAGTCTACCTGCTGGTGGATGACGCCGAGCAGCTCGACGAATCTGCCCTCGAAGCGCTGCTGGCACTCGCCGCGGGTACGCCGGAAGGCCGTCCGCACGTGTTCCTGTTTGGTGAGTCGTCGTTGATTGCCGACCTCGAGCAGATCAGTGGCGACCAGGAGCTGTTCCACGTCATCGAACTGCAGCCGTACGAAGAGGAAGAAACCCGCGAATACCTGGCTCAACGCCTGGAAGGCGCAGGGGCGGGCATCGAACTTTTCTCCGCTCAGCAGATCTCTGATATTCACGAAAGCTCCGACGGCTGGCCTGGCACCATCAACCAGGTCGCCCGCGATGCCATGATCGAAGCCATGATTGCCAGCCGCTCTGCGGTCAAGCGTCCAAAGATGGGGTTCACTATGCCTAAGAAACACGTATTGGCTATTTCCGCCGTTGTCGTGGTCGCTGTCGCCGCCGCCTGGTTGATTCCGGGTCGCAGCAAGGCGCCGACCACCGCCGGTGCGCCAACCGAGCAGGCGCAATTGCCACTGGGCAAGCCCACGCCAAATGTCGAGTTCGCCAACTCCGGCCAACCGACCAACCTGCCGATGGTCGGCCAGCCTGTCATGCGTGGCCCGCTCGCCGAAGAAGCCGGTGGCATTTCCGAAGGCGACGACGGCGTGCCGGTGGAAGGTTCCAGCGCCACACCGCCGACCGTGACCACCACTGCGCCACCCGCGGGCGTGCCAGCCGGTCAGCCAGCGGCCAAGCCGACACCTGCTCCGACTGTCGCCACCGCCAAGCCTGCGCCTGTGACCAAGCCGGTCGCGCCTGCACCAGTCGCCAAGCCAGCCCCGGCTCCGGCTGCCAAGCCTGCTGAAAAGCCGGCCGCCACCGTTGCCAAAGCCGGCGCCGCTGGCAGCAGCTGGTACGCCAGCCAGCCGACCGGCAACTTCGTGGTGCAGATTCTCGGCACCAGCTCCGAAGCCAACGCCCAGGCGTTCGTGAAAGAGCAGGGCGGCGAGTACCGTTATTTCAAGAAAGTGCTCAACGGCAAGCCTCTCTACGTGATCACCTACGGCAACTTCTCCAGCCGTGCAGCCGCCGATTCTGCGATCAAAACCTTGCCAGCGAAGGTCCAGGCTGGTAAACCTTGGCCTCGCACTGTTGCCAGCGTTCAACAAGAACTCGCAACAACTCGCTGAAGATCCGGCGGCCTTACCCAGGCCGCCCTCCCGGCACCTCAAAAAATAACCGCAAGTGCGTGCAGTCTCTAGAGACCGCGCGCTTTGTGGTGTCTGCGTCACAGTGGCTTTTGAGTCGTAGCGGTCAGAATTAAAAAAGTTTTGACTAGCACAGCATATCGCTTTAAACCTTTCATAAATGCGACATAGATTTGCGACATTTCGTCGCTAAATTTGTGAGCGTCTGTGTCGGTGTGTACAATGACCTCCCTTTTGCCCCCGCTAAGCCGGCGTACGTTCGGCGTGGAAGGTAACCGGTTGAATTGAAAAGAAATTTGCCTCGATATAAGAGGCAGCCTGGTGAGAAAGTGTCTATGAAAGCAGGTCTGTACCAACCCGATGAATTCAAGGATAACTGCGGTTTCGGCCTGATAGCCCATATGCAGGGCGAGCCCAGTCATACCCTTTTGCAAACGGCCATCGAGGCCCTGACCTGCATGACCCACCGCGGTGGGATCAACGCCGACGGCAAGACCGGTGACGGTTGTGGCTTGCTGATTCAAAAGCCCGACCAGTTCCTGCGCGCTGTCGCAAAAGAGCAATTTGCTGTCGACCTGCCCAAGCAGTACGCCGTGGGCATGGTGTTTTTCAACCAGGACCCGGTCAAAGCCGAAGCCGCTCGCGAAAACATGAACCGCGAGATCCTGGCCGCCGGCCTGCAACTCGTTGGCTGGCGCAAAGTGCCGATCGACACCAGTGTACTCGGCCGCCTGGCCAACGAGCGCCTGCCACAGATCGAACAAGTGTTCATTGCAGGCGAAGGCCTGAGCGACCAGGACATGGCGATCAAGCTGTTCACGTCGCGTCGTCGTTCGTCCGTGGCCAATGCCGCCGACACCGACCACTACATCTGCAGCTTTTCCCACAAGACCATCATTTACAAAGGCCTGATGATGCCGGCGGACTTGACCGCCTTCTATCCAGACCTGAGCGATGAGCGCCTGCAAACCGCAATCTGCGTGTTCCACCAGCGCTTCTCCACCAACACCCTGCCGAAATGGCCGCTGGCCCAGCCATTCCGCTTCCTCGCCCACAACGGCGAGATCAACACCATCACCGGCAACCGCAACTGGGCCGTGGCCCGTCGCACCAAGTTCGCCAACGACCTGATGGACCTCGAAGAGCTCGGCCCGCTGGTCAACCGCGTGGGTTCCGACTCCTCCAGCATGGACAACATGCTCGAGCTGATGGTCACCGGCGGCATCGACCTGTTCCGTGGCGTGCGCATGATCATTCCGCCAGCGTGGCAGAACGTCGAGACCATGGACCCGGACCTGCGTGCATTCTACGAGTACAACTCGATGCACATGGAACCGTGGGACGGCCCGGCCGGCGTGGTCATGACCGACGGCCGCTACGCGGTGTGCCTGCTCGACCGTAACGGTCTGCGCCCGGCGCGTTGGGTCACCACCACCAACGGCTTCATCACCCTCGCGTCGGAAATCGGCGTGTGGAACTACAAGCCTGAAGACGTGATCGCCAAAGGCCGCGTTGGCCCTGGCCAGATCCTGGCCGTGGACACCGAGACCGGTCAGATCCTCGACACCGATGCCATCGACAACCGCTTGAAGTCGCGTCACCCCTACAAGCAATGGCTGCGCAAGAACGCCCTGCGCATCCAGGCGACCATGGAAGACAACGACCACGGTTCGGCTTTCTATGACGTCGACCAGCTCAAGCAGTACATGAAGATGTACCAGGTCACGTTCGAAGAGCGCGACCAGGTGCTGCGTCCGCTCGGCGAGCAAGGCTACGAGGCGGTCGGTTCCATGGGCGATGACACGCCAATGGCCGTGCTGTCCCAGCGCGTACGTACGCCGTACGACTATTTCCGCCAGCAGTTCGCCCAGGTGACCAACCCGCCGATCGACCCGCTGCGCGAAGCCATCGTGATGTCCCTGGAAGTGTGCCTCGGTGCCGAGCGCAACATTTTCCAGGAATCGCCAGAGCACGCCTCCCGCGTGATCCTCAGCTCACCGGTCATTTCCCCGGCCAAGTGGCGCTCGTTGATGACCCTGGACCGCCCAGGCTTCGACCGCCAGATCATCGACCTGAACTACGACGAGAGCCTCGGCCTTGAAGCCGCCGTGCGCAACGTCGCTGACCAGGCCGAAGAGGCCGTGCGCGCCGGTCGTACCCAGATCGTATTGACCGATCGTCACATCGCGCCGGGCAGGCTGCCGATCCACGCTTCGCTGGCCACCGGCGCAGTGCATCACCGCCTGACCGAAAAAGGCCTGCGCTGCGACTCCAACATCCTCGTGGAAACCGCCACCGCCCGCGACCCGCATCACTTCGCGGTGCTGATCGGTTTTGGCGCCTCGGCGGTGTACCCGTTCCTCGCGTACGAAGTGCTGGGTGACCTGATCCGCACCGGTGAAGTGCTGGGCGACCTCTATGAGGTGTTCAAGAACTACCGTAAGGGCATCACCAAGGGCCTGCTGAAGATCCTGTCGAAGATGGGCATCTCCACCGTCACGTCCTACCGCGGTGCTCAATTGTTCGAAGCCATCGGCCTCTCCGAAGAAGTCTGCGAGCTGAGCTTCCGTGGCGTGCCGAGCCGCATCAAGGGCGCGCGTTTCGTCGACATCGAAGCTGAACAGAAAGCCCTGGCAGCCGAAGCCTGGAGCGCGCGCAAGCCGATCCAGCAAGGTGGCCTGCTCAAATTCGTGCACGGTGGCGAATACCACGCGTACAACCCGGACGTGGTCAACACCCTGCAAGCCGCCGTGCAGCAGGGCGACTATGCCAAGTTCAAGGAATACACCGCGCTGGTGGATAACCGCCCGGTGTCGATGATCCGCGACCTGTTCAAGGTGAAGACCCTGGACACGCCGATGGACATCGCCGAAGTCGAGCCGCTGGAATCGATCCTCAAGCGCTTCGACTCCGCCGGTATTTCCCTGGGCGCGTTGTCGCCTGAGGCCCATGAAGCCCTGGCCGAAGCCATGAACCGCCTGGGTGCGCGTTCCAACTCCGGCGAAGGCGGCGAAGACCCGGCGCGCTACGGCACCATCAAGAGCTCGAAAATCAAGCAGGTGGCGACGGGCCGTTTCGGTGTAACCCCGGAATACCTGGTCAACGCCGAAGTGCTGCAGATCAAGGTAGCCCAGGGCGCCAAGCCCGGTGAAGGCGGCCAGCTGCCAGGCGGCAAGGTCAACGGGCTGATTGCCAAGCTGCGTTACGCAGTGCCGGGCGTGACGCTGATTTCGCCGCCGCCGCACCACGACATCTACTCGATTGAAGACTTGTCGCAGCTGATTTTCGACCTGAAACAAGTCAACCCGCAGGCCCTGGTCTCGGTGAAACTGGTAGCAGAAGCCGGTGTGGGCACCATCGCCGCCGGCGTGGCCAAGGCCTATGCCGACCTGATCACCATCTCTGGCTACGACGGCGGTACCGGCGCTTCGCCGCTGACCTCCATCAAGTACGCCGGTGCACCGTGGGAACTGGGCCTGGCCGAAACCCACCAGACCCTGCGCGGCAACGACCTGCGCGGCAAGGTTCGGGTACAGACCGACGGCGGCCTGAAAACCGGCCTTGATGTGATCAAGGCCGCGATCCTCGGCGCCGAAAGCTTCGGCTTCGGTACCGCGCCGATGATCGCGCTGGGCTGCAAATACCTGCGCATCTGCCACCTGAACAACTGCGCCACTGGTGTCGCGACGCAGAACGAGAAGCTGCGCAAGGATCACTACATCGGCACCGTCGACATGGTGGTGAACTTCTTCACCTACGTCGCCGAAGAAACCCGTGAGTGGCTGGCCAAGCTGGGCGTGCGTTCCCTCGAAGAGCTGATCGGGCGTACCGACCTGCTGGACATCCTCGAAGGCCAGACCGCCAAGCAGCATCACCTGGACCTGACGCCGCTGTTGGGCAGCGACCACATCCCGGCGGACAAGCCACAATTCTGCCAGGTGGACCGCAACCCACCGTTCGACAAGGGCCTGTTGGCCGAGAAGATGGTCGAGATGGCTGCTTCCTCGATCAACGATGCCAGCGGTGGCGAATTCGCCCTGGATATCTGCAACTGCGACCGTTCGATTGGCGCCCGCATCTCCGGCGAAATCGCGCGCAAGCACGGCAACCAAGGCATGGCGAAAGCGCCGATCACTTTCCGCTTCAACGGTACCGCGGGCCAGAGCTTCGGCGTGTGGAACGCCGGTGGCCTGCACATGTACCTCGAAGGCGACGCCAACGACTATGTAGGCAAGGGCATGACTGGCGGCAAGCTGGTGATCGTTCCGCCTAAAGGCAGCGTCTACAAGACCCAGGACAGTGCCATCATCGGCAACACCTGCTTGTACGGCGCCACCGGTGGCAAGCTGTTCGCCGCCGGTACCGCCGGTGAGCGTTTCGCCGTGCGTAACTCCGGTGCCCACACCGTGGTGGAAGGCACTGGCGATCACTGCTGCGAGTACATGACCGGTGGCTTTGTCGCGGTACTGGGCAAGACCGGTTACAACTTCGGCTCGGGCATGACCGGCGGTTTCGCCTACGTGCTCGACCAGGACAACACCTTCGTCGACAAGGTCAACCACGAGTTGGTCGAGATCCAGCGGATCAGCGGCGAAGCCATGGAATCCTACCGGAACCACTTGCAGCACGTGCTGGACGAGTACGTCGAGGAGACCGGCAGCGAATGGGGTCGTAACCTCGCTGAAAACCTCGATGATTACCTGCGTCGTTTCTGGCTGGTCAAGCCCAAGGCTGCCAACCTGAAATCGTTGCTTTCCAGCATCCGTGCCAACCCGCAGTGATATGCGCCTGAAGAGTTTGATGAGGTTTTAACATGGCTGAACGTCTGAATAACGACTTCCAGTTCATCGATGTCGGGCGCAAAGATCCGAAGAAGAAACTGTTGCGTCAACGCAAGAAAGAGTTCGTGGAGATCTACGAACCCTTCAAACCCCAGCACTCGGCCGACCAGGCTCACCGCTGCCTGGGTTGCGGTAACCCGTATTGCGAATGGAAGTGCCCGGTGCACAACTTCATTCCCAACTGGCTGAAGCTGGTGGCCGAGGGCAACATCCTCGCCGCCGCCGAGCTGTCGCACCAGACCAACACCCTGCCGGAAGTGTGCGGCCGGGTGTGCCCGCAGGACCGTCTGTGCGAAGGTGCCTGCACCCTCAACGACGGCTTCGGCGCCGTGACCATCGGTTCGGTGGAGAAGTACATCACCGACACCGCGTTCGCCATGGGCTGGCGTCCGGACATGTCCAAGGTCAAGCCGACCGGCAAGCGCGTCGCCATCATCGGCGCCGGCCCTGCCGGCCTGGGTTGTGCCGACGTATTGGTGCGTGGTGGCGTGACCCCGGTGGTGTTCGACAAGAACCCGGAAATCGGCGGCCTGCTGACCTTCGGTATCCCCGAGTTCAAGCTGGAAAAGACCGTCCTGAGCAACCGTCGTGAAGTGTTCACCGGCATGGGCATCGAGTTCCGCCTGAACACCGAGATCGGCAAAGACGTGACCATGGAGCAACTGCTCGAAGAATACGATGCGGTGTTCATGGGCATGGGCACCTACACCTACATGAAGGGCGGTTTTGCCGGTGAGGATCTGCCGGGCGTTTACGACGCGTTGGATTTCCTGATCGCCAACGTCAACCGCAACCTGGGCTTTGAAAAGTCGCCGGAAGACTTCGTCGACATGAAAGGCAAGAAGGTCGTGGTGCTCGGCGGTGGCGACACCGCGATGGACTGCAACCGCACCTCGATCCGCCAGGGCGCCAAATCGGTGACTTGTGCGTATCGTCGTGACGAAGCCAACATGCCCGGCTCGCGCAAAGAGGTGAAGAACGCCAAGGAAGAAGGCGTGAAATTCCTCTACAACCGCCAGCCGATCGCTATCGTCGGCGAAGACCGCGTCGAAGGCGTGAAGGTGGTCGAGACCCGTCTCGGCGAACCGGACGCCCGTGGCCGTCGCAGCCCCGAGCCGATCCCGGGTTCCGAAGAAATCATCCCGGCCGATGCCGTGGTCATCGCCTTCGGCTTCCGTCCAAGCCCGGCGCCGTGGTTCGAGCAGTTCCAGATCCAGACCGACAGCCAGGGCCGAGTCGTTGCCCCGGAACAAGGCCAGTACAAGCACCAGACCAGCAACCCGAAGATCTTCGCCGGTGGCGATATGGTGCGCGGGTCTGACCTGGTGGTAACGGCGATCTTCGAAGGCCGCAATGCCGCCGAAGGGATCCTGGATTACCTGCAGGTCTGATCACCGTAGCCCCTGTAGGAGCCGGCTTGCCGGCGATGGCGAT
>NZ_JFCA01000054.1 GCF_000612585.1 Pseudomonas sp. CHM02
CGCCGGCAAGCCGGCTCCTACAGGTCGGGATTACTCCGTTCTCCGCGACAAATTGACCCGATAGACAAAAGGCACGGCTCATCCCGTGCCTTTTGCGTCGCGCTCTGAGAAAATGCCCGCACTTTTTTTGCGGATGCCGACATGACTGCCCTCAAGAACGACCGTTTCCTTCGTGCCCTGCTCAAGCAACCTGTGGACGTCACCCCTGTGTGGATGATGCGCCAGGCCGGTCGCTACCTGCCGGAATACCGCGCCAGTCGCGCCAACGCCGGCGACTTCATGAGCCTGTGCATGAACCCGGAGTTCGCCTGCGAAGTCACGATGCAGCCGCTGGACCGCTACCCACAACTGGACGCGGCCATCCTCTTCTCCGATATCCTCACCATCCCTGACGCCATGGGCCAAGGCTTGTACTTCGAGACTGGCGAAGGCCCGCGTTTCAAGAAGGTCGTCAGCACCCTGGCCGATATCGAAGCCCTGCCGATTCCCGATCCGCACAAAGACCTCGGCTACGTGATGGACGCCGTCAGCACCATCCGCCGCGAGCTTAACGGCCGCGTGCCGCTGATCGGCTTCTCCGGCAGCCCGTGGACCCTGGCCACCTACATGGTCGAGGGCGGCTCGTCGAAAGACTTCCGCAAGACCAAGGCCATGCTCTACGACAACCCGCACGCCATGCACCTGCTGCTGGACAAGCTGGCGCAGTCGGTCACGTCCTACCTCAACGGCCAGATCATGGCCGGCGCGCAAGCCGTGCAGATCTTCGACACCTGGGGCGGCAACCTGTCGGCGGCGGCGTACCAGGAGTTCTCGCTGGCCTACATGCGCAAGATCGTCAGCGGCCTGATCCGTGAGCACGAAGGCCGCAAGGTGCCGGTGATCCTGTTCACCAAGAACGGCGGCCTGTGGTTGGAAAGCATCGCCGATGCCGGTGCCGATGCACTGGGCCTGGACTGGACCTGCGACATTGGCGAAGCTCGCCAGCGCGTGGGCAACCGCGTCGCGCTGCAAGGCAACATGGACCCGACCGTGCTGTACGCCAAGCCGGAAGCGATCCGCACCGAAGTCGGCCGCATCCTCGCCAGCTACGGCAAAGGCACCGGGCATGTGTTCAACCTCGGCCATGGCATTACTCCGGAAGTGAACCCGGAGCACGCTGGTGCATTCCTGCAAGCGGTGCACGAACTGTCCGCGCAGTACCACGAGTAAATGAAAAAGCCCGGCAAATGCCGGGCTTTTTCATGGCTGAACACAAATCAAAATGTGGGAGCTGGCTTGCCTGCGATAGCAGTAGTGAATTCACTATTGCTATCGCAGGCAAGCCAGCTCCCACATAAAAGCAAAATAGCCTTAGACCTTCACGTCTCCCAACGGCGGTAACTTCGCCAACTTCAACGCCACCAGCAACGCGCCAATCAGCAGCGCCACGATAAACGCGCCGATGCCGTTCCACCCGGCAAAGTGCCAGAAGAACCCACCCGCCGTCCCGGCAATACTCGACCCCACGTAGTAGCAGAACAGGTACAGCGACGATGCCTGCCCCTTGGCCTTTACCGCGCGGCGGCCGATCCAGCTGCTGGCCACCGAGTGGGCGCCGAAGAAGCCGAAGGTGAAGATCAGCATGCCCGGCACCACCAGCCACAGCGGGGTGAACAGGGTCAGCGCCATGCCGGCGAGCATCAGTACGATGGTGCCCCACAGCACACGGCGGCGGCCGAGGCGGTCGGCCAGGGAGCCGATTTTTGCCGAGCTGTAGATACCCGAGAGGTACACCAGCGACAGCAGGCCGACGACGGCCTGGCTGAGGTCGTAGGGATCGGCCAGCAGGCGATAGCCGATGTAGTTGAACATCGTCACGAACGCGCCCATCAGCAGGAATGCTTCAAGGAACAGCCACGGCAGGCCCGCGTCCTTGAAGTGCATGACAAAGCCATCCACCAGGCTGCGAGGCTTGAGGCTGCTGGCGCGGAAGTTGCGCGATTCGGGGAGGATTTTCCAGAACACCGTGGCCGCGATCAGCGCCAGGGCGCCGATGATCAACATTGCGGTGTGCCAACTGACGAAGTCGATCAACACGCCGATGATCAGGCGCCCGCTCATGCCGCCGATCGCGTTGCCGCCGATGTACAGGCCCATGGCCAGGCCGATGTGCTGCGGGTGGATTTCTTCGCTCAGGTAGGTCATGGCCACGGCAGCCAGGCCGCTCAGCGACAGGCCCACCAGCGCGCGCATCAGCAGGATGCCTTCCCAGGTCGGCATCAGGCCGCTGGCGATGGTCGCCAGTGCGGCGCAGAACAACGCGGACACCATCACTGGCTTGCGCCCCAGCCGGTCGGAGATCGGCCCCGTGATCAGCAAGCCGCACGCCAGCATCGCCGTGGCCACCGACAGGATCAGGCTGCTTTGCGCCGCATTGATGGAAAATTCGTGGGACAGCGCCGGCATCATCGGCTGCACGCAATACAACAGCGCAAAGGTGGCGAAACCGCCGGAGAACAGCGCCAGCACTGTGCGCATGAACATCGGCGTGCCTTTTTCGATGTACTCGTCATTGAGCTGGGCCACGACCTCATCGAGAGCAGTGGGCGGGACTTCTTGAGCGAGTGGAGCAACAGCAGCTTTCACAGGGACCTCGGGGAGGAAGAGCGTGCCAGGACCGGCAATGCAAAAAAGAATATAGCTCCCTAATGATTCTTTCCAATATATTGTTCGACCTGTTTGATAGCTTTAACGACCTAATGAGGCTTGCATGGAATTGCGTCACTTGCGGTACTTCATCGCTGTCGCCGAAGAGCTGCATTTCGGCCGGGCCGCGCAGGTGCTGGGCATTTCGCAGCCGCCGCTGAGCCAGCAGATCCAGGCACTGGAACACGAGGTGGGCGCGCGGTTGTTTGAGCGCACCAATCGTCGGGTCGAGCTGAGCGAAGCGGGACGGTTGTTCCTGCAAGAAGCGCGGCTGGTGTTGGCACAGGTCGACAAGGCTGCGGATGTGGCGCGGCGGGCGCAGTTGGGCGAACTGGGCGAATTGAAGATCGGCTTCACCTCGTCGGCACCGTTCAATTCCAGTATTCCCCAGGCGATTTTTGCGTTCCGTCAGGCGTTTCCGGCGGTGCATCTGAACCTGCAGGAGATGAGCAGCACCGAAGTGGCGGAGTCGCTGGTGGATGAGTCGATCCAGGTCGGGCTGATGCGCCCGCTGCCGTTGCCGGACTCGCTGAGTGTGGTCGAACTGATGCGCGAGCCGCTGGTGGCTGTGTTGAATGCCGGCCACCCGTTGGTGGAGGGCAGCGAGCGCGGTTTGCACTTGGCGCAATTGGCGCAGGAACCGTTCGTGTTTTTCCCGCGCACCTACGGCAGCGGTCTCTATGCCCAGTTGCTCAACCTGGCACGTGACGCCGGCTTCAGCCCGCACTTCGCCCAGGAAGCGGGGGAGGCAATGACCATCATCGGCCTGGTGGCGGCGGGCTTGGGCGTATCGGTGTTGCCGGCGTCATATCAGCGGATACGCATCGATGGCGTGGTGTATCGCACGCTGCTGGACCAGGAGGCGGTGACGGCCGTGTGGCTGGTGCAACGCAAGGGCGCGCAGACGCCGATGGCAGAGGCGTTTGTGGAGTTGTTGACGCGCAAGGCTGCCCAATAACGCTTGGTGGTGAGCGCGCTTGTTGTGGTGAGCGGGCTTGCCGCGCGCTGGAGTGCGAAGCGCTCCCAAGATCTTTGGGGCCGCTACGCAGCCCAGCGCGAGCAAGCTCGCTCACCACAACAGCCCGCTCACCACAGAGGGGGTGTGCCGGACGCTGGTCTTACTTCGACGTCCCCGTCTGTTCGAACAACTGCGCCGCCGTCCCCGCCTCATTCACGCCATTGCTGCGCAACCCCGCCATGATGTCGCTGTCCAGATTGTTCACCCAGCGGTTGTAGTTGCGATGGATCTTGCCGTCCTTGTAGCCCAGGTCGCGGCTGTCGCGGTAGGTGATGGCGTAGCTGTTGCGGGTGTAGCGGATGTCGATGGCTGCGTAATACTGGTTACGCACGTTGATCTCGGCCTGTACCAGCTGCGGGCTCAGGCGTTGTACCGTCCACTCGCGCTTTTGCAGGGCGTTGACGATCACCGTTTTCATTTTTTCTTCGCTGACCTGGGCGTCGGCTGGCAGGTCGTGCTGGGTGTTGAGGATCGGCTTGCTGGTGCAACCGGCGGTGACCAACAGGGCCAGGGTGATCAGGGTGACGCGTAGCAAGGAAGACATTCCGTATTCTCCAATCGATTAAAAAGTCAGGACCAGCGGCGGAAGATCAGCGAGGTGTTGACGCCGCCAAAGGCAAAGTTGTTGTTCATCACGTAGTCGTGGTGCATCTCGCGGAATTCACCTTGCAGGTAATCCAGCTCGCCGCATTGCGGGTCTACCGCATCCAGGTTGAAGGTGTGCACGTACTGGTCGCGGTTCATCATCTCGATGCTGAACCATGATTCCAGCGCGCCGCAGGCGCCCAGGGTGTGGCCGAGAAAGCTCTTCTGCGAGCTGATGGGCATGCGGCTGCCGAACAGGCTGCTGGTCGCCAGCGTTTCGGCGATGTCGCCCTGGTCGGTGGCGGTGCCATGACCGTTCACGTAGCCGATCGCCGAAGGCTCAAGCCCGGCATCCTCCAGGGCCAGCTCCATGGCGCGGCGCATGGTTTTCTGCTCCGGGCGGGTGGTGTGCTGGCCGTCGGCGTTGCTGCCAAAGCCGACGATCTCGGCGTGGATATGCGCACCGCGCGCCAACGCATGTTCCAGCTCTTCGAGCACCAGCATGCCGCCGCCTTCACCGATCACCAAGCCATCGCGGCCGCTGTCGTAGGGGCGTGGACTGGTTTGCGGGGCGTCGTTTTTCAGGCTGGTGGCGTACAGCGCGTCGAACACCATCGCTTCCGTGGGGCACAGCTCTTCGGCGCCACCGGCGAGCATCAATGGCAGGCGGCCGAACTTGATCGCCTCATAGGCATAGCCGATGCCCTGGCTGCCGCTGGTGCAAGCGCTGGAGGTGGGGATCAGCCGCCCGGTGAGGCCAAAGAAGATGCTGATATTCGCCGCCGTGGTGTGCGGCATCATGCGCACATAGGAGTTGGCGTTCAGCCCTTCCGCGACCGAGTTCAGCAGCATGTTGCCGAACGCCTTGATCTCGTCGGTGCTGCCGGTGGACGAGCCGCAGGCCACGCCCATGCGCCCGTCCTTGATCGACTCGTCGCCGAGCAAGCCGGCGTCCTGCAACGCTTGCTCTGCCGCCCACACTGCAAGGCGCGACACCCGGCCCATGCTGCGCAGTTGTTTGCGCGTCCAGTGGGCGGGCACGACAAAATCGTCGATCGGCCCGGCCAGGCGCGTGTTCAGTTCGGTAAAGCGGTCCCACTCGTCCATGCGCCGGATGCCGCTGCGGTTGGCGCGGAAGTTGGCGGCGATGGTGTCCCAATCACTGCCCAGGGAGGTCATGCCGGCCATGCCGGTGACGACGACGCGTTTCATCAGCACAGGCCTCCATTCACGGCCAGGACCTGGCGCGTGATGTAGCCAGCCTCGGCCGACATCAGGAAATTCACCGCACCGGCCACCTCTTCCGGCGTGCCCATGCGCTGCGCCGGGATCATCTTCATCAATTCTTCCACCGGCACGTGTTCATCCAGCATCGCCGTGTCGATCAAGCCGGGGGCCACGCAGTTGACGGTGATCTTGCGCTTGCCCAGCTCGATGGCCAGGGCCTTGGCCGCGCCGATCAGGCCGGCTTTCGAGGCGCTGTAATTGACCTGGCCGCGGTTGCCGATCAACCCGGACACCGAGGTGATGCAGACGATACGCCCGGCCGCGCGACGACGAATCATCGGCATCATCACCGGGTGCAGCACGTTGTAGAAGCCGTCGAGGTTGGTGCGCATCACCACGTCCCAATCGTCTTCCGACAGGGCCGGGAACGCACCGTCACGGGTCAGGCCGGCGTTGAGCACCACGCCGTAATAGGCGCCATGTTGCTCCACATCCGCCTCGAGTATTTGCTTGCACAGCGCACGATCCGCCACGTCGAATTGCAGCACCCGCGCCTTGCGGCCCAGGGCTTCAACCTCGGCCTGCACCGCATCGGCGTCGCTACGGCCACTGCGGCAATGCAGCACGATGTCATGCCCGGCCTGGGCCAGGCGCAGCGCAATGGCGCGGCCAATGCCACGGCTGGAGCCGGTGACCAGTACGGATTCAGTCATGGCGTTACGTCCTTCGATTCTTCTAAATAGTTGGCCGCCTGGGGCGGTCGAAATACATTCAAGCGGGCGCTGGCCTGGATACCGTCACCGGTCAGGTGGCATTCGAACACACCCATGCCATTGTCGTCTTCCAGGGAGCGCAGTCCGTGGATGCTTAGCTCGGCGCCTGCCGGGAAGTACTCCACGTTGCACTCGAACTTGCGTGTGCCGAGCAGGAAACCGAGTTCCACGGCTTCACCTTTCTGGCGTGCGCGGCAACCGGCGTAGGCGGCGACGCTTTGCGCCATCAGCTCGATGCCGACCCAGGCCGGCAGGCTGCCGTCCGGGCGGTTGAACAGGCCACCAGGCTTGACGGTGGTGCGGGTGTGAACGTGCTCTTCATCGAACGACAGCACCTGGTCGATCAGGATCATGTCGCCCGCATGGGGCAGCAGTTCGGCGAGTGGCCAATCGATCATGGGGCCTCTCCGATTATGAGGCTGACATTGTTGCCGCCGAAGGCAAACGAATTGCTCATCAGGCAGCGTTTTTCCAGGGTGGCGTCGGCGGTGGCCCATTGCAAGGCGGGCAGCGCCGGGTCGGCCTGGCCGTCCCACACATGTGGTGGCAGCCGGTTATGAACCAGGCTCAACCAGCAGAACGCCGCTTCCAGCGCGCCGGCTGCGCCCAGGGTATGGCCGCTCATGGGTTTGGTCGACGAGCAGGCCACGCCTTGCGGGAACAGGCTGGCGACGGCCAGGCTTTCCATGGCGTCGTTATGCTGGGTGGCGGTGCCGTGCAGGTTCAGGTAACCGATCTGCCCTGGCTGCAATCCGGCGCTGGCCAAGGCCTTTTGCATGGATTGCAGCGCGCCTTTGCCGGTGGGTTCGGGCGCGGAGATATGGTGCGCATCGCAACTGGCGCCACTGCCCAGCAGGGCGATGGGCGCGTGTGCCTTGCTCATCAGGAACAGCACGGCCGCTTCGCCGATGTTGATGCCGTTGCGGTTCACTGAAAACGGGTTGCAACGCTCGTTTGATACCGCTTCCAACGAGCTGAAACCGTTAAGCGTCAGCTTGCACAGGCTGTCGACGCCGCCGCAGATCACGGCATCGCACACGCCGAGGTCCAGCAGGCGCTGGGCGCTCATCAGCGCACGGGCGCTGGAGGTGCAGGCGGTGGAGATCACATAGGCGGGGCCGCTCAGTTGCAGCCAGTCGGCGAGGAAGTTCGCCGGGGCGCTGAGCTCCTGCTGCTGGTAGTCGTAGTCGCCGGGGAACTGGTTTTCCCGCAGGTAGTGGGCGATGCCCCGGCTGGCTTCGTCGATACCCGAGGTGCTGGTGCCGAGCACGATGCCCACTCGTGACGCGCCGTAGGTGTGGATCGCCTGGCGGATCTCGCCTTCGATCTGCAGCGCCGCCTCCAGCAGCAACTGGTTATTGCGGCTGCTTTGCTGACCCAACTCGACGGGGATGGTTGCCAGTTCACCCGGCACACCGGCCACCGGCAACACGCGCTCCGGCACCCAACCGCTTTCGGCGCGCATGCCGGAGCAGTCACCGGCAAACAGGCTGCGGCTGACCTCGGCCTGGCCACGGCCGAGGGCGCAGATCACGCCCAGGGCGTTGAGGTAGGCGCTCATCGTGCGACTCCGAGCGGTGTGATGCGGTAGCTCAGCGGCTGCCCGGTGATGTTCACACTGAAGACTTCGGACGATTGATACACGATCTGCCAATGGCCCGGCAGGGTGCGCGTCAAGTCCATCGCCTGCGCGCTGGGGTACAGCGCACGCACGTCATCCGGCGCGGTCAGCGCAAACAGCAACGCCGCAAACAACTCACGCGCCTGGGGATTGGGCGGCAGCAAGCCATCGGCCTGCCATTCGCCATTGATCAGCTTTTGCCGCGCCTGGGGGATGCCCAGCGGGTCCATCATCGACCAGCGAATGCCACCGCCTTCGCGTTGGATCACCAGCAACCAGTCCTGGCTCTGGCCGTCGACCAGGCGCTGCACATGCAGTTGCAGCGGCAAGGCCAGGGCCGGGGTTTTCTCGGGCAGCGGTGGCTGGCTGGCGCAGGCGCTCAGCAGCAACAGGCAGCCCATCAACAGACTGCGCATCATGGGGCCGCACTCGCCAAGGGTTTGCGTGCCACGCAGTTGACCAGGGTTTCTTCACGCTGGCCTATCGGCGGCGCCTTGCGCAGGCCCCAGCGTTCGAGCAGGCCGAAGTCGCTGGAACGGCTCCACCACAAGTACGGGTACGAGACGTTCTGCTGGCCGAATTCAAAGCCCTGCTCGCGGAGCATCTCCAGGTATTCTTCGGCGCTTTTCTGCACATGCATCGGGTGGCGGAACAGCCAGCGGATCACCCAGGTGTCGATATAGGCTTCGGTGGATTCGGCAAACAGCAAATAGCCGCCCGGCTTGAGCACACGGTAGAACTCCTTGAGCGCGCGATGCTGTTCGACCAGATGGTGAAAGGTCTGGTGGCAGAACAGGATATCGACGCTTTCGTCCGGCACTTGCAGGGTGGCGCAGTCGCTGCCGATCAGCTCGATGGCCAAGCCCTGGCGCGCCGCTTCTGCACGGCTCAGTTCCAGGCTGTGAGGGTCGGCGTCCAGGCCAATCAGGCGCCCAGGGGCGAACACCTGCTGCAACAGCTTGAAGGACTTGCCCTGGCCGCAGCCGGCGTCCAGCAGCACCGGCGCTTCCGGCAAGGGCTCGGTGAACAGGCTGCGCAGGTCGTTGATCGCCACGCGCAACACGTGGTGCTGCCAGGTATGGCTGCGCAGGAACCAGAAGCCGAACTTGGTTTCTTCGACGTAGTTCTTACTCAAGTACTGACTGCTCACGCTGCATCCCCTGCACAAATTTCCGACAACATCCGCAACCGGCGCTTGGGTTCACTCACAAACGGGTTGCGTTCATCCCACGCATAACCGGCGAGGATCGAACTGATCATCCGGCGAATCTCCGGCGAGCTGCCCGGATGGAAGATCACATCCTGGAAAGTCCCGGCGTACCAGCCTTCGACGTAGCAGCGGAAGGTATCGACACCGCGCTTCAACGGCTCGGCGAATTCGGTTTGCCAGTCCACGGTTTCGCCGTTGAGCTGACGATGCAACACACCGGCGGCCATGCTCGCCGAACGCATGGCGATGGTGACCCCCGAGGAAAACACCGGGTCGAGGAATTCCGCCGCGTTGCCCAGCAACGCAAAGCCCGGCCCATGCAGGCTCTTGACGTTGGCCGCATAGCCGCCGATGGTCCGCGCCGGTGTGTCCCACGCGGCGTTTTGCAGCACGCCGGCCAGGCTTGGGGTTTCATCGATAAAGCCGCGCAGGCAGGCATCGAGGTCGCTGTCGCGGCCATCGAAATGCGCTTTGGCCGCGACTACGCCTACCGAGCAGCGGCCATTGCTGAACGGGATGGTCCAGAACCAGATATCGCGCTTGGTCGGGTGGGTGGTGACCAGAATCTTGGTGCGGTCGAAGCCTGGGTGTTCGATGCGGTCTTCAACGTGGGTGAACACCGCCTGGCGCACCGGAAAGTCCGACGGCATGTCCAGCTCCAGCAGGCGCGGCAGCACGCGACCGTATCCGCTGGCGTCGAGCACGAACGTGGCCTTGAGGTGGTACTCGCTGCCGTTTTCGCGGCGTACGTGCAGGTAACGGGATTCGCCTTTGAAATCCACGCCGACGATGGTTTCGCCGTAACGGATGTCCACGCCTTGCAACGCCGCCTGATCGGCCAGCAACTTGTCGAAGTCGCCGCGCTGAACCTGGAAGGTGGTGGGCTTGCCGTTGCTGAAGGTGTCACCGAAATCAAACGCACTGTAGCGCTCGCCCCAGGCGAACGCGGCACCGGTTTTCACTTGAAAGCCCGCCGCCTGCACGGCGTCGAGCATGCCGGCTTCTTCGATAAAGTCGATGCAGTGGGACAGCAGGCTTTCGCCAATCGAGAACCGCGGGAAGTGCTGGCGCTCGATAATCAATACATCATGCCCTTTGCGCTTTAACAGCGCGGCGGCGATGGCCCCGGACGGACCGGCACCGATTACCACCACTTGGCGACGTTCCATTTCAACTGTGGGCACGAGGGCTCCTTGCCACATTGGCGATAATCACATTCATGAGGCGTGTTTCTGTTGGCCGGCCCAGGGTGCCAGCATAAAGCTGAATGCCAGGCCCAGGCTGACCGATAAGCCGAAATTGCTCACCGCCGGCGTGCTGGACACCGCCAGCAGGCCAAACGACAACCAGGTGGTCAGCGCCGCCAGCAATGTCCCCAGCAGGCTCACCGCAGGGCCGCCGATCTGCTCGCGCATCAGGATCGCGTAGTCGACGCTGATGGCCGTGACCAACAGCAGGCCGAACAGGCTGAACAACGTCAGCGGCTGGCCCAGCCACCCGAGGCTGGCCAGGCTGCACAGGGCCGCCAGCAGTGGCAGGGCGACGATACGCAAGGCCCCGCCAAAGCCGAACGGCAGGATCAGCAGCAGCACGATCAGCACACAGGACAGCAACTTCAATTCGGCGGCGCTGATCTGCGTGTCGGCAAATACCCGGTTCAAGTCGCCCAGGCGATCCACCAGTTGTACGCCCGGTAAATCCAGCGCCTGCACCCGCAACAGCGCCGGATTGTTCAAGCCTTGCAGGCTGACCATCGCCGCCACGCCGCCGTCCACCGGGCCAAGCCAGAGAGTGCGCCAGGGTTCGGCCAACGGGCCTGCCAGGGCGGCATCGATGTCTTCGGTGGGCAAGGCTTGCAGTTGCGCCACTTCGGCTTGCAGGGCATTGGCGGGGACGCCGAGGTCCAGCAGCGGCTGCCAGTGTTGCGGGAGTTTATTCAGCGCATCACGCAGTTGTTGCTGTTCGGCAGGCAGGCTGACCAGTTGATTGAGCGCCAGGTAACCCTGGAGCTTGTCCATGTTCACCAGTTGATCCAGGCGCTGCGCCAGCGCGCTCTGGCGCTCCAGCAACTGCTGCTGATTTTCCGCGCGCACCAGGAAGAACTGGCTGGTGGGTTGAAACCCGGTAATCCGTGCCACGGCTTGCGCTTCTTGCAGCAATTGCGGCGGCGCACCGATCCATTGGCGGATATCGTTCTTGCTGTTCAAGTGCCACAGGCCACCGGCGCAAAACAGCAGCACCAGCACCAGCAACGCCGGGCTCGGCACGCGCATGAGCAACGACGCACGCACCTGCCACAGGCTTTCGGCGATGCGCAGCGGCCATTGCGCCGGGCGCAGTTCGACGCCCTTGAGCAACGCCGGCAACAGGCACACCGCGGACAGGTAAGCACCGACCAGGCCGGCGGCGGAGAACACCGCGATTTGGGTAAGGGCCGGGAACGGTGTCCAGGCCAGCGCCAGGTAGCCGATGCAACTGGTGGCCAGGCTCAGGCTCAACCCCGGCAAGGTGATGCGCAACGCCGGCCAACTGCGCCACGGCTGCATGCTCCAGCTTTTCGACAGGTAGTGCAGCGGGTAATCCACCGCCACGCCGATCAGGCTGGAGCCCAGCACCAGCGTCATCACATGCATATGGCCGAACAGTGCCACGCAAGCCACCGCGCCAAACAGCATGCCTACCAGCACCGGCACAAACGCCAGCAGCACGCGCCAGCGCCGGAATGCCAGCAACAGCAACAGCAGGATGCCGACGGTAGCGCCGCCACCCACCCAGGTGATTTCCCGCGTGGCCTGTTGCTGACCATTGGCGGCGTAGAGCAAGCCGCTGGCGGCGAGCAATTGCGCGCCTTGCCCGCTGACCTGCTCGCGGCTGGCCTGGAGCAGGTCCGCCACCTGCAGCGGCAGTTTCATGTCGAACGCATTGCCGGTGGTGCGCGCGCGCAGCAGCACCCAGCTTTTGCCGTCGGCATCGGCGATCAGCGCGCCGCTGCCGATGTCCAGTTGCACCGAACCGTGTTGCGGCTGGCTGTTCTGGATGCGTCCGGTCAGGCCCAGCCAGTCGTCCTGGCTCGGCACCAGGCTGAACCCGGTGAAGGGGTCGAACAGCGCTTGCACGCGCTGTTGGATAAACGCGTCGGGCTGTTCGATCAGTTGCTCGCGGTCCCTGGTCGAGAGCATCGCCAGGCGGCCGCGCAGCAATTGCTCGCGCAGCGCCGGCAAGTCGGCTTGCAGGTTCCACTGCACCTGTTCAAACAGCCCGCTGGCCTGCCAGCGCTCACCCAGCTGTTGCGCCACAGCGACCGCTTGCTGGCGGTCGGCATGCCCCACCAGCACCAGCATTTCTCGGTTCAGTGGCTCCTGCATGCGTTGTTCGGCTTGCTGCTCCAAGGCGTCCGGCGTGTTGCCCGGCACCAGTTCCATCAGGTTGGCCGACAAGGGCGCGCCGTGGCGCCACTGCCAGCCGGCCAGGGCCAGCACGGCCACCAGCAGGATCAGGAACAGGCGCGGCAGCAGGCGTTCACTGGGCAAAGTCGTGTTGCTCCGCTTCGCTCAACGGCAGGCCGGCCGTGCTGTCCTGCATGCGCAGCACAGTGCTGTCGCCTTGTGTTTCCAGCAGTTGGATGTTCTGCACCAGGTCGCCACCGTCGATATTGATCTGGGTGAAGACTTGCTTGAGCAGCAACGAGCGTGGGATCAGCGTCAATTTCCACTGCTTGGCCTCGCCTTGCAGTTGCAACTCGAAATCACGCTGCAAGCCGCTGCTGTCGCCTTGCAGCACCGCCAGGAACAACCGGTTCTGTTCGGCGCCGGCGCTCTTGTTCGGCAGCAGTTGCCAGCCGTTGGCGTCGCGTCGGGCAATGCCCTGGGCGCTGATGCGGTAGTCCTGTTGCAGCGGGGTTTTCAGCAGCCACAACAGGCCGTGGTCCTTGGCGAGCACGAAGGTGCCTTTGCTGACCAACGGCTGGGGCAGGGCACGCAGGTGTTTTTCCTGGGTGAAGCTGCCGTGGATCACTGAGGGTTTGGCGAGCTGCTCGCTGAGTTGTTGCAAGTCAAAAGCGTGAGCCAGGCTTGGAATGCTGAACAACAAGATCAGCGCAATCCATGTGGGAGCGGCGGTGCGACGATTCGACTTGCCCGCGAAGAACCCGAGGGCACCGCGCAGTGTCAGGCGGCTCGCGTTATCGTTGACGTCCATCGCGGGCAAGCCCGCTCCCACAGGGGATCTCATTTCAAGGCTCTCTCTACGGCGTCGGTGAATATTTTGGGGGAGGCCAGTTGCATCTCGCGACTGGCGATTTCCACCGCCACCTGCACGGTGCTGGCACGGGTCAAGCGCTCGCCACTGGCGAGGTCGGTGATCAGGTAATTGACCTTCAAGCGGTTCTCCCACTCCACCAGGCTGGCGCGCACGTTGAGGGTCTGGCCGAACACGGCGCCGCGTACGTAGCGCAGTTGCATGTCGATCACCGGCCAGGCGTAGCCGGATTCGAGCATCGCCGTGTAGTTATGCCCGATCTTGTCCAGCAGCGCGCAGCGCGCCACTTCCAGGTACTTCACGTAATGCCCGTGCCACACCACGTTCATGGTGTCGACGTCAAAAAACGGCACGAGGATTTCAGTGTCGCAATGCAGTACGCCCTGGCTACGCATACAGCCTCCAGTGTTGCTCGGCAATGCGTTGCAGGCACAGGCGCAGTTCGCCTTCCAGGGCGCGGTCTTCGATGACCGGCGGGAAGTCCTTGGCCAGTACTTCATGCATCGCCGCCAAGGCCGGCGGCAATGGGCGGGCGTCCTCGGCCTGGGCGCGCAGCCACACACCCTGGTTGGCGGCGAGCAAGGTCGCGGCGGCGACCTGTTCGGTCAGCTCCAGCACACGGATCGCATCGCGGGCGGCGATGGTGCCCATGCTCACCTTGTCCTGGTTATGGCACTCGGTGGAGCGCGAGAACACGCTGGCCGGCATGGTGTTTTTCAGGGCTTCGGCGGTCCAGGCGCTGGTGCCGATCTGCACGGCCTTGAAACCGTGGTTGATCATTGCGCGATCAGCCGGGGCGCCGGACAGGTTGCTCGGCAGGCCATGGTTGTAACGCACGTCCACCAGCAGTGCGAGTTGGCGGTCCAGCAGGTCGGCGACGTTGGCGACCAGGGTCTTTAGGCTGTCCATGGCAAAGGCGATATGCCCGCCGTAGAAATGCCCGCCATGCAACACGCGTTCTGCTTCGGCGTCGATGATCGGGTTGTCGTTGGCGCTGTTCAGTTCGATCTCGATGAACGAACGCAGCCAGTTCAGGCTGTCGGCCAATACGCCTAGGACGTGGGGCGCGCAACGCAGCGAATAACGGTCCTGCAGGCGATGCAACGGCGCGGTCGGCGCGTCGATGGCCAGGTCCTTGCGCAGCCAGGCGGCGACCTGCATCTGCCCCGGGTGTGGCTTGGCGGCGAACAGGCGCTCGTCGAAGTGTTCCGGGTTGCCTTGCAGTGCCACCACGTTCAGCGCGGTGATGCGCGTGGCCAGTTGCAGCAGGTAATCGGCGCGGGCGAACGCCAGGCAGGCCAGGCCGGTCATCACCGCAGTGCCGTTCATCAGCGCCAGCGCTTCCTTGGGGCGCAGCACCAGCGGGGTCCAGCCCAGCTCACGGTGCACATCGGCCGCCTGACGACGTTCGCCACGGAACATCACCTCGCGTTCACCGGACAGGGTTGCGGCCACGTAGGACAGGGGCGTCAGGTCACCGCTGGCGCCCACCGAACCTTCTTCCGGGATCAGCGGCAGTACGTCGTGTTCAAGAAACGCATGCAGACGCTCCAGCAACTCCACGCGCACACCGGAAACGCCGTGGCACAGCGACTGCAAACGCGCAGCCAGCACCGCGCGGGTGGCCTGGGCGTCGAACAGCTTGCCCAGGCCGCAACCGTGGAAGGTGTAGAGGTGACGCGGCAACGCTTCGACGTGCTGCAAGGGCACCGCCACCACGCACGAATCGCCGTAGCCGGTGGTCACGCCGTAGATCACGCCTTCCTTGTCCAGCAGCGAGTCGAGGAACTGCGCGCCCTTGGCAATGCGCTGGCGATAGGCGGCATCGCCCTGCAATCGGGTCGGCGCCTGACGGTTGGCCAGGGCCAGCACGTCTTCGATGCGCAGGGCGCGTTCGCCAAAGGTTACCGGCTCAAGATGCGTCGTCATCGGTCTTCCAGAAAGGGTAAAAGTTGAACCATTGTTGGGGCGCTTCCAGGCAGAACTGGCCCAGGCGTGCGGCGTAGCGCGCGGTCCACAGGGCTATGACCTGCTCGCGGGTGTTGCGTTTCCATTCGATCAATTCGGCGAAAGGCTCGATGCTCAGGCGATAGCGGCGTTTGTGCTTGAGGCACATCAGCAGGTTCACCGGGCATTTGAGCAAGCCGGCCAGCAGCCACGGACCCTGGGGGAAGGCGGCGTCGTGGCCGAGGAAATCCACGCACACGGTGCGCCCGCCATGCAGCGGCACGCGGTCGCCGGCGATGGCCAGCCACTCGCCGTCGTCCAGGCGCTGGCTGAGCAGCAGCATGGTGGCCGGATCCAGCTCGCTGACCTGGATCAGGCGCAGGTGAGTCGCACCGGCTTCGCCCAGCAGGCGGTTGAATTGTTCGGCGTGCTTGGTGTGCACCAGCACGTTCATGGTGACTTGTTCACCGATCTCGGCGAGGGCGCGGCACACTTCAAGGTTGCCCAGGTGTGCGCCCACCAGCATCTGCCCGCGCTCGCCGCGCAGTTGCCCGCGCAAGTGGGCCGGGTCGTTGATCTCGATCTGCTCCAGGCGCAGCTTGCCGTTCCACACGTCGAGTTTGTCGAGCAACGAGTCGGCAAACGCCATGAACTGGCCGAAGACTTTCCAGTGGGTGGGGCGCAGTTCCTCGCGCCCGCTCCAGTCGGCCAGGCGCTGCTGGTATTGCCAGGCGCTCTGTCGCGCGGTGCGGCCGAACAGGAAAAAGTACAACACGATGCCGTACAACACCGGGCTCAACACGCGGCGGCCGAGGACCTTGGCGGCGAAGGCGGTGAGCTTCATCAGCCAGTAGCTGCCGCGCTCTTCCCGGTCGGCCCAGTGCCTGGTGCTGTCGCTCATGCCTGCCACCGGCGCCACAGGATCATCGGCGCGCGCACCAGCATGCCGAAGAACAACCGGGTGTGCATGGCCGAGATGCGTACGTTGTCGCGGAACAGGCGGAAGTGGGACAGGCCGTCGGCAGGGTAATGCACTTGGGTCGGCAACCAGCGCATTGGCTGGTTGCGCCAGGCCAGGCGTACCAGGATATCGGAGTCGAAATCCATGCGGGTGCCGATGTAGGCCGAGTTCATCAGCGCCAGCACCGGTATCAGCGGGTACACGCGAAAGCCGCACATCGAATCGCGGATCTGTAGCGACAGGGTGTTGATCCACACCCACACGTGGGTCAGGTAGCGCGCGTACAGGCGGCCTTTAGGCACGCTGTCGTCGTATTCCGGGTAGCCGCAGATGATCGCGTCGGGGTGCCGGCGCGAGGTGTCGATAAAAGTCTCGACTTCGCGCAGGTCGTGCTGGCCGTCGGCGTCGACTTGCAAGGCATGGCTGAAGCCCTGGCGTGCGGCTTCGTGGAAGCCGGCCATCACTGCGCCGCCCTTGCCCTGGTTGCTGGGCAAGGTCAGCAGGGTGACGTTATCCAGGGTCGCCAATTGCGCCAGCACGGCCGCGCAGGCGGGGCTGCTGCCGTCGTCGACCAGCAGGCAGGGCAGGCCGCTGTCCAGCAGGCTGCGGACCACGGCCGGTACGGCGGCTTCGTGGTTGTAGACCGGGATCAGGGCGCAAGGGTTATGCATCAACGGCCTCCAGCAGTAGACGACCACTGGAGCAGGCTGAGACCCCATTGCGATAGGCGAAATACAACTTGCCGCGCTCAGCATCAAATCGCAGATGCAGTTCGATCGCATCGCCCGGGCGCACCAGTTGCTGGAACTTGAGCACTTCCATGCCGGCAAAAGCCGGCGGCAAATCGAGCAGTTGCTGGCCCAGGTTGAACGCCCATTCCACCTGTACCACCCCCGGCAGCACCGGCGTGACCGGGAAGTGCCCGCTGAAATAGGCCAGGTCTGCCGGCACGCTCAGTTGCAAGGTCCATTCGCCGTCGGCTTCCACCTGCTCCAGCACTTCCGGCGCCTTCGGGCGGGCTGCCAGCAGCAACGCCTCGACATCGGCCTGGGGCAGTTTGCCTTGGCTGTTGAGGGGCAACTGTCTCAGCAAACGCCAGCGGCGCGGCAACGCCAGGGCTTCGCAATGTTGACTCAAATGCTGGCGCAGGGTTTGGGTGAGCGTGCGTCGGCCCTGATTGCGCAACGCATGCAGGCCATCGGCACTCAGCACCACCAGGGCGCCAAGGGAAGCACGGTTTTCCTGCACCACGCCCAGGCGCGTTTCTGCGACCCATGGGTGCGCCATCAGCGCCTGTTCCAGCATGGGCAGGGAGATGCGTTTTTCTTCCAGCTTGACGATGCGGTCCAGGCGGCCCAGCAGCTCGAAACGGCCATCGGCATGGATGCGTGCCGCGTCGGCGGTGTGCTCGACATGCCCATCAGGCAGGTAAGGCGATGCGATGCGCAGGGCGCCGTCGGCATCCTGGCTCAGTTGCACGTCGGCGAACGGTTGCCACGGCTGGGCACCTTGGCGCCAGGCGATGCCACCGGTTTCCGAGCTGCCGAGGATCTCGGTCGGCCATTGCTGCAAGCGGTCATAAAGGCTGCCGGCCGCCTCCACAGGCAATGCGCCACCGGATGAAAACACCCTCGACACCTGGCTCAGCGCGGGCCAGTCGAGGTTGTCGCCCATGCGCTTGAGCAACGCCGGGCTGGCGACCCAGGCAAAGTGCGCGTGCTCGCGGCTCGCGCGCTGCATGTCTTCGGGGAAGGCCAGCTGCTTGCGCACAAAGGTGCGGCCAGCACACAGCGGCCACAGCACGCGGAACAGCAAACCGTAGATATGCTGCGTGGCGACGCTGCCGATGATGCAGGCGTCCTTGAGGTCCGGCCCCCACAGGGTCTCCAGGGCCTCGACCTCGTTGGCCAGTTGGCGCAGGGTCTTGTCGATGCGCTTGGGTTCGCCGCTGGAGCCGGAGGTGCACAGGCTCAGTTGGCAAACGTCCAGATCGAGTGCGGCAGCGCTCAGCGGTGCCTGATACAGCGCATCCAGGTCAGCGGCTTCGGTCAGCCAGGCATCGACGGCATCATCCCAGCGCTGGCGGGTCTGAGGCTGCAAATCGGCGGGCAGCAGCACGCTGACCCCGGCCCGCCAGGCGCCCAGCAGGGCAACCGCCAGCAGGCCTGCGTCTTCCAGGTACACGGCGAGGCGCTGGATGCCCCGGGCTTGCAGGCCCGCCGCCAGACTCAGGGATTGCTCCCACAGCTGCGCGTGATTCATTGCAGGTTCGGTGGTGACCCAACGCTGTTCCAGCGGCTCGAGCAGCAAGTGCTCAAGTTTCAACCCATTCATACGCGGCCTCGAACCCTTTGTCGTACCAGCCATTCCACGGCAAACAACAGCCCCATCAACCCGTAGGCGATCAGGCCGTTGTACAACGTCCACCAGCTCAGCGGCGCCCACAGGGTGAGGGCGGCAGCGAGCAGGCCATTACACAGAAAAAACACACTCCACACCACGGTCACCCGGCGGGTATACACGATGGCATGAGGCGGCAATACGGGATCGGTCATGCGCGCCAGACGCTCGACCATCGGCGGGCCGTATTTCAGGCTCAGACCGAACAACGCCAACATGAACGCACTGACCAGGCTCGGGTACCAGCGCAGCAAGCGGGGGTTATCGAACCAGGCCAGCAACAGGCAGAACACGATGACCGCCAGCGCCATCCAGCGGCTGCCGGGGCGGCGTGCACCGGTCAGTGCACGCAGCAACCACAGGCTGCCCAGCAGCAGGCCGAATTGCCATGGCGCAAAGTGTTCGGTGCCGTAATACACCGCAAAGGGGTACAGCAGCCCCGCCAACAGCAGGCCGAGGCCGATCAGTCGGCTCATGCGGCCGGCTGGACCAGACGGTACACCGCCTCAACCACGTCATTCACAGTGCGCACCGCCTTGAATTCTTCGGCGGCGATCTTCTTGCCGGTCTGGCGCTTGATATGGTCGATCAAGTCGACGGCATCGATGCTGTCGATTTCCAGGTCCTGGTACAGGTTGGCGTCAAGGGTGACGCGTTCCGGCGGCAGTTCAAACAGTTCCACCAAGGCGTCGCGCAGGGTGTTGAAAATATCGTCACGAGTTTGCATGGTCCGGTCTCAAGCTGCCTGTCTGGCCGTGACGAACGCCGCAAGGCTGGCCACGTTGGTGAAGTGATTGCGGGTGTCCTTGGCGTCGGCATCGATCTTGATGCCGTACTTTTTCTGGATCGCCAGGCCCAGTTCCAGGGCGTCTACCGAATCCAGGCCGAGGCCTTCGCCGAACAGGGTTTGCTCGCTGCCGATGTCGTCGACGCTGATGTCTTCCAGGCCCAGGGCCTCGATGATCAGCGTCTTTATGTCGTGCTCAAGGCGGTGTTGGTCGCTCATCTTCGGCGAGCTCCTTAATGAAATAGTGATGCAGGTGATCGTTGAGCTTGCGTGAGGCCTGGGGCGCGGGGCCCAGTGTTGCGAACGCCTGTGGTTCTATATCGGCACCCACGCGCAAACTGAAGTGAAAGCGGCAGTTCGGGATGCGATACCAGGGTTCGGCCTTGGTCAGCGTGGTGGGGCTCACTTTGATCACCACCGGGGTGATGATTGTCGCACCCCGCAGCGCAATGGCGGCGCCACCGCGATGAAAGGCAGGTGCTGCGCCGGGTGTGGTGCGGGTGCCTTCGGGGAAAATGATCAGGGTCTGGCCTGCGCGCAGGGCGTCGGCAGCGGCATCGAGCATGTCCGCGCTGCCGTCATTGCTGATGTAGCCGGCGTCGCGCACCGGTCCACGCATGAACGGGTTCTGGAACAGGCTCTGCTTGACCACGCAGTTGGTCTGGCGCATCAGGCCGATCAGGAACACCACGTCGATCAGCGACGGGTGGTTGGCGATGATCATCTGGCCCGGGCGCCCGAGGTTTTCGGCGCCCTCCACGCTGTAGGTCAGCACGCCGCCGCGCTGCATCAGGCGGATAAAGAACCAGAACAGTCTGCTGATGGTGTGGCGGACACGGCGCTGGTGTTTTTCTGCGCTGCCTGGCAGGCAACTGAGCAGTGGAAATACCAGCAAACGCAGGCACAGCCCGCCGATGCCGAACAGGAAGAAGCTGGCGGCGGTGGCGAACAGGCGCCAGTAGTAGGCGTCCCGTGGCTTGTCGTTCACGGCTTGCGTTGCCAGTTCCATACGCGGTTCTTCCAGGCATGTTGGCAGGCGACCTGTTCGGTGAGCAGGGTGCGCAGCAGGTTCAGGGCGTGGGGCCACTGGGTTTGAGTGGGTTGGACAGCTCCGCTGTCCAGTTCCAGTTGCCACTCGTCTCCGGGTGTCAGCAACAGGCCGAGGGCGTAGGGGAACGGCACATCAACGATCCAGCTGGCGTAGGCCTCGGGCGGCTGCTCCTCGGTAATCACCAGCAGCACCGCCGGGGCGCCTTCGTCGAGCAGCGCGGCGGCTTCGAGCATGCCGTGTTCCAGGCCGTCGCCGGCGGCGGCGAGGGCGGTCATTTCGCTGGTTTCATTGCGCAGGATCGACCACAGGCCAATCACCGCATTGTGCACCGACAGGCTGAACTGGGTCGGCGACAGCGGCTGGTCGTTGGCCAGGTCGCTGAGGATGTCGAGGGTGCGCGGGGTCTCGCCATGCCGGGAAATGAACACCAGCGGCAGGTCCTGCAGGCCCTCGGCCAGTGGCCAGCCGACGCTGAACGCCATGCGCGCCAGGCGGCTCAGGCGGCGACGCTGCATGGCCGGCAGGAATGACACGTCGGGAGAGGCTTCGCTTGCGGGCAGCAACACCGGGGCCTGGCACCAGGCGTGCCAGTCGTCCGCACTTTCCAGCCCAGGGGCCCAGGCGCGCCATTTGGCGATGTTGAAGTTGATCACTGAGAAGTTATCCCGCCCCTGCGGGCTTCCATGTGCGGTGTTTGGTCCCGAATACCGGGACGGGGAGCAACAGCCGAATGGCGCGCATTATCCCGGTGCCGTGGGGTTCTAGCAAACTTTGGTAAAGAATTGTGCACGGGCGATTACAAATTAGTCGGAAGAATTTACAGATTGTCCTTTACTGGGGGCTCGGATGGATTGTCGGACCCTTCTTTTTAATCTGTCGGCTGCCCATGGCCGCCAGGCCACCGATGACGCCTGATGCAGCAATGCATGGATGAACGAGGTAGCTAACAGGCGCTTTTGCCCTCTACACTCGGACATTCATTGATACACGGAGGTTTTTCCATGCGGCGCGTGGTGTTCAATCAGAAAGGCGGCGTGGGCAAGTCCAGCATCGCCTGCAACCTGGCGGCAGTCAGCGCCAGCGAAGGCTATCGAACCCTGTTGGTGGACCTCGATGCGCAAGCCAACTCAACCCAATACCTCACCGGGTTGACCGGCGACGATATACCGATGGGCATTGCCGAGTTCTTCAAGCAGACCCTGTCTTCCGGGCCGTTCTCGAAGAAAAACCGGGTGGATATCTACGAAACGCCCTTCGACAACCTGCACGTGATCACCGCCACCGCGGAATTGGCGGACTTGCAGCCCAAGCTCGAGGCCAAGCACAAGATCAACAAGCTGCGAAAGCTGCTGGATGAGCTGAGTGAGGATTACGACCGGATTTACCTGGATACGCCGCCGGCGTTGAATTTCTACGCGGTTTCGGCGCTGATTGCCGCTGATCGCGTGCTGATTCCTTTCGATTGCGACAGCTTCTCGCGCCAGGCGTTGTATGGCCTGCTGGCTGAGATCGAAGAATTGAAGGAAGACCACAACGAAGGCCTTGAGGTGGAAGGCATCGTGGTCAACCAGTTCCAGGCCCGGGCGAGCCTGCCACAGCAGATGCTCGATGAGTTGATTGCCGAGGGCCTGCCGGTATTACCGGTGTACCTGGCCAGCTCGGTGCGCATGCGCGAGTCGCACCAGGAGAGCAAGCCACTGATCCACCTGGACCCACGGCACAAGCTGACGCAGCAGTTTGTGGACTTGCATAACCTGCTGGAAAACGCCTGACCTACATCATTTCACTGTATGTAGGAGCCGGCTTGCCGGCGATGGTGCCCTCAAGAACGCCATCGCCGGCAAGCCGGCTCCTACAGGTCGGGTGTCAAATGCCCTGGCTGCGGAGCCACGCCATCAACTGCGGCAACGGAAACGCCCCACTCTGGCGAGCCACTTCGCGGCCGTTCTTGAACAGAATCAAACTGGGAATCGAACGAATCCCCAACTGTGCCGACAACTGCTGATTGGCCTCGCTGTCCAGCTTGGCCAACCGGCACTTGCCCTCCAACTGTCCGGCCGCCTGCTCAAACACCGGCGCGAATGATTTACACGGCCCACACCAGTCGGCCCACACATCCACCAGCAACGGCAGGTCGCCTTTGATCTGGCTGGCGTAGTCGCCTTGCTTCAGCTCAAACGGCGTGTTCAACAAAACCGGCTGCTTGCAGCGCCCGCATTTGGGCGCATCACCCAGGCGTTCGCCGGGGATGCGGTTGAGGCCGTTGCAGTGGGGGCAGGGGATTACGAGAGGTTCGGACATGGTGGGCTCCTGGAATGACCAATAGGTTCTATGTGGAGCTAGGGCGGATAGTTATCAAGGTTGTGGTGAGCGGGCTTGTCCCGCGCTGGGTGGCGAAGCCGGCCCAACAAGGACGCCGCGGTGTTTCAGAAAGACCGAGTTGCCTGGATTTAGGTCGGCTTCGCCCCCCAGCGCGGGACAAGCCCGCTCACTACAAACGTAGCGCCTACGACGAACAACTAATCTCCAGATGCTTCCCCCAATCCGGCGGCCGCTGTGCGTATTGCTCCATCCCCGCTTGCTCCTCAAACGGTTTGGAAAGCACCTCATGCAACCGCCGCACCTCGCTGTAATCCCCGGATTCGGCGGCAACGATGGCGTTCTGCGCCAGGTAGTTGCGCAGGATATACAGCGGGTTCACCGCATGCATCCGCGCACGGCGCTGTTCCTCGCTGTAGTCACCATCCCGTGCAACACGCGCCTTGTACTGCTCGGCCCAGGCATCAAACCCGGCCAGGTCGACGAAGTCATCCCGCAGCCGCGTCACCGCCAGCGCCGCCGACTCATCCCCCAGGCGGCGGAAGAACAGGGTGTAATCCACGCCGCTGTTCTGCATCAGCTTCAATAGCCGCTCCACCAGCTTCTGGTCATCGTCTTCGGCGGTGGTCAGCCCGAGGCGGCGGCGCATCAGGTCCAGGTAATTGGCCTGGTACAGCGGCAAGTACAGGCCGAGTGCTTCCTTCAAGGCATCGACGCTGATGAACGGCGTCAACGCCTGCGCCAGGGCGCTGAGGTTCCACTGGCCGATTGGCACCTGATTACTGAAGGAGTAACGCCCTTCATGGTCCGAGTGGTTGCAGATGAAGTGCGCGTCAAAGTCATCCAGGAACGCGAACGGTCCGAAGTCGAAGGTGATGCCCAGGATCGACATATTGTCGGTGTTCATCACGCCGTGGCAGAAGCCATAAGCCTGCCACTTGGCGATCAGTTCGGCATTGCGCTCGACGATTTCGCGGAACATCGCCAGGTAGGGTTCCGGCTGTTCGCGGCACTCGGGGTAGTGCAGGTTCAGCACGTGCTCGGCCAGCTCGGCCTGCTGCTCGGGTTTCTTGGTGTAGTAGAAGTACTCGAAATGGCCGAAGCGGATATGGCTGTGCGCCATGCGCAACACCATCGCGCCACGTTCCTGCTTCTCACGCCACACCGGGGTGTCGGAGCCGATCACGCACAAGGCACGGCTGCTCGGAATGCCCAGCGCGTGCAACGCTTCGGAGGCCAGAAACTCGCGGATTGAGGAGCGCAGCACGGCCCGCCCATCGCCCATGCGTGAGTAAGGCGTCATCCCGGCGCCCTTGAGGTGCAGGTCCCAATGCTCGCCCGCTTCGTTGTACACCTCGCCCAGCAACAAGCCACGGCCGTCACCCAGTTGCGGGGTGTAGCCGCCGAACTGATGCCCGGAATAGACCATCGCCCGGGGTTCCGCCTCGGCCCACAGCTTGTGGCCGCCGAACAGCTCGGCGAACACCGGTGTTTCGGCAACGGCAGGGTCAAGGTCGAGCAGGGCCATGGCGGCCGTGCTCGCCACGACCAGGCGCGGTGCGTCGAGGGGCTCAGGCAATACGTGGGTCGAGAACGCGTCGCCCAGGCGTGCGAAGCGGTTGTCGAAGGTCAGTTCGTCGAGGGCTTTCACCGGCCATCTCCAGCAGAATGTCCGAGCATTCTGCTGGGGATAGCGCGGTTAGTCGAGTTTGCTCGGCGGCGGTTCCTGCACACCGCCGTCGTTGGCGGGCTTGGCCGGGGTGTCGACCTCCACCAATTTGTATTCCTGGCCGTGAAGGTTCTTGAGGTAGACCTCCATCTGGCGGAACGAGATGTTGATGTGCTCTTTCTTGAACTCGCGATTGATAAAGCGGTTCACTTCGTCGATTACCGGGTTGCGGTCGCCGAGGTCGCGCACGTGCATGCGCAACTCATGGTCGAGGGTGCTTTCGCCGAAGTTGAGGAAGTACACATGCGGCTCTGGCTCCTTGAGCACACGTGGGTTGTCGCGGGCGGCCTTGAGCAGCAATTCCTTCACGCGGTCCAGGTCGGAGCCGTAGTCCACACCCAGCTTCAGCGTGACGCGGGTGATGGTGTCGGTCAGCGACCAGTTGATCAGTTGCCCGGTGATGAAGGTCTTGTTCGGGACAATGATGTCCTTGCGATCAAAGTCGGTGATCGTGGTGGCGCGGATGCGGATCTTGCTCACTGTACCCGACAGGTTGCCGATGGTGATGGTGTCACCGATGCGCACTGGACGCTCGAACAGGATCATGATGCCGGAGATGAAGTTGGCGAAGATCTCCTGCATGCCGAAGCCCAGGCCCACCGACAGCGCCGCCACCAGCCATTGCAACTTGTCCCAGCTCACGCCCAGCGTGGACAGGGTCGACACGAAGCCGACACCGGCAATGATGTAGGACAGCAACGTAGTGGTGGCATAGGCGCTGCCTTGTGCCAGGTCCAGCTTGGACAGCACCAGCACTTCGAGCAAGCCCGGCAGGTTGCGCGCCAGCGCGAAGGTAATGCCGATGATGATCAGCGCGCCGAGCAAGTCGCCGATGCTGATGGGCACCATGCTGATATTGGCGCCGGTGCCGCTGGTGTATTCGTACAGCGTGACGTTGTCCAGGTAGGAAAACACCGAGATCAGGTCCGACCACACCCAGTACAGTGCGGCGATAAAGCCGCCAAGCAGAGCCAGGCGAATCAGGCGCATGGACTGTTCGTTGACCTGTTCGATGTCCAGGGTCGGTTCTTCGATCACCGCTTCACCGTCGCCGGCTTCCTTGGCGGCCTGGCGTTTGGCCAGGGCGCGCGCATAGGCCAGGCGCCGGGCGGCAACGCCCAGGCCGCGAACGAAGGTGGCTTCGATCACCAGCCAGAACATCAGCAGGTACAGGGTATTGATCAACCGGTCGCTGAGCTTGAGCGCGGTGTAGTAGTAGCCGAAGCACACGGCGATAAACAACGCAATGGGCAGCGCGGTGAACAGCAGGCCCACGGCCTTGCGGAACAGCGAGGCTTTTTCATGGGTGGGGCTGTGCAACAGCAAGCGGCCCAGCAGCCAGGCCATCAGCGCGTAGCAGGTCAGTACCACGCCGATGCCCAGCACGTCGTCGGCGAGTGCTGCCGGTTGGTGCTCGGCAATCGCTACCACGGCCACCAGCGCGAGCACCACCAGCCCGAGCTTGCGCACCCAGCCTTGCAGGAATTCGACCTGGGGCTTTTCCCAACGGAAGTGCAGTTCGGCCACGCCGCCCGGCGCCAGGATGCGGTAGGCGGTGTAGAACACCAGCCACGCCTGGGCGATCTGCAAGAGCGCAGCGCCCAGGTTGGCGTTTTGCCCACGGGCGTCGATTTGCAGCGCGTAGCCGCACAGTGCCAGGCCCAGGGATACCGGCATCGCCAGCAGGATATTGATCAGGATGGCCTGCGGCGTGTGCCACTGGCTGTCGCGCTTGAAGTGGCCGATGTCCAGGTGGACCTTGTTCAGGCGCTGGTACAGGTTCTTGCGGCGCCACAGCAGTGCACCGATCAACAGCAGCAGTGGCAGGAACAGCAGTGGGCGCTGGGTCAGGCCGTCATACAGTTCGCTGACGCTGGAGGCCCAGGGCAGGGTGGCGACTTGCTTGCTCAGGTGCGCCGGCACCGTTTCCAGCCACTCGGTATCCAGCGGTTTGTTGCTGGGGATCCAGAACATCTGCTCGTCCAGCGTCGCCCGCAGGGTCGTGGCGGTGCTGAGCAGTTGTTTCTGGTTCAGTTGCAGGGTGATGGATTCGTTGAGCAGCGCGCTCAGCTCGCGGCTCAGGCGTTCCAGCAGGTCGCTGCGGGTGATCGCCAGTTCCAGCAGGGTGCGGCGCAGTTGCGGGGTGACATCTTCCGGCGACTGGTTCGCCAGCAAGTTATCCACATAAGTGCTTGGCGAACTGATCAGCTCGCGCTGCTGGTTGACCTCGAACTGGTACAGGCGAATGTTGGCGATATCGTCCGCCAGGTCGCGGTCCACTGTCAGGCGCGGCAGGGCCTGCTTCTGTTTGTAGAGAATCTTGGACAGCAGCAGGCTGCCTTTGAGCACGTTGATTTGCTCGTCCAGGGCCGAATCGCTCTGGGTCACGGTGTCGAGCTGCTGCTTGGTCTGCAGGTTTTTCTGGGTCAGGTCGTTGAGGCGGTCGGTACTTTTGAGCAGGTAGTCGGACAGCTTCAGGTTCGCCGCGCTTTCCGTGGCCAGCAGGCTGCTGCCGCCGGCCTTTTGCGCTTCGATGGACTGTTGGGTCACGGTCTGCTGGGACTGGGCCAGGCGCTTCTGATTGATCAGGGTCTGCAGGTCCTGGATCTCTTGTTCCAGGCGCGCGGTTTTTTCCATCACCAGGTCGTGCTGGCTGTTGCCCAGGTCTTGCAGTTGGCTGTTGCCGGCCAGTTCCTGGCGGCGCAGGGGGATCAGCGCGTTGAGGGCCGCGAGCTCGGCGTTGAGCTGGTTGCGCTGGTCGCCGCTGAGGGTTTTACCGTTGTCCTTGCCGGCCTTGAGGATCGAATTGATCTGCAGGATGCGCGTCTGGCTGCTGCTGATTTCGGTCTGGGCGCGCTCGGGGCGGGTCTGGGCGGCGATGGACAGGCTGTTGGCGTCGGCCAGTTCTTTTTGCAGGTCACCTTGCTGGGTGGTGCGCTGCACCAGCAACTGCTCAAGCTGCGGCACCGGCAGGGTGGCGTAGCGCTGGGCGACCGGGATGATTTTGGTGGCCTTGAGCCGGGTCAGCTCGCGCTGGTTGTCGCCGGTCTGGCGCGGCGCGTCTTCCAACTGGCGCTTGAGGTCGACCAGGCGCTGCTCGTAATCCTGCTTGTTGCCCAGGTACGTCAGGGTCTGTTGCAGGATGGTCTGCAGCGCCTTCATGTCGGCGTCGGGCAGCTTGCGGTCGGGCAGCTTGTCCAGGGTTTGCTGGATGGCGTCGGCGCTGGGCGGGTCGGCCGCGTGAACGGTGCCGACACAAAGGGTCAGGCCCAGCAGGGCAGTGGCGAGGAACGTGCGCAGGGTAGGCATAGAGACCGGTCTTGCAAGGTGAAGAATCGGGGGCGTCGTCGCCCCGCAGTTTAGAGGAAGAGTCCGGGACCCGGGCGACTTCCTTCGGGGAATCTGACGCCCACTTTGCCGATCTTGTTCCCGTCCATGACCGCGACGGTCCAGATGGTGTTGTTCCACTCCACCTGGTCGCCGACGATGGGGGCGCCGCCGACTTTCTGAGTGATGAAGCTGCTCAGTGGCATGTCCGGGTCGATGCCCTCCAGCTTCAGGCCGTACAGGGCGGAAACCGCACCCAGCTGGGCGTCGCCTTCCAGCACGAAGTCGCCGAAGAAGCGCAG
Source organism: Pseudomonas sp. CHM02 (assembly GCF_000612585.1). Lineage (GTDB taxonomy): Bacteria > Pseudomonadota > Gammaproteobacteria > Pseudomonadales > Pseudomonadaceae > Aquipseudomonas. The sequence goes on from NZ_JFCA01000054.1 coordinate 28,200, forward strand.
GTCGAGGCCGCGTTGCGGCGCCTGGCTGAACAGTTTGCCCAGCGCCGGCAGGTTGTGTTCATGGCCGATCACGCAGAGCAAATCGCCGACTTCCAGCACCGTACTACCCGACGGATGGAGCAGTTGCTGGCCACGGAACAGCGCGGCAATCCGCGTACCTTCGGGCATTTTCAGCTCGCGCAGGGCGGCACCGATGCACCATTTTTCCGCGCCCAGGCGGTAGACGAACAGCTCCCACTCGCTGGTGACGTGGACTTCCAGGGCCGCACGGGAAATCGGCGCCGGGTCCGGTGGTACGGTGACCTTGAGCAGCTTGGCCACCCACGGCAGGCTCGTGCCCTGCACCAGCAGCGACACCAGCACGATAAAGAACGCCAGGTTGAAGTACAGCTGCGCATGGGGCAGTCCGGCCATCAGCGGGAACACCGCCAGGATGATCGGCACCGCGCCCCGCAGGCCGACCCAGGCGATAAAGGCTTTTTCGCGGCCGTGGAATGCCTTGAACGGCAGCAGGCCGACCATTACCGACAACGGCCGCGCAAACAGGATCATCCACAGCGCCAGGCCCAGGGCCGGCAGGGCGATGGGCAGCAAGTCATGGGGCGTGACCAGCAGGCCCAGCACCAGGAACATGCCGATCTGTGCCAGCCAGGCCATGCCGTCGAGCATATGCAAAATGCCATGACGGCTGCGCACCGGGCGGTTGCCGATCACCAGGCCGCACAGGTACACGGCGAGGAAGCCGCTGCCGTGCAGGGCGTTGGTCAGGGCAAACACGAACAGACCGCCGGCGATCACCAGGATCGGGTACAGGCCGGTGGCCAGGTTGATGCGGTTGACCATCTGCAGCATCAACCAGCCGCCGCCCAGGCCAACCACGCCGCCGATGCCGAATTCGCGCACCAGGTGCGTCAGCAGGCTCCAGTGCAGGCCGGTCTGGCCGCTGGCGAGCATGTCGATCAAGGTGACGGTGAGGAACACCGCCATCGGGTCGTTGCTGCCGGATTCGATTTCCAGGCTGGCGGTGACCCGTTCGTTCAGGCCCTTGCCGCCGAGCAGCGAGAATACTGCCGCGGCGTCCGTCGAGCCGACGATGGCGCCGATCAACAGGCCCTGGACGATGTTGAGGTCAAACAGCCAGGCCGCCGCCATGCCGGTGAGGCCGGTGGTAATCAACACCCCCACCGTGGCCAGCGACAACGCCGGCCAGAGTGCCACGCGGAAACTCGCCACCCGGGTGCGCAAGCCACCATCGAGCAGGATCACGGCCAGGGCGAGGTTGCCCACCAGGTAGGCGGTCGGGTAGTTGTCGAAGATGATGCCACCGCCGTCGACGCCGGCGACCATGCCCACGGCCAGGATGATCACCAGGATCGGGATGCCCAGGCGGGACGAAAGAGAACTCACCAGAATGCTCGCACTCACCAGCAACGCGCCGATCAAGAACAGGCTGTTGATGGTCGTCGCATTCAAAGGCAGTACTCCATGAGCAAACAAGACGGGGCGCAAACTGACCATGCAGTCTGCGTGCCAGCGATTCTAACCTGTTGAATTGCTGCGCTGTCAAAAAGCTTTTGTGGGGGACGCCCTGTGTTGGGGAAATCCTGTAGGAGCCGGCTTGCCGGCGATTCAGGCGGCGCGGTGTGTCAGGTATGCAGCCATCGCCGGCAAGCCGGCTCCTACCGGGTGGGGCGTGTCAGTTAGAGGCGGAAGCGGCCCACCATCCCATTCAAGTCCACCGCCAGGCGCGACAGCTCGCTGCTCGCCGCACTGGTCTGGCTGGCGCCCGTGGCCGATTGCACCGACAGGTCGCGAATGTTCACCAGGTTGCGGTCAACTTCCCGTGCCACTTGGGCCTGCTCTTCCGCCGCGCTGGCGATCACCAGGTTGCGTTCGTTGATCTCGACGATCGCGGTGTTGATGGTATCCAACGACATCCCGGCACCTTTGGCGATGTTCAGCGTCGATTCGGCGCGTTCCGTACTGTTACGCATCGAATCCACTGCATGCTCGGTGCCGGCCTGGATGCTGCCGATCATCCGCTCGATCTCGCTGGTCGACTGCTGGGTACGATGGGCCAGGGCCCGCACTTCATCGGCCACCACCGCAAAGCCGCGGCCGGCCTCACCGGCGCGCGCCGCTTCGATGGCGGCGTTCAGGGCCAGCAGGTTGGTCTGGTCGGCCAGGCCGCGGATCACGTCGAGCACCTTGCCGATATCACGCGATTCATTGGCCAGGTCGCCGATCAGGGTGGCGGTGGCTTGCACGTCGCCGCTCATGCGTTCGATGGCGCTGACGGTTTCCTGCACCAGATCCCGGCCATCACCGGCGGAAGTGGTGGCGTTGCGCGAAGCTTCGGAGGTGCTGACCGCATTGCGCGCGACTTCTTCGACGGCGCTGGTCATCTCGTTCACCGCGGTGGCGGCTTGTTCGATTTCGTTGTTTTGCTGGGTCAGGCCGCGGGCGCTTTCGTCAGTCACGGCGTTCAGTTCCTCCGCCGCCGACGCCAACTGGGTCGCCGAGCCGGCGATACGTTGCAGGGTGTCGCGCAGTTTGTCCTGCATCTTGGCCATGGCCGCCAGCAGGCGTCCGGCTTCGTCGTTGCCGTCGACCTTGATCGGGCGGGTCAGGTTGCCCTCGGCCACTTCTTCGGCGGCTTCCAGCGCCTGGGCGATGGGCAGGGTGATGCTGCGGGTCAGCAGCCAGGCGAACAGCATGGTCAGCGCCGTGGCGATCACCAGCAGGCCCACCACCAGGTCAAAGGCCAGGTTGTACTGGTCTTCGGCTTGCTGGTTGGTGGCCAGGGCCATCTTGTTGTTGATGTCCAGCAGGCGGTTGAGTACCGCGTTGACCTGATCGGAGTTGCTCAGCAGCTCGGTGTTGAGCAGGGTGCGCAGCGCTTCGATCTGGTTGTCGCGCGAGAGGCTCTTCATGCGCTCTTCGATCTGATGGTACTGGCCGAGCAGGCGCACGTAGTCGTCGTAGGCCGCACGCTCTTCGCTGCTGTCGATCAGCTTTTCGTAAATGCCCTGGGCGGTGCGGATCTGCTGGTTGCGCAGTTCAAAGGCTTCCAGGGTTTTTTGCTGGACCTCCGGTTCACGGTTGGTCAGCAGGCGGTACGACAGCACCCGCAGACGCAGGGTCAGTTGGGTGAATTCATCGAGGGCGCGAATGCTCGGCACACTGGACAAGGTGATGTCTTCGGTGGCACCACGGATCTTGCTCATTTGGTTCAGGGCGAACACGCCGAGAAACAGCATCAACGCGCCAATCAACGCAAAGCCGAGGAAGGCCCTCGGAGCGATATTCATATTACGAAGCGACATGCGGGAATCCTGGGGGAGAGCGCGATCCGTGCGGCCATGAGACGGGGTGTCCCTCTCTATCGGACGTACGACTAAAGTCTAAAGGGGGCTGTGCGTTTTTGTCGCATCTGACGAGGGGGGTTGGCCGATTCAGGAACCAGATCGGGTAAATGCAGTCACTAAGGCTCGACAGTGCGGCCCGGCCCTTGAATATCGGGCTGCGCGCCAGGGATAACCCTGGCATCCGAGGTGATTTTTCTTTATCGTCACCGCCCTTTGAAAAAGCCCGAGAAATCAAAATGTTAGAAGCATCCCTCAGCCAACTGGAACAACTGGTCAGCGACTTGGTACAGCAGAATCAGGAACTGCTGGGCAGCAACGAATCCCTCAAGGCCGAACTGGCGCGTGCCAAGGATGAGAACGACAGCCTGCAACTGAACCTGATGGAGCAGGAAGAGAAGCACGGCGCCACCGCCGCCCGTATCCAGGCGCTGGTTGAGCGTGTGAGCGCAGGGCCTGTCAGCGCATGAGTGAAGGGATAAAGGTCGTTTCGATTCTCGGAGAGGATTACTCGATCAAGGCACCGGCCGGGGAAGAAAAAACCCTGATGCACGCCGTGACCCTGCTCAAGGCGTCCCTTGCCACCACCAAGAAAAAGTACCCGACCCTGATCGGTGACAAATTACTGGTGCTGGCGGCGCTGAACCTGTGCGCCGAGCAGATCGAAATGCAACAGGCTCACCAGCAGGAACTCGACCGTTACCAAGAGCAAGTCAGCGCCACGGTCGATGTGATTTCCAAGGCGATCGGAACGCCTTGATCAGGGCTTAGAACCACTCATCCTGCATACCGAGGCACGTATCATCGCGTGCCTCCAGGATCGCCAGTTCATGATGGCAGCTCGGTACTTCCCAGGTCAGGAAGTACCGGGCCGCCTGGAGCTTGCCATTGTAAAAGGCCACATCGGCCGCATTGCCCTTGGCCAGCCCTTCTTCGGCGCGAATCGCCTGTTCCAGCCAGCGCCAGCCAATCACCGTATGCCCGAACACCTTCAAGTACAGCGCCGAGTTCGCCAGGCTGCTGTTGACCTTGCCTTGGGCGAGATCCGTCAGCAGGCCGATCGTCACGCTTTGCAGGCGGTTGACCAACTGTTCCAACGGTTCCCTTAACGCAGTGAGGCTGGGGTATTGCTGCGCACGGGCACCGGTTTCGGCGATCAGTCTTATGAGTTGCTTCAAGCCCGCGCCGCCATTCTGTGCGAGCTTGCGCCCGAGCAGATCCAGGGACTGAATGCCGTGGGTGCCTTCATGGATCGGGTTCAGGCGGTTATCGCGGTAGTACTGTTCCACCGGGTATTCACGGGTGTAACCGTGGCCGCCGAGGATCTGGATCGCCAGTTCGTTGGCCTTGAGGCAGAACTCCGACGGCCAGGACTTGACGATGGGCGTCAGCAAGTCCAGCAGTTCGTGGGCGTGCTTGCGCTCGGCTTCGGTTTCCAGGGTGGTGGTGTCGTCGAACAGGCGTGCGGCGTAGAGACCGAGGTCGAAGGCGCCCTCCACGTAGGCTTTTTGCGTCAGCAGCATGCGCTTGATGTCGGCGTGCTGGATGATCGAGACCGGCGCGGTCGTAGGGTCCTTGCCATCGGGCAGGCGGCCTTGCGGACGTTCGCGGGCGTACTCCAGGGAGTAGAGGTAGCCGGCGTAGCCGAGCATCACCGCGCCCATGCCGACGCCGATGCGTGCTTCGTTCATCATCTGGAACATGCAGCTCAAGCCTTGGTGCGGCTTGCCCACCAGATAGCCGACACAGTTGCCGTTATCGCCGAAATTCAGTGCCGTGGACGTGGTGCCGCGCCAGCCCATCTTGTGGAACAGCCCCGCCAGCAGCACGTCGTTGCGCTCGCCCAGGCTGCCGTCGTCGTTGACCAGGAACTTGGGCACGATAAACAGCGAAATGCCCTTCACTCCGGGCGGCGCATCCGGCAGCTTGGCCAACACCATGTGCACGATGTTTTCCGACAGTGGGTGATCGCCGCCGGAAATGAAGATCTTGTTGCCCTTGAGCCGATATGTGCCGTCAGCCGCAGGCTCGGCGCGGGTACGAATATCCGACAGCGATGAGCCGGCGTGGGGTTCGGTGAGGGCCATGGTGCCGAAGAAACGGCCATCGATCATCGGCTGCAGGAAGCGTTGTTTCTGATCGTCGGTACCGAAGCTTTCGATCAGGTTGGCGGCGCCCATGGTCAGGAACGGGTAGGACGTGGACGCGGCGTTGGCCGACTGGAAGTGCGCGAAACAGGCCTGCGACAGCAGGGTGGGCAATTGCATGCCGCCAGCCTCGAAACTGCGTGCCGCGTTGAGGAAGCCGGCTTCGAGGAACGCATCCACCGCCGGTTTCACTTCCGGAATCAGGATGGCCTTGCCGTCTTCATAGCGCGGTTCGTTTTCGTCGTTCTTGCGGTTGTGGGGTGCGAAGTATTTTTCTGCAATGCTGCGGGCGGTGCTGATGGCCGCGTCGAAGGTTTCGCGATTGTGCTCGGCAAACCGCTCGCGCTGGGTCAGGCCCTCGGCATCGAGGACTTCGTACAGCTCGAAAGCCAGATTGCGGGAACTGAGCAGCGTCTCGGACATGGCGGCTTACCTTTGGAGGAATTGGCCTGAGTCTAAGTGCGCGAATAGAGGCTGGATAGCAAGATTGATCTGGGTGATGGAGGGGCAAAACGCGGATGGGAGGCAGGGAGCAGTAAATGTGGGAGTTGGCTTGCCTGCGATGAGGCAGTGCCAGTCGACATCTCTGTCGCTGGCCCACCGCTATCGCAGGCAAGCCAGCTCCCACAGGGTTTACCGCGTTTCTACAATTAGCCGATGGTCATCAGGCTGGCGTTACCACCTGCCGCCGCGGTGTTGACGCTCAACGCACGCTCGATCACCAAACGCTCCAGTGCAATAGCCGTCTCGCCTTGGGACAAGCCGTGCACCCCGACAATCGCACCACCACGCTGCGCCACTTGCTGGCACACCGCACGCAATTGATCGGAATCACCGTGGTGCAGGACGGCGTCGAATACCACCTCGTCCTTGGTCCAGTCGGCCACGCGCTTGATCTTCGCCTGAATGTCCTTCGGCAGGCGTGGGAACAAGGCCTTGGTCAGGTCAGTTTCCGGCCATACCGCCGAGCCGCCGACGGCCAGTACTGCCGCCAGTTGAGTCAGCAGATCGCCTTCTACGTCCGCCAGGCACAGCACGTGCTCGCGGGGCAAGATGGCGTAGCTGTTGCGCTCGCCGGTCGGGCCGGCCAGTTGGCGGGTGATACCGCTTTGCGATTGCGCGGCGAACTGGCTGCACAGGGCACTCAGGTCACTGAACTGATTGCTGTCGGCCCAGGCTTTCAGGGCTGTCAGCGGTTGGCTCATGGCATCGCGCAGGCGCACGTCCGGTGCCGCCAACGCGTCGCCACGTACGAAGGATTGCTCGATGGCATCCGTAGGACGAGTCGACAGCAGGCGGTACAGGTACAGCGGGCCACCGGCTTTCGGGCCAGTGCCCGACAGGCCTTCGCCGCCGAACGGTTGTACGCCAACCACGGCACCGACGATGTTGCGGTTCACATAGACGTTACCGGCGTTGACGTTGTCGATCACCTTGGCGATCGTCTCGTCGATGCGGGTGTGCACGCCCAGGGTCAGGCCGTAGCCGGAGGCGTTGATCTGGCCGATGAGCTGGTCGATCTCTTTGCGCTTGTAGCGCACCACGTGCAGTACCGGGCCGAAGATTTCGCGTTGCAGTTCGTCGAAGCTTTCCAGCTCGATCAGGGTTGGCATCACGAAGGTGCCGCGCTTGATCTCTTCACCGTCGGCAATCGCCACCTGATACACGTTGCGGCCTTTGTCGCGCATGGCCTGGATGTGTTTCTCGATGCCGGCCTTGGCTTCGGCGTCGATCACCGGGCCGATGTCGACGGACAGGCGCTCAGGGTTGCCCAGACGGCATTCCGCCATGGCGCCCTTGAGCATTTCGATGACACGGTCTGCCGAATCTTCCTGCAGGCACAGTACACGCAGGGCCGAGCAGCGTTGGCCGGCACTGTCGAAGGCCGAGGACACTACGTCGATGACCACTTGTTCGGTGAGTGCCGAGGAGTCGACGATCATCGCGTTCTGGCCACCGGTTTCGGCGATCAGCGGGATCGGACGGCCCTGGGCATCCAGGCGGCCGGCGACATTGCGTTGCAGCAGGCGCGCCACTTCGGTGGAGCCGGTGAACATCACGCCCTTGACGCGATCATCACCCACCAGGCGGGCACCGACGGTTTCGCCCCGGCCCGGCAGCAGTTGCAGCACGCCTTCGGGAATGCCAGCTTCGAGCAGGATGCGCACGGCTTGGGCGGCGACCAGTGGAGTCTGTTCGGCCGGCTTGGCCAATACTGGGTTGCCGGCGGCCAGTGCGGCAGCCACTTGACCGCTGAAAATCGCCAGCGGGAAGTTCCATGGGCTGATGCAGACGACCGGGCCCAGTGGGCGGTGGGCGTCATTGGTGAAATCGTTGCGTGCCTGCACCGCGTAGTAGCGCAAGAAATCCACGGCTTCGCGCACTTCGGCGATGGCGTTGGCGAAGGTCTTGCCGGCTTCGCGAGCCAGCAGGCCCATCAGCGGCTGGATCTCGCCTTCCATCAGGTCGGCGGCACGTTCCAGGATCGCAGCACGCTCGGCGGGCGGAGTGGCCTGCCAGATCGGGCCGGCGCTGATGGCGCACTGGATGGCGTTGTCGACGTCTTCGACGGTGGCTTCCTGCACGTGACCGACCACATCACGCAGGTCGGACGGGTTCAGTACCGGTGTTGCGGGTTGCTCGCTGGTGGCGCAACCGAGCATCGGCGCAGCTTTCCAGTTGTTGTGAGCGGTGGCCAGCAGGGCGCAGGACAGCGAGGCCAGGCGGTGTTCGTTGGCCAGGTCGATACCGGCCGAGTTGGCGCGGTCGCTGCCATACAGGTCGCGTGGCAATGGGATGCGCGGGTGCGGCAGGCCGAAGCCGCCTTCCAGCGTGGCCATTTGCTCGATGCTGGCCACTGGATCGGCCACCAGCTCCTGGATCGAGATGGACTGGTCGGCGATGCGGTTGACGAACGAGGTGTTGGCGCCGTTTTCCAACAGGCGACGAACCAGGTAGGCCAGCAGTGTTTCGTGGGTACCGACCGGTGCGTACACGCGGCACGGACGGTTCAGCTTGCCATCGGCAACCTTGCCCACAACCTGCTCGTACAGCGGTTCACCCATGCCGTGCAGGCATTGGAACTCGTACTGGCCGGGGTAATAGTTCTGACCGGCGATATGGTAGATGGCCGACAGGGTGTGGGCGTTGTGCGTGGCGAACTGCGGGTAGATGACTTCCGGCACCGACAGCAGTTTGCGTGCGCAGGCAATGTAGGAAACGTCGGTGTAAACCTTGCGGGTGTACACCGGGTAGCCTTCCAGGCCTTCGACCTGGGCGCGCTTGATCTCGCTGTCCCAGTACGCGCCTTTGACCAGGCGGATCATCAGGCGGTGGCGGCTGCGGCGCGCCAGGTCGATGACGTAGTCGATCACATACGGGCAACGCTTCTGGTAGGCCTGGATCACGAAACCGATGCCGTTCCAGCCAGTCAGTTGTGGCTCGAAGCACAGGCGTTCGAGCAGGTCCAGGGACAGTTCCAGGCGATCGGCTTCTTCGGCGTCGATGTTCAGGCCGATGTCGTATTGCTTGGCCAGCAGGGTCAGGGACAACAGGCGCGGGTACAACTCGTCCATCACACGCTCGTACTGCGCGCGGCTGTAGCGCGGGTGCAGCGCCGACAGCTTGATGGAAATGCCGGGGCCTTCATAAATCCCACGACCGTGGGAGGCTTTGCCGATGGAGTGAATGGCTTGTTCGTACGAGGCCAGGTACTTCTGCGCATCGTGTTCAGTCAGCGCGGCTTCACCCAGCATGTCGTACGAGTAGCGGAACCCCTTGGCTTCGAACTTGCTCGCGTTGGCCAGGGCTTCGGCGATGGTTTCGCCGGTGACGAACTGCTCGCCCATCAGGCGCATGGCCATGTCGACGCCCTTGCGGATCATCGGCTCGCCGCTCTTGCCGATGATGCGGCTCAAGGACGAGGTCAGGCCGGCTTCGTTGTGGGTGGCGACCAGTTTGCCGGTCAGCAGCAGGCCCCAGGTCGCGGCGTTGACGAACAGCGACGGGCTGTTGCCCAGGTGCGGCTGCCAGTTGCCGGTGCTGATCTTGTCGCGGATCAGCGCGTCGCGGGTGCCTTTGTCCGGGATGCGCAGCAACGCTTCGGCCAGGCACATCAGGGCCACGCCTTCCTGGGACGACAGGGAAAACTCTTGCAGCAGGCCCTGAACAATCCCGGCACGGCCGCCAGCGCTTTTCTGATTGCGCAGTTTTTCGGCAATCGAGGCCGCCAGCTTGTTGGTGGCTTCGGCCATCGGCGCCGGCAGGCGGGCCTGCTCGATCAGCATCGGTACCACTTCCGGCTCCGGGCGGCGGTAAGCGGCGGTGATCGAGGCGCGCAATACGGATTGCGGCAGGATGCTCTCGGCGAATTCGAGGAAGCATTGGTGGGCGTGATCGGTCTGGACTTCGCCAGCGTCGTCAGCGTCCTTAGTGCTCAAACCATTGAGTTCGGTCAGGGTTGCACCACCCTCCAGTTTCTCCAGGTAATTGAAAATCGCCTGCTTGATCAGCCAGTGCGGCGTGCGATCAATGGAGGTCGCGGCAGCCTTGAGGCGCTCGCGGGTCGGGTCGTCAAGTTTGACCCCAAGGGTGGTCGTAGCCATTTTCTTATCCTCATGGGTGCCACTACCGAGTGGCATCAGCTGGCGGCAAGATTAGCTTTGCGCTTGCTGGGGTGCAACCGGGTGCAACCCATTTTCTTCATGAATTTTTCGATCGTGATCGGGAAAAAATCCGGCCCTCGACCGAATCCGCGCTGCCTTGGTGCGTTTGCTTCTGAGATCGGCTGTTCTTGCTCCGAAAAGGAGCAAAAACGAGGCGTTTTCCGCAAAAATCACCCAGGTGCAACTTATTCTCAAGAAACTGGTTGCACCTTATTTGCTTTGTTGAATAGCATTCGCGCCCAAGGTGCAACCGTCTCGACGGGTCGGTTCATCGGCTGGCGGCTTTCCTGGGGAAACGTCAGTCATAAATGCGCGGCACGCAGCTACGTCTACCTACTTCCAGTGGGTGGCCGTCTGACAGACCGCCGCTACATAAAAACAAAGCCAGGGCGTCACTCATATGAGCGTTAGTAATCCAACCCTGATCACATTCGTGATCTACATCGCAGCAATGGTGCTGATCGGCTTCATGGCCTATCGCTCCACCAACAACCTTTCCGATTACATCCTGGGCGGTCGAAGCCTCGGTAGCGTGGTGACTGCCTTGTCGGCCGGCGCTTCCGATATGAGCGGCTGGTTGTTGATGGGCCTGCCGGGCGCGATCTACATGTCTGGTCTGTCGGAAAGCTGGATCGCCATTGGCCTGATCGTCGGTGCCTACCTCAACTGGCTGTTCGTCGCCGGTCGCCTGCGGGTACAGACCGAGCACAACGGTGACGCCCTGACCCTGCCGGATTACTTCTCCAGCCGTTTCGAAGATAAAAGCGGCCTGCTGCGGATCATCTCCGCCGTCGTGATCCTGGTGTTCTTCACCATCTACTGCGCGTCCGGCATCGTCGCTGGCGCACGTCTGTTCGAAAGCACCTTCGGCATGTCCTACGAGACCGCCCTGTGGGCCGGCGCTGCAGCGACTATTGCCTACACCTTCGTGGGTGGTTTCCTGGCGGTGAGCTGGACCGACACCGTACAAGCCACGCTGATGATCTTCGCGCTGATCCTCACGCCGATCATCGTGCTGCTGGCCACCGGTGGTGTCGACACCACCTTCCTGGCGATCGAAGCCAAGAACCCTGACAACTTCAACATGCTGAAAAACACCACCTTCATCGGCATCATCTCGCTGATGGGCTGGGGCCTGGGTTACTTCGGCCAACCGCATATCCTCGCGCGCTTCATGGCGGCGGACTCGGTGAAATCGATTGCCAAGGCGCGTCGCATTTCCATGACCTGGATGATCCTGTGCCTGGGCGGCACCGTGGCGGTGGGCTTCTTCGGTATCGCTTACTTCTCGGCACACCCTGAAGTAGCCGGTCCGGTGACCGAGAACCACGAGCGTGTGTTCATCGAACTGGCCAAGCTGCTGTTCAACCCATGGATTGCTGGCGTGCTGCTGTCGGCCATTCTGGCTGCGGTGATGAGCACCCTGAGCTGCCAATTGCTGGTGTGCTCCAGTGCCCTGACCGAAGACTTCTACAAGACCTTCCTGCGCAAGACCGCCTCCCAGGTGGAACTGGTATGGGTCGGCCGTGCCATGGTGCTGCTGGTGGCCCTGGTCGCCATCGCCCTGGCCGCCAACCCGAACAACCGTGTACTGGGCCTGGTGAGCTACGCCTGGGCAGGTTTCGGCGCCGCGTTCGGTCCTGTGGTGCTGATCTCGGTGATCTGGAAGAACATGACGCGCAATGGCGCACTGGCCGGTATCCTGGTCGGCGCGATCACCGTGATCGTGTGGAAGCACTTCGAATTGCTGGGCCTGTACGAAATCATCCCAGGCTTCATCTTCGCCAGCCTGGCGATCTACTTCGTGAGCAAGATGGGCGCACCGACTGCCGGTATGGTCGAGCGTTTTGATGCCGCGGAAAAAGACTACAACCTCAACAAGTAATTCGCCGGACGTTAAGCGTCTGATGAGTTAAAAGAAAGGCCCGCGTCCTACGGATAGCGGGCCTTTTTTTGCGTGTGTTTTACGCCGCTCCGAAGAGGATTCTGACGTGTCTGTGTAGGGTTTTACTGATTTATCCTGGCCGTGCTCAGCAGGGTGGAACAGTGATGCAAAATCGGCCCCCCACCCCTCGCAGAGAAACACCGGATGTTCGCTCCTGCCAATCAAAGTGCCTTCACCCTGACCCTCGATGGGGAGCCCAGTGATTTCAAGGTCCATGGGTTCAGGGGGGACGAGTTTATCAGCCTGCCTTTTCGCTTTGATCTTGAGTTGGTCAGCGAGCAATGCGATCTGGACCTTGAGAGCCTGCTACACCGCCAGGCGTACCTGGGGTTCGACGCTCATGGTCATGGTATTCATGGCCAGGTATATCGAGTGGCGCAAGGTGATTCGGGCAGGCGCCTTACCCGTTATCAGATCACCCTCGTACCGCAGTTGGCCTATCTGGAGCACAGCACGCATCAGCGGATCTTCCAGAAAAAAGCCGTGCCCGAGATCATTGCGCAGGTATTGGAGGCCCAGGCTATCCAGAGTGATGCTTTTGCGTTCCAACTGAGCGGCAAGTATCCCGAGCGTGAGTACTGTGTTCAGTTCGGCGAAACCGATCTGGCGTTTATTCAGCGCCTGTGTGTCGAGTCGGGCATTCACTATCACTTCCAGCACAGCCCCGAACGCCACCTGCTGGTGTTTGGCGACGATCAAAGCGTGTTTGCACGGCCTGATCAAAGCACACCGTATTCCCCCGGTTCAGGAATGGTTGCCGACGCGCCGGCGATCAAGCGCTTTATCCTGCGGCTAAAGACCCGTACCACTGGTGTGAACCTTCGGAACTACGATTTCAATAAACCGAACCTGACCCTGGAAAGCGCAGCAGCCAGTGGGCAGCGCCCCGCTCTGGACGAACAATACTACCCAGGGCGCTTTACGGATCGTGCGCACGGCAAGTACCTGGCGCAACGCCTGTTGGAGCGTCACCGCAGCGATTACCGTCAGGCCAGTGGCTATAGCGACCAGCCGGCGTTGGTCACCGGGCAGTTCCTGAAGATGACCGGGCATCCTCGTCAGGCGTGGAATGATTTATGGCTGGTCACCCAGTTGCACCATGCAGGGCATCAGTCTCAGGTGCTCGAGGAGTCCGCTCCTGAAGGGTATGGCGATGAGTCGCCTCAAGGTTACAGCAATGAATTTGTCGTAACGCCTTGGGACGTGCCGTTTCGAACACCCTTGATCATGTCGCGGCCGCAAATATCGGGCTATCAGAACGCAGTGGTGACCGGGCCCGCCGACAGTGAAATCCATTGCGACGAATACGGTCGGGTCAAGGTGCAGCTGGCTTGGGACCGCGTCGGTGAGCATAACGACCATTCCAGCTGCTGGCTGAGGGTTGCCAGTGGTTGGGCACATGATCGCTATGGTTCGGTGCTGATCCCGCGCGTCGGCATGGAAGTGCTGGTGGGCTTCGTCGATGGCGACATGGACATGCCGCTGGTGATGGGTTGCCTGCCCAACGCAGCAACCCAAGTACCTCTCGACCTGCCAGCGGACAAGACCCGCAGTATCTTGCGCAGCCAGAGCACCCCTGGCGGCGGTGGCTACAACGAGCTGCGCATCGAGGATCGCAAGGGGGCCGAGGAAATCTACCTGCGCGCCCAACGGGATTGGACCCAGCATGTGCTGCATGACCACAGGGTGAAAGTGGGTGGCGAATCGCACCACGAACTGCAAGGCGAAGAACAGCGCATCACCCATGGCAACCGCTTGACCGACCTCAAGCAGGACGACCACCTGGTGGTGAGTGGCTCGCAGCAAGTGCGCGCCGGGCAGACCATCCAGATGGGGGCCGGGCAAAGCATCGTCATTGATGCGGGCGCGACGGTCACGATCCAGGCGGGTGGGCAATCGATCACGCTGTCAGCCGGCGGGATTTTCAGCAGCGTCCCGATCCAGCTTGGTGGCTCGCCTGTGCCGGCGGTGGCGCCGTTGATGCCGGGTCTGAAGGACACGTTGCTGGCCGTCATTCCGGCCCCCCTGAGTCGGGCGCAAGTCGCCAGCCTGAAGCGCAGCGCGCCGTTTTGCGAAGAGTGCGAGCGCTGCAAGAACGGCCAGTGTGGCCTCATCTGATGTTTAAAAGGATTTACGACAATGTTTGAATCTTTGCTTCCTGGTGAACAGATCTTTGCAGTCATGAGCACTGCCAGTGACGCCCAGCCCCTTGACGCTTGGCGGGCGCTCGCCACCGGAGCCCCGCTGCAGCCCATCTGGGCCGGAACGGCCTATGCGACATGGGATGAGGTCATGCCCTATGTGGGCATCGTCGCGCCGGGCAGCCCTTTTATCGATTGGGCCGCGTCCACTGATTCCACGGATTGGGGTTGGCTGGCCATATCGTCCCACTCGCTGGAAACGGTGACTGCACACCTGCAAGGCCTGACCAAGGTGTACCTGCCGGATGACATTGAGGTGTTTTTGCGGTTCTGGGATGGCGCTCAATTGCTGCCGATCCTTCAGCAGTCGGGCGATGAGATACTGCCGGTGTTCCAGCGCTACTTGATCAATGGGCAGTCGCTGGCGGTCGCCACTGGCCCGGTCCCTGCCGCCAAAGCGAGTCCGTGGTGGCGAGTACCTGCGCCGTTACTGCAACACCTGGCCGAGCAATCGCCGCAAACCCTGATCGATAACCTCCTGCAATGGCTCGAAGAACAACGCCCCGACCTCTACACCGCGTTCATGCCGACGACCTTGCAGCACAAGGTCGCTTACTTCGCGCGCCGCCAGGCTCTCAGCCATCAGGGTTTGGCCGACTACCTGGCTTCAGAGCTGAGTTGAAGCCAGCGCGCCGTTTCGGCATAAGCACCGCCCGGCACGCCGCACTGCACCAACGCCCGCGTAAAAGGTAAACTTCGCCCCCTGCGCAGGAGCAACCATGAATTATCGTCACGCCTTTCACGCCGGCAACCATGCCGATGTCTTCAAACACCTGACCTTGACCCGCCTCATCGCCCTGATGTCGCGCAAGGAGCAGCCGTTCGCGTACCTCGATACTCACGCCGGGATCGGTCTGTACGACCTGCAGGGCGACCAGGCCAACCGCACCGGTGAGTACCTGGAAGGCATCGCCCGCCTGTGGGGCGAAAGCGACCTGCCGCCGCTGACCGCCGACTACATGCGCGTGCTGCATGAGATGAACCCGGATGGTGAGTTGCGCTACTACCCCGGTTCGCCGGAGCTGGCGCGACGCCTCACCCGCGCGCAGGACCGTGTGCTGCTCAATGAAAAGCACCCGGAAGACGGCGTGTTGCTCAAGGACAACATGAAAGGTGATCGTCGTGTGAAGGTGCACCTGGGCGAAGGCTGGCATGTGCCGCGAGCCCTGCTGCCGGTGCCGGAAAAACGTGCCTTGATGCTCATCGACCCGCCATTCGAGAAGCTCGACGAGATGCAACGCTGCGCGGCATCCCTCAAAGAGGCGGTGGGACGCATGCGCCAGACCGTCGCGGCGATCTGGTATCCGGTGAAGGATCAACGCATGTTGCGCCGTTTCTATCAGGACCTGGCCGGCACCGGTGCGCCGAAGTTGCTGCGTGTGGAATTGCTGGTGCACCCGCTGGACACCCCCAACACCCTGACTGGCTCGGGCCTGGCGATCGCCAACCCGCCATGGGGTTTGGAAGAGGAACTGCGTGAGCTGCTGCCGTGGCTGTCCAGGAAGCTTGGGCAGACCCAGGGTGGATGGCAGATGGATTGGCTGATCGCTGAATAAACAGCGACGAGCGGGCTGTTGTGGTGAGCGAGCTTGCTCGCGCTGGGCTGCACGGCAGCCCCAAAACCCGTCGCCACGGTCTACTTGAAAAACCGCAGCGGCCTTGTAGGGGCCGCTGCGCGCCCCAGCCCGAGCAAGCTCGCTCACCACAGGGGATTTGTGTCACCACAAGATGGCTTCAGATCGGGCAGGTCACGCCCGTGCCGCCAATCCAGTTCCCAGAACATTTTCAGCAAAGCAGCTGCGTGAGCTGCTGCCGTGGCTGTCCAGGAAGCTTGGGCAGACCCCGGGTGGGTGGCAGATGCATTGGCTGATCGCTGAATAAACAGTGCCGACCGGGCTGTTGTGGTGAGCGAGCTTGCTCGCGCTGGGCTGCACGGCAGCCCCAAAACCCGTCACCACGGTCTATCTG
>NZ_JFCA01000055.1 GCF_000612585.1 Pseudomonas sp. CHM02
ACAGGGTTTTGAGGCGCTTGTGTTATTCGGGCATGAGCTGCTGGCGGCATTCCAGGACTAATCTGGCGCCGCCTTGTTCACTGGTACCCACTTCCAGCTTGAACCCGTGCAAGTTGATGATCGCCGCCACAATCGACAAACCCAATCCAAACCCGCCTTGCTGGTCGCTCTCATCCACGCGGTAGAAGCGTTGGAACACCGCGTCACGTTCCTCCGCCGGTATGCCCGGCCCGGAATCGTGCACTTCGATGCGCGTGCTGCCGGCGTCGTTGACCCCGCGCAGAATCACTTCGCCGCCTGGTGGGGAGAACTTGATCGAGTTGCTCAGCAGGTTGGCCAGGGCTTCGAACAGCAGGGCGCGGTCGCCGGTGATCCACGGCAGGGACTCCGGGGTTTCGAGCCGCAGTTGCAGTTCGCCTTCTTCCGCCAGGGGCAGGTAGAAGTCGTGCAGTTCGCGCAACAGCGGCAGCGGGTCCATCACCAGGAAGCCGGAGCGACGCTGGTGGTCTTCCAGTTCCGAGATACGCAACAGCCCGCGAAAGCGCGCCATCAGGGTGTCGGTTTCGGCAATTGCGTCGTCCAGCTTGACCGCGTAGTCCGACTCTGCCTCGGCTTCCTGCTTGATGCGGTACAACTGCGCACGCAGGCGAGTGAGCGGGGTGCGCAGGTCGTGGGCGATGTTGTCGCACACGCCCTTGACCTCGTTCATCAGCTTCTCGATGCGGTCGAGCATGGCGTTGACGATGGCGGCGAGCATGTCCAGTTCGTCACGCCGATTGGACAGCGGCAGGCGGTGGGTGAGGTCGCCGGCGACGATGGCTTCGGCGCTGGCCTGGATCCCACGGATGCGCCGCAGCGGACGGCGGCGCAGCAAGTGCCAGCCGGCGACGCCGGGGATAATCGTCAGGGACAGCGCCCAGAGCAGCGCGTGCCAGATGATGCGGGTCACGCCGAACAACGAACCGTTGGCGCGCACCAGCACCAGCCAGCGGCCGTCGTCGGTGTGGGTGGCCACGGCGTCGCAGCTGTCCTTGGGCAGTTTGGGGTCGTTGGATTCGACACAGTTGGCCAGGGCGTGGATCTTGCCGTCCAAGGGCAGGTCGGGCGGGATCGCGCGGATCGGTCCACTGAGAGGACGGAACTGCTCATCGAACAGGCCGTAGGCGTCCACGCCCTTCATGTCGAAGGTCATGCTGGTGGTCAAGGCTTCCACCAGTTCTTCACCGTCGAAGCGCTGGAACAGGTGCTGGCGCTGCATCAGGGAATGGCGCGACAGATCGCCCAGGTAACCGGACACCTCGTAATACAGCACCCCCATGAGGATGCAGCTCCAGGCCACGAACAACGAACTGTACAGCGCCAGCAAGCGGCTGCTGGAGGAGCGCCAGCCCTTAGAGGGGTTCAGCAATGACATAACCGGAACCTCGTACCGTGCGGATCAGCGGCGTGAGGCCCGGTGGGTCGATCTTCTTGCGCAGACGGCCGATGTGCACGTCGATCAGGTTGGTGCCCGGGTCGAAGTGATAACCCCAGACTTCCTCGAAGATCATCATCCGCGACAGGATCTGCCCGGTGTTGCGCATCAGGAACTCGAGCAATTTGTATTCGGTGGGCAACAGGCTCAGCGGCTGTTCGGCGCGGCTGGCTTCGCGGCTGATCAGGTTCAGTTCCAGGTCGGCGACGCGCAGGGCGGTTTCAAATTCCTTGACCGTGCTTTTGCGCCGCAACAGGACTTCGACGCGGGCGGCCATTTCATCCGAGGCGAACGGTTTGGTGAGGTAGTCATCCCCCCCGGCGCGCAGGCCGCGCACGCGTTCGTCGACGTCGGAGAGGGCGCTGATCATCAGGATCGGCGTCGATACGCCGATGGTGCGCAGCGTCGTGACGATGGCCAGGCCATCGAGTTCCGGCAGCATGCGGTCGAGGGTGATCAGGTCGTAGTCTCCGCTCACGGCGCGGACCAGGCCTTCGCGGCCGTTGTCTACCCAATCTACATCCAGTCCATGGCTACTCAGCTCGGCGACGATCTCGCGAGCCGTTACGGCGTCATCCTCGATGGTCAAAATACGGGTCATGGGATTACCTTTCACACTGGAAGACCGTAAGTGCCGGCAAGCCGGCTCCTACAGAAGTACGGGCATTTTGCCAAGAAATGGCTGAACGCTTCCTAAATAAAACTTCATGTTGGCAAAACTGACACAGATTTCATTCATTGGCACAGGTCACCGTAGGAGACGGCTTGCCGGCGATCGCGGTGTATCGGTCAACTGTCTGGTCGGTTGGAATGGCGCTATCGCCGGCAAGCCGGTTCCTGCAGGTTGTTGGCTGGTGTGAGATTGCATTACGCCCGCCTTTTGCGGTGACTTCTTGCAAGTTGCATGGTTTGGGTTAGTTCAATCTACTTAAGTTGTTGAAATATAATAATTTTAAATTTTGCGCCGACTGGCATGGTGCCTGCACTGTCTGTTTTGAGACTTGTAACACCATTTTTCTGCCTGGAGCAAAACAACAATGATTACATCCTCATCCACGCTGCAAGAGTCGAGCACGCTCTCCGGAGTTTCCTGGGGGGCGATTTTTGCCGGGGCTGCCGCCGCGGCTGCGTTGTCGCTGATCCTGGTGCTGCTGGGTTTCGGCCTGGGCTTTTCGGCGGTGTCGCCGTGGGCTGACAGTGGCATCAGTGCCAAGGGGCTTGGCATTTCCACGATTGTCTGGCTGGCGTTCACGCAGATCGTCGCCTCCGGGTTGGGCGGTTATATCGCCGGCCGGTTGCGCGTGAAGTGGGCCAATATGCACGGTGATGAGGTGTACTTCCGCGACACTGCCCATGGTTTCCTGGCCTGGGCCGTGGCTACGTTGATCACTGCGGTGCTGGTGGTGGGTTCGGTCAGCAGTGTCGTGAGCGGTGGCGTCAAAGCCGGCGCCAGTGTGGCAGCCGGCGCGGCCAGCGGTATCACGCAAGCCGCCGGTAGTGCAGCCAAAGGTGTCAACGGCGGCGACTTCGACTACTACGTCGATAGCCTGTTCCGCGACGACCGCCCGGTAGCCGTCAGCGATGACGCCGCCCATGGCGTGGTTGCCCGCATCTTCACCCGCACCCTGAGCAATGACGGCCAGTTGGCCCCTGAAGACCGTGCCTACCTGGCCCAGTTGATCAGCCAACGCACCAACCTCAGCCAGGCGGATGCCGAAGCGCGCATCGGCAAGGTCTATGGCGATGCCCGCAAGGCAGTGGAAGACGCCAAGCTCAAAGCCAAACAAGCCGCCGATACTGCTGCCAAAGTCGCTGCGTATACCTCGCTGTGGACCTTCGTTGCCCTGTTGATCGGCGCATTCTTCGCCAGCTTCGCAGCCACCTTTGGCGGTCGCCGTCGCGATGCCGTGGTGTATGTCGAAACCGAACACTTCGTACGTTAACTATTAGGAGAACATCATGCGCTCATTACTGCTCTGGTTCCTCGGTGTGCCTATTCCGGTGATCATCCTGATCGCGATCTTCATGCACTGATTGCCGTTTCATCCGAGCCGCGCCTGAGCAACAGGCGCGGCTTTTTGCTGCAAGGCCAGCCAGCTTGTCACCAGTAACACACTCGCGACCTATGTCATGATCACCAACGGAGCAGACGTGCCATCGGACAACAATCCGGTCGCCCAACTGCTCACCGCCGTCAGGAACATCTGGGTGAAGAAGAACAGCCCCGATGCTGTTCCCGCGATTGCACCATAGGGCTGCAGCACCGACAGCTGACAGGCCGGAATCACCATCCCCACCGACACCATGATCAGCACCATCGGCAGCACGATCGCCAGCCATTCTCCCGGCAGCGCAACGGTCGCCGACGCGAGAATTCCACTGCCCAGCACATTCAGGCCTATGCCGGCGACGATCAAACGGTCTGGCTCAACATGCCGCACCCGCCGCCGAAACAGATTCGCCCCCATCATGTAGCCACTGATCGTCGCGGCAAATATCAGTGCGTAAGCTGTCGCAGACAGGCCAAACCCCCGTTGCAGCAATGCCGATGACTCACTGATAAACGGAAAGTAGGTGCTGTACACGCAACCGATCGCCAGGGAGTAGCGCAGGAAGTAACGATCGCGCAGCAACTGGCCGTAGAGGCGCAGCAGTCCCCGTGGCGGGGCGGCGGCGACGTCCGCCGGGCGGGTTTCGGGCAGGCGGCGATACACCACCAGGCACAGCACAGCCCCGATCACCCCCAGCAGCACGAACAGCCCGCGCCAGTTGATGAAGGGCAGCATCAGGCTGCCCAGTACCGGCGCGGCCATGGGCGACACGGCCATGGCCATGGAGATCAGGCCCAGCAAGCGTGCCTGTGCGTCGCGGTCGAAGTAGTCGCGCACGATCACGCGGCCGATCACGGTGGTGCAGCAACCGCCCAATGCCTGGAACAGGCGGGCGACGGCCGAAACGGTCGGTGAGCGGGCCGCTGACCAACAGCGAAATCTCCGAGCCAAGGGCGTACAGCGTCAGCGTCAGTTGCAGTTGGCTGTCGCGGGTCTGGAAGTAGTCGGCCATGGCAGGCAGCCGCTTGCCGTCCACGCGCAGCCTGGCCGAGCGCTGGTGGGTGTCCCGTGGCACGCTGGAAGCGGTGTTCGACCGGCTGCAGAGCGAAGGCTATGTGCAACGCGTGGCTGGCTCCGGCACGCGGGTATGCGCGGTGATCCCCGAACAGTTCATTGCGGTACCGTTGGCCAGGGAGACGCCACGGCGCCCAGTGGAACCCGATCAACTGGATGCCGGTGTGCAGAGCCATGTGCCCTTCGTCGCACGCCGCCCGGATGCCGGCCTGTTTGATCTCAAGACCTGGGCCCGCTGTATTTCCCGTGGGTTATCGAGCGTAGCGCCGGGCGTACTGGAAGCGGCACACCCGGCTGGCCTGCCGGCGTTGCGCGTGCAGATCGCCGACTACCTGCGCAGCTATCGCGGCATGCAGTGCGAGGCCGATGAAGTGATCGTCACCATCGGTATTCGCCATGCCCTCGACCTGATTGCGCGCAGTGTGCTGCAACCGGGCGACACGGCGTGTGTCGAAGATCCCGGCTATCTGCCGGCGCGTCGTTTGTTCGCGTTGGCAGGCGCGCAGGTCCAAGGCATTCCCGTCACGTCCGAAGGACTGGACACCGCCCAACTCCCCGAGATCGCACGCCTGGCCTATGTCACGCCGGCCCACCAGGCACCGCTGGGCATGACCCTGTCGGTGTCCCGGCGCCTGGCGCTGCTGGATTGGGCGGCCCGCGCCGATGCCTGGGTGGTCGAAGACGATTACGACAGCGAATACAACTACAACACTGCGCCGCTGGCCGCGCTCAAATCCCTGGATTCGGGCGACCGCGTGATCTATTGCGGCAGCTTCAACAAGAACCTGTTTCCCGGTTTGCGCGTGGGCTTCATGGTGGTGCCCAAGGTGTTGCGACGGTCGTTGCTGCGTACCTTGCAACTCACTGGGCATTCGGTGGGCGCCAGTGATCAATTGGGGCTGGTGGAGTTCTTGCGCAGTGGCGCCTTTGTGCGTCACTTGCGCGCCTCGCGCCAGGCGTACCAGGCCCGGCGCGATACGTTACTGGAGTGCCTGGGTGGACACTGCGCGGTCAGCGGCCAGCAGGCCGGGCTGCATTTTGTGCTGTGGCTGCCGGCAGGTGTGGAAGAGGGCGACTTCTGTGCCCGCGCGGCTGAAGCCGGCTTGACCCTGCAGCCGCTGGGCAAGTTCTGTCACGACGTGACGCTGCCACCGGCAGTGATCATCGGTTACACCGCGTTGACTCTGGCACAGATCCGTTATCACGGCCGCACGCTGGCGCAATTGTTAATGGCGGCTTAACCCGCGCTTGGCTAGACTCGCGCCCCATGAGCCGCCTTCTACGTGTCATCCTCGTCATGCTGCTGAGCCTCACGCTTCCCCTGGCCGGGATGGCGGGCGTGCCGTCGAGCACCGAGCCGTGCCCGATGAAGATGTCGGACATGCAGATGATGACTGACATGTCCCCCGACTGCTGCCAGGACAGCGTCGAGCATGGCAAGGCCTGCAAGCCCGGCCAGGAGTGCAAGACCGGTAGCCTGCTGCAGCTCTCCCTGCCGGTGCTCAAGGCGCCGTCGACCCTCGCTCATCCGCTGCTCGTTGGCAGCTCTTCGGATTTCATCCCCGACCGCACGCCGTCCGGCGTCTGGCGCCCACCCCGTTCCTGATACCTGTTGCACCTGAAGACACATCCCCTGTGCGGGATGGCTTTGCTGTGGGCCGCCTAAAGCGCGGCACAGCGCAACGGAACAGGAACCTTCAACATGAATGCCCTTTACATGCGCACCCTGGTGGTGGGCGTGCTGGCGTGGCCGGCGTTGGCGAGTGCGCTGACCCTGGACGACGCCCTGCGCCTGGCGCAAAACAACGCACCGTCGCTCGCGGCTGAGTCGGCCAGGCTGCAGGCCGCGACCCAGGCGGCGATCCCGGCGGGTGAATTGCCCGACCCCAAGCTGGTGGTGGGCCTGCAGAATTTTCCCATTGGCGGGCCCAATCGCGGCACGTTGTATGGCGATGACATGACCGAGCAAATGGTCGGCATCCAGCAGCAGGTGCCCAGCCGCGACAAGCGCAAGGCCCGTGTCGAGTTGGCGGACGCGACGGTAGAACGTACCGCGGCCGAGGGACGCATCGAACGCCTGAACGTGCGCCAGGCCACTGCCCAGGCCTGGATTCGTGCGTATGCGGTGGAGCGCAAGGAAGCCTTGTTCAAGGACTTCTACCAGCAGAACCGCCTGCTGCAGGACAGTGTGCGCGCACAGTTGGCCGGTGGTCGCGGCCAGCCCTCGGATGCGGTCATTCCCAAACAGGAAGCGGCAGACCTGGCCGGGCGCGAAGACGAACTGACCCAGCAGCGCGCCCAGGCCCGCGCGGCGCTCAAGCGCTGGATCGGCCCGGCCGCGAGTGAAGCGCCCAGCGGCCAGTTACCCAACTGGCCTGTTGAAGGCCATTACAACCTGCATCAACACCCCGAGCTGCAAGCCTTCGCGCCGCGCACCCGCGAGGCCGAGGCGCGGTTGCGTGAAGCCCGTGCGCAAAAGACCTCGGACTGGAGCTGGGAGGTGGACTACCAGCACCGTGGTCGTGAGTACGGCGACATGGTCAGTCTGCAGTTGAGTTTCGACCTGCCGATCTTCCCCGGCCGCCGACAAAACCCCGGCATCGCCGCCAAGCAGGCCGAGCTGGATCAACTGGAGGCCGAGCGCGAAGCGACCGTCCGTGAGCATACCCAGCAACTGGATGACGACCTGGCGCAATACCAGCGCCTGGACCGCGCCGTACAGCGCAGCCAGGACAGCCTGGTGCCGCTGGCGGAAGAAAAAGTCGCGCTGAGCCTGGCCGGTTATCGGGCGGGCAAAAGTGACCTGCTCAACGTGGTCAGCGCCCGGCGTGAGCTGGTCGAAGCCCGCTTCAAACAGATCGATGCCATCGAGCAGCGTGCCCTGGTCGGCGCGCAGCTGTATTTCGCCTACGGAGAGCCCGGCCATGATTAATCGACTACTCGCGGTGGTGCTGTTGGGCGCGGGTGCTGGCGCCGGTTATTGGCTGGCGCACACGCCGGTGAACGTTGCGGCCACGGCCGAAAAGCCGGCGCTGTACTGGTACGACCCGATGTACCCGCAGCAGAAGTTCGACAAGCCCGGCAAGTCGCCCTTCATGGACATGCAGTTGGTGCCGCGCTATGCCGACAGCGCTGCGGACAATGCCGCCGTGCAGATCGACCCGCGTGTGTCCCAGAACCTCGGCGTGCGCCTGGCGACGGTCACCCGTGGCGTGTTGGCCTCCACGCTGGAGGTGTCCGGCATGCTTGCCTTCAACGACCGTGATGTTGCCGTGGTGCAGGCGCGTGCGGATGGTTTCGTCGAGCGCGTTTATGACCGGGCACCCGGCGATGTGCTCAAGGCCGGTGCGCCCTTGGTCGACCTGTTGATACCGGAATGGGCGGCGACTCAGGAGGAGTTCCTGGCCCTGCGCGGTAGCGCCGATGCCAGCTTGTTGGCGGCTGCTCGTCAGCGCCTGCGCCTCAGCGGAATGCCTGCTGGGTTGATCGCCCAAATGGAGCGAAGCGGGCGTGTGCAATCGGTGGTGACCGTCACCAGTCCAATGAGCGGTGTGGTGCAGTCCCTGGAGGTACGCGAAGGCATGACGGTTGCGGCGGGGCAGACCCTGGCGCGGATCAACGGCCTGGACCGGCTGTGGCTGCAGGTCGCCGTGCCGCAGGCCCAGAGCGGGACACTGGCGGTGGGACAGGCCGTGGAAAGCCGCTTTGCGGGGATGCCGGGCCAGACGTTCAAGGGCACGCTCAGTGCGATCCTGCCGGCCATTGCCGCCGACAGCCGTACCGTTCAGGTCCGCGTTGAACTGCCCAACCCTGACGGCATGTTGCGTGCAGGCATGACCGCCCAGGTGCGTCTGGCGCAAACCAGTCCGCAATCTGTATTGCAGGTGCCCAGCGAAGCGTTGATCCGCACCGGCAAGCGTGTGGTGGTGATGCTGGCCGAGGAGGGCGGGCATTTCCGTCCGGTGGAAGTGGAGGCCGGCGCCGAAAGCCAGGACCAGACTGTCATCCGCAGTGGTCTGCAGGAAGGCCAGCAGGTGGTCGCCTCCGGTCAATTCCTGCTGGATTCCGAAGCAAGTCTGCGCGGCATTTCCGCGCCATCCTCCGGCCCTTCTGAAATGAGCATGCAACCGGGAGCCCAGCCATGATCGCCCTGTTGATTCGCTGGTCGGTGGCCAACCGCTTCCTGGTCTTGCTCGCCACGCTGTTTGTCACCGCCTGGGGGGTGTGGGCGGTGCAGAACACGCCGGTCGATGCACTGCCGGACCTCTCGGATGTGCAGGTGATCATCCGCACGCCGTATCCGGGCCAGGCGCCGCAGATTGTGGAGAACCAGGTGACCTACCCGATGACCACGACCATGCTCTCGGTGCCGGGCGCCAAGACGGTGCGTGGGTTTTCGTTCTTCGGCGACAGCTACGTGTATGTGCTGTTCGACGAAGGCACGGACCTGTACTGGGCGCGCTCGCGGGTGCTGGAATACCTCAGCCAGTTGCAGGCGCGGCTGCCGGCATCGGCCAAGCCGGCGTTGGGCCCGGACGCCACCGGCGTCGGCTGGATCTACCAGTACGCGTTGGTGGACCGCAGCGGCCAGCACGACCTGGCGCAGTTGCGCGCCTTGCAGGACTGGTTCCTCAAGTTCGAACTCAAGACCCTGCCCAACGTGGCGGAAGTCGCGACCATCGGCGGCCAGGTCAAGCAGTATCAGGTGCAGTTGGACCCGTTGGCCCTGGCCAATCGCGGCATTACTCAGGCGCAAGTGATGGACGCCATCGGCAAGGCCAACCAGGAAACCGGCGGCTCGGTGCTGAACATGGGCGAATCCGAGTACATGGTGCGGGCTTCCGGCTACCTCAAGTCGTTGCAGGATTTTCGTGGCATTCCCCTGCGGCTGGACGCCAACAATGTGCCGGTCACGCTGGGCGATGTGGCAACCATTCAACTGGGTCCGGACTTGCGCCGAGGCACCAGTGAACTCGACGGTGAGGGCGAGGCGGTCGGCGGCGTGGTGATCCTGCGCAGTGGCAAGAACGCAAGGGAAGCCATCGCCGCGGTCAAGACCCGGCTTGAGCAATTGAAAAGCAGCCTGCCGCCCGGCGTGGAGATTGTCACCACCTACGACCGCAGCAAACTCATTGACCGCGCCGTGGACAACCTCAGCCATAAATTGCTGGAAGAGTTCCTGATGGTGGCGCTGGTGTGCGGGATTTTCCTCTGGCACTTGCGTTCATCGCTGGTGGCGATCATCTCGCTGCCGGTGGGGGTGTTGATCGCGTTTACCGTCATGCGCTTTCAGGGCGTCAACGCCAATATCATGTCCCTGGGCGGCATCGCGATTGCCATCGGCGCAATGGTCGATGCAGCAGTGGTGATGATCGAAAACGCCCACAAGAAAATCGAAGCCTGGCATCACGCTCATCCAGGCCGCGAGCTCAAGGGTGAAGACCACTGGCAGGTCATGACCGACGCGGCGGTGGAGGTCGGGCCGGCGCTGTTTTTCTGCCTGTTGATTATCACCTTGTCGTTCATCCCGGTGTTTACCCTGCAGGCCCAGGAAGGCCGACTGTTCGGCCCGCTGGCCTACACCAAGACCTACGCCATGGCGGCCGCCGCCGGCTTGTCGGTGACCTTGATCCCGGTGCTGATGGGCTACTGGATTCGCGGGCGCATACCCGACGAGCAGCGTAACCCGCTCAATCGAGGCCTGATCAGGCTCTACCAACCGGCACTGGAGGCCGTGTTGCGTTGGCCGCGCATGACGTTGCTGGTAGCGCTGGTGGTGGTCGCGAGCGCGGTGTGGCCGATCTCGAAACTGGGCGGGGAATTCCTGCCGCCGCTGGACGAAGGCGACCTGCTGTACATGCCGTCGGCGCTGCCGGGCTTGTCGACGCAAACGGCGGGGGAGTTGCTGCAACGCACCGACCGCCTGATCAAGACGGTGCCCGAAGTCGCCCATGTGTTCGGCAAGGCCGGTCGCGCCGAAACGGCCACCGACCCGGCACCGCTGGAGATGTTCGAGACCACGATTCAATTCAAGCCCCGCGAGCAATGGCGCCCCGGCATGACCCCGGACAAGCTGGTCAAGGAACTTGACCGCGTGGTGCAGGTGCCGGGCCTGACCAATATTTGGATTCCTCCGATCCGCAACCGCATCGACATGCTCGCCACGGGTGTCAAAAGCCCGGTCGGCGTAAAGGTCGCCGGCACCAGCCTGATGCAGATCGACGCGGTGACCCAGGCGGTGGAAAAGGTCGCCAAGGGCGTGCCGGGTGTCAGTTCAGCCTTGGCTGAGCGCTTGACCGGTGGGCGGTACATCGACGTGGATATCGACCGGGCAGCGGCCGCGCAATACGGATTGAACATCACCGACGTACAGGCGATCGTGTCCGGTGCCATCGGCGGGGAAACCATCGGCGAAACCGTGGAAGGCCTGGCGCGCTTCCCGATCAGCCTGCGTTACCCGAAGGAATGGCGCGACTCGGTGACGGCCTTGGCGAACTTGCCCATCTACACGCCGTCAGGCAGCCAGATCACCCTGGGCACGCTGGCCAGGGTCAAGGTGAGCGACGGCCCGCCGATGCTCAAGAGCGAAAACGCACGGCCTTCCGGCTGGGTCTACATCGACGTGCGCGACCGCGACCTGGCCTCGGTGGTGAACGACCTGCGTGCAGCGATCAACCAGCAGGTACCGCTGCAACCGGGCATGAGCCTCAGTTATTCGGGGCAGTTCGAGTTCCTCGAACGGGCCAATCAACGCCTCAAACTGGTCGTGCCGGCGACCTTGCTGATCATCTTCGTGCTGTTGTACCTGACGTTTCGCCGGGTGGATGAGGCGCTGCTGATCCTGGCGACCTTGCCGTTCGCGTTGACGGGCGGTGTGTGGCTGCTTTACGGGATGGGCTTCAACTTGTCGGTGGCCACGGGCGTAGGGTTTATCGCGTTGGCCGGTGTGTCGGCGGAGTTCGGCGTGATCATGCTGCTGTACCTGAAAAACGCCTGGGCCGAGCGCAACGACGGCAACTTGCTGGCCGCGATCACCGAAGGCGCAGTCATGCGCGTGCGCCCCAAGGCCATGACGGTGGCCGTCATCCTCGCCGGCCTGCTGCCGATCCTGCTGGACGGCGGCACCGGCAGCGAAGTCATGAGCCGCATCGCCGCCCCGATGATCGGCGGCATGCTCACCGCGCCGTTACTGTCCCTTTTCGTGCTCCCGGCAGCGTACTACCTGATGCGCGGCCTCAAAGCCAAACGCTGACGAACAAATGTGTGAGCGGGCTTGCTGGGGTGAGTGGGGTTTGTCCTCCGACGGGGTCGCCGCTGACCCAAGGGGCTGCTTCGCAGCCCAGCGCAGGGCAAGCCTGCTCACCACAGCAAGCCTGCTCACCACAGCAAGCTTGCTCACCACAGCAAGCCTGCTCACTACAGTAAGCCAGCT
Organism: Pseudomonas sp. CHM02; assembly: GCF_000612585.1. GTDB lineage: Bacteria > Pseudomonadota > Gammaproteobacteria > Pseudomonadales > Pseudomonadaceae > Aquipseudomonas. The sequence goes on from NZ_JFCA01000055.1 coordinate 12,032, forward strand.
ACAGGGTGCGTGCCACAGCAGGTTCAGTCGTCGAACCCAACCTGCTCGTGAATCTCATCCACCTTCAACTCCAACCGATACGCCACCGCAATAAACAACGCCTGGCACAAACACAACGTGGCGCTCAACGAACGAAAGGCAAACGACGACCCCTCATTTACCAGCAGCACCGCGTTCGCCCGCTTGGCCAGGGGCGACAGGTTGCTGTCGGTGATGATCAGGGTCTTGGCCTGATGATGCTGGGCAATGCGCAGGCAGTGCTGGGTCTCTTTGCCGTAGGGCGTAAAGCTGATCGCAATCACCAGGTCATTGGCGCGCACGCTGCGCATCTGCTCGCGGTAGCTGCCGCCCAGGCCCGAGACCAAGTGGATGCGCTTGTTGGTGTGCTGCAGGTTGTAGACCAGGTAATCGGCCACCGCAAAGGAGCGGCGTACGCCGACTACGTAGATATTGTCGGCGTTGACCACCAGGTCCACGGCTTTTTCGAAGGCCGTGTCATCCAGCTCCAGCCCCAGGCGCTCGATACCCGACAGCGTGGCATTCACGCACTCGCGCGCTAGGTCACCGCCACTGGCCTTCTGCGACTTGTTGGCGATCATGCTGCGGATGCGCTGCTGGTAGTTCTGCACCGGTGTGGTCTTGTGGGTGTAGGCCTCGCGAAACAGCGCCTGCATTTCACTGAAGCCACTGAAACCGAAGCGCTGGGAGAAGCGCACGATGGCCGACGGGTGCACTTCGCACTCGCGGGCGATGTCACTGATGCGGTCGACCATGATCCGGTCGCTCTGCTGGCTCATGTAGCTGGCGATGCGCTTGAGCTGGCGCGGCAGGCTCTCGTATTCGTCGGTGATCAGCTGCAACAGGCGCTCGGCATTGATCGGAGGGCTGGCGATAGAGTCTTCCAGGGTGGTCTCGGGATCGGTGCGGGACATGGGCAATCCTTCTGGCGTTTTTTGTCTGTTGCGCTGATGGGTGGCGCAAGTCTACAGGGTAGGCGCAAAAAAATACCTCGGCATCACGGCCGGCGTGGCCTGCTGAAACGATGCACTGTGGTGGGAGCGCCCCTGTACGAGCTTAATGGAAAAAATATTCCAATGAAAAAATATCTGGAATAAATATTGATTGGTGTCGCTGGACGTTCTAGTCTGCTCCCACCAAGAGCGTTTGCCGTCGTCACGGCGGCACAACGCAGGCTGATAAAAATAACAGGAGCCAGCATGGGCCAGACTCGTTTTGCCAATGGGCGTCAATTGGATCTGATTTGCCTCGGGCGCCTGGGCGTCGACCTCTATGCACAGCAAGTGGGTGCACGGCTTGAGGACGTTTCCAGCTTTGCCAAGTACCTGGGCGGATCCTCCGCCAACATCGCCTTCGGCACCGCGAGGCTCGGGCTCAGGTCGGCGATGTTGAGCCGGGTGGGCGACGACCACATGGGGCGTTTCCTAATGGAATCCCTGGCCCGTGAAGGCTGCGACGTCAGCGGCATCAAGGTCGACCCGGAACGCCTCACCGCCCTGGTGTTGCTCGGTCTCAAGGACCGCGAAACCTTCCCGCTGGTGTTCTACCGCGAAAACTGCGCCGACATGGCCCTGCGCGCCGAAGACATCAACGAGGCCTTTATCGCCTCCAGCAAGGCCCTGCTGATCACCGGCACGCATTTCTCCACCGATGGCGTGTACAAGGCCAGCCTCCAGGCGCTGGATTACGCGGCCAAGCACAACGTCAAGCGCGTGCTGGATATCGACTACCGCCCGGTGCTGTGGGGCCTGGCAGGCAAGGCAGATGGCGAAACCCGGTTTGTCGCCGACCAGAATGTCAGCCAGCACGTGCAGAAAATCCTGCCGCGTTTCGACCTGATCGTCGGTACCGAAGAGGAATTCCTGATCGCCGGTGGCAGTGAAGATTTGCTCACCGCGCTGCGTAACGTGCGTGAGCTGACCCCGGCGACCCTGGTGGTCAAGCTCGGCCCGCAGGGCTGCACGGTGATCCACGGCGCCATCCCCGCACACCTGGAAGACGGCGCGATCTACCCTGGTGTGCGCGTGGAAGTGCTCAATGTGCTGGGCGCCGGCGATGCATTCATGTCGGGGTTCCTCAGCGGTTGGATCAATGACGCCAGCGATGAACGCTGCAGCCAGTTGGCCAATGCCTGCGGCGGCCTGGTCGTTTCGCGCCACGCCTGCGCACCGGCCATGCCGACGCCCGCGGAGCTGGAATACCTGTTCAACAGCCCGGTGCCGATTACCCGCCCGGACCAGGACGTGACCCTGCAACGCCTGCACCGCGTGACGGTGCCGCGCAAAGCCTGGAAGCAGCTGTTCGTATTTGCCTTCGACCACCGCTGGCAACTGGTGGACCTGGCGCAGAAGGGCGGCCAGGACCCGGCGCGTATCAGCGATGCCAAGCAACTGTTTATCCAGGCCATCGAACGCGTCGAGAAAAAGCTCGCCGAGCAAGGCGTAGAAGCCGATGTCGGCCTGCTGGCCGACCAGCGTTTTGGCCAGGACGCGCTCAACGCCGCCAGTGGTCGCGGCTGGTGGATCGCGCGCCCGGTCGAGGTGCAGAACTCGCGACCGCTGGCGTTCGAACACGGTCGTTCGGTGGGCAGCAACCTGATTGCCTGGCCCCAGGAGCAAATCATCAAGTGCCTGGTGCAATTCCATCCTGACGACGAGCCGCTGTTGCGCCTGGAGCAGGAGGCGCAGCTCAAGGCGGTGTACGAGGCGTCCATCGTGAGCGGCCATGAACTGCTGCTGGAAGTCATCCCGCCCAAGGATCACCCGTCCACTTATCCCGACGTGCTGTATCGCAGTCTCAAGCGCCTTTACAACCTGGGCATCTATCCGGCGTGGTGGAAGATCGAGGCGCAGTCGGCCGAGGACTGGAAGAAGCTCGACGAACTGATCCAGGAGCGCGACCCGTACTGCCGTGGCGTGGTGTTGTTGGGCCTGAATGCCTCGGCGGAATTTCTCGCCGACGGTTTCCAGCAAGCCCGCCTGAGCACCACCTGCCGGGGCTTTGCCGTGGGCCGCACGATCTTCCAGGAACCAAGCCGCGCGTGGATGGCGGGGGAGATCGATGACGAGACCCTGATCCAGCAAGTCCAGGCCACCTTCGAACAGCTCATTAACGCCTGGCGCCACGCCAGAGACTGACACCACCCCCTGTAGGAGCCCGGCTTGCCGGCGATGGGGCCTTCAAGACCGCTATCGCCGGCAAGCCGGGCTCCTACAGGGGGTGGTGTCAGCCAGAAGATGAAACCAGACAACAACAAAAAGGTGCAGCCATGCCCGCAATCCGAATTGGCATCAACCCGATCTCCTGGAGCAACGACGACCTGCCGGCCCTGGGCGGTGAAACGCCCCTGAGCACCGCCCTGAGCGAAGGCAAGGAGATCGGCTACGAAGGCTTCGAACTCAACGGCAAATTCCCCAAGGACGCCAAGGGCGTCGGTGATGTGTTGCGCCCCTACGACCTGGCGCTGGTCTCCGGCTGGTACTCCAGCCGCCTGGCCCGGCGCTCGGTGGCCGAAGAAGTCGAGGCCATCGCCGGCCATGTCGCGTTGCTCAAACAGAACGGCGCGACGGTGCTGGTCTACGGCGAAGTGGCCGATTCGATCCAGGGCTCGCGCATTCGCCTGATCGAACGTCCGCGTTTCCACAGCGAACACGCCTGGCAGGACTACGCCGACAAGCTTACTGAACTGGCGCGCTTCACCCTGTCCCAGGGCGTGCGCCTGGCGTATCACCACCACATGGGCGCCTACGTCGAGTCACCGGAAGACATCGACCAACTGATGCAACGCACTGGGCCTGAAGTCGGCCTGCTGTTCGACTCCGGCCATTGCTACATGGGCGGCGGCGAGCCGATCGACGTGTTGCGCAAGCATATCGGGCGTATCTGCCACGTGCATTTCAAGGACGTGCGCAAACCGGTGGTGCAACTGGCGCGTAACCAGATGTGGAGCTTCCCCGACTGCATCGTCAACGGCACTTTCACCGTGCCCGGCGACGGTGATATCGACTTCGCCGAATTGCTCGATGTGCTGTTGGCTGCCCAGTACAAAGGCTGGCTGGTGGTGGAGGCCGAGCAGGACCCGGCCGTGGCCCCCAGCTATATCTATGCGAAAAAAGGCTACGACACCTTACGTGCGCTTCTGAATGAGAGGACCGGACAATGAGCTTGTTGGTCAAAAGCAGCAAACGCGGAAAAACCATGGTTGCCCTGGAAGCCGGGCGCCTGGAGTACGTGGGCTTTGCCGCCTATCGCCTGAGCCTGGGCGAGACCCTGCCGGTCAGTGCCGGTGATCAGGAGCTGTGCCTGGTGCTGCTCAGCGGTCGGGTGAACATCGAGGGCGAAGGCTTCAACTGGCAGAACCTTGGGGATCGCCAATCGGTGTTTGAAGAAAAATCCCCCTTCGCCGCCTACCTGCCACCGGGCACCGATGCCCAGGTCACCGCCTTGAGCGATGTGCAGATCGCCGTGTGCGCTGCACCTGGGGCAGAAGGCTACGAGCCACGCCTGATCCGCCCGGAAAACTGCAAGCGCAGCGTGCGTGGCAAAGGCGCCAACACCCGCTACGTGTGCGACATCCTGCCCGACAGCGAGCCCGCCCATTCGCTGCTGGTGGTGGAGGTGCGCACGCCGTCCGGGCATTCGTCGAGCTACCCGCCGCACAAGCACGACACTGACGACCTGCCGCACCAGAGCTTCCTTGAAGAGACCTACTACCACCAGATCAACCCGCCCCAGGGCTTCGTGTTCCAGCGGGTGTACACCGACGACCGCAGCATCGACCAGGCCATGGCCGTGGAAAACAGCGACCTGGTGGTGGTGCCCAAGGGGTATCACCCGGTCAGCGTGCCGTATGGCTACGAGTCCTACTACCTCAACGTGATGGCCGGCCCCAAGCGCGCCTGGCATTTTCACAACGACCCGCAGCACAGCTGGCTGCTGGACCTTTAATCAGCGGTTTGGACGGAGAACAACAACAATGAAGTCGCCTCTACGTTTCGCCCTTAACCGCATGGTTGCCCCCAATCTTTCCCTGCCGGATTTCATCCAGTTGGCCGCAACGCTCAAGTGCGATGCGATCGAGATTCGCAACGACCTGGCCGACAAGCAGATCGAATTCGGTACCCCGGCCAGCCGCGTGCGCGAACTGTGCGCGGTGCAGGGCATCACCGTGTTGTCGATCAACGCGCTGTACCCCTTTGATATGTGGAACGACGAGCGCCGGGCCCAGGCGATCAAACTGGCGACCTATGCCCGCGAATGCGGTGCACAGGGCCTGGTGATGTGTCCGTTCAATGAGCCGGGCGACACGCGCAGCGAAGCTCAGCGCGCGGCCGCGTTGCGCACGGCCTTGAGCGAATTGGCGCCGATCCTGCGCGAGTACGGGATTCTCGGTTTCATCGAACCCTTGGGTTTTGAAGAATGTGCCCTGCGCCGCAAGCGCGTGGCGGTGGACGCGATCAAGTCCATCGGCGGCCTGGATGTGTTCCGCCTGGTGCACGACACGTTCCACCATCACCTGGCCAGCGAGCATGAGTTCTTCCCGGAACTGACTGGCCTGGTGCATATCTCCGGCGTGGAAGATGCCGAGGCGCCGCTGAACGCGATTCGCGACGGCCACCGCGTGCTGGTGGGCGAGGGTGACATCCTCGGCAACGCGGCGCAGATCGACACCTTGCTTAGCACCGGCTACGGCGGCTACCTGTCGTTCGAACCGTTTGCCGAGAGCGTGCACGGCCTGGCCGACATCCAGCAGGCGTTGGGCGCAAGCATTGCCCACCTGCAGAAATCCCGGACCTGACACCGGACAAACTGTGGGAGCGGGCTTGCTCGCGAAGGCGGTGGATCAGTAAATGAATCAAGTGACTGACACACCGTCTTCGCGAGCAAGCCCGCTCCCACAGGTGATCGCTATTGATCGACAGATTTGCATTCATTCAAGGTGCGAACATGACCACAACACGATTGACCATGGCCCAGGCCCTGGTGAAGTTCCTGGATAACCAATACATCGAAGTCGATGGCGTGCAGAGCAAGTTTGTCGCCGGGGTGTTCACGATTTTCGGTCACGGCAATGTGCTGGGCCTGGGCCAGGCCCTTGAGCAGGACAGCGGTGACCTGGTGGTGCACCAGGGTCGCAACGAGCAGGGCATGGCCCACGCGGCGATCGGTTTCGCCAAGCAGCACCTGCGCCGCAAGATCTACGCGTGCACTGCCTCCGTGGGCCCTGGCGCCGCCAACATGCTGACTGCTGCGGCGACGGCCACGGCCAACCGTATCCCGTTGCTGCTGTTGCCCGGCGATGTCTACGCCAGTCGCCAACCCGACCCGGTGCTGCAACAGATCGAGCAGTTCCATGACTTGAGCATCAGCACCAACGATGCCTTCCGCTCGGTCAGCAAGTACTGGGACCGCATCAACCGCCCCGAGCAGTTGATGACCGCCGCCATCCACGCCATGCGCGTGCTGACCGACCCGGCCGAGACCGGCGCCGTGACCCTGGCATTGCCCCAGGACGTGCAGGCCGAGGCCTGGGACTATCCGGATTATTTCCTGCACAAGCGCGTGCACCGTATCGAGCGTCGCCCGGCGACCACCGCGATGATCGGTGATGCGTTGGCCGCCTTCCGGGGCAAGCGCAAGCCGCTGATCATCTGCGGTGGCGGCGTGAAGTACTCCGGCGCCAATGCCGCGCTGCAAGCCTTTGCCGAACGCTTTGATATTCCCCTCGCCGAGACCCAGGCGGGCAAGAGCGCCGTGGTCTCCAGCCACCCGCTGAACGTCGGTGGGATTGGTGAAACCGGTTGCCTGGCAGCGAACCTGCTGGCGCCCGAGGCCGACCTGATCATTGGCGTCGGCACGCGCTACACCGACTTCACCACCTCGTCCAAGTCGCTGTTCAAGCACCCTGAGGTGAAGTTCCTCAACCTCAATATCAGCCCATGCGATGCCTTGAAGCTCGACGGCGTGCAAGTGCTGGCCGATGCGCAGGTCGCTCTCGAAGCATTGGCGGATGCCCTCGGCGATTACCGCTCCGGCTGGGGCGGGCAGGTCGCCGAGGCCAAGGCGCAGTTGGACGCCGAAGTGGACCGCGTGCACCACGTGGAATATGCCGGCGACGGGTTTGTGCCCGAGGTCGACGACCGCCTGGACCGTGCGGTACTGCGTGAATTCATCGAGTTGACCGGCTCGTGCCTGACCCAGAGCCGGGTGCTGGGCGTGCTGAATCAGACCCTGGCCGACGATGCCATCATCGTCGCCGCCGCCGGCAGCCTGCCCGGCGACCTGCAGCGTGCCTGGCGCAGCAAGGGCGTCAACACCTACCACGTCGAATACGGCTATTCCTGCATGGGCTACGAGATCAACGCCGCCCTGGGCGTGAAACTCGCTGAACCGACCAAGGAGGTCTACGCCCTGGTCGGTGACGGCTCCTACATGATGCTGCACTCGGAGCTGGCCACCTCGATCCAGGAGCGGCGCAAGATCAACGTGGTGCTGCTCGACAACATGGCCTTCGGCTGCATCAACAACCTGCAGATCGGCAATGGCATGGACAGCTTCGGCACCGAGTTCCGCTTCCGCAACCCCGAGAGCGGCAAGCTCGATGGCGGGTTGGTGCCGGTGGATTTCGCCATGAGCGCGGCCGCCTATGGCTGCAAGACCTACAAGGTCGGCACCGTGGAGCAACTCGAGGCGGCGCTGGCGGATGCGCGTACCCAAACGGTTTCGACGCTGATTGATATCAAGGTGCTGCCCAAGACCATGATCCACGGCTACCTGTCGTGGTGGCGGGTAGGCGTGGCGCAGGTGTCCACCAGCGAGCGCACCAATGCCGCTGCGAAAAAACTCAATGAACACCTGGCCAAGGCCCGGCAGTACTAATAACAAGAGGAGTTTTGTATGTCTTTGAAGCTAGGTGTGATCGGTACAGGCGCTATCGGCCGGGACCATATCCGTCGTTGCAGCCAGACGTTGCTCAACAGCCAGGTGGTGGCGGTGACCGACATCAACCTTGAACAAGCTGCCAAGGTTGTCGCAGATTTGAAGCTGGACGCCGAGGTGTATGCGGACGGCCATGCGTTGATCAACTCACCGCAGGTGGAAGCGATCCTGGTGACCTCTTGGGGCCCGAGTCACGAAGCGTTCGTGCTCGCCGCCATCGCCGCCGGCAAACCGGTGTTCTGCGAAAAGCCCCTGGCGGTCACGGCCGAGGGTTGCCGCAAGATCGTCGACGCCGAAGTGGCCTACGGCAAGCGCCTGGTGCAGGTCGGCTTCATGCGCCCGTACGACGAAGGTTATCGCGCCCTCAAGGCCGTGATCGACAGCGGCCAGATCGGCGAGCCGTTGATGCTGCACTGCGCGCACCGCAACCCCACGGTGGGCGAGCACTACAAGACCGACATGGCGATCACCGACACCTTGATCCACGAGCTGGATGTGTTGCGTTGGCTGCTCAACGATGACTACGTGTCGGTACAAGTGGTGTTCCCGCGCAAATCCAGCAAGGCCCTGGCTCACCTGCGCGACCCGCAGATCGTGCTGCTGGAAACCGCCAAGGGCACGCGCATCGATGTGGAAGTGTTTGTGAACTGCCAATACGGCTACGACATCCAGTGCGAAGTGGTGGGGGAGACCGGTATCGCCAAGCTGCCGGAGCCGTCCCAGGTACAACTGCGCAGCGGGGCGAAGCTGTCCAATGCGATTCTTATGGACTGGAAGGATCGGTTTATCGGTGCCTATGACGTGGAGTTGCAGGCGTTTATCGACAGCGTGCTTGCGGGCCAGGTCGGTGGGCCGTCGGCGTGGGATGGATTTGCCGCGGCGGTGGCGGCGGATGCGTGTATCGAGGCGCAGACCAGTGAGCAGATTGTGAAGGTGTGCCTGCCGGATCGCCCGCACTTCTACGGCTAAACCAATGAGGAAACTCGGTCAAATAGGTGGGAGCTGGCTTGCCTGCGATAGCGGTCTTTCGGTTAAAAATGTAGCGCCTGACACACCGCCTTCGCAGGCAAGCCAGCTCCCACAGTTGATCCGGTTTCCAGTTCAAGAAGGTATCTACTCATGCGAATCGGATTGGTTGGCTACGGCCACGGAGGGCGCTTCTTTCATGCGCCGCTGATTGCAACCCTGCCAGGCGCCACCTTTGTCGGCGTGGTCACCCGCTCACCGGAACGCCGCCAGCAATTGGCGACTGATCATCCCGGCCTCAAGGCCTTCGACTCCATCGGCCAGATCGTCGAAGCCGGTGTCGACGCGCTGGTCATCTCCACCACCCTCAAAGGCCGCCCGGCGCTGGTGCTGGAAGCCATCGAACACGGCGTCACGGTGGTCAGTGACAAACCCTTCGCCGCCAACGCCGAACAGGCCCAGGCGCTGATCACCGCGGCTGAACGCCAGGGCTCACTGCTCAGCGTCTACCAGAACCGGCGCTGGGACTCGGACTACCTGACCCTGCGCAAGCTCATCGACGCTGGCGCCCTCGGTCGCATCACCCGTTTCGAATCGCGCGTGGAACGCTACAGCCCGCAAGCCGTCGGCAACGCCAGCGGTGGCGGCTGGCTGCGTGACCTGGGCAGCCATTTGGTCGATCAGGCCCTGCAACTGTTCGGCCCGGTAGATCGTGTATTCGCCCAACTGCACTACACCGCCGAACACCCCACGGTGGACCACGGCTTCTTTGTCTCCCTGAGCCATGCCAGCGGGGTGATCTCTCATCTGTGGGGCAATGCCTTGCAGAACAGCCAGGCGCCGCGTTTTCGCGTCAGTGGTACGTCGGGCTGCTACACAGTCGAAGGCCTGGACGGCCAGGAAGAAGCCTTGATGGCTGGCAAGTCGCCCAAGACCGAAGGCGAGCATTGGGGCGCCGAGGAACACCGACGCTGGGGCTGGTTCGAACAGGGCTCGGAGCGCGAGCGCGTGCCGTCGGAGAAGGGCTGTTGGACGCAGTTCTATCGACAGTTGCAGTCGGCGGTGCAAGGGCAGGGGCCGTTGCCGGTGGACGCCTATGACGCGCTGGAAACCACCCGTATATTGGACGCCGCACGCCTGAGCGCCGAGCGCCAGCAGGTGGTTTCAACAAAAATAGAATAAAATTCTAAAACAGGTTGATATGGAAATTATTTTCCAATAAAGTCTTTTCCAGGTTGCATAAAGTACGTTCGGACCCGATCCGCACGACTCAACAAAAACAAGATCAAAAACAACCAGGTACCGTCAGATGAAAATCTTCAACGCTGTACTGCGAGTTTTACGCCCTGCCCACACGCCACGCGGTCTGCCCCGCGCCCGGCCGTTCTACTTCTCTTTCCTCAATGTGCTGTGCGTCGAAAACAAAGGCGCGCTGGTCTGCTGCATTCCAGGCGCACCGGTGGTCCGGCTGCCTGCTGAGCGCTGATAAACGCAACGTCCAAAAAACCAACAAGAAAGTGGAGACAGACCGTTCATGAAGACCCCGATCCGTTTTACCGCGCTGGCCTTGTCCATGCTGCTCGCCAGCGGTGTTGCCGCGGCTGCCGATCTCAAGATAGGCGTGAGCATGTCCGCCTTCGATGACACCTTCCTCACCTACCTGCGCGAAGACATGGACAAGCAAGCCAAGTCCTATCCCAAGGGCGATGGCGTGCAGCTGCAGTTCGAAGACGCCCGCGCCGATGTGGTGAAGCAGTTGAGCCAGGTCGAGAACTTTATCAGCCAGAAAGTCGACGCCATCATCGTCAACCCGGTGGACACGGCTTCGACCGGCAACATCATCAAGGCCGCCACGGCGGCGAAAATCCCGCTGGTGTTCGTCAACCGCCGCCCTGATAGCCCGACATTGGCCTCAGGCGTAGCGGCGGTGACCTCCGACGATGTCGAGGCCGGCAAGCTGCAGATGCAGTACATCGCCGAAAAGCTCGGCGGCAAGGGCAACATTGTGATCCTGCTGGGTGACCTGGCGAACAACTCCACCACCAACCGTACCAAGGGCGTGAAGGAAGTCCTGGCCAAATACCCGGGCATCAAGGTCGAACAGGAACAGACCGGGATCTGGCTGCGTGACAAGGGCATGACCCTGGTCAACGACTGGCTGACCCAGGGCCGCGACTTCCAGGCGGTGCTGTCGAATAACGATGAGATGGCGATCGGTGCCGCCATGGCCTTGAAGTCGGCGGGTAAGAAGGGCGTATTGATCGCCGGTGTCGACGGCACGCCGGACGGCCTGAACGCGATCACCAAGGGCGACATGACCGTGTCGGCCTTCCAGGATGCCAAGGGCCAGGCGGACAAGTCGGTGGAAACGGCGCGCAAGATGGCCAAGAACGAGCCCATCGAGCAGAACGTGGTGATCCCGTTCCAACTGATCACCCCGGACAACGTCAAAGACTTCAAGTAGCCCTTACATAACAACAATAAGCCGGCAGGGCGGTCGTGCCCGCTCTGCCGATGGAGTACCTCCCTATGCTCGCTCACGCCGCTGTCTCGCAGCCCACCGGTACCCAGCCGCTGCCGCTGGACGAACCGTACCTGCTGGAAATCGTCAACATCAGCAAAGGCTTTCCTGGCGTCGTGGCCCTGGCCGACGTGCAACTGCGGGTGCGCCCCGGCACGGTGCTGGCGCTGATGGGCGAGAACGGTGCGGGCAAATCGACGCTGATGAAAATCATCGCCGGCATCTACCAGCCTGACGCCGGGGAAATTCGCCTGCGCGGCAAGCCGATCGTGTTTGAAACGCCCCTGGCGGCCCAGAAGGCCGGGATCGCGATGATCCACCAGGAACTCAACCTGATGCCCCATATGAGCATCGCCGAGAACATCTGGATCGGTCGTGAGCAGCTCAACAGCCTGCACATGGTCAACCACCGCGAAATGCACCGCTGCACGGCAGAATTGCTGGCGCGCCTGCGCATCAACCTGGACCCCGAGGAGCACGTGGGCAACCTGAGCATCGCCGAGCGGCAGATGGTCGAGATTGCCAAGGCCGTGTCCTATGACTCCGACATCCTGATCATGGATGAACCGACGTCGGCCATTACCGAGAAGGAAGTGGCCCACCTGTTTTCGATCATTGCCGACCTCAAGTCCCAGGGCAAAGGCATCGTCTACATCACGCATAAAATGAACGAAGTGTTCGCCATCGCCGATGAAGTGGCGGTGTTCCGCGACGGTCACTATATCGGCCTGCAACGCGCCGACAGCATGAACAGCGACAGCCTGATCTCGATGATGGTCGGCCGAGAACTGAGCCAGTTGTTCCCGGTGCGCGAGACGCCCATCGGTGACCTGCTGCTGTCGGTCCGCGACCTGCGCCTGGACGGTGTGTTCAAGGATGTCTCTTTCGACCTGCATGCCGGCGAGATCCTCGGCATCGCCGGGCTGATGGGCTCGGGCCGCACCAACGTGGCGGAAACCCTTTTCGGCATCACCCCAAGCGACGGCGGGCAGATTGAACTGGACGGTAAAGCGGTGCGCATCAGCGACCCGCACATGGCCATCGAGAAAGGGTTTGCCCTGCTCACCGAGGACCGCAAGCTCAGTGGTCTGTTCCCGTGCCTGTCGGTCCTGGAAAACATGGAAATGGCGGTGCTGCCGCATTACTCGGGCAACGGCTTTATCCAGCAGAAGGCCCTGCGTGTGCTGTGCGAAGACATGTGCAAGAAGCTGCGGGTGAAAACCCCGTCCCTTGAGCAATGCATCGACACCTTGTCCGGCGGCAACCAGCAGAAGGCCTTGCTCGCACGCTGGCTGATGACCAACCCGCGCCTGCTGATCCTCGATGAACCCACGCGGGGCATCGACGTGGGCGCCAAGGCCGAGATCTATCGCTTGATCTCGTTCCTGGCCAGCGAAGGCATGGCGGTGATCATGATTTCTTCCGAGTTGCCCGAAGTACTGGGCATGAGCGACCGGGTCATGGTGATGCACGAAGGCGAATTGATGGGCACCTTGGACCGCAGCGATGCGACCCAGGAAAAAGTCATGCAGTTGGCCTCCGGGATGACCGCAGTCCACTGACGTACAGAATAAAAAGGTGATGGGCTATGAACGCAATAACGGATAACAAACCTGCGACGGTGCCAACCAAGAGTCGTCGACGCATGCCCACCGAGCTGAGCATCTTCCTGGTGCTGATCGGTATCGGCCTGGTGTTTGAATTGTTTGGCTGGATCGTGCGTGACCAGAGCTTCCTGATGAACTCCCAGCGCCTGGTGCTGATGATCTTGCAGGTGTCGATCATTGGTTTGCTGGCCATCGGTGTGACCCAGGTGATCATTACCACCGGTATCGACCTTTCTTCCGGCTCGGTGCTGGCGCTTTCGGCGATGATCGCCGCCAGTTTGGCGCAAACCTCCGACTTTTCCCGGGCAGTGTTCCCGAGCCTGACCGACTTGCCGGTGTGGATTCCGGTGGCGATGGGGCTTGGCGTGGGGCTGTTGGCGGGCGCGATCAATGGCAGCATCATCGCCGTCACTGGCATCCCGCCGTTCATTGCGACGCTGGGCATGATGGTCTCGGCCCGCGGCCTGGCGCGTTACTACACCGAAGGCCAGCCGGTGAGCATGCTCTCGGACTCCTACACGGCTATCGGCCACGGCGCGATGCCGGTGATCATCTTCCTGGTGGTGGCGGTGATCTTCCACATCGCCCTGCGCTACACCAAGTACGGCAAGTACACCTACGCCATCGGCGGCAACATGCAGGCGGCGCGCACCTCGGGCATCAACGTCAAGCGCCACCTGATCATCGTCTACAGCATCGCCGGCTTGCTCGCGGGCCTGGCGGGCGTGGTCGCCTCGGCACGCGCGGCCACCGGCCAGGCCGGCATGGGCATGTCCTATGAGCTGGATGCGATTGCCGCCGCGGTGATCGGCGGTACCAGCCTGGCAGGCGGGGTAGGGCGCATTACCGGCACGGTGATCGGCGCGCTGATCCTCGGGGTGATGGCCAGCGGGTTTACCTTTGTCGGGGTGGATGCGTACATCCAGGACATCATCAAGGGCTTGATCATCGTGGTGGCGGTCGTCATCGACCAGTATCGCAACAAGCGCAAACTCAAACGCTGAAGCGCGATAACGACTCGATGAGGGGGACGTCATGTCCCCCTCTGGCATTCAGGGCGCCAGTGGCAGGAAGTGGCGCTCGGCCAACTCCCGGCTGATTGCCCCGCGATGCACATCCACAACGCTTTGCGGGCTCTGGGTTTTAGCCAGCAGCGAGTAGTAGCTGTCTGTGCGTTGTGCCCTGGTTTTCAGGTGTGCCACGCTGAAATGGTGCTTCGGCGTATTGGCGGCGGGGTAGTGAAAGTGGGCATACCACAGTGGAAACCCCCGCGTGTCGTTGATTGCATATTCCTGGATGAAATCACGCCGTTCGCCACGCATCGGCACCCGTGAGCCGAGTCTGGCCAGTTGCACGCGTTGCTGTTCCAGCAAATACACAAGATGGCTGTCGGTCGGTGGCAGCTCAAGTGTTCGTTGAATGCGCAGTTCCCGTCCCTTGGTCCTCAATGTTGTGGCTGCCGCTTGCATATCGTGCAGCAGCGTCTGGTCTGCCGGCACTCTTGAGCCCTCGGGCAGGGCCTGGAGGGCGCGAGCCAGTTCGTCGGCCAGTTCCGTAAAGCGATCGGCCGCCTTGTGCAGGCTTTCCTGGATTTCGATGGGGAACCTGGACATCTGCGCGTAGCCTTCCTCGCGCGTGATGATCGAGGCAAGTTCCCGTACAGACTTGCGCGCATCGCCCTTGACCAGGTTCAGTGCGCGTGTCCCAGGTGGCAACGCGGGCGCAGCGGGGCGTACTTCGCGGATTTCGTCCCATTGGTTGTCGCGCAGCGAGTAACTGCCGAGCAACTGATCATCCTGCTCGGCACGTACCTCTACCACGTCGATGGGCAAGGTGGTGCCGGCTGGCTTCAGGTCACCGATCAACACGCCATGCTTGCGGGTCTTGATGACTTTTTTCTGGGGTTTGCCCTCGGCCTGCAGAGGCCGCTTGGGAGGACGCCTGGCCGGTGCGGTTTCAGGTTTGACCTCAATGGCCAACTGTTGCACGACATCGCGGTAAAGCTCCTCCACCAGTTGTTGGACCCGCGCAAAGTACACCATGTCCAGGTTGTCGGCGTGCACCATTGCCATGCCTTGCAGGGCATCCACCGCCTGGCCGTAATGCTGGAAGAGACTGTCCAGCACATTCAGGCGGTCCTCGGGGGCGAGCGCAAGGGTGTGCAGTTCGCCGTGGGTACGTATCTGAGAGGAGAGCGGGTCAAGCAGGGAGGCCAATTCCCCGGTGCTGCTGTGACCCCAGGTCTTGATGCTCAGGTATTTGAGGTTATTGAGTTGCGAGTATTTGACCGCGATTGAACCCAGTTCGGCCGGGCGGTTCTGGGTCAGGCGGTTATAACGTTCAAGGCCGGCCTGGCCAAGATCGAACAGCTCCTGCAGGGCCTGGTCCTTGAGCTCCAGGGCGTTGATCTGTCGCTGGTTGACCTCGCTCAAGTCTTTGAGAAACTGCATGTATCCAGACAAGTCGGCCCGAATGACGGGCATTCGCTCGTAGGCGTTGGCGATGAACTTTCGGTTCAGGGCATGCAGCGCCTGGCGATCCATATCGGCGATGACCACCGACTTGCGTGCGTTGTTGACTGTGTTTTCCAGTAGCGCGGCCTGTATCTCGACCGACAATGGAATGCGCAGTTGGCTACGCTCCTGGCGACTGTCGAGGATTTTCCGATAGGTTGCGCTCTGACTGTTCAGGGCGCTGTCGAATGCCCGGCGGGTGCTGGCCTTGGCTGCGTCGGAGTACTTCGGATGAGTGGCGGCAAGGTGCATCAGCATTTCTGCATCGTCGGCCTTTTTCTGGTGGGCTTGTTGTGCTTTTAAAAATTGGTCGTACTCATCGGCAAGCTGCTTTTTGCGATCGGCGTCATGTTTTTCTTTGGCGGCAATGCGCTTGTTCGGCATGCCGCCACGCAGGCGCAGACGCAAATCCAGCGACCAGTTGCCCAAGCCATCGGTTTTCAGCAATGGCCCCAGCCGGGTGCGGTTCAGAGGGTCGACAATCACCACGCTCGCGTCGGGGGTCACGTTCACGGAGTACCAGTGGTCGTCCACCAGGGCGTACCAGTCTCGCAAGTGCGAATACAGACCTTTGCATGGCCCATCCATCTCGGGCCTGGGCATCGGGTCTGGCTTGTGCGTCCTGAACGTCGCCAGTTGGGTGCGCTGCTCGGCGGTCAGCTGCTGGCGAGCGCTGGAGAAGCGGAAGTCGACCTGACTGTATTGAGCGTCGGTCTGCAACAATACCGGCCCTGAATGCATCGCCGGTTCGGGTGGCTGTGGCCATTGTTCAGGTACGCGTGCGGGCATCGACGAGCGCACGGTGTGTTGTCGCACCTCATCGGCGAGCGGCACCGTGGGCGTGGTCTTCATGGCCGGCAGTTGGTGTATCAGCATGCCGACGTTCAGCAGCAGGTCGACCAAGGCCAATTCCCGGGTGACCGGATCATCGCTGTTGAGGGCCGGGATGTCGTGGCTTGCGCTAGCCATCAGGCTAAATAGCCAGCCCGTGAGCATCAGCGGCCCTTTGGCCAGGGGCAGCAGCAACGTATTGAACAGCAGGCCGGCGCCTTCCAGCAGTTGGCCCCAGCGACTTTCATGATTGGAAACCGAGGCGCGATCCGCCTGGTTGACCAGCGCGCGGGCGTTGCTGCCATACAGAAACTGCATCAATTGGCCGTTGGACACGCATTGGCGTAACTCTTCATTACTGCCATCCGTCGCCAGGGTGGCGGGCTTGGGCACTTCAGGCACGCTGAACTCGTCGCCCATGCCAAATCGCGGGTAATGCGGTTGCATGAATCCACCGTTGTCATAGATCGGCCTTGCGCCGTCAGACAACCAGGTCAATACGCTGTCGTGTAGCTCGCCGGGTGTGGCAATCGCCTGCAGCAAGTCCTCGCGGCTGGCGAACGCGTGAAGGGCCTCGGCATACAACGGTCGGTACAGGATGTGTGGCCCGGTCAGCACACCCTCTGATTCGATGATGTACATATTGGTAACGGCATCCGGTGCCGCTTGGGGTTTACGCAGCAGGGACAAATGGCGAATCACGATGGTTTGCCCTTCTACTACACGGTCCTCGGCCCGTTCACCCATCAGAGCGGTCACGTAGCGGGCGCCGAGGGCGGTCATTCCGTTCTGGTTTTTCAGGCTCAGCTCCAGGGCTTGCAAGGGCAGTTGCACGGCGGTTTGCTGGGCAAAGCGCACGATGCGTTGGCGTGCCTGGTCGCTGTCACCGAGCAATTGGGTGTCGAGCAGTTCGGGGTAGTGCTTGCCGATATCGACCTGTTCGATCAAGCCGTTGCGACCCTTGATGTAGTCCGGCGTCAACCAGGTTGGCAGGGGTAACGAGCGGCGATGTTGCACGCTGAGTTGCCCGCGCGGCTGCCCCAGCAAGTTGTTGATTGCAAGGTCTGTGAGGCTCATATGAACGGGCTCCACAAAGCCGGCGCCGCCGGGGTATCCAACGGCCACGCTGAAGGTCAGTTGCAGGTCGTCGGGGTGAAAGTGCGCGGCTTTCGACTGGTCGGGGGGGATCTTGTCGAAGGTGATCTCGTCACGCTTGAGCTGTTGCAGCAGGGCCTGGATGGCGAAGGTACGTATGTCGGGGATATCGCTGAGGAAGGTTTTGCCATGGCTGCTTTTTTTCGCGCTGGCAAGCGCCAGGCTGTAGCTGGCGTAGCGCATCTGGTCTCTCGCCGGGGCTCGCTGCAGCCACGCAGGTATTTGGCGGCGCAGGTTGGCGAGCACCTGTGGCGCCGGAGCTTCAGGGGCGATGGGCAACGGTTCGCCGATCGCCAGGCACAGGGCGCGTAGCGAATCGAGTGTCTGGCGGGCGGGCAGGATGATCGCGCCCAGGTCTTGTACTTGCTGATTGAGCAACAGCGCGGCCTGGGCGTCGAACAGGTTGCCGTCCGGCTGCCATCGCCGCAGGGTCACCTGCTCCACCACGTAGGGCTGCGCAATGCGCCGGCCCCAGGCCTGGAGGCAGGCGTCGACTGAAGAAAAACGTTCACAGTTGCCGCCAGGCTGGCACAGCAGGACACGATTTTTTTGCGCCAACAGCAGCACTGGGCTCAAGAGGTTCAGTGTCTGTTGGTGCGTCTTGAGCGTCGCCTGCGGGCAATACCCATGCACGGCGTCGGCAGCGTATCGACGGATGCGCTCATCCCGGTCGGGACACTGGATGAGCTGTTCGAGCATGTCGCGCTCGGGCGCCTCCAAGTCGGGTTGGCTGATGCCCGTGACGCGGAGGTTGTCCGCCAACCAGTTGCTGAACCAGCGCCAGCGTGTGACGCCGCCGTCGCCCGTTTCGCCCCAGTAAGTGGCCAGGGCATTTTGCAATGCCGTCGGCAAGGTCAATGCCAGCGTGTGGATGACCTCCTCGATGACGCTCATATCGAGGGCAGGTGCAGTGTTGCCCGGCGGGCGGAGGCGGGTGGGCGGTTGGTCCGTGAGGAAGCAGGGCAGGGAGTGTTGGTCGCTCAGGTCGATCTCTGTACCTGTGGCGAGGAAGTCGAGCACACGCGGCATGAAGGGGGACAGTGTCCAGCCTGGCGTGGGGGCGGGTGTGGCCAGTTGGGTACGGGACAGGTCGATTTCCAGTGTGGGGTAACGTTTCTTGATCAGGTCGGTGAGCAATTGGCGGGCCACGGTATCCAGGCGCGGGCGTGAGGCGAACTGAGCATGTAGCGCTTGCGTGGGCAACGCGTGGGGGTTGAACGGATTGAGGGGCATGAGGCGTCCTTTTCATAAGCCGAATATCAGAGCCTCTATCTATATCGGTACCGGTCTTGCCCAAGGGGGTATCCCGTTGCTGCCCGCCCGCCGCGCAAACTGTTCAGCTCAGCGCGCGTGCGCGAGCCGCGCGGGCATATTTAACCGTTTGTCTCCTATATAGCTCCACAACACTGAATTTCTTGCTATAAACGCACTCCGATGACCATTCGCCGAGCCCGTCCTGGTGCTTTTGGGGGTTATCTGGGAAAAATGCCTGTCATTTCAGTTGCTGAGCCCTCAAGTCGGCCTTAGACTGCCGCCCCTCGTAAATTGAGTGCCGGGTGGCGCTTGAAATGGACGGCGCCTTTCCGAGACCTGCACAGGCCTTCCGGAACGCTCCCTTATTCGCCTTAATGCACGTATTTTTTATAGAGAAATCAATGACAAAGGAAAAGTTGCTGGCCATGCCGGCGGATGACTACATGAATGCCGAACAGCACGCTTTTTTCGAGCAGTTGCTGCAAGACATGAAAGTGGAACACCACGAGCGCATTGAACAGAACCGCATCGCCATTGAAAGCCTGGACACCCCGGCCGACCCGGCTGACGCCGCTTCGGTGGAAGAAGAGCGCACCTGGCTGGTGAATGCCATCGACCGCGACCAGCGCATGCTGCCGCAGCTTGAGCGCGCCCTGGAGCGCATCAAGGAAGATTCCTTTGGCTGGTGCGATGACAGCGGCGAGCCTATCGGCCTCAAGCGCCTGCTGATCAGCCCCACCACCAAGTACTGCATCGAAGCGCAAGAGCGCCACGAGCAGATCGACAAGCACCAGCGCCAAGCCTGATGCGATGAAGCTGGGGGACTGCCATGCGGTTCCCCAGGGAAAGCCCCGTTACACCCCGTCTATTGATCTGCTGCAAGCTACCCCACTAAAGGCCCATGGATAATGGCCCGATAGTGGCGTTTAATGCAGTGACAATAACGACAAGCAGTGGGGTAACGAAGATGGCTGGAGACGGATCTCTGAGGGGCACAGCAGTGCCACCGCAATCGGTGGTGCGCGGGTTGCCCGGCTGGTTGACGCAGCTTCTGCAGAGCGCCGCCCTGGTGTTGGTCTTGCTGGGCCTGGCGTTTGCCAGCCTGCCACTCTACCTCTGCCTGCCACTGGCCTTGCTGGTGATCTGGCTGCCGTTGCTGAAAAGTCGCACACCTGTCCTTGCATCTTCCGACGCCGTCGATGCCATCGGCGAGTTGACTCGCGACCTGTCGTATACCACCAGCCATAACGCCTTGTCCGCAGCCGGCGTGGCCTATTCGGTCAAGCAACTGGCCGCTCGGCTGCAGTCGCAGCTGAGCGCCGCCAAGCAGATTGTCAGCAGTGCCGAAGTGATGATCGGCACCGAAAAGATCACCTCCCAACTCAGTCGTGAGGCGCTGCAAGCCGCCAGCCAGGCCCATCGGCGCAGCATCGAAGGCCGCGAAGTGCTGGCCCAATCCATCACCCGCATGCACCAGCTCAGCCAGCGCGCCAATGCCAGCCGTGAACTGATCGAAGCCTTGAGCCAGCGCAGTGAGGAAATCCAGCGAGTGACCCTGGTGATCCAGTCCATCGCCAGCCAGACCAACCTGTTGGCGCTCAACGCGGCCATTGAAGCGGCGCGGGCCGGTGAACATGGGCGCGGATTTGCCGTGGTCGCGGATGAAGTGCGTGGGTTGGCGGGCCGTACCGCCACGGCCACCGATGAAGTCGGGGTCATGGTGGCGGACATTCAGCAACGTACCGCCCAGGTCGTGGAGCAGATTCGCCAGCTCTCGGCCGACCTGCACACCGGCGTCGAGCAGGTGGAGCATGCTGGCGAGCAACTGCACAGTATCGCCACCCTGGCCGCGGACGTGGAAGGCCAGGTCAATGAAATCGCCCAGGGCACCGATACCAATCGCACCCAGCTCGACAGCCTGTTCCATGCCGTGGAGCAGATGCGCAGTGACTTGTCCGTCAGCGACCAGCAAACCCGCCAGCTCGCCGACGCCGCCGTGCAGATGGAAGGCTAGGCCGAAACCATCAGCGAGCGCCTGGCAGAAGTCGGTCTGGATGACTATCACCAGCGCATCTATGACCTGGCCCGTGAGGGCGCGAGTCGCATTGCCGCGCAATTCGAAGCCGATGTGCAGCAGAACCGCATCAGCCAGGATGACCTGTTCGATCGCAGCTACACGCCGATTGCCAACACCAGCCCGAGCAAATACCACACCCGGTTTGACGGCTACACCGACCAGGTGTTGCCGGCCATCCAGGAGGCCCTGTTGCCACGGCATGAAGGGTTGGTGTTCGCCATCGCCTGCACGCCCCAGGGCTACGTGCCGACGCATAACAAGGCGTTTTCCCAGGCATTGACCGGCGATGCGCAGGTGGATGCCGTGCAGAACCGCACCAAACGCAAGTTCGAAGACCGTACCGGGATCCGCTGTGGCAGCCACCAACAGACGGTTCTGCTGCAAACCTATACCCGCGACACCGGGGAACTGATGCACGACCTGTCGGTGCCGATCATGGTCAAGGGCCGGCACTGGGGCGGGCTGCGCCTGGGCTATAAACCCGAGGCGGCTAAAGGTGAGCGTTAGGGATTATTGCCGTTTATGCAATGGAGCTATTCCGGGGATAGCTTTTTCCAACTGGAGGAAAACCGTAGCATGGCCAACATTGTTAGCCAGCTAACTAATGCTGCGGAGAAGCTCCATGCAAAACAAAGTCGATGTCGCCGTGATGATTGGCAGTGGCGTACCTCCAACCCTGCGTGCGCTGGGTCAGAAGGCTTGCTGGGTGGTGTTGCTCAACGGTGAGCAGCGTGGCACGGCGTTCGCCAGTCGTGATGAGGCGCAGGAGTGCAGGGCTGCCTGGGAGGCGCTGTTGCGCCTGGAACAGTCCGACAGCCCGCATTGAGGCTGGCTCAGTTCGCTTGATGCAGGCGCTGATTCAGCTCATCCACCGCAATCGCCCATTCGGCGTCGTCGCGCAGTTCTTCCTTGAGAAAACTCGCTTGTTGCGCTGACCAGAAAGGCGCGTCGACCAGCTTCACGTCGTCAGGCAAGGGATGGGCGACGATAAAGTCATCGATGGCGTCCGGGGTTGAATCCAGGCCCAATTGTTCAAACAGGGTTTCGAGGGTAGGGATTGGCGCGTCCATTTCGTTCTCCATGCGGGGTGGTCGTTATGCATGGGAGGGCTGTGGTGCAGCAGAGTTCTATCGGATTCTCAGGAATTCAGGGCGCCGCCATCCACGGCGGACTTCAACGCCCTGGCGGCGTCCTTTGCGGCGGTGGCGGCGGCGTCGACGGTCTTGAACCAGCGGTCTTTTTCCACTTGGTGCGTGGTGACAGTGGTCAGCGGTGGCTTGGCCCGCATGATGATCACTGCTTGGAATTCACCGTCTACTTCCCTTGCGTCGCCATGGATGAAAAATTCGCCGATATCAAATTCCGTCACGTAGAGCCTTCCCTTGGAGATAACTGCACTGGAGAAACCTGGCCCGCAGGGCACAAACTTCAGTGGACGGGCCAGTATGGCAGTTGTTGCGGGTTGGCTGCGCAGTTAAGTTAGCGGCCTGACGAAACGATTGCTCCGTGGGGGGCGTGCAACAGGGTTTCAAGTTGCCTGGCCAGTTCACAGGCCTTGACATGATCGCTGCGAAAGCCTTTGATTCGGCCGCTGAGCACTTCGCGAATGTGAAAGAAGTTTCTGCCGGCAGGTACGACTTGGTAAAGAACCGAATCCGAGTACCCATCAAAGCCGTTCAAGCGGTAGTATTGAGCGTCGCCCTGACAGGATGAACGGGTGTGCGAAGACATCGCGCTGTAGGGTAGTCGTTGCATGGCCTGCTCCTTTCGATCGATCCGGATGACGTGGTGGCAGCGTTTGGGTGGTTTTGATCCGCGCTGCTGTTTTAGTATTGTCGTCGCCGGCCAGCGCCCGGTTCCATGACAGCGTGTCTATTTGTGTTTGCGTGTCGGAAAACTGCATTTTTAATTAGGTTATTGTCTGAAGTTGGTCGGCCCGTATTCTCGGGCCGTTGAACCTGTGATCTCCTGTGGTACCTGATGACCTTGCACAAGGTCCATCGCGTACGTCTGTACTAGTCTGTTGGCGAGACAGCGGATCTGCTTCAGTTTTTTTCAAAGAATGAGTTGTGCGATCGTGCCGTGATGGCCGTTTTTTTGTGCTGCCCGCTCTGGCGGACGGCGCTCTTTTCGATGTGGGGGCGTTTCCTTGGCAGTCAGTAATCTGGATATGCACGCGTTGTTCGTGCTGGGTGATTTGCGCGCAAAGTTGGTCAAACAGTTTCAATCCCGTTTCGTTTACATCACTGAGCAGACGCCGGAAGGCATCTACATCGCAGAAGTCGACACCGAAGCAGCCCTGGTGGTGGATGACAAACCTCGCCTGGAACTCAAGGTCGGCGATCATTTCCGCGCGGCGGTGTTGCCCAGCCGTGAAGGCGGCAAGTTCGAACTGAAATTCCGCGACATCAAGTTGACCGTCTATGGCCTGGGCGACTACGCCTTTGTGTCTTCTGCCGAAGGCCAGGGCATCGTGTTCAAGGAAGGCCACAGCGTGATGCTGGTGTTTGCCGCCAATGAACAACTGCAGGAAGGCCTGACCAAAACCCTCAAGGCCGTGACCGGCAAGGCCGCCAAATGGCGCAAGGGTGAGCTGGTGACGTTCAAGGCCAGCGAGTAATCAGCAAAAAACCTCGAACACCCGTTATCTCCCGGAACCTCTACTACAGTTGAGTTGACTTAACTATTCAGAGGCTTCGCGCATAGGCAGCAAAGCCGTCCGCCATTGGCTGCGATATCGCGAGGTGCGAAGGCATGAAAGGATTGAGAACGCTGTTGGCTGCGTCCCTGACGACCCTGGGGCTTTCAGTGGCGACGCTGCCGGTTGACGCCGCGCAGGCGCCGGTCCATTTTGCCGACCTGAACTGGGAAAGCGGCAGCCTGATCACCGAAGTGCTGCGGGTAATTGTCGAGAAGGGCTACGACCTGCCCACCGATACGTTGCCGGGCACCACCATCACCCTGGAAACCGCCCTGGCGAAGAACGACATCCAGGTCATCGGTGAAGAATGGGCCGGTCGCAGCCCGGTGTGGGTCAAGGCCGAGGCCGAAGGCAAGGTGGTGGGGCTGGGCGATACGGTCAAGGGCGCAACCGAAGGCTGGTGGGTGCCGGAATACGTGGTCAAGGGGGACCCCGCCAAAGGCATCAAGCCTCTGGCCCCGGACCTCAAGAACGTAAAGGACCTGGCGCGCTACAAAGATGTGTTCAAGGACCCCGAGTCCCCAGGCAAGGGGCGCTTTCTCAACAGCCCGATCGGCTGGACCTCGGAAGTGGTCAACAAGCAGAAGCTCAAGGCCTACGGCCTGGATGACAGCTATGTGAACTTCCGCAGCGGCTCGGGCGCGGCACTGGATGCCGAAATCGCCTCGTCGATCCGCCGGGGCAAGCCGGTGTTGTTCTACTACTGGTCGCCGACGCCGCTGATGGGGCGTTACAAGCTGATCCAACTGGAAGAACCGCCGTTCGATGCCGAAGCGTGGAAAACCCTGACGGATGCGGATAATCCGGATCCAAAACCCACGCGGTCGTTGGCATCCAAGCTGAGTATCGGCGTCTCTACACCGTTCCAGAAGGAACACCCGCAGATTGCCCAGTTCTTCGAGAAGGTCGAGTTTCCGATCGAACCGCTGAATAAAGCCCTGGCGACCATGAGTGAAAATCACACGGCGCCAAGGGATGTGGCCCAGGCGTTCCTGAAGGAGCATCCGGAAGTGTGGAAGGCCTGGTTGACCGAGGATGTGGCGCAGAAGGTCGAAGCCAGCCTGAAATAAACGTGCGCATGCACGGTAGGAGCCCGGCTTGCCGGCGAAGGCGTTCTTTCGGCTGCCATCGCCGGCAAGCCGGGCTCCTGCGTTCAGGTGTTCAGAACTTGGTTTGTACTGCCAGCTCGAATGTCCTTGGCGCACCCACGTAGTAAGCCGGCGACACATGCGCAAACTCGGCATACACCTCATTCGTCAAGTTGCGCACCCGGCCCGTCACCGAGGTGTGCGAGTCCACCTTGTAGCGCAGGAACGTCCCGAACAGCGTGTAGGCCGGCACCGTCTGGGTGTTGGCGTTATCCGCATACACCTGGGCCACATACCGCGCATCCACGCCACCTTGCCAGTTCTCGGCAAAGTCATAGGTCAGCCACAGGTTGCCCACGCGCTTGGGCACGTTGGTCGGCGTGTTGCCCTTGCGCGAGACCACCGCGCCACTGGCGATTTTCTCGTTGAAGTCATCGTACTCGGCATCGACCCAGGCGAAGTTGCCTTCCGCCAGCAGCCTGGGTGTGATGCGCAGCGAGCTGGCCAACTCGATGCCCTTGGATGACTGCGCACCGACCGGAATACTGTTGGTCGGGTCTTGCGGGTCAGTGACGGCAAAGTCCTTGCGCTCGATCTTGTACGCGGCAACGGTGGCCGAGCCACGGCCGTCCAGGTAATCGAACTTGCTGCCGACTTCCCACTGTTTGCCTGTCGAGACGTCAAACACTTGCGTGGTGGTACTCGGCTGCTCGGCGGCGGTGCTGTATTGCACATACACATTGGCCGACGGGATGAATTGATAGGTCAGGCCCACGCGGCCAGTCACCGGTTCCCAACTGCGCTTGAAGTGCCGTGGATTGGTGGCCGTGACCTCGCGGTGGTTGGTCACGTCCAGGTCGATGGCGTCATAACGCAAGCCGGTCAGCAGCGACAGTTTGTCGGTGAGGCCCAGGCGATTCTCCACGAACAGCGCCTTGGTGGTGACTTCGTTGGTCTTGTCCTTGCCGAAGCTTTCCCGGGTGCGCGGGATGTCGTAGAAGTGCCCGGGGTCGAAGTTGTTCGGATCCACCGTGCTGTTACCCGACACGTTCCACGGGGTGTTGGTGGTGCTGTTGACCTTGTACTCGAAACCGCCGGACCAGGTGGTCGACAGGCCAAACATGCTGTCGTCGTGGCGCAACTCGAACTGGTTGCCGTTCTGCTCGCCCTGATGACGCACCTGGTAGGCCGTCGAGCGGTTCACCGCGCTGTTGTCAGCGTTGTACTGGTAGGTTTCCAGGTTGCGGTAATCGCGCTGGCTGTCCAGGTGATAGAGGGTGTTTTTCAGCGTGGTGCTGTCGTTGATGCGGTAGTCGATGATCGAACGCGCCCAGATCGTGCGTTGCTCGTAGCGACCGTCGGCGACGTTGTAGTTGTTGAAGCGGTTGTGCTTGTCGATCTTCAGTTCGCCCACCTTGGGGTTGAGCACCGGCGTGCCCCAGTAGGGGCTGTCTTCATGCTCATCCTGGTATTCCAGCGCCAAGGTGTGGGACAGGTTGGGGGTGAGGTCGCTGAGCAGGGAAAACGCCAGGCTCCACGCCTCGCGCTGGTCGCGGTCGATGTAGCTGTGGTTGGTGTTGCGGCTCACATCCAGGCGTGCGTAGTGCTGCACATCGGCGCCGGGTTCGGTCAGGGCATGATTGACACCAAATGCCATGCCGGCGGTGTCATAGCTGCCATAGGTGAGTTGGCCTTCGGCGGCCTGTTCCTCGCGGCTAGCCAGCTTGGTCACGTAGTTGAGCGAACCGCCCACGGAGCCTGCGCCGTTGATCAGCGAGGAAGGGCCGCCCACCAGTTCCACCCGATCATAGATCCACGCATCCACGGGCCGGGCCAGGCCGGTGGCGACGTTGATGCCGTTGAACATCTGGGTGATCTGGCTGCTGGTAAAGCCACGGTAGGAAACAAACCCGCCAAACCCCGGTGGGGCGCTGGCGTTGACGCCGGGCAGGGTATTGGCCGCATCGCGGAAGGTCTTGGCGCCATGGCGCTCGATGTCATTGCGATTGGCGATGGCCACCGACGCCGGGGTTTCCCGCACGCTCAATCCCAACCTCGATGCCACGCCGCTGGATTGGTCCAGGGCCAGGCCGGGCTCGGCAGCTTGTTCGCCATCAATGGTTGTCGGGGCCAACTCAAGGGCCCAGGCGCAGACAGGCAGGCAGCCGAACAGGCCCGCCAACAGGGGTAGATGTTTCATGGATGAATCCTGAAAAACTTGGCTTGAAAACAACGCACCGCCGCCCGTACTTCCTTACGGAAACGGTACTCAGTGCAGATCAGAAAGCGAAGGGATCAGGCGCAGGCAGGCGGCGCGCGTGGGTGCGCGGTGGGCCAGGTGAAGCGGGCAGGGATGTCGGCAGCCAGAACAATGGCTGGCGGTGGGGCGTGGGGCTGCGGCAACATCGCCACATTCAGGCTGGAACTCAGCGCCGGGCCCATGCCACCGGTTGAACACAGCGGGCAACCGAACGCCTTTGACAGCGTGGGCAGGTTCTCTTCAGTGGAGTTGGACGGCTTGGGCGCCTGGGTGCGCGGGTCCACTGTACAAAATTGACCGCCGATGCCATTGAGCTGCATCCCGACCATCTGCCCATGACCAATACTGCAGGCGAACACATTGAACAGGACGCAGCTGTAGAGCATCCAGGCAATGAGCGAGCGGTCGGCACGGGCAAGTTTCATGGGGCGGCACTTTACCATCAGCCGCCGACGAAATGCCTGCAAAAAATCTCAGGGCGACTATCCTGTTTCGCACCTTTCAGGGAGAGCCAGCCATGAGCTTCGTTGTCGCACGATGGATTGTCGGGGTTTTTACCTGCATCAGCATGGTCCACTTGTATTGGGCCGCCGGTGGCAAACTCGGCAGCCTCGCCGCCATCCCCCAACTGCCCGGCGAATTCGCCAGCGGCCCAAAGCCCGCGTTCAAACCCTCGGCGCTCGGGACCTTCCTGGTGGCGATGGGGTTGGTGGCCATTGCGCTGCTGGTGTGCCTGCGGGCCGGGCTGTACTTCTCGGCAGTGTCCCACGGGGCGTTGCAGTGGGGCATCAGTGCGATAGCCGTGCTGATGTTTGCCAGGGCGATTGGGGATTCGGAGTTGGTGGGGTTTTTCAAGAAGGTGGGTGGGTCGAGGTTTGCGAGGTTGGATACGTATTTCTATTCGCCGTTGTGTTTGGTGTTGGGGGTGGGGTTGTTGGTGGTGGCGTGGGGGTGAGGGGCTGATTGCTCTTCGGGATGGGCCGCCATTGTTAAACGTTGAATGAAGTACAAGTTGGACATGGCGCCGGGGATTTTCTTGGCTTTTCCCAGTTTTAGGTAGTCGTTGAATTCATGCGTCAGGTACTCTTTGTCGGTATATTTTTTGTGTTTGCGCGCTAGCTCACACGCGTAAATATATAATCGCCAAAGGTTAAATCCGTCGACCCTATCATCAGGGTCGCAATCAAAATCGATGCATCGGTCAGATAGATAAACGTGGCAACCAATGCTGTGCAATTCGTAAGTCATGTCGGTGACAGCGCTTCGCTGCGGAATTTTCTTGGAATTCCATAAGCCCAGAATTTTTTTGGTTCCGAAGGGTTGCTCAAGTAATTCCGTTGTTTTGTTTACTTGGCCCAGATATTCCAAAATCAGGGTTTCTAATGTATGGGTTTGCATAGGTCTGGCTGCGCTGGGAGGTGCTTGTTTATAAAAAGCTGGTTTTAACTTTTTGACATTGGTGTGTTGTGGTAACGCATTAAACAAGTCAATAAAACGCGCATGAATTTTTTCTGATCAATGACAGGTGCGCTGAAGTAAGTTGCCATGCTTTTAAAGACTGCATCAAAACTGTCGTTCGCGGCTAAGAAGTGTGTGATCGAGGTGATGAACCACTCCTGCTCATTCCTTGTGTAATCTAGAAAGTCTGGTTTAGTTAATTCGTCAAAAAGCTCTATAAGTTCTTCTTCGTTATTTATATTTTTTGACGCGATAAGTCTCTCTCGCTCTAAGTCATCCGTATTTTCAATGTCATAAGTGAACAGGAGTCCGCGGATTATTGACATGTCAGGTTTGTTTTTCATTGTTGGTCATTTCTCCGTGTATGCGGTTTTTGGCTTGCCTTGATTGTTTAGTATTACTCTTGCTTTACGTTGTTGGCTGTACTCCATTCCATCATTTGAATATCCTTCGCCAATAATCTTGCCCATATCCATTGTTCGTAATGATGCTGCGAGTCCGTTTCTTCTAAAAATGAGCTGAGCTCGGTATATCGAGTTTAACTGATCCCTGTGGCTGAGATAATGAGTTGCAGCGGGAGGATATTTAGGTTCACCTGTGTTTGGACCTGATGTGTAACGCTCAATAATTCCTGTCGTCGGATTCCTTGCGGTATTCAACCGTTCGAGCTGAGATTCGAGTGTCGTTTGTGCGCCGTGCTTCTCTAGGAAATGAGCTCCTGGAGTTGCTTTCTCAAGCTCGTCTAGACGCCTATAGACGTTAGCTTCAGCAAGTTCATCAATTCTTGCCTGACGCTCAGCACGCGTCAGTTGCGGTAAAGCTGGCTCTCCATCATTAACACTTGGCGCAGAGTTTTTAGCAGTAGCGCTTGGCTTGCAACCATCTTCGCCAGGACATGAGCTTAACCCTAACGGATCAACCCATCCCGTAGGATTAGGCACGTACTGGTACGCATTGATCCCACCCGCCAGCTTCACCGGATCCGGCGTCAGGTAGCGACCAATATCCGGATTGTAGTAGCGATGGCGGTTGTAATGTAGCCCGCTTTCCTGATCGAAATACTGACCCTGGAAGCGCAGCGGATTGTCGACTTTTCCGATGTCGAGGCGGCTGATTTCGCCGTAGGCGCGGTAATGCGCGGACCAGACAATTTCGCCATCCAGAGCGGTGAGTTCCTGCGGCGTGCCCAGGTGGTCGAGTTGGTAGTGGTAGGCCTTGGTTTCCTTTGGGCCGAAGCCTTCCAGCAAGGCCAGCGGGCGGAAGCTGTCGGGTTCGTAGAGGTAGCTGCGGTGGCGGTTCTCGTGGTGTTCGGCGATGAGTGTGTCGCCTTGCCAGAAGAACTCGGTCGTAATGCCATCAACGGTTTTGCTGATACGCCGCCCAAACGGGTCATAGCGGTAGCTGGCGGTCTGGCCGTTGGGCGTTTTAATGCCGATCAGGCGGTGCTGGCAGTCGTAGCGGTATTCGGTGACGAGTTGATGGCCTTTGCCGCGGCGTTCGCGGATCAGGTTGCCGTAGGCGTCGTAGTCGTAATGGTGGTCGCCTTGGATCATCAGGCGGTTGCCGGCGACGATGTCGGGGCCGGGACGGTCTTGCATGAGCAGGTTGCCGGCGGGGTCGTGGCCGAAGCGTTCCTGCTCGCCTTGGGTGTGGTCGGCGCGGGTGAGGCGGTTGAGTGGGTCGTAGTGGTAGCGGTGGTCGCCTTTGCGGGTGTCGAGCAGGCGGGTGAGGTTGCCGGATTTGTCGTAGTCGTAGTGGCGGCGGTACACCGGGCCTTCGGCGTCGTTGATGCTCTGGTTGAACAGGCGTCCCTGGTGGTCGTGTTGGTAAGTGCTGAGCAGTTGGCCTTGTTGGCGTTGCTGTTCGCGGCCGGCGTTGAAGAGGTGTGAGGTGAGTACTGCGCCGTTCAGTTCGACGGTGGCGAGGTGACCGCCTTTGTCGTGATTGAAGGTGAGGCGGTTGTTGTCCGGCAGGCGTAGGTTTTGAAGATGGCCGCAGGCGTCGTAGCCGTAGCGCAGGGTGCCCCAGCCCTGGTGTTCGGCGGTGAGGCGGTTTTGGGCGTCGTATTCGTAGGCCAGGGCCC
>NZ_JFCA01000056.1 GCF_000612585.1 Pseudomonas sp. CHM02
GCGGTCTATCAGGTGATCCGCGGCGCCTGGTTTTGGGGCTGCTGCGCAGCCCAACGCGGGGCAAGCCCGCTCACCACAACAAGCTCACTAACCACAACAAGCCCGCTCACCACAGGAAATAGTGCGTTGATCTTATCCACCAACTGCGCCTTCATTTGCTGATCTTCCCGCAACCCGATCATTGCACCGCCTCCAGGTCAAACATCAACGGCTCGGCCGCCTTGCGCTTGCCCACGCCATACCAGTCCAGTTTGCGCGTCAGCACCATTACCGTGCCCAGCAGGCCGAACAGCAGCAGCGAGCCCATCAGCAACGCGTAGTCCTCGGCACTCAGCAGCCCATACAACAAGCCATACAGCGCCGCCAACGCCGCCGAAAAGCCCAGGCCGTGGGCCACACTGCGCAGCACATGGCACACATAGAAACCAATCAACAATACGCAGGCACTGGCAGAAATGAGGTAGGCCATGGCGAAGCCGATGTGCTCGGACAACGACAACAGCAGCAGGTAGAAGAACGCCAGCGCAACGCCGACCAAGGCGTACTGCACCGGGTGCACCGCCAGGCTCTTGAGCACTTCGAACAGGAAAAAGCCGGCAAAGGTCAGGGCGATGAACAGCAGCGCATATTTGATCGCGCGGTCGCTCTTGAGGTACTGGTCCACCGGGTCGATGAAGTTCACGCCGAAGCTGCGGTTGTTGAAGTCATTGCAGCCCTGCCCGTCCAGGCAGGTTTGCAGGGCCTGTTCGAGGTTGGTGGAGAAGAATGAGGTCTGCCAGTTGGCGGTAAAGCCTTTGTCGGTAATCTCACGCTGTGCCGGTAGAAAGTTGCCGATAAAGCTTGGGTGCGGCCAGTTGGAAGCAAGCGAAACCTGGCTGGTCTTGCCCACCGGCACCACTTGCAACTGCTCGGTGCCTTGCAGGCGCAGGTCAAAGGCAATGTCCACGACGTAGGGCTTTTTGCTGTCCTGTTCCGGCAGCGCGACGTGCACGCCCTCACCCAGCCAGTCCACCTGGGAGCCTGGCTCGAACTCCAGGCGCTGGCTGCCCAACTCCAGTTTCAGCGCATTTTCGATGCCGCGAATATCGCTGATGCCCACCGCCAGAAACGCCGGCTCAAAGCGGTAATCGGCAAAGTCCTCGGTGATGCCCAACTGCGCAGGCAACTCGAAACGCCCACGAATGCGGTTGTCGGCATGGAACAGCCGTGCCTGGTAGATGCCCCGTGCGCGCAGTTCGGTCTGCACCTGGCCATCGAGTTCAAATCGATCCGGCAGGAAATACAGACGACCGCGCTCTTCACGGGTGACTTCGTAGCGTTTGTTGAGCTTTTCATTGAGCTTCCACTCGCGGACGGTCTTGCGATACGGCACCACCATCACCGGGCCGGTGAGGCGCTGGGCATAGCTGGAGCTACGGGCAATGTCCATCAGGACGCCGTCGCGCAGTTGCTGGCGGTCGCTGATGATGCCGTTGATCATCAGCAACGGAATCAGCAACAGCAGGATCAGCAGCGCAATCGCGCCAAGTTTGAAAAGCAGGCTGCGGTTCATGGGTCTCTCCCTGTTTTGATGGGAAGAGTGTGGGCAGCCTGTGTGGGGGATTTATGTGGGCAATGTGGAGACTGTGTGGAGATGCAGCACCGCCTGCACGCCGCCTTCGACATTGCCGATCTGCAACGCGCCGCCGTGCAGCTTCATCACTTCCTCGACGAAATTGAGGCCCAGGCCGGTGCTTTTGCGCCCGCTGACCGGGCGTGGCAACGAATAGAAACGCTCGCTCAGGCGTGGCAAGGCGTAGTCGGGAATCGGCACGGCCTGGTTGAACAGGCTCACCTGCACGTCGTTGTGTCGCGTCTGTGCACTGAACCTCAACAGACCGCCAGGCGGTGTGAAGTCCAGCGCGTTATCCAGCAGGTTGCCCAGCGCCTGACGCAGCAGGAAGGGTTCGCCATACACCCTCACATCCGCCGAAATTGTCTGTTCGACGAGCAACCCGGCGCCTTCGATGCGGGCACATTGGGCCTTGAGCACCTCATCGACCATGGCCGCCAGCGCAATGCTTGCCTGCTCTTCCAGGCCCTGGCGTTGCTCGACCTGCGCCAGGTTCAGCAGGCGCTCGATCAACTGCTGCAAGCGCGCACTTTCGCTGTCGATATTGCCGACGAAGCGCTGCTGTTGCTCACGGGTCATATCGCCCTGCAACAGCTCGGCCGCACCGCGTATCGCCGCCAGCGGGCTCTTCAATTCGTGGGTCAGGGTGTGCACGTAGTGTTCGACGTAGGCCTTGCCTTCCAGCTGCGTGCGCATGTGCTCCACCGCCGTGGACAACTGCTTGAGTTCGCCGCCACGGTAATGGGGCAACTCGGCGCGTCGGCCTTCGCTCACCGCTTCGGCGTAGGCCGTCAGCCGCCTAAGGGCAACGCTCAGCCACCACGACAATACCGCGCCAAGCAACAGGCCAAGAATCACCAAGCCAGCGCCGTACCACAGCAAGCGCCGCTCAGTGCGGTCGACATACGGCTGCAACGAGCTGTTCGGCTTGGCCACGGTGACCACGCCGATGATCTGGCCGTTGTCACGGATCGGCGCGCCCACGTGCATCACCGACGAGGCGGGGTCATCCCGTTCGCTGCGGGTGGAACGTGCGCCGTATTCACCGCGCAGGGTCAGGTACACATCGTTCCACTTGGAATAGTCCTGCCCCACCGCTTCGCCCGTGGAGTCGAGCAACACGATGCCCTTGGCGTCGGTCACGTAGATGCGGTGGTTGACCTGGTTTTTCGGCAGCCCCCAGATGGTCGCGCCCGGCTGGCGATTGCCGTAGGCCTTGAGCAGCTGCGGCCAGTGACTTTGGCCGAGGGTGCCGTTCTTCACGTCATCGCGCAGGATCTCGGCCAGCAGGTTGGCGGTGTCCACCAGGGTTTCTTCGGTGGACTGGCGCACGCCGGGGCGGATTTCCTTCATCACAGTGCTGAGCACAAAGTAGCCGGTCAGGCCGATGAACAGCGCGTACACCAGGAAGATCCGCAGCCCCAGGCGCATCAGCTATTGCTCGGGCTGTAGCTGTAGCCAAGGCCGCGATGGGTCTGGATCGGCTCGGCATCGGCGGCCACGCTGCGTAATTTGCTGCGCAGGCTTTTGATGTGGCTGTCGATATTGCGCTCATAGCCGGCATCCGCCGCCACGCCCACTGCGTCCAGCAGTTGCTCGCGGCTGAATACCCGCTCGGGTTGTTCCAGCAGGCTTTGCAGCAGGCGGAACTCATGGCGCGTCAGGCTCAAAGGGTGGCCGCGATAGCTGATCTGCATGCGTTCCAGGTCAATCTGGAACACCGCGGGTGCGGCTCCAGGGCCAATCCGCTTGAGAATCGCCCTGACCCGCGCCGTCACTTCCCGTGGGCTGAAGGGCTTGACCACATAATCGTCGGCGCCGATCTCCAGCCCCACCACGCGGTCGATCTCGCCATCCCGTGCACTGAGGAACATCACCGGCACTTCGCTGAACCGGCGCAGTTGCTTGCAGGTTTCAAACCCAGTGATGTCTGGCAGGCCGATGTCGAGGATGACCAAGTCGGCCGGCGTCTGGCGCTGATGGGCCAGCGCCTCCTGGCCGAGACTCAGCCAGGTGGTGGTAAAACCCTCGCCTTGCAGGGCGAATATCAGTGTGTCGGCTATTGCCGCTTCGTCTTCGACAATCAGGATATGCGGCATGATGGTCCGTCAGCAGTCCGGTTTGTCAGCAGTGTAACGACGCGCCGGGTTTACCGCTGCGCCGAATTCACGCAGGGCCTTGGCGCCAATCAGCAATGGGTAGTTGAAGCTGCTGCGGTCGGTGAGGTTGACCTCGACGGTGCGCTTGACGTTGCCCAGGCACATTTCCAGGTCGACCACCGGACGTTTGGCCACGGACGGCTCGTCCTTGTCGTCGTCTTCGTCGGCGCGGCTCTTGATCTTGCTGATACGCGACACCTTGTGTTCATAGACTTTATTGGACGCGTCTTTGCCGCCGAGGCGGAAGCGCACCCAATCGTCGCCATCACGGGTGAAGGTCTCGATGTCACGGGCCGACAGCGAGGCGGTCAGCGCGCCGGTGTCCATCTTGGCCTTGAAGGTTTCGCCGATCTCCGGCAGTTGGATGTATTCGTAGCGACCATAGAGGGTCGGCTCGGCGGCCATGACAGGCAAGGCAGCCAGGGCGAGAGAGGCAAGGAGCAGTTTCACGAAGTGATTTCCTCGGAAAGAAGTAGGCGGATTCTAGACCGCAAAGGCAGCACTTAGTTAGCTCCCCCCAGCATAACCGGCACATTGTGAAACATTCGTCCGGCGAATTCGGATTTGGCCTCTAGACTCACCTCTCTTATCATGGCCCGCCCACAGGATTCCAAGAGTTACTTATGCGCCGCCTGCTCACCGGCTGTTTCGTCACACTGCTGCTACTGCTCAACACCCTGGTGCTGTTCGGCCCGTTGATGGTGTTTGCCCTGCTCAAGCTGGTGGCCCCCGGTCGCTTTCGTGACTATATGTCGTGGGCGGTGATGTGGATCGCCGAGACCTGGGCCGAGATCGACAAGCTGATTTTCTCGCTGTGCATCCCCACCCAATGGAATATTCGCGGCGGCGACGATTTACGCGGTGACACCAGCTACCTGGTGATCAGCAACCACCAATCCTGGGTGGACATTCCGGCGCTGATCCAGGCACTCAACCGCCGCACGCCATTCTTCAAATTCTTCCTGAAAAAAGAACTGATCTGGGTGCCCTTCCTGGGCCTGGCGTGGTGGGCGCTGGATTACCCGTTCATGAAGCGCTACACCAAGGCGTTCCTGGCCAAGCACCCGGAACTGGCGGGGCAGGACTTGAAGATCACCAAAGAGGCCTGCGAGCTCTTCAAGCGCCAGCCGGTGACGGTGGTCAACTACCTGGAAGGCACGCGGTTCAGCGAGGCCAAGCGGGTGCAGCAGGGTTCACCGTTCAGCCGCTTGCTCAAGCCCAAGGCGGGCGGCGTGGCGTTTGTGCTGGCGGCGATGGGAGAACAACTGGACGCGGTGCTGGATGTGACCGTGGTCTATCCGCAAAAGAAGATTCCGGGGTTCTGGGACTTGATCAGTGGCGCGGTGCCAGAGGTGATCATTGATATCCGTACCCGCGAGCTGGATCCGGCGTTGTGGCAAGGGGATTACGAGAACGATCCGGCGTTTCGCCAGACCGTCCAGAACTGGGTCAACCAGCTCTGGACGGAGAAGGACGCGCGCATCGAGCAACTGCGCGCCGAGCGTATTTAGCTGCCGGTGCCCCATGCCTGGGCCAGCTTGCCCAGCACCGAGCTGCTGGCACCCTGGCCGCCCAGGTATTGCAGGATCACCGGGGCAAACTGACCGACCATGCCACTGTCCATGCCCAAGGCGCTGAACGCGGTGTTCAGGTCGTTGGTGCTCTTCACATTCCCCAGCAGGCCGTCCAGGCCGCTGGTCTTGCTGCCGCCGGTCTGGCCGAGCATCCCGCTCAAGGCCCCGAGGCTACCCAACGCATTGTTGCCCGACAGTTGATCGAGGCCCGGCACGCTGTTGCCCAATTGCGAATAATCGTTGCCGCTCAGTTTGTTCTTGGCCAGGCCCAGCATGGCGCCCGTACCGCCCACCGCTTGTTCGGGGGTGATGTTCAGTTGCGAGGTCAGGGCGCTCAGCAGCCCGGCCGTCTCGGACGACGGTGCGGCAGCGGCGGCCTTGTTGTTGCCACCTTGCATACCGGAAATGGCATTGGCCGCGTCGCCAAGGCTGAACCCTGCGGCGAGCACCGGGCCGGCCGCCAGGGTCATCAGGCAGGAAAGGGCGAAACCGCGTGAAATCTTCATCGAAACAACCTCTGGGTGTAGGGGTGAAAGCAGGCGTTTGACTGGGCAGTCCGGGGGATTGTTCCCAGTGCATCCAAACCCGCTGCTGCCACGTATATCCATCACCGCCCACCTGAGGATGAAGGCCGTGAATGGAACGCGCGCGCAACCTGGACTACCCTCTGCCTGCCACCGCTTGCGCGCGCAGTCCCATCGCCCTGTACCCAGAGCCTGGAGAAGCCCTATTCCCACGTCCGACGCTGATCCGCTGCAGCCCTTGCTGGCCCAATGTGCGCTGGGCAATCGCCAGGCGTTCGAAACCCTCTACCGCAGCGTCTCGCCACGCCTGCACGGTGTAGCCCTGCGTTTCATGGGCCGCCAGGACCTGGCCGAAGAAGTCTTGCAGGAAGCCTTCGTGCGCATCTGGTACAACGCCTCGCGCTACGAGGCGCACCTGTCTGCGCCGATGACCTGGATGGTCAACATCACCCGCAACCTGGCCATCGACCAACTGCGCAAACGCCGCGAACAGCCACTGACCGAGGGCCAACAGGACGCGATGCTCGACGACAGCCCCAGCGCCCACGAACAGCTCGACAGCGAGCGCGACGCCCGCGCCCTCAACCGCTGCCTCGACACCCTCGACGGCATGCAGCGCCAATCGATCACCGTGGCTTACTTCCAGGGCCTGTCATGCTCGGAGTTGGCCCAACAGCTGGCAGCGCCCCTGGGCTCGGTCAAATCCTGGATTCGTCGCGGCATGGAACGCCTGCGCAGGTGCCTTGAATCATGAATTACCAGACCACCGCCCTGCGCCGCGCCCTGGCCGCCGATTACGCCATCGGGCTGATGCCCGCCACTGCGCGTCGGCGTTTCGATGCCTTGCTGCTGGAGGACGCTGCGCTGCGCGTGGAGCTCGGCCATTGGCAGGACGCGCTCGCCAGCCTGACCGGTGCCTTGCCCGAGCGACCGGTACCGGCGCATGTGTGGGAAGGCATCAAGGCACGGATCGAGCCGCAGGTGCTGCATCTGCCGGCGAAGAAGCCGTTCTGGATGAACCTGCGCCTGCTGGCAGCGGCGTGCGCGGTAGTCGTGGCCGTGCTGGTGGGCGTGCTTTATCAGCGAGACATGGGTGCCGAGTACAATGCGACACTGGTCGCGGCCAACCAGCAACCGGCGCTGCAGATCAAAGCGTTTGGCAACCACCTGCAAGTGGAGCCCGTGACACTGGCTGCGATAGAACCGACGCGCAGCCTGGAGTTGTGGGCGATTGCGCCGGGCGGCAAGCCGATCTCTCTGGGCCTGCTGCCGGCCGCGGGCAATGGCCGAATAGAGCTGAGCAAGGCGCAACAAGCCTTGCTCTCCGCGCCATTGACGCTGGCCGTGAGCCTGGAGCCGCGCGGCGGTTCACCCACCGGCCAACCCACCGGCCCCGTGCTGTATCAGGGCCAATTGGCATCACTTTGAGCTGAACGGCGGCCAGGAACCCATCGTGTGAACGAGGGTCCATGACAAGACTGAAAGCCTTGCCAGGAATAACCCATGAGCGCGACCCGCCCCCAAGTGATTGAGCAAAAACCCCCATTCTGGAGCCGCCCGCGTGTGTTCCTCGGCGTCTGCGTAGCCATCGTCGCGGGCCTCGGGGGCGCGCTTTACACCCAGGACAACGTCAAGTCCGCCGCCACCCTGCTGACCACCGCCCAACAGCCTGCGGCGCAGATCATGGCGCACAAGGATTATCTGGAAGTCGAACCGATCGCCACGGCGGCACCCGAACCGGATCGCAGCCTCGAACTGTGGGCCATGCCCGAAGGCAGCGCACCGGTTTCGCTTGGGCTGTTGCCGGAAGATGGCAAAGGCATTATCGGACTCAACCCGCGCCAGCAGAAAAGCATTCGCAAGCCGGTGGAGTTGATGGTGAGTTCAGAGACCAAAGGTGGGTCGTTGAGCAAGCAACCCACTGGGCCGACCGTCTACCAGGGCGCCCTCGCGAACCGCTGACACCACAAAACCCAAGTGGGAGGTTCTATGGTTGAGGGTTGCCCCTCAATCATAGAACCTCCCACAGTTGGATCGCTGCGTATCTGCGATTTACGCCGCGCTGAAGAGTTTGTGCGGATCGATCACGAATTTCTTCGGCACACCGGCATCGAACTCGCCATACCCACGTGGCGCATCATCCAGGCTGATCACCTGCACCCCCACGATTTCGGCAATGTTGATACGGTCCCACATGATCGCCTGCATCAGTTGGCGGTTGTACTTCATCACCGGCGTTTGCCCAGTGTGGAAGCTGTGGGATTTAGCCCAACCCAGGCCGAAGCGGATGCTCAAGCTGCCCATTTTTGCCGCGGCGTCCACGGCACCTGGATCTTCGGTGACGTACAGGCCAGGGATACCGATCTTGCCGGCCACACGCACCACGCCCATCAGCGAGTTGAGCACAGTGGCCGGGGCTTCTGCCTTGACGCCTTCATGGCCGTGGCCACGGGCTTCGAAGCCCACCGCATCGACGGCGCAGTCCACTTCCGGTTCGCCCAGCAGTGCGGCGATCTGTTCGTGCAGCGGGGTGTCCTGGGACAGGTCGGCGATTTCAAAACCCTGGGCCTTGGCGTGGGCCAGGCGGATCGGATTGACGTCGCCAATGATTACCACCGCAGCGCCCAACAGGCGAGCTGATGCCGCAGCGGCCAAGCCCACAGGGCCGGCACCGGCGATGTACACGGTGCTGCCCGGGCCAACGCCGGCAGTGACGGCGCCGTGGTAGCCGGTGGGGAGAATGTCGGAGAGGCAGGTCAGGTCGCGGATCTTCTCCATGGCCTTGTCGCGGTCCGGCAGCTTGAGCAGGTTGAAGTCGGCATACGGCACCAGCACGTATTCAGCCTGGCCGCCGGTCCAGTCGCCCATGTCGACATAGCCGTAGGCACCGCCGGCACGGGCCGGGTTGACGGTGAGGCACACACCGGTGTGTTGCTCCTTGCAGGAGCGGCAGCGGCCGCACGCCACGTTGAAGGGCACGGAAACCAGATCACCGATCTTCAGGTTTTCGACGTCGCTGCCCTTCTCGATCACTTCACCGGTGATTTCATGACCGAGCACCAGGCCGGTCTGGGCAGTGGTGCGGCCGCGCACCATGTGCTGGTCGGAGCCGCAGATGTTGGTGGAGACCACGCGCAGGATGACGCCGTGCTCAATCTTCCTGCCACGGGGGTCCTGCATTTTGGGATAGTCGATTTTCTGTACTTCGACCTTGCCGTTGCCGAGATACACGACACCACGATTACCAGACATGCTTTCACCTCGCTGTTGTTTTTATGGAACCGCGTTGCCCGTTTGGGTGGGCAGCGCGTTAAGTGCTCGGGTTACAGATGCTGTTTTTGCGTTGTTTGCAAGGGCCTCATCGCGGGCAAGCCCGGCTCCCACATTTTGATCTGTGAACACATTCAAAAATGTGGGAGCTGGCTTGCCTGCGATAGCGATCTAAAGAACGACCGTGCGATTGGCGTTCAAAAACACCCGCCGCTCAATGTGATACCCAACGGCCCGGGCCAACGTCAGCCCTTCGATATCGCGCCCC
Source organism: Pseudomonas sp. CHM02 (assembly GCF_000612585.1). Classification (GTDB taxonomy): domain Bacteria; phylum Pseudomonadota; class Gammaproteobacteria; order Pseudomonadales; family Pseudomonadaceae; genus Aquipseudomonas. The sequence continues at coordinate 9,408 of NZ_JFCA01000056.1, forward strand.
TTGGCAATCAAATCCTCGGGGTAGTGACTGTGATCCACCACCTCCACACCCTGGGCAATGATCGGGCCTTCATCCAGATCGTTGTTGATGTAATGCGCCGTGGCGCCCACCAGCTTCACGCCCTTGTTGTACGCCTGGTGATACGGCTTGGCGCCCTTGAACCCCGGCAGCAACGAGTGGTGAATATTGATGGCCTTGCCATCCAGCTTGCGGCACAGCTCCGGCGACAGCACTTGCATGTAGCGCGCAAGGATCACCAGTTCAGCGCCGGTGTCTTCCACCACTTGCCACACCTGACGCTCCTGGGACGGTTTGTCGTTGGGGTCGAGGGGGAAATGGTAGTAGGGAATCTGGTGCCAGTCGGCCAATGGCTTCAGATCGGGGTGGTTGGACACCACCGCGACCACATCCATGGACAGTTGGCCGATGCGCTGGCGGTACAGCAGGTCGTTCAGGCAGTGATCGGCCTTGGAGACCATGATCACCACTTTTGGCCGGTAGTTCGGCGCCGTCAGCTCGAAGATCATGCCGAAAGCTTCACCACGCGTGGCCAGGCCATCGCGAAAGGCCTGCTCGTCGAAGCCGTCGGGCTGACGGAATTCCACGCGGATAAAAAACCGGCCCGATAGGCGGTCATCGAACGAGTGGTGCTCGGTGACGTAGCAGTCCTGCTCGAACAGATAGCGGGTGACCGCGTCCACCGTGCCGAGCACGCTGGGGCAGTCGGCGGTCAAAATCCATGTATCAGGGGCGCGGCTCATAGGGCATTCCTCAGGCTTGGACGCTCAGGCCGAATTCGGCCGAGGCATCCTGCAGCCACAACCACCAGTAATCCGAGAAGCTGCGACGGATCACCAGCTCCCAGGTGTCTTCGGCCGTGTGGCGGATCACCAGTTGCGACTTGGCGAACACCGTGCCCACCGCCTTGCCCACCGGGAAGTTGTTGGGGTGTACGTCGTAGCTGGTGGACTTCATCAGCACATCGCGCACATTAGGACCGCTGAGTTCGAGGATCTGCTGGCCGCCGCTGACGTTGACGATTTGGATGTGCAACTCACCCAACGCGGCACGCAGGTTTTGCTCGGCGGCGAATTCTTCACCGCTTGGCACGACGAGTAGCCACTCATCCGGGCCGAGCCACTGCAGGCTGGTTTCACCCTTGACGATCACTTGCAAGGCGCCGGGCAATTCGATGCCGATGGCTTTGTGCACGCCGGCAGCGAACGCCGCGTCATGGCCATCGCCACGAATCGTCAGGTGGCCCAGGAGTTTCTTTTCACGCACGGTCACGCCGGCGTTCTTGCGGCCCTTGCCGACCAGGCTGGCGAGGTCGGCATGGTGCAGCGACGACTCGGCCTTGGCGCCGGAGGCGGGGCGTTGTTGGTAAACATTGGCTGCTGTCATAAAGCACCTGTTCTGAATGCTGTGGTGTCTGTTCTGGCCTCATCGGGGGCAAGCCCCCTCCCACATTTTTGAATTGTGAATACATTCAAATGTGGGAGCTGGCTTGCCTGCGATGCAGGCGACTCGGTCTGTCAGATGTTCTGGCGTTCGCCTTTGGGGTCGAAGAACACCGAGGACACAATCTCCGCCTCGATCACGCTGCCATCCGCTTGCGGTGAGAACACCCGCTCGCCGATACGCTTCAAGCCACCCTTCACCACCGCCATCGCAAACGAATAACCCAGCGAGTTGTGCGCATAGCTTGAGGTCACGTGGCCGACCATCTTCATCGGAATCGACTGCTTCGGATCGAACACCAACTGCGCGCCTTCCGGCAGCCATGCTTTCGGATCGACCGGTTTCAGGCCCACCAGTTGCTTACGCTCTTCACGTACGCAGTCTTCACGGTTCATGCCGCGCCAGCCGATCCACGAGAACGGCTTGGTCCGGCCCACGCACCAGCCCATGTTCAGGTCATCCGGGGTCATCGAGCCGTCAGTGTCCTGGCCGACAATGATGAAGCCCTTCTCGGCCCGCAGCACGTGCATGGTCTCGGTGCCATACGGCGTCAGGTTGTACTTCTTGCCGGCGTCGACGATCTGTTCCAGCACGCCCATGGCGTAGTCGGCCTGCACGTTGACCTCGTACGACAGTTCACCGGTAAACGAAATGCGGAACACCCGCGCCGGCACGCCACCGACCAGGCCTTCTTTCCAGGTCATGAACGGGAACCCGTCCTTGTCCAGGTCGATGTCGGTCACTTCGCTCAGCAGCTTGCGGCTGTTGGGGCCGGACAGGGTCATGGTCGCCCAGTGGTCGGTGACCGAGGTGAAGTACACCTTGAGGTCTGGCCACTCGGTCTGTTGGTAGATTTCCAGCCACTGCAGCACACGGGCGGCGCCGCCGGTGGTGGTGGTCATCAGGAAGTGGTTGTCGGCGAGACAGGCTGTGACGCCGTCGTCGAAGACCATGCCGTCTTCCTTGCACATCAGGCCGTAGCGCGCCTTGCCCACGTCGAGCTTGGTCCAGGCGTTGGTGTAGATGCGGTTGAGGAACTCGCGCGCGTCGGGGCCCTGGATGTCGATCTTGCCGAGGGTGGACGCATCCAGCAGGCCGACGCTGTCGCGCACGGCCAGACATTCGCGTTTCACCGCGGCGTGCAGGTCTTCACCGTTGCGCGGGAAATACCAGGGGCGCTTCCACTGGCCGACGTCTTCAAACTCGGCGCCGTTCTTCACGTGCCAGGCCTGCAGCGCGGTGTAGCGCACCGGCTCGAAGATATGCCCACAGTGACGACCCGCCACCGCGCCGAAGGTGACCGGCGTGTAGTTGGGACGGAACATGGTGGTGCCCATCTGCGGGATGGTCACGTTCAGCGAGCGGGCGGCAATGGCCAGGCCGTTGACGTTGCCCAGCTTGCCCTGGTCGGTGCCGAAGCCCAGCGCGGTGTAGCGTTTGACGTGCTCGACCGACTCGAAACCTTCGCGGGTCGCCAGTTCGATGGCGGCGGCGGTCACGTCGTTTTGCAGGTCGACAAATTGCTTGGGCGCACGCGCCGTCGGTTTGTCATGCGGCACTTGGTACACCGCCAGCGTCGGCTCTTCCAGACGGCTGAGGGCTTTAGGCAGCGTCCCTTCCACTGGGGCGAAACCGGCTTCGCTGGCCGCGCGCACGCCGCCTTCGAAACCGTCCGCCAGGGAATCGCCGAGGCCGTAGACGCCGTTGATGCCGCCGACGCACACGCGTTTCTGCGGGGCTTCACCGGGCACAAAACCGAGGATATCTTCACGCCAGGTCGGCTTGCCGCCCAGGTGCGAAGCCAGGTGAACCACCGGGCTGTAGCCGCCGGAACTGGCCACCAGGTCGCACTCCAGCCACTCGCCAGGGCTGGTGACTTTATGCGCTTTCACGTCGATCGCAGCCAAGCGGGCGGCGGTGACATGCTTGCTGCCACGGGCCTCGATCACGGCGCTGCCGGTGAGGATACGAATGCCTTTGGCGCGGGCTTCTTCAACCAGGGCGCCGCGTGGGTTGTGACGCACATCCGCCACCGCCACCACTTGCAGGCCAGCGTCGAGCCAGTCCAGCGCAACACGGTAGGCGTGATCGTTGTTGGTCGACAGCACCAGTTTCTTGCCCGGCGCCACGCCATAGCGGCGCACATAGGTGGAAACCGCGCCGGCAAGCATGTTGCCCGGCACATCGTTGTTGCCGTACACCAGCGGACGCTCGCACGCACCGGTTGCCAGCACCACACGCTTGGCGCGCACACGGTGGATACGCTGGCGCACCACGCCAATCGGCGCACGGTCACCGAGGTGATCGGTGAGGCGTTCATGAATGGTCAGGAAGTTATGGTCGTGGTAGCCGTTGACCGTGGCGCGAGGCAGCAGCACCACGTCCGGCAGGGCCTTGAGTTCTGCAATGACGCTGGCGACCCATTCAGCAGCCGGCTTGCCATCAAGGCTTTCACGCGAATCCAGCAACGAACCGCCGAACTCTTCCTGCTCATCGGCGAGGATCACGCGGGCACCGCTGCGCGCAGCCGCCAGTGCAGCGGCCAGGCCTGCAGGACCAGCGCCCACGACCAGCACGTCGCAGTGACGGTTGAAGTTGTCGTAGGTATCCGGATCGTTCTCGGTCGGCGAGCGGCCAAGGCCAGCGGCCTTGCGGATGTACTTCTCGTAGGTCATCCAGAACGATTGCGGGTACATGAAGGTTTTGTAGTAGAAACCCGGTGGCATCAGCTTGCCGCCGACCTTGCCGAGAATGCCCATCACGTCATTGTTGACATTCGGCCAGCCGTTGGTGCTGGTGGCGACCAGGCCTTGGTACAGCGCCTGTTGCGTGGCGCGCACGTTGGGAATCTGGGTGGCTTCGGTGGCACCGATCTGCAGCACCGCGTTCGGCTCTTCGGCGCCGGCGGCGAAGATGCCGCGAGGACGCGAGTACTTGAAGCTGCGGCCGATGATGTCGACGCCGTTGGCCAGCAGGGCTGCGGCCAGGGTGTCGCCTTCAAAGCCTTTGTAGGTCTGGCCGTTGAAGCTGAAGGTCAGGACTTTATTACGGTCGATGCGGCCACCGTTGGACAGGCGATTGGTCTGGCTCATACCTTCTCTCCAGAGGCCTTGGCGGTGAATTGTGGCTTCTCACCGATCTTGTAGGTTTCAAGAATTTCGTAGGTCAGGGTGTCGCGGGTCGCATTGAAGTACTGGCGGCAACCGGCGGCGTGGATCCACAGTTCGTGGTGCAGCCCACGGGGGTTGTCGCGGAAGAACATGTAGTCGCCCCACTCTTCATCGGTGCAGGCGTTCGGGTCCAGCGGGCGCGGGATGTGCGCTTGGCCGGACGCGTGGAATTCCTCTTCGGAGCGCAGTTCGCCACAGTGAGGACAGAAGATATGCAACATAGGGAATTTCTCCTGTTAGTGGGCGACGGCCGCAGCGCCGTGTTCGTCGATCAACGCACCGTTGTGGAAACGGTCGATGGAAAAAGGTGCGGCCAACGGGTGCATTTCACCCTTGGCGAGGCTGGCGGCAAACACGTTGCCTGAGCCCGGCGTGGCCTTGAAGCCACCGGTGCCCCAACCGCAATTGAAGAACATGTTCGGCACGGGGGTCTTGGAGATGATCGGGCAAGCGTCCGGCGTGGTGTCGACGATGCCGCCCCACTGGCGGTTCATGCGCACGCGCGACAGCACCGGGAACATCTCGACGATGGCCTGGATGGTGTGTTCGATCACCGGGTACGAGCCACGCTGGCCGTAGCCGTTGTAGCCGTCGATACCGGCGCCGATCACCAGGTCGCCCTTGTCGGACTGGCTGATGTAGCCGTGCACGGCGTTGGACATGATCACGCTGTCGATAATCGGTTTGATCGGCTCCGACACCAACGCTTGCAGCGGGTGGGATTCGATCGGCAGGCGGAACCCGGCGAGCGAAGCCATGTGTCCGGAGTTACCGGCGGTCACCACACCGACGCGCTTGGCGCCGATAAAGCCCTTGTTGGTTTCCACACCGATGCACACGCCGTTTTCCTTGCGAAAGCCGATCACTTCGGTCTGCTGGATCAAGTCCACGCCGAGGGCGTCGGCGGCACGGGCAAAGCCCCAGGCCACGGCATCATGACGGGCCACGCCGCCGCGCCGTTGCACGGTGGCGCCGAGCACCGGGTAGCGGGTGTTTTTCGAGCAATCGAGGTACGGGATCTCATCGGCCACTTGTTTCGCGTTGAGCAATTCACCGTCCACGCCGTTGAGGCGGTTGGCACTCACGCGGCGCTCGGAATCACGGATGTCCTGCAGGGTGTGGCACAGGTTGTACACACCGCGCTGGGAGAACATCACGTTGTAGTTCAGGTCCTGGGACAGGCCTTCCCACAGTTTCATCGCGTGTTCGTAAAGGTGCGCCGACTCGTCCCACAGGTAGTTGGAACGCACGATGGTGGTGTTGCGCGCAGTGTTACCGCCGCCCAGCCAGCCTTTCTCGACCACGGCCACGTTGGTGATGCCGTGTTCCTTGGCCAGGTAATAAGCGGTCGCCAGACCATGCCCGCCGCCGCCGACGATGACCACGTCGTAGACCTTTTTAGGGGTCGGCGTGCGCCACATCTTCTGCCAGTTTTCGTGGTGGCTGAGTGAGTGCTTGAAGAGGCCGAAGCCCGAGTAGCGTTGCATAGTCATTACTCCAAAACCGCGCTCAGCGATAAACCGGGAAATCAGCGCACAGGGCAGACACGTGCTTGGCCACGTTGGCCTCGACGTCGGCGTCGCCGAGGTTGTCGAGGATGTCGCAGATCCAGCCGGCCAGTTCGATGCACTGCGGCACTTTGAAACCACGCGTGGTCACCGCCGGGGTGCCGATGCGCAGGCCGGAGGTCACGAATGGCGACTGCGGGTCATTCGGCACGGCGTTCTTGTTGACGGTGATGTGGGCGCGGCCGAGGGCGGCGTCCGCCTCCTTGCCGGTGAGGCCCTGACGGATCAGGCTGACCAGGAACAGGTGGTTATCGGTGCCGCCGGACACGACATCGTAGCCGCGTTTGATAAACACGCTGGCCATGGCCTGGGCGTTGTCGATCACTTGCTGCTGGTAGACCTTGAAGCCAGGCTCCTGGGCTTCCTTGAAGCACACGGCCTTGCCGGCAATCACGTGCATCAGCGGGCCGCCCTGGGCGCCGGGGAACACAGCAGCGTTGAGTTTCTTCTCGATCTCTTCGTTGGCCTTGGCGAGGATCAGGCCGCCACGGGGACCGCGCAGGGTCTTGTGGGTGGTGGTGGTGACCACATCGGCGTACGGCAGCGGGTTCGGGTACAGGCCAGCGGCAACCAGGCCGGCGACGTGAGCCATGTCGACGAACAGCAGCGCACCGACCTTGTCAGCGATGGCGCGAAAGCGCGGAAAATCCAGAGTCTTGGAGTAGGCGGAAAAACCGGCCACGACCATTTTCGGCTTGTGTTCCACCGCCAGGCGCTCGACTTCGTCGTAGTCGATCAGGCCGGTGTCGGTGTTGATACCGTACTGCACGGCGTTGTACAGCTTGCCCGAGGACGACACCTTGGCACCGTGGGTCAGGTGGCCGCCGTGGGCCAGGCTCATGCCCAGGATGGTGTCGCCGGCTTGCAGCAGCGCCAGGTACACGGCGCTGTTGGCAGAGGAACCGGAGTGCGGCTGCACGTTGGCGTAATCGGCGCCGAAGAGTTGCTTGGCACGCTCAATGGCCAGGGCTTCGACCTTGTCCACGTGCTCGCAGCCACCGTAGTAGCGCTTGCCCGGGTAGCCTTCGGCGTATTTGTTGGTGAGGCCGCTGCCCTGGGCTTCCATCACGCGTTTGCTGGTGTAGTTCTCTGACGCGATCAGCTCGATATGATCTTCCTGACGCTGCTCTTCGGCATTCATGGCCGCCAGCAGTGCGTCGTCATATCCCTGGATCTGGTCTTTTTTGCTGAACATCGCGTCTCTCCCAGCCTTTCGTATTGTTGAGGCCCGTGCAGGGCCCTTTGATGCGATGGTAGGGCTGGCGCAGACAGGTCAAATGCCTACGGACGCCACGCAAAGGTGCGTTTACGACATGGCGCGAACAACACCGAAACAAATGTGGGAATGGGCTTAGGTGGGAGCTGCCTTGCCTGCGATGGCATCCCCTCTGTGCAACTGATACACCCAGGCGCCTGCATCGCAGGCAAGCCAGCTCCCACAGGGGTTAGGCGAGGATCTGGCGGACGATTGTCAGCAGCAGGAAATGCAGGGGATAGAGGGTATAGGCCCAGCGGCGCATGGCGGGTGGCGAGACGTGTTTGGCGTGTCGCAGTAAGACCAGACCGGCCAATGGCGCGATCAGGCATGCCGCCAATCCCGACAGCGCCACCAGCGATCCACTGTTGAGCAGCACCTGCCATTGGTTGGCGGCCACACAGACCAACCCCGGCAATACACTGAAATACAACGAACGCCGAAACACCAACAGCATCGCCAGCGGCAGTAATACGCCAAAAAAACCGAACATCAACTGCGTGGAAAATACAGCGGCAATCGTGACGGCAACCAGCGCCAATACTCGATCAAAAAGCGCCTTCTGCTGCCATCCTCGGGCAACCAGCAGGCCTAGCGCCAGGGTCGGCAACACGTTCAATGTATCGGCATCGTCGATGAACAGCCGATACGGCACTTCGCTGATCACGCTGAACAGCAGCAGCCAGCCCAGGTAACGCCATTGGCCGGTGACCGGCGCATGTCGAACCCGGTGCAAGTTCGCCGCTATCGCCAGGCAAAACCAGGGAAACGCCAAGCGCCCCGGCACATACAGCCCATCCAGGCTCAAACCGACATAACGCAGGTGATCGAGCACCATGCTCAACAGCGCCAGCCACTTGAGCAGATCCAGAGCACCATCACGGACGCGTCCGACAGGCATCGTTTCAGTACCGTGCATAATTCCCCAGTGACTTTGCATTTACAGTGCGTGCGCACCCGCGACAATCTTGGTTACAGTGCGCACCAATATCGACCACAGGAATGGGCCATGACCGACAAGAGCCAACAATTCGCCAGTGACAACTATTCCGGCATCTGCCCGGAAGCCTGGGCCGCCATGGAACAAGCCAACCAGGGCCATCAGCGCGCCTACGGCGATGATGAATGGACCCACCGCGCCGCCGACGGTTTCCGCAATCTGTTCGAAACCGACTGCGAAGTGTTCTTCGCCTTCAACGGCACTGCCGCCAACTCCCTGGCGCTGTCCTCGCTGTGCCAGAGCTACCATAGCGTGATTTGCTCGGAAACCGCCCACGTCGAAACCGACGAATGCGGCGCGCCGGAGTTTTTCTCCAACGGTTCCAAGCTGCTCACCGCCCGTACCGAAAACGGCAAGCTGACGCCGGAGTCGATCCGCGAGATCGCCCTCAAGCGCCAGGACATCCACTACCCGAAACCGCGCGTGGTCACCCTGACCCAGGCCACCGAAGTCGGCAGCGTGTACACCCCGGAAGAAATCCGCGCCATCAGCGTCACCTGCAAAGAGCTGGGCCTGAACCTGCACATGGACGGCGCACGCTTCTCCAACGCCTGCGCGTTCCTCGGTTGCTCGCCCGCCGACCTGACCTGGAAAGCCGGCGTGGACGTGCTGTGCTTTGGCGGCACCAAGAACGGCATGGCGGTGGGCGAAGCGATCCTGTTCTTCAACCACAAGCTGGCCGAAGACTTCGACTACCGCTGCAAACAGGCTGGCCAGCTGGCGTCGAAAATGCGCTTCCTGTCTGCCCCGTGGGTGGGCCTGCTGGAAAACGACGCCTGGCTCAAGCACGCACGCCACGCCAACCACTGCGCGCAATTGCTGAGCAGCCTGGTGGCGGATATTCCCGGCGTGGAGCTGATGTTCCCGGTGCAGGCGAACGGTGTGTTCCTGCAACTCTCGGAGCCGGCCATCGCGGCGCTGACCGACAAGGGCTGGCGTTTCTACACCTTCATCGGCAAAGGCGGCGCACGCTTCATGTGTGCGTGGGATACCGAGGAAGAGCGTGTAAGAGAATTGGCGGCGGATATTCGGAAAGTGATGGAGGCCTGAAGCCGCGGGCCTTTCAGCGACTTTGCAGAGACTGTTTGTACGTATTTCTGACAGTATCTATCTACCCCCTGCGTTGGATAGGATCTCGTCACCCCGAACAAACGGACGCGTTATTTCGGGGTTGACTGCCTGCCGAACAATCGGCTGGAAATGGAAATCCTGTAGAGGGCAACATCATGGAATATCAAAGCAACGGCAATACCCTTCAGAGCGACGGCACCGCCAGCACCACCGTCATTGATTGGGATGAGTTCAGGAAATACGCAAAAGTCGGTGACACCATCAAAGAGCCATCGAGGACGTTGAGGATCTACGACAAAGTCTATGAACTGACCGCATCAGGTCAACATTTCGTCGTCCATATCTACGCCCAGTAACCGTTAAGGCCCGCGCCGGAGGCTCATGACCTCCGACGCGGATCATGAGAGTCAGAACTCGATGCGCACATCGCCCTTCGGCACACTGCAGCACGACAGAATGTAGCCTTCGGCCTCGTCTTCCTCCGTAATCCCGCCGTTGTGGTCCATCTCGACCTCGCCCCCCAGCTTCATCACCTTGCACGTGCCACAGATACCCATGCCACAGGCTTTCGGGATCAACAGGCCGAGCTTGGCAGCCGCAGCATGCACGGTTTCGCCCGGGGCCACGCGAATGCTCTTGCCCGAGGCGATGAATTCCACCTGATGCAGGTCCGCCACGTCGATTTCCGGCGCGTCGGCAGCTTGTTCGGCCTGCTCCACTGCATCCGCACGCGCTTCCGGCGGCGTGGCGCCAAAGGACTCTTCGTGATACCGGGCCATGTCGAAACCGGCCACTTCGAGCAGACGTTTCACGGCATTCATGTACGGCGTAGGGCCGCAGCAGAACACTTCGCGCTCCAGGAAGTCGGGCACCATCAATTCGAGCATCTTGTGGTTCAGGTAACCGCGATACCCCGCCCATGGCTCACCCAACCCGTGTTTCTCGCAGATCAGGTGCAGGCTGAAGTTGTCGATCCGCGACGCCATGTGTTCCAGCTCGCGGTGGTAGATGATGTCCTTGGGCGAGCGGGCGCTGTGGATAAACGTCATGTCGACGTTGGCGTTGGTGTCATAGAACCAGCGCGCCATGGACATGACCGGGGTAATCCCCACGCCGCCACTGAGGTACAACACTTTAGGGCTTGGGAAGTCGATGGCATTGAACAGGCCCACCGGCCCGTGCACCGCCAGCTCCTGGCCTTCGTGCAAGGTGTCGTGCAGCCAATTGGAGACCTTGCCACCCGGTACGCGCTTGATCGTCACCGAGAAGCTGTAGGGCACCGACGGCGAGCTGGAAATGGTGTAGGAACGCATGATCGGCTGGCCGTCGATTTCCAGTTCCAGGGTGACGAACTGACCCGGCTTGAAAAAGAACAGGATCGGCTGGTCGGCCATGAAGCAGAAGGTGCGCACGTCCCAGGTTTCCTGGATGACTTTGACGCAACGGACGATGTGCCGACCATTGGCCCAGGTCTGGGTGGTTACCGGATTCAGGAAATTGCTGGACATGTTGTTCTCCACCGCCGACATCGGCCTTATGGTGGCGATTCTGCGTAACGCAAGAACCACCCATTTACCTATCTGCGACATTCACATACTTATCGCGACCAGCCCCCAACGACCTAGGGTTGCGCGTCGGGATCTGATTGGGCCATGTCGCCCATGGATAAGGTTCGGTGCATCGCCGGCCCCACACTCGCTCCCAACAACGACGCTTTCTTTACGCCTTGCACAGCACCAACCGTAGCCACTATTCGCCGGCCACACAGAATGGCCATGAGGACACATACGATGGACGTCACCGCAACCTTAAGCTTGGGCGATCCGCTGGAACCCGCACGCAAGGCCACCGCGCAAATGCTGCAAGAGCGCGAGCGCACTTTCTCGCTGCCACAGCCGTTCTACTCTGATGAACGGCTGTTCGATATCGACATGCAGGAGATCTTCCAGAAAGAGTGGTTGATCGCCGGCATGACCTGCGAAATCCCGACCAAGGGCAACTACCTGACCCTGCAAGTGGGCAAGAACCCGATCATCGTGATCCGTGGCGCCGAAGGCGTGGTGCACGCCTTCCACAACGTGTGCCGTCACCGTGGCTCGCGCTTGTGCACCAGCGACAAGGGCAAGGTCGCCAAACTCGTGTGCCACTACCACCAGTGGACCTACGAACTGGACGGCCGCCTGCTGTTTGCCGGCACTGAGATGGGCGCCGACTTCGACATGAAGCAATATGGCCTCAAGCCGGTGAACGTGAAGACCGCCGGCGGCTACATCTTCATCAGCCTGGCCGAGAACCCGCCCGCCATCGATGACTTCCTGTCGACGCTCAACCACTACATGGAACCCTACGACATGGAAAACACCAAGGTGGCGGTGCAAACCACCTTGATGGAAAAGGCCAACTGGAAGCTGGTGCTGGAAAACAACCGCGAGTGCTACCACTGCAATGCGTCGCACCCAGAGTTGCTGAAAACCCTGCTGGAATGGGACGACGTCACCGACCCGCGCGCCGACCAGGCGTTCAAGGACCACGTCGCCGCCTCGGCCGCTGCCTGGGATGCCGAGAAAATCCCTTACGCCCACGCCAGCTTCGGCCTGCGTAACCGTATCGTGCGTATGCCGCTGCTCAAGGGCACCGTGTCGATGACGATGGACGGCAAGCAGGGCTGCGCCAAACTCATGGGCCGCATCAAGAACCCGGACCTGGGCTCGATGCGCATCCTGCACCTGCCCCACTCGTGGAACCACTGCATGGGCGACCACATCATCGTGTTTACCGTGTGGCCGATCAGCGCCCAGGAAACCATGGTCACCACCAAGTGGATCGTGCACAAGGACGCGGTGGAAGGCGTGGACTACGACGTCGAACGCATGCGCCAGGTCTGGGACGCCACCAACGACCAGGACCGTCGCCTGGCCGAAGAGAACCAGCGCGGCATCAACTCCACCGCCTACCAGCCCGGCCCGTACTCCAAGACCTATGAGTTCGGTGTGGTGAACTTCGTGGATTGGTACAGCGAGCGCATGTTGAGCAACCTGGGGGCCGCCCCGGCACCCTACCTCAAGGGCGTTGCGGTTCACGAATAACCCTACCCCTCTGGAGCCGGCTTGCCGGCGATAGCAGAGTGTCAGCCGGTACATCTACTGACTGATACACCGCTATCGCCGGCAAGCCGGCTCCTACGGGGATGTGTTGTTCAAGAATTGATCAATATTGTTCTAAGCCTGTCTTTACGTGCCCTCCAGCCTTTACCCAACAACTTATCCACAAAGCCACCCACAGCAATTGTGGGCAAGTGCGTTCTCCGCTCCGAATTAAATGAAGAAAATCCGTGACTTATTCAAGTTAGCGGGTTTCAGCCACTCTTGGTCATTTATTGACCAACCCAATGAAAGCCATGATATACGTGCCCTGTAGCGGTACGCGAACACCTTATCCACAGAAGCACCAACAGACTTTGGGGGCAACTTGAACAGTGCTGTGGAAAACCACCTAAAACCTACATAAATCGTGGTTTGCAGGGATTTTAGTCAGCAAAAAACCCAAATTGATCAGATTTCAACCAACCCTTTGAAAGCCTTTATTTATAAGGCCTGCAGCCGATAGCGAACACGTTATCCACAGAAGCGCCAACAGAGAATGGGGGCAAGTCTGCCGGGAAAAGTGCACAAGCACAGCGAAAAACCCAAGCAAAAACCGTGAGTTAGCTTGGTCGTTTTTCGTACAGAGGGCTGCAGGGCTTGATTTACAGGGGGTGTGGACAACCGCGAACAGGTTATCCACAGACGGGTCAACAGGGATTGTGGGTAAGCCCTCTGTAGGAGCCGGCTTGCCGGCGATGACGGCGTGTCAGTCGAGACATCCATCGGCTGAACAATTGCTATCGCTGGCAAGCCAGCTCCTACGGGGGGTTAGCGTACGACGCCTTCCTCTATAAGCAGTTTGAGGATAGCTTCGGCGCCCGCTTCCGGGCTGAGGCCCTTGAGCACTTGCCCACCGCCGCCACTGGCCTTGGCCGTGGCGGCTTTCATACGGTCGGCACCGCTCTTGGCTTTGATCACCTTGAGGCGCTTTGGGCGTGGCTTGGCCGGCTGGAGCACGGCGCCTGTGAATAACTCGTCCTGCTCGACCTCGACTTCATGGGCCGCCAGCTCACCGCGCTGCGCGGGGCCGTAGGCGCTCTGCCGGGGTTTGGGCGCGGCGTTATCCACTGTCGCCAGAAACGGCAGGCGCACCTTCAGACGCCGCCGCTGGCCACGTGGCAAGGCTTGCAGCACATGGGCCACGCCGCCGTCGATGGACTCCACCTGCGCCAGCCCGACAATCAACGGCCAGCCCAATTGCTCGGCGAGCAAAAACGGCAACATGCCCGAGCCTTCCCCGGTTTCCGCCTGGCTACCGGCAAGCACCACTTGGGCACCGGCATCACGCAGGTACTCGCTGAGCACCGGCAAGGCATCGCTGCCGGCCGGTTGTTCCAGCACATGCAATTGCGGCAAGCCCATGCCCAGGTAGCTGCGCAAAGTCGGTTCGGCGATGTTGCCGGCGTGCAGCACCTGCAACTTATCCCCAGCCATTTGCAGGCCCAGTTCGACGGCGCGTGCGTCCTGCTCGGCACGGCGCGGACGCCCGGAGGTAGGGTGGGCGCCGATGGAAACCAGGCTGATTACATTCGTTGTCATGGCCATATCCTTAAGCCGCATCGCGCTTGGCGCCGTTGCGGTAGGCCTCGACCGCAACGATCAAGGCTTGCAGTATCGCGGCGCTTTCGCCGATCACCGAGAGGTCGGCACGCTTGATCATGTCGCAACCAGGGTCGAGGTTGATTGCCACTACTTTGTCGCAGGCGCCAATGCCCTGCAGGTGCTGGATCGCCCCGGAAATGCCCACGGCCACGTACACCCGCGCCGTGACCCAGGTGCCGCTGGCGCCGACCTGGCGGTCACGCGCCATAAAGCCATCGTCCACCGCCACCCGCGAAGCGCCTTCGGTGGCGCCCAATGCAGCGGCAGTCTGGTGGAACAGCGCCCAGTCCTTCACCCCATTGCCACCGGAGAAAATGAACTCCGCCTCGGCCATGGGAATCGCCCCCGGGTCCACGGCTACCGCGCCGAGGTCCTCGATACGCGGCAAGCTGCGCGCCAACGCTGTGGATAACTCTACAGGTAACGCTTCGTGACGGGTTTCGCTGACTGGCTCAGCGCATTCTGCGGCAGCCAGGATCAGCCGCGGCAGCGTGCGGGCCAAGTCTTCCTGGCCGGCACCGGCGCGGCCGATGCATTCGTCGCCCTTGATCTGCCACACCCGTGTGGCGGGGCGCTCCTTGAGGTTCGCGGCAAAACGTCGACCCAGTTCGCCGCCACCGCTGCGGCTGTCCGGCAACAACCAATGACGTGGGTTGAACTGGTTATCCACAGCACGCAAACCGTGCACGCGTTGCTCCGGTGAATAACCATCGAATTCGTGGCCCTCCAGCACCAGCAAGCGGTCGACGCCAGCGGTCGCAAACGTACTTTCCTTGTGTTCGCCAAACACCACCGCGAGCACTGCGCCGTCGCTGCCGGCCAATTGCCGCGC
Organism: Pseudomonas sp. CHM02; assembly: GCF_000612585.1. Classification (GTDB taxonomy): domain Bacteria; phylum Pseudomonadota; class Gammaproteobacteria; order Pseudomonadales; family Pseudomonadaceae; genus Aquipseudomonas. The sequence goes on from NZ_JFCA01000056.1 coordinate 24,510, forward strand.
CAGGCCAAGCAGGTCGCGGTCGTGACTGCTCAGGCGGCCACCGACCATGTCCGGCACCACGTTGATGTAGAACGCAGGCACAGGCACCTGATGCAGCGGCAATTGCACGTCCACCGCCGCCGTGCGCTTGGCCGCGCCGCCCTGCTGGGCGCCGCTGCGGTCGATGCGCTTGATGCCGTTGGGGCCGATAAAACCGACGCCATGTACGTTCTTGCGGATGACGCCGTTAGGTCCCATCCAGCTGTGTTGCACCGGCTGCATCGCCGCGTGCAGCGGGTGCAGGCGGTTGCGGGCGATCCATTCGGCCCGTGGGTCGCGGCGGATAATGTCGCTCATCAATGCACCTCCGCAGGTTCACGTCTGATGGGAGCTTTGGTCGGCGACGCCTCGTCAAGCAAAGCATCAGCCACCAGCTCGGCAATGTCCTTGATCAAGGGGCGCGGCTCGACCACACCTTCAAGCATCGCGGTGCATTGCGGGCAACCCACGGCCACCAGCTCGGCGCCGGTTTCACGGATGTCTTCCATGCGCATGTCCGGGATCCGTTGCTTGCCGGGAATGTCGGTGATCGGCGCCCCGCCACCACCGCCGCAGCAGCGTGAACGGAAGCCCGAGCGCTGCATCTCCTTGACCTCGATGCCCAGCGCCCGCAGCACTTGGCGCGGCGCCTCGTATTCACCGTTGTAGCGGCCCAGGTAGCACGGGTCGTGATAGGTCACGCTGTTGCCCTTGTGCTGGCCCAGGTTCAGCACGCCTTCGCCGATCAACTCGGCCATGAAGGTGCTGTGGTGCTGCACGAGGTAGTTGCCGTTGAAGGCGCCGTATTCGTTTTTCAGCACATGGAAACTGTGCGGGTCGCACGTGACGATACGCTTGAAGCTGTACTTGGCCAGGGTCTGGATATTGCGCGAAGCCAACAACTGGAAGGTCGCCTCATCGCCCAGGCGACGGGCCACGTCACCGCTGTCGCGCTCTTCCAGGCCAAGCACGGCGAAGTCGACCTTGGCCGCTTTCAGTACTTTGACAAACGCGCGCAGCGTGCGCTGGTTGCGCATGTCGAAGGCGCCATCGCCCACCCAGAACAGCACGTCGCAGTTGCCCTTGTCGCTGAGCAACGGCAGGTTCAGATCCGCCGCCCAGTTCAGGCGACCACCCGGTGCGAAACCGCCAGGGTTGTCAGTGGCAATCAGATTCTCGAGGACTTCGGCGCCCTTGTTCGGCGTGGCCCCTTTTTCCAGCGTGAGGTGGCGGCGCATGTCGACGATGGCGTCCACGTGCTCGATCATCATCGGGCACTCTTCCACGCAGGCACGGCAGGTGGTGCACGACCACAAGGTCTCGGCGTCCACCAGGCCGTTGACGATAGGCTGATGCGGGTTGCCACCGTGTTCGCCCAGCGGCTTGCCGGGGTACGGGCTGCCGGCGAACTTGGCATCGGTGCCGCCGGCCAGGCCGACGACCATGTCCTGGATCAGTTTTTTCGGGTTCAGTGGCTGGCCGGCGGCGAACGCCGGACACGCCGCTTCGCACTTGCCGCACTGCACGCAGGCGTCAAAGCCGAGCAGTTGGTTCCAGGTGAAATCCTTGGGTTTTTCCACGCCCAATGGCGCGGTCTTATCGCTGAGGTCCAGCGGCTTCAAACCGGTGGAACGGCCTCCGCCAAAACGTTCGGCGCGGCGGTGCCAGGCCAGGTGCAGGGCGCCGGCAAAGGCGTGCTTCATCGGACCGCCCCAGGTCATGCCGAAAAACATCTCGGACACACCCCACAGCACACCGACACCCAGCAACGCGGCCAGCAGCCAGCCGCCGAAATCAGCCGGCAGAATCCCGGCCACCGGCAGCGTCACCAGGAAGAAACTCACCGAGAACGCCATCAGGCTTTTCGGCAGGCGCATCCACGGGCCTTTGGACAACCGCGCCGGCGGGTTGCGACGGCGCAGGTACACAAACGTAGCGCCGACAAACATCAGCACCGAGGCCAACAACAAGGCATAACCGAGGATGCGGTTATGCAGGCCGAAACCGTGCACCAGGATCGCCAGCAGCGCCGACAGCACAAAGCCCAGCGCGGTAGCGACGTGGGTGTTGGCGATGTATTTGTCGCGGGCGACCACGTGGTGCAGGTCGACCATGTAGCGCTTGGGCATGGCCAGCAGGCCGCCCAGCAGGTCGACCTTGGACGCGCGGCCACGGCGCCACATGTTCACCCGGCGCAAGGCGCCGAGGACAGCAAGGCCCAGGGCGGCAAACAAGAGAATAGGCAGCAAGGTGTTCAACATGGTGAAGCTCCCAAAGACCTCGGGTCTTGCACGGGTTCATGTTGTGACAAGGAGCCTGTCTGTGGTGAGCGGGCTTGCCCCGTGCTGGGCTGCGAAGCGGCCCTGAACCCTGCCGCTCGGTTCTGTCAGTAAGAACTCGGGGACCGGATTGGGGCTGCTGCGCAGCCCAGCGCGGGGCAAGCCCGCTCACCACAATGACAACCTCTCATCACAGGGGATGCAGGCAGGCCGTCAGAAATCCTTGCACAAGCGCAGGGCGTCATAGATCGCAGCGTGGGTATTACGCTGCGCCACACAGTCGCCGATGCGGAACAGCAAGTACCCGTCACCCGCCTCGCTCAAGCACGGCTGCGGCTTGATCGCGAACAAGGCTTCGACGTCGATCTGGCCCTTGTTGCGCGAGCCTTCCTTGAGTGCGTAGTAGATGGCTTCATCCGGACGCACGCCGTTCTCCACCACCACCTGGTCGACCACCCGTTCCTCTTTGGCACCGGTGTATTCGTTCTCCAGCACCGCCACCAGCTTGTCGCCCTCGCGGTAGACCTTTTCCAGCATCATGTCGCCGGTCATGATCACTTCCTTGGGGTACATGCTGCGGTAGTAGGTCGGGAACGACGTACCGCCAATGGCCACGCCCGGCTTGATGTCGTCGGTGACGATCTCGACCTGGCTGCCTTTGTCCGCCAGGAAGTCGGCGACCGACATGCCGGTGAATTCGCAGATGGTGTCGTACACCAGCACGTTTTTGCCCGGTGCCACCTTGCCGTCGAGCACGTCCCAACTGCTCACGATCAGGCCTTCGGCCGCGCCCCAGTGTTCGTTCTGCTCCACATTCGGGTGCCCGCCCACCGCCAGCACCACCACATCCGGACGCAGGTCCAGAATGGTGTCGGCATCGGCGGCCACGCCCAGGCGCAGATCGACTTTCAAGCGCGCCAGTTCCAACTGGAACCAGCGGGTGATGCCGGCAATCTGGTCGCGTTGCGGCGCTTTCGAGGCGGTGGTGATCTGCCCGCCGATAAATTCTTTCTTCTCGAACAGGGTCACATCGTGGCCACGCTCGGCAGCCACGCGTGCAGCTTCCATCCCGGCCGGGCCGGCACCGACCACCACGACTTTGCGTTTTGGCCCGGTGGACTTCTCGATGATGTGCGGCACGCCCATATACTCACGGGAGGTCGCGGCGTTCTGGATGCACAGCACATCCAGCCCTTGGTACTGGCGGTCGATGCAATAGTTGGCGCCGACGCACTGCTTGATCTGGTCGATCTGGCCCATCTTGATCTTGGCGATCAGGTGCGGGTCGGCGATGTGCGCACGGGTCATGCCGACCATGTCCACATAACCGCCTTCCAGAATGCGCGTGGCCTGGTTCGGGTCCTTGATGTTCTGCGCGTGCAGCACCGGGACCTTGACCACTTCCTTGATACCGGCAGCCAAGTGCAGGAACGGCTCCGGGGGATAACTCATGTTGGGGATCACGTTGGCCAGGGTGTTGTGGGTGTCGCAACCCGAGCCCACCACGCCGATGAAATCGAGCATGCCGGTGTCGTCGTAATACTTGGCGATCTGCTTCATGTCCTCGTGGGACAAGCCGTCCGGGTGGAATTCGTCACCGCACAGGCGCATGCCCACGCAGAAGTCATCACCGACTTCGGCGCGTACGGCTTTCAACACTTCCAGGCCGAACTTCATGCGGCCTTCAAAGGTGCCGCCCCATTCGTCGGTACGCTTGTTGACCCGCGGGCTCCAGAACTGGTCGATCATGTGCTGGTGCACAGCCGACAGTTCCACACCGTCCAGCCCACCGGCCTTGGCGCGCCGTGCGGCCTGGGCGTAGTTGCCGATCACGCGCCAGATTTCTTCCGGCTCGATGGTCTTGCAGGTGGCACGGTGCACCGGCTCACGCACGCCGGACGGCGACATCAGGGTTGGCCAGTTGAAACCATCCCAACGCGAGCGACGGCCCATGTGGGTAATCTGGATCATGATCTTGGCGCCATGCTTGTGCATGGCGTCGGCCAGGTTCTGGAAGTGCGGGATGATCCGGTCGGTGGACAGGTTCACCGAACTCCACCACTCCTGCGGGCTGTCGATGGCGACGACCGAGGAACCGCCGCAGATCGCCAGGCCAATGCCGCCCTTGGCTTTCTCTTCGTAGTACTTCACATAGCGGTCAGTGGTCATCCCGCCGTCGGTGGCATACACCTCGGCGTGGGCGGTACTGAGCACGCGGTTGCGGATGGTCAGTTTGCCGATCTGGATCGGCGCAAACATTGCTTCGAAAGCCATGGCACGGTCCTCGGCTTACAACGGCTTGACGGTGAACAGGCCGTCATCGTGGCCCTCTTCGGAGCCTCCGTAGACTTGTTCGGCGACGGTGCGGATCTGGCTGCCGCGCGCCTGCAGAATCTGGTCCATGGCACCGGCAAACCAGCCAGTGAACATGTAGTCCACTTTGCGCCCGACCTTGCCGTACACGTAGACGAACGCCGAGTGTTCGAGCTTGACGCTGGCGGTGCCTTTGTCGAGGTCGATGTCCTGGATCTTGAACAGGCCCCAGCCGCGTTGCGACAGGCGCTTCATGTAGTGCTCGAACACCGCGACGCCTTCCAGGCCGTGGCATTCGGCTTCTTTTTCACACCAGTGCCAGGCGGATTTGTAGCCGGCCTTGTAGAGGATCTCGGCATAGGCGTCGGCGCCCAGCACTTCTTCGATACCGATGTGGTTGTTGACGAAGAAATGGCGCGGCACGTACAGCATCGGCAGGGCGTCGGAGGTCCAGACACCGGTTTCGCTGTCGACTTCGATAGGCAATTGCGGGGCGATCTTGGCCATGGAAACTTAACTCCAGAAAATTCTTGGTAGTGCCCCCGACGCGAACGGCCGGGGGAGAAATGCGGTGGCTTATTCGCCCCAGACGTCTTTCAGGACGTTGACCCAGTTCTCGCCCATGATCTTGCGCACCACGCGCTCCGGATGGCCGCGCTTGAGCAGGGTCTCGGTGAGGTTGGGGAACTCGCCCACGGTGCGGATGCCCAGCGGGTTGATGATCTTGCCGAAGCTGGTCAGGCGGCGGGCGTAGCCCTTGTCATGGGTCAGCATTTCGAAGAAATCCTGGCCATGGCCCTGGGTGAAGTCGGTGCCGATGCCGATCGCGTCTTCACCGACGATGTTCATGGTGTATTCGATGGCTTCGGCGTAGTCGTCGATGGTCGAATCGATGCCCTTGGCCAGGAACGGCGCGAACATGGTTACGCCGACAAAGCCGCCGTGGTCAGCGATGAACTTCAGCTCTTCGTCGGATTTGTTGCGCGGGTGCTCTTTGAGCCCGGACGGCAGGCAGTGGGAGTAGCACACCGGTTTCTTCGATTCGAGGATGACTTCTTCGGACGTCTTGGAGCCCACGTGGGACAGGTCGCACATGATGCCGACGCGGTTCATCTCGCCAACGACCTCACGACCAAAGCCCGACAGGCCGCCATCGCGCTCGTAGCAGCCGGTGCCGACCAGGTTCTGGGTGTTGTAGCACATCTGCACCACACCGACGCCGAGCTGCTTGAAGATCTCGACGTAACCGAGTTGGTCTTCGAAGGCATGGGCGTTCTGGAAACCGAAGATGATGCCGGTCTTGCCTTGCTCCTTGGCGCGGCGAATGTCGGCGGTGGTTTTCACCGGGATCACCAGGTCGCTGTTCTCGCGGATCAGGGTCTGGCTGGCCACGATATTGTTGATGGTGGCCTGGAACCCTTCCCACACCGACACCGTGCAGTTGGCAGCGGTGAGGCCACCTTTGCGCATGTCCTCGAACAGGTCGCGGTTCCACTTGGCAATAATCAGCCCGTCGATAACGATGCTGTCGGCGTGCAATTCGGCTGGGCTCATCAGGCGTCCCCTTATTGGCGATTCATGCGCCGAATCGTCTGCCGGCGCTTTGGGGCCAGCATATGCCCAGGGGCCGACAGAGCCGGGTGCAAAAACGACAGGGGAATTGCCGAAAGCGTCAATCCGCGACAAAGGCTGTTAAGAGACGTCTGACTGGCGGCTGTTCTTTGTCTTACGCTTGAGCCAGAATTCCCGCATCACCTGATATGAGACGGCGCAATGAAATCGATTTTCCTGGCTTTGGCACTCATCGCAACCGGCGTCCACGCCGCCGAAGACACCGACAGCACGCCGTGCGATGGCATCGAAAACGACAAGCAAACCCTGGAATGCGCCACCTACAACAAAACCACCGCCGAGCAACTGCTCAAGGATAACTATCAGGGCCTGCTGGAACGCATGGGTTCGACCTATGGCAGCGACAAGACCAGACTGGCCGACATTACCGCTCGTCTGAAGGACGCCCAGCAGAAGTGGGAAAAACTGCGCGATGCTGATTGCGCCGTGGACACCTTCCCGGCAGTGAACGGCACCAAGGCCTATGCGATTGCGCAGAATGATTGTTTGGCGCGGATGAGTGATGAGCGGTCGGAGTTTTTGGAGTCGATTGGCCAGGAATAAGCGACAATCGCTGCAACTTCTCCTCTGAACCAAGGCTATTCATGACTATTTGCGGCATCGAAATCAAAGGCAGCGAAGCCATTATCGCCGTCGCCTCTCTGGACACTCAGGCACTGACCCATGTCGCCCTGACCACCAAGAAAATCGCGCTTGAGGACGATGACGAGGCCGCCAACGTCAAAGCCTTCGCCGCACAGGTGAAGGCGTTCGTGCAGGCAAACGCCATCACCCGTATCGCCATCAAGAAGCGCAGCAAGAAAGGCGAGTTCGCCGGTGGCCCGACGACGTTCAAGATTGAAGGGGTGTTTCAGTTGCTGGACGGGGTTGAGGTGACCTTGCTGTCGCCGCAGACCATCAACGCACAGAACAAGAAGCACAATTTTGATCTGCCCGCGACGCTGAACAAGTACCAGCATGAAGCCTACAAAGCGGCGTGCTCGGCCCTGCTAAAAAAATAAGCCACACCGCCCCTCTCTGTAGGAGCCGGCTTGCCGGCGATGAGGCCAACAAGCCTTGCGGTGATCCCTCAGCCGCCATCGCCGGCAAGCCGGCTCCCACAGGGGTTGTGTCACCTTTTACCGGAGTGTACGGCTCCTGTGCTGCAGCCAGTCCCCGAAGGTTTTGTCCTCCAGGGCATAGCCGCCGCGGCTCGACTTCCACACCAGTTCCTTGTCGCGCAGGGCATCGATGCAGGCTTGAATCGTCTGGGTGCCCGGCACCACGTCGCTGCCCATGTCCTCCAGCGCTTTACTGACTGCGGTGAGGGTGCTGTCGGTGAATGGCGCGAATGGTTCGTTGTTTTGCGAGCGCTCCACCATCACTTCCAGTACGGCGCGCTGGGGAATGGTGAGATTGTTCCAGGCGCTTTCGAATTCGGTCCACACACCTGCACGCAGCAATTCGGCGCGGCTGTGCAGCAGTTGGCCGAGGTTGCTGGCCTCGCCCAACTCCAGCGCCACTTCCCCGATGATGGTGCGCAGCATTTCGGGACGCCGGCCTACCAGCTCGAAGGCTTCATCGATATCGGCGGCGTTGAACTGGTTGGTCTTGGCCAGGTTCGCGTTGAGGTGCGCGGTGTAGGCCTGGGTGAACGCTTTGCCCAGCAACGGAAACGGCGTGATGCTGGAACCGAAGAACGGCTGGCTTTTGCCCAATACCAAATGGGCCAGCTTGTCGCGATTGGAGCCGGTGAACACCAGATGCAAACCGCTGCCGTCCTCGTCACGCCCTTGGTTGAGCTGATCCCGGGCGGCCTTCAGCGCGAACATCGCATTAATGCCCGAATCGCTGGTCAAGGCATGCTGTGCTTCGTCGATCACCAACACGACGGTTTTTTCCGCCGCGTGGTGCAGCAGCTCCAAGGCTTGGGTCAACGTCGCGCCAACCGGCAATTGAGGCTTGCTGAAGTCCCAGGACAGGGTGCGCAGAAAGCTCAGTTTCTCGATCCCAATGTTCTTGGCCAGCTTGCGAATGCCCTTTTCATAGGGCACCAGCGCTGCGGCAATCGCACTGGCAATCAACTCAGCGGGATCTTTCTCTTTGTCAGCCCACAGATCGACATACACCGTCAGCCACCCTCGAAGCTGGCACTCCGGGATCAGGTCTTCACGCAAAAAAGTACTTTTGCCCGTGCGACGGGGAGCCGCGAGAAACAGGCCAGAGGTGAAGTCCTGGATACCGGCCCCCACCAGGCCATCGGCAATGCTGCTTGCCAGGGCGGGACGGCGGAATACAAAGCCGCTGTGCTTGGACATGGGTTTATACTCAATTATGGAAATCACTATAAATTATAGTCATGAGTATAATTGACTATAATTAGTCGTCAAACCACCTCCCGTCGCCGGTCCTCCCGCGGACACTTGGCAAACCGCGCGCGGTAACTGCGGGTGAAATACGACGGCGACTCAAACCCGCACGCAATGCTCACTTCCAGCACGCTCATGTCGCTCTGGCGCAGCAGTTGCCGGGCTTTTTCCAGGCGCAGGCCGAGGTAGAAGTTGCTCGGCGTATCATTCAGGTGCAACCGAAACAGCCGCTCCAGCTGGCGCCGGGTGACCTTGATCGCCTCGGCCAGGGCCAAAGTGCTCAGCGGCGGCTCGGTGTGCTGCTCCATCTCTCCGATCACCTGCACCAGTTTCTTGTTGTTAATGCCGTAGCGTGTGGCGATCTGCATGCGCTGGTGGTCTTTGCGTGGGCGGATACGGCCAAGCACGAATTGCTCGGAGACCTGGATCGCCAGGTCGGGGCCATGGGCCTGGGCGATCAGGTCGAGCATCAGGTCGATTGACGCGGTGCCGCCGGCACAGGTGATACGGCGGCGGTCGATCTCGAACAACTCCTGGGTGACGGTCAGGTGCGGATAGGATTCCTTGAAGGCGTCGATGGCTTCCCAGTGCAGGGTCAGGCGGTGGCCGTCGAGCAGGCCGGCTTGCGCCAGTACGCAGGCGCCCGTATCGATGGCGCCGAGGGTCACGCCATCGTGGTCGAGGCGGCGCAGCCAGTGCTCCAGCGCAGGGGTGGCGAACTGCAGCGGTTCGAAGCCCGCCACCACCAATAACGTCGCGCCCTTTTTCAGCGGCTCCAGCGCGGCGTCGGCGTTGACCGACATGCCATTGCTCGCCAGCACCGCGCCGCCATCGGCGCTCAGCACGTGCCAGCGGTACAGCTCGCCACGGAAGCGGTTGGCCACCCGCAGCGGCTCGAGCGCAGAGATAAAACCGATGGCCGAGAAGCCCGGCATCAGCAGAAAGTAGAAATCCTGGGACATGGTGGCGCTCTCGTAGGACGGGCAGCGTGGCACTGTGATACTCCCGTTCTCGGCTGGATTCAAGGGGGCAGGTCGCTGCAGTGCAAGAGCTGGTCGCCGCCGTGCGTTTTGTCGGCCGTCAAGCTGCGTAACTTGATCCCACGGCGCACAAAGACGCCGGCCCCCACAATAACGACCTGCCGAGGGATCCACCATGAACCGACTGATCAGCCGCTGTGTGCTCGCACTCAGCGCCAGCGCCATCTTGAGCACGAACGTACTGGCTGCCGACGCGGCATCTTGCCAGAACGTGCGCATGGGCGTGGTGAACTGGACCGACGTAATCGCCACCAGCGCCATGACCCAAGTGTTGCTCGACGGCCTCGGCTACAAGACCAAACAGACCAGCGCCTCCCAGCAAATCATCTTCGCCGGCATTCGCGACCAGCGCCTGGACTTGTTCCTGGGCTACTGGAACCCGCTGATGACCCAGACCATCACCCCGTTCGTCGACGCCAAGCAAGTCAAGGTGCTCGACAAGCCCAGCCTGGAAGACGCCCGCGCCACCCTCGCCGTGCCGACTTACCTGGCAGACAAAGGCCTGAAAACCTTCGCCGACATCGCCAAGTTCGAAAAAGAGCTGGGCGGCAAGATCTACGGCATCGAGCCAGGCTCGGGCGCCAACACCCAGATCAAGGCGATGATCGCCAAGAACCAGTTCGGCCTGGGCAAATTCCAACTGGTGGAATCCAGTGAAGCCGGCATGCTCGCCGCCGTCGACCGTGCGGTTCGCCGCAAGGAAGCGGTGGTGTTCTTCGGCTGGGCGCCGCACCCGATGAACGTCAACGTCGCCATGACCTACCTCACTGGCAGCGACGACGCCCTGGGCCCGAACGAAGGCATGGCCACCGTGTGGAGCGTCACCGCGCCGAACTACGCCGAGCAGTGCCCCAACGTGCACAAGCTGCTGACCAACCTGACCTTCACCGCCGCCGACGAGAGCCGGATGATGCAGCCGCTGCTGGATCACAAGGATGCCATCGAGTCCGCCAGGCAGTGGCTCAAGGATCACCCGCAGGACCAGGCCCGCTGGCTGGAAGGTGTGACCACCTTCGACGGCAAGCCGGCTGCGGCCAACCTGCAACTGACCAGCAACTAACCTGATTCGAATCACCGTGTCGCAGCCATTCCCGGCTGCGCACGGCATCACTACGCCCGCCTGTAAGGAACATGCCTCATGAACCACGACGTCATCATCACCTGCGCACTCACCGGTGCTGGCGACACGACCAGCCGCAGCCCACACGTGCCGGTCACCCCCAAACAAATCGCCGCCGCCGCCGTGGAAGCTGCCAAGGCCGGCGCCACCGTTGTGCACTGCCACGTGCGCGACCCCGAGACCGGCAAGTTCAGCCGCGACGTCGCCCTGTACCGCGAAGTGATGGAGCGCATCCGCGAGGCCGACATCGACATCATCGTCAACCTCACCGCCGGCATGGGCGGCGACCTGGAGATCGGCGGCGGCGAGAACCCGATGGAGTTCGGCCCCAATACCGACCTGGTCGGCCCGCTGACCCGCCTGGCCCATGTGGAAGAGCTGCTGCCGGAAATCTGCACCCTCGACTGCGGCACCCTGAACTTCGGCGATGGCGACACCATTTACGTGTCCACCCCGGCGCAACTGCGGGCGGGCGCCAAACGCATCCAGGAACTGGGCGTCAAGGCTGAGCTGGAGATCTTCGACACCGGTCACCTGTGGTTCGCCAAGCAGATGATCAAGGAAGGCCTGCTGGACGACCCACTGTTCCAACTGTGCCTGGGCATCCCATGGGGCGCGCCGGCCGACACCACCACCATGAAAGCCATGGTCGACAACCTGCCCGCCGACGCCGTGTGGGCCGGCTTCGGCATCGGCCGCATGCAAATGCCGATGGCCGCACAGGCGGTGCTGCTGGGCGGCAACGTGCGCGTCGGCCTGGAAGACAACCTGTGGCTGGACAAAGGTGTGCTCGCCACCAACGGCCAATTGGTGGAACGCGCCAGTGAAATCCTCAGCCGCCTGGGTGCACGGGTCATGACCCCGGCCGAAGGCCGCGTGAAGATGGGCCTTACCAAACGCGGCTAACCCTCTGCCGAAACGCTCCCACAAGAAATCACCGAACTCCTCAGGAATGTGGCCCATGTGCTTTATTACAGAAATCAAAACCTTCGCCGCCCTCGGCAGCGGTGTCATCGGCAGCGGCTGGGTTTCCCGTGCCCTGGCCCACGGCCTGGATGTGGTCGCCTGGGACCCGGCGCCCGGTGCCGAAGCGGCGCTGCGCAAACGCGTCGCCAACGCCTGGGGCGCCCTGGAAAAACAAGGCCTGGCGCCGGGTGCATCCCAGGACCGCCTGCGCTTTGTCGCGACTATCGAAGAGTGTGTGAAAGACGCCGACTTCATCCAGGAAAGCGCCCCGGAGCGGCTGGAGCTCAAACTGGATCTGCACAGCAAGATCAGTGCAGCGGCCAAACCGAACGCGTTGATTGGTTCGAGCACTTCGGGCCTGTTGCCCAGTGAGTTCTATGAAGGTTCGACCCACCCGGAGCGTTGCGTGGTCGGCCATCCGTTCAACCCGGTTTACCTGCTGCCACTGGTGGAAGTGGTCGGCGGCAAGAACACCGCGCCAGAGGCGATTCAGGCGGCGATCAAGGTGTATGAATCCCTCGGCATGCGCCCGTTGCATGTGCGCAAGGAAGTCCCGGGGTTTATCGCCGACCGTCTGCTCGAAGCGCTGTGGCGTGAGGCGCTGCACCTGGTCAATGACGGCGTGGCAACCACCGGCGAAATCGACGACGCGATCCGTTTTGGCGCGGGCTTGCGCTGGTCGTTCATGGGCACCTTCCTCACCTACACCCTGGCGGGCGGCGATGCCGGCATGCGTCACTTCATGGCGCAGTTCGGCCCGGCGCTGCAGTTGCCGTGGACCTACCTGCCGGCACCGGAACTGACCGACAAGCTGATTGATGATGTGGTCGACGGCACCAGCGATCAACTGGGCAAACACAGCATCTCGGCGCTGGAGCGCTATCGTGATGACTGCCTGCTGGCGGTGCTGGAGGCGGTGAAAACCACCAAGGCCAAGCACGGCATGACCTTCGCCGAATAACGGAACCCCTGACATGCCCGCACTGACCACCTACACCACCCAGATCCTCCCCGACTGGGTGGACTACAACGGCCACCTGCGCGACGCGTTCTACCTGCTGATCTTCAGCTACGCCACCGACGCGCTGATGGACAAACTGGGGCTGGACAGTGATAACCGCGAAGCCAGCGGCCATTCGTTGTTCACCCTGGAGTTGCACCTGAACTACCTGCACGAAGTGAAACTCGGTGCCGACGTGGAGGTGCATACCCAACTGATCGCCTTTGATACCAAGCGCCTGCACCTCTATCACAGCCTGCATTTAGTGGGAGATGAAAAGGAGCTGGCGGGCAACGAGCAGATGCTGCTGCACGTTGATCTGGCGGGACCGAGTTCGGCGCCGTTCACCGAGGCCACATTGGAACAACTCACGGCCATAAGTGCGGAGCAGGCCGACCTGCCGCGCCCCGCCCTGCTTGGCCGAGTGATTGGACTGCCACCCAAAAAACAATAAGGAGCCACCATGCAAACCGCCGCTGCTGTCGCCGATTTCCGTACCTACCCGAAGATCTGCGACATCGCGGACGTGCGGGTGCTGGAAGATCAGATCCTTGTGCACTGGGCCGATGGGCGGGTCAGCCCGTTCCATCATCAATGGCTTCGGGACAACTGCCCGTGCACGGAATGCGTGTACACCGTGACCCGCGAGCAAGTGCTGGAGATTGTCGACGTGGACGCCAATCTCAGTGCAGCCTCTGCATGCATCGATCAAGGCAACCTGAGCCTGGAATGGAGCGGCGGCCACCGCAGCCAGTACGATCCCGGCTGGCTGCGGGCTCATGCCTATGACGATGAATCCCGTGCCGAACGCCGTGCGGCAAAACCCAAATCACAGCTGTGGGACAGTCGCTTCCAACTGCCGGTTTTCGAATACAAGGCGGTCATGGAGGACCCGAACGCGCTGCTGCAATGGTTGCTGGCGCTGCGCGATACAGGCCTGACGCAGATCCGAGGCGTCCCCACCGAGCCCGGCTCCCTGGCACTGGTCGCCAAGCGCATTTCGTTTATCCGCGAGAGCAACTTCGGCGTGCTGTTCAACGTGCAATCCAAGGCCGATGCCGACAGCAATGCCTACACCGCGTTCAACCTGCCGCTGCACAGTGATCTGCCAACCCGCGAGCTGCAACCAGGCCTGCAATTCCTGCATTGCCTGGTGAACGATGCCAAGGGTGGCGAGAGCATTTTTGTCGATGGATTTGCCATCGCCAATGCGTTGCGCACAGAAGACCCCGAAGCGTTTCGCGCCCTGTGTGAAATCCCCGTGGAATTTCGCAACAAGGACCGCCACAGTGACTATCGCCGCCTGGCGCCGATCATCGCACTGGATGCCTTGGGGGATGTGGCGGAGATTCGCATGGCCAACTTCCTGCGCGGGCCGTTCGAGGCCAGCGTGGAACAGATGCCGTTGTTGTATCGGGCCTATCGGCGGTTTATCGCGATGACGCGAGAGGATCGTTTTCGGCTGCTCAAGCGCCTGAACCCGGGCGAGTTGTGGTGCTTCGACAACCGTCGCACGTTGCATGCGCGCAATGCATTTGATCCCACTTCGGGGGCGCGGCATTTCCAGGGTTGCTACATCGACCGCGATGAATTGCTTTCGCGCATCCTGGTGCTGCAGCGCTAGACCGCGGCGCGGCCATCGCCGGCAAGCCGGCTCCTACATTTGGAATGCGCTGCCCTGTAGGAGCCGGCTTGCCGGCGATGGCGTCCGTGTAATCAGCGCAAATCCCAGGCAAAAAAAGCCCCGATCAAGCCGTGACAGGATCGGGGCAGAGCGCTTTGTGTGGCGTGACATCTCGAGGGTGACCAAACCTTCAAGCTGCTTGCCTGGCATTCAGTGTGCCTATTACTGCCGTTGGTAAATGGCCCGAAAACGACCTGCTCATAGCCATCTGAGGCATTCGTGCAATCTGCCCTTGCCGACCGGTTGAGCGGCTACCAGAATCCAAGTCAAACCCCGCTCCCTTCACCAGGATAAACGTCATGATGCATGCGGATTTGATTGACCAGGATGACCTGCTGGGCCAACTGCGCTCGCTGGGTTTCGAGGTGTCCAGTGGCGCCACCGCCGAACAGGCCTGCGAGTGTGCCGTGCGCGGCTTGAGCGAAGCACGGGCCAAGGCGCTCAAGGGCATGGTTGAACAGATGTACACCGGCAAGGCGACGATTCTGCCGGCGGTGAGGCAAGCGATCGACAAGCAGTTGTTGCCGGCGTTGGTGCAGTTCAAACAAAGCTCCGGCGCCTGATCGATTATTGTGGTGAGCGAGCTTGCTCGCGCTGGAGTGCGAAGCGCTCCCAGGATTCAGGGCCGCTACGCAGCCCAGCGCGGGGCAAGCCCGCTCACCATGGGGTCTAGAGCCTTACGCTGGCGAAAGTTGATTCGTTGCGCGCCTGGCTCAACGCCGACATCGGCCCCGACAACGGTGACAACACCAGCGCCTGCGGAATCGGCATCATCGCCACTTGCTGGGTGGTGTTGGAGCCTACGCGCTCATCCCGTGGCGGGATGCCGAAGTATTCGCGGTAGCACTTGGAGAAGTGCGGCGTCGACACAAACCCGCACACCGACGCCACTTCGATGATCGACATCGGCGTTTGCTTGAGCAGCTGCCGTGCACGGATCAGGCGCAGCTTGAGGTAGTAGCGCGACGGCGAGCAGTGCAGGTATTTCTGGAACAAACGCTCAAGTTGGCGACGGGACACGGCGACGTACACCGCCAGTTCATCCAGGTCGATCGGCTCTTCCAGGTTGGCTTCCATCAGCGCGACGATTTCCTGCAGCTTCGGCTGGTTGGTGCCGAGCATGTGCTTGAGCGGCACGCGCTGGTGATCCTGTTCGTTGCGGATGCGTTCGTACACGAACATTTCGGAGATCGCGGCCGACAATTCACGACCGTGGTCGCGGCTGATCAGGTGCAGCATCATGTCCAACGGCGCGGTGCCGCCGGAGCTGGTGAAGCGGTTGCGGTCGAGGGTGAACAGGCGTGTGCTCATGGCCACGCGCGGGAACGCTTCCTGCATCGACGCCAGGCATTCCCAGTGCACGCTGCAATCAAAGCCATCGAGCAAGCCGGCGCAGGCCAGGGCCCAACTGCCGGTGCACACCGCGCCCAGACGACGCGACTGGCGGGCCTGGCTCTGCAGCCACGACACATGCTCACGGGTAACGGTACGTTGGATACCCACGCCGCCGCAGACGATCACGGTGTCCAGGGCCGGGGCTTTGTGCATGGAAGCATCGGGGGTGATTTGCAGACCGTCGCTGGCCCACACCTGGTTTCCATCGACACTCAAGGTCGTCCAGCGATACAGCTCGCGGCCGGAGAGCTGGTTGGCCATGCGCAGGGGTTCGACTGCGGAGGCCAGGGAAATCAGCGTGAAATTGTCCAGCAGCAAAAAGCCGATGGATTGAGGCGCACGGTTCTGGGGTTGAGCCCCGGAGTTGAACGACGTCATCGCGGTATCTCCTCACACAAAGCGGGTGATGGCCTCAGGCGAGGCTCTTGTTATTGCGCACGTCTGCGATACAGAACGAGGCTTTGAATTGATAGAGCAAATGCCATGCCTAAATTTGAATGGCCATTCAATAACTCCTGAAAACGACCTCATGATGCGTCTATATAAGCCCGCGCGGGAAGTACGGGATATGCCCCGAAAAGGACGTCAGAGTGAGGCTGCTTAAGGTGTGTGAGCAGATCGGTAGCACTTGTGGGAAGGCGCTTTGAGGGTGTGGGAAAAGTCTGTCACCCCAAGCACAGATGACGGGTGGTCAGGAGGGAAATCGTTTGGAAGCTACTTATCTGTTTGCGACGCGCTAAAAGGTGGCGCTTTTGGATCCGAGTGTTCACTTGTAGTGAGCGGGCTTGCCCGCGCCGGGGCGCGAAGCCGCCCCAAAACCAGGCGACTCGGTTGCTCT
>NZ_JFCA01000057.1 GCF_000612585.1 Pseudomonas sp. CHM02
CGTTTCGGTGTGGGCGCATCATACACCAAAAAATCGTAATGTCTTGATTTAAATGCAATTTATTTAAAAAAAGTTCAGCGTACGATTTTTTGCCATATTCCAGACAAAGAAAAGCCCGCTATTAAGCGGGCTTTCTGTGGTGACCTGGCGTTCAGTGTTCCAGGTGACCGAATATGGCGCAGCGGACGGGACTCGAACCCGCGACCCCCGGCGTGACAGGCCGGTATTCTAACCGACTGAACTACCGCTGCGCGTAACACGTGAAGCGAATGGTGGGTGATGACGGGATCGAACCGCCGACCCTCTGCTTGTAAGGCAGATGCTCTCCCAGCTGAGCTAATCACCCTTCGTTTCGGTGTGGCGCGCATTCTACGGAGCGCCCCTGGGTCTGGCAAGCACTTTCTTAAATCTTTTTTTTGATAGCTTCCAATGGCTTAGGCAGGGTTGGCCTGAGGCGTTATCAAGACAATAATGCCCCCCTTTGTATAAAGGAGAGACTCACCCCATGTGGTTCAAGAACCTGCTTATCTATCGCCTGACCCAAGATCTGCCTGTTGATGCCGAGGCGTTGGAAGCGGCCATGGCCACCAAACTGGCGCGCCCTTGTGCAAGCCAGGAGTTGACCACTTACGGTTTCGTCGCGCCTTTTGGCAAAGGTGAAGACGCTCCCCTGGTTCACATCAGCGGTGACTTCCTGCTGATCGCCGCGCGCAAGGAAGAACGTATCCTGCCGGGCAGCGTGGTGCGTGACGCACTGAAAGAGAAAGTCGAAGAAATCGAGGCCGAGCAAATGCGCAAGGTCTACAAGAAGGAACGCGACCAGATCAAGGATGAAATCATCCAGGCTTTCCTGCCGCGTGCCTTTATCCGTCGCTCGTCGACCTTCGCGGCCATCGCGCCGAAACAAGGCCTGATCCTGGTCAACTCCGCCAGCCCGAAACGCGCCGAAGACCTGCTGTCGACCCTGCGTGAAGTGATCGGCACCCTGCCCGTTCGCCCACTGACGGTGAAAACCGCACCGACGGCGATCATGACCGACTGGGTCACCACCCAGAAGCCGGCCGATGACTTCTTCGTACTCGACGAATGCGAACTGCGCGATACCCACGAGGACGGCGGCATCGTGCGCTGCAAGCGCCAGGACCTGACCGGCGAAGAAATCCAGCTGCACCTGACCACCGGCAAAGTCGTGACCCAACTGTCCCTGGCCTGGCAGGACAAGCTGTCCTTCATGCTCGACGACAAGATGACCGTCAAGCGCCTGAAGTTCGAAGACCTGCTGCAAGACCAGGCGGAACAGGACGGCGGTGACGAAGCCCTGGGCCAACTGGATGCGAGCTTTACCCTGATGATGCTGACGTTCGGCGACTTCCTGCCGGCGCTGGTTGAAGCACTGGGCGGTGAAGAGACCCCGCAGGGTATCTAAACCGTGTGAAGATCAACAATGTGGGAGCGGGTTTGCTCGCGAATGCGGTGGATCAGTCAACAAACTCAGTGACTGGCAGACCGCATTCGCGAGCAAGCCCGCTCCCACATTTGACCGCGTTTACACTTCAAAATCTAACAACTAAGGCCATCCCCATGCGTGCACTCGCCGCCCTGAGCCGCTTCGTCGGCAACACCTTCGCCTACTGGGTGTTGATTTTCGCCGTCGTTGCCTTCCTCGAACCCGGCTGGTTCATCGGCCTGAAAAGCGCCATCGTCCCGCTGTTGGGCCTGGTGATGTTCGGCATGGGGCTGACCCTCAAACTCGATGACTTCGCCGAGGTCGCCCGCCATCCCTGGCGCGTGGCATTGGGCGTGGTCGCGCATTTCGTGATCATGCCGGGGGTGGCCTGGTTGCTGTGCCAGGCCTTCCATCTGCCGCCGGAAATTGCCGTCGGCGTGATCCTGGTCGGTTGCTGCCCAAGCGGCACCTCGTCCAACGTGATGACCTGGCTGGCCCGTGGCGACCTGGCGTTGTCGGTGGCCATCGCCGCCGTCACCACCCTCCTCGCCCCGCTGCTCACCCCGACGTTGATCTGGTTGCTGGCCTCGGCCTGGCTGCCGGTTTCGTTCATGGAGTTGTTCTGGTCGATCCTGCAGGTGGTGCTGCTGCCGATCGTGCTCGGTGTAGTGGCGCAACGCTTGCTCGGTGATCGGGTACGCCATGCGGTCGAGGTGCTGCCGCTGGTGTCGGTGGTGAGCATCGTGATCATCGTCGCGGCAGTAGTCGCCGCCAGCCAGGCGAAGATCGCCGAATCGGGCCTGTTGATCATGGCCGTGGTGATGCTGCACAACAGCTTCGGTTACCTGCTGGGTTATTTCACCGGCCGCGTGTTCAAGTTGCCCTTGGCGCAACGCAAGTCGCTGGCGCTGGAAGTGGGCATGCAGAACTCCGGGCTGGGCGCCGCGCTGGCCAGTGCGCACTTTTCGCCGCTGGCGGCGGTGCCGAGTGCCTTGTTCAGTGTCTGGCACAATATTTCCGGTGCGTTGCTGTCGACTTACTTCCGCCGCATGAGCGAAAAGCAAGACCGTCGCGCCCTGGAGAACACACCGCAAACTTGATCGGCCGGGCACTTTTCGGCACTCTAACGCGCTTCGCGGGGACGACCCCGCGACGCTCTCAAGCGCCTAATCCGGGGACGACCCCACCTAGCGTTAGGAGGTCATCATGTCCTGGATCATTCTGTTTTTCGCAGGTCTGTTTGAAGTCGGCTGGGCCGTCGGCCTGAAGTACACCGACGGTTTCAGCAAGCCACTCCCCACCGCCCTGACGATTGCCGCCATGGCCATCAGCCTTGGCCTGCTGGGGCTTGCCATGAAGGAACTGCCACTGGGCACCGCCTATGCCATCTGGACCGGCGTGGGTGCGGTGGGCACCGTGATTGCCGGGATTATCCTGTTTGGAGAATCCATGGCGTTGTTCCGGCTGGCCAGTGTGGCGCTGATCATCTGTGGACTGATTGGTCTCAAGATCAGCACATAACCCCTTGTAGGAGCCCGCTTGCGGGCGATAGCGTCTGAACCGGCGCCATCGCCGGCAAGCCGGACTCCTACAGGACCGTGCCGCGCAGTTGAGTGACCTTCTCCTGCAACTGCGCCGGCGTCGCCGACTCGACCGCTACCGGCTCGCCCGCCACCAACACCACCCGCGACCAGATGCGATGGAAGAACCCCTTCTTCGGATCGCGGCTGAAGAAACTCCCCCACAACCCCTGCAGCGCCATCGGAATCACCGGTACCGCGGTTTCTTCAAGGATGCGCGTCACGCCCCCGCGAAACTCATTCATCTCGCCATCGGCAGTCAGCTTGCCCTCCGGGAAGATGCACACCAACTCCCCTTCTTTCAGATACTGCGCAATACGCGTGAAGGCATTTTCGTAGATCTGGATATCTTCGTTGCGGCCCGCAATCGGAATCGCCCCGGCGGTGCGGAAGATGAAGTTGAGCACCGGCAAGCGATAGATCTTGTAGTACATGACAAAGCGAATCGGCCGACGCACCGCGCCGCCAATCAGCAACGCATCGACAAACGACACATGGTTGCACACCAGCAATGCCGCGCCTTCATCCGGGATCGCCTCCAGGTTGCGATGCTCCACGCGGTACATGGAATGGCTGAGTAGCCAGATCATGAAACGCATGGTGAACTCGGGGACGATCTTGAAGATGTAGGTGTTGACCGCGATGTTGAGCAGCGACACCACCAGGAACAATTCCGGGATCGACAGCTTGGCCACGCTCAGCAACAGGATCGATACGATGGCCGAGACCACCATGAACAGCGCATTGAGAATGTTGTTGGCCGCAATCACGCGTGCCCGTTCGTTCTCGGCGGTACGCGACTGGATCAGTGCATACAGCGGCACGATATAGAAGCCGCCGAACACACCCAGGCCGAGGATATCGAACAGCACCCACCACGCCTGGCCGTAGCCAAGCACGGCAAGCCAGTCGTTGGCCTGGACGTTCTGCGGGAAGCCGCCGGAGTGCCACCACAGCAACAGGCCGAACACGGTCAGCCCGAATGAACCGAACGGTACCAGGCCGATTTCGACCTTACGGCCAGAGAGTTTTTCGCAGAGCATCGAACCCAGCGCGATCCCCACCGAGAACACCGTGAGGATCAGGGTCACCACGGTTTCGTCGCCGTACAACCACTCCTTGGCGTAGGCCGGGATCTGCGTCAGGTAGATCGCGCCGACAAACCAGAACCACGAGTTGCCGACGATGGAACGCGAAACGGCCGGCGTCTGCCCCAGACCCAGGCGCAGGGTAGCCCAGGATTCGCTGAAGATATTCCAGTTCAGGCGCAGTTCCGGGGTCGACGCCGCCGCGCGCGGAATACTGCGGCTGGCCAGGTAACCCAACGCCGCCACGCCGACGATCGCCACGGACACCACGGGTGCGTAATGGGTGGACGACATCATGATGCCGGCGCCGATGGTGCCGGCCAGGATCGCCAGGAATGTGCCCATTTCCACCAGGCCGTTGCCACCGACCAGCTCATCGTCACGCAACGCCTGAGGCATGATCGAGTACTTCACCGGGCCGAACAGCGCCGAGTGGGTGCCCATGGCGAACAGCGCCAGCAGCATCAGTTCCAGGTGGTTGGTCAGGAAGCCCGTCGCACCCACGGCCATGATCACGATCTCGCCGATCTTGATCGCACGGATCAACGCGTCCTTGTTGAATTTCTCGCCGAACTGCCCGGCCAATGCCGAGAACAGGAAGAACGGCAGGATGAACAGCAACGCGCAGAGGTTGACCCAGATCGAGCGGTCACCGTCGATGGTGAGCTTGTAGAGAATCGCCAGGATCAGCGATTGCTTGAAGATGTTGTCGTTGAAAGCGCCCAGCAACTGGGTGATGAAGAACGGCAGGAAGCGCCGTGTGCGCAGCAAGGTGAATTGCGAGGGGTGGCTCATCGTCCGTGTTCCTGCGTGGCCTGTTATCGATTCAGGCCACGACTTTACCTAATCCTGCTTACTTATTCGCTAGTCCTGCAATGCACGGTGAAACAAAAAGCTCGCCTTTGTACGCACCCTGCACGGTGCGCTTGGCGACGATCAGCCACATCAGCGCCAACGCCACCACCAGCACACAGCCGAACACACTGAAGAACCCCAGGTGCAACAGGCTCGCCAGCTTCAGCGTCGCCAGGGCATACACGCCCAGTGGGAAGGTAAAGCCCCACCAGCCGAGGTTGAACGGGATGCCGGCGCGCAGGTAACGCAGGGTGATCAATACCGCGATCAGCATCCACCACAGGCCGAAGCCCCACAGCGTAATGCCCGCCACCAGCCCGAGACCATTGGCCATTTCTCCGACACCCGGCAGACCATTGGCCGCGAAGATCGCCGGTGCATCGCCGCCCAGCAGCAACATGCCCAGCGCACCTGTGCCGATGGGCCCCAGGGCCAGCCAGCTCGACGCGGCCATATTCGCGTGAGGCAGTTTGTGCAAGGCCATGCGCAGCATCAAGATGGTCAGGATGCTGAACGCCACCGGCAGGGAAAACGCCCACAGCACATAGCTGGTCACCAGCATGACCCACTGCGAATGCGCGTCCACCAAGTGCGGTGCGAGCAAGCCACCGCTGGCAGCGGCGACTTCGGCGGCGACCACGGGCAACAGCCAGACAGCGGTCATCTGGTCGATGCTGTGCTCCTGGCGGGTGAACATCATGAACGGAATGAGCACGCCGCAGGCCAGCGCCATGGCCACATCCAGCCACCACAAGGCCTCGGCCAGCGGTATCACATCGGCGCCCCAGCGCGGCAGGCCGAATAACAGCAAGCCATTGAGAATCGTCGCGAGCCCCATAGGGATCGTGCCGAAGAACATCGACACCGTGGAGTGCCCGAAAATTCGCCGCGCCTCGTGGAAAAACATCACCCAACGCGCGGCGTACAACACACTGAACAACACAAATAGGCCGATGGTGAAAAACCACAGCCCTTCGGCAATGGTGCGCAGAGCCGGCAGATCGACTGGCAGTTGCGCCAGGGCCAGCGCCAGTACGCCAGTGCCCATGGTGGCGGCAAACCAGTTCGGCGTGAACTGGCGGATCACTTCCCGTGGACGGGTCAGGTGACTGAAGGGTTTGTAGCTGATGGTATTCGAGCAGGTCATGATGGCAATCCTCTTCCTCGCATGAGGTTGAGGCCATGATAGAACCTGATCGAATATCTATATAACGGGTAATATCTCTATCTGTTATCTACTATACAGATATAGAACCTCTGATGCCGTCAGCCACCCGTCGTGGCCCGGACCCGGGCAGAATCCTGCAGCACCAATGCGACCAACGCGCAGAGGGCCAGGAGGATGAGGATCGCGCCGTAGCCGTCGGTGGTGGCGATCAGGCCAAAGCTGCGAATCAGGTTGCCCGCCAGCAAGGAAGGCAAGCAGAACGCCAGGTAGCTCAGCACATAGAACGCCGACATCAGCCCCGCGCGCTCATGGGGCAAGGCCAGCGGCACCACACTGCGCAAGGCGCCGAGAAAGCCCGCGCCGAATCCGCTGCCCGCGACCAGGGTGGCGATGAAAAACAGCGGCAGGCTGGCGCTGTGCACCGCCGTCAGGATCAGCGTTACGCCGATGGCCAGCAACCCGGCGCCCAGACGCAGCACCTTGTCGGCCGGGCGGTTACGCAGGGTAAAGATCATCAGCGCGCCGCTCACGGTCAACACGGCCACCAGGCCGCCACCGATCAGGTTGGAGGTGGACCCGGTGGCTGCTCGCACCAGCGACGGCGCCAGGGACAGGTAGAACCCGCCCATTGCCCATACCGCCACGTCCACCGGCAATGACAGCCACAACGCCCGGCGCGCCTGGGGCGGTACGTGCAAAGTGGGACGCAGCGACGCCAGTGCGCCGGGGATACGGCCCACGGTCTCCGGCAGGCGCCATACGTAGAGAGCCTGCACCAGCATCAGGGCCAGCAATGTCCAGTAGATCAACTGGGTCGGCAATGGCGCGAATTCCACCAGCAAGCTGCTGCCCATCGCCCCACAGGCCATGCCCAGCAGCGGTGCCACGCTGTTGACCAGCGGGCCCTGCTGGCGGTCGGTGTCGAGCAATGCCGCGCCCAATACGGCGGTGGCCATACCGGTGGCAAAGCCTTGCAAGGTTCGCGCGGCAATCAGCCAGGCCACGCTGCCTTCATTGATAAACAGCAGCATCGCCAGCATATCCAGGACCAGCGCGGCAAAAATCACCGGCTTGCGCCCCAGATGGTCCGACAGTGAACCAACGGTCAACAGCGCCGCCAGCAGGCTTAGGGCGTAGACACCAAAGATCAGTGTGAGCATGCCTGCGGAAAAATGCAGGCCTTCCTGATACAGGTGATACAACGGCGTCGGCGCACTGGAGGCCGCGAGAAACGTCAGCAAGGTGATCGCGAGGAACACCAGGCTGGAACGGTGAGAACTAGGGCTGGACATGGGCACGCTCCGCTAAAGCTAATATTTTGCTTTTGCGGAGTGTGCTACTCGTCAGCGCTTAAAGCAAATTCTTTGTGTTAAGGTCACGACCATGGCGATAAAAGAAGGCCTTCGCCCGGGAGGCCGCAGTGCCCGGGTACAAGAATCCGTCCATTCGGCGGTACGTGAACTGCTGGACGCTAATGAGCGCTCCAGCGTCACCGTGCCGATGATTGCCGCGCGCGCAGGCGTCACCCCCTCGACGATCTACCGGCGTTGGGGCGACCTCTCCGTGCTGCTCGCGGACGTAGCGCTGGCGCGCATGCGACCCGACAGCGAGCCGGCCAACACCGGCAGCCTGCGCGGCGATCTACAGGCCTGGGCCGAGCAATACCTGGATGAAATGAGTTCGGAGCCGGGCCGCAACATGATGCGCGACTTGCAGTGCATGATCACGCCAGGCTACTGCGTGAGCATCCTGAGTGGGCAGTTGCAGACGATTGTCGATCGCTACCCGCAGAGCACGCCGCCGAGCGTGGACCATTTGATCAACCTTATCGCAGCGCCGACGGTGTTTCGCATTCTGTTCTCGAACGCCCCGCTGACGGTGCAAGAGCTGCACGCCCTGATCGAGCTGGCACTCAATCCCTGAACCTCCCCTGTGGAGCCGGCTTGCCGGCGATGGCGGCCTGAAGACTTACATTGGATTCAGGGGCCTTATCGCCGGCAAGCCGGCTCCTACAGAGATGTCCATAAAAAACGGCCTCATCCGAGGCCGTTTTTTTTATTGCGGATCGCTGCTTAGGTGCGCATCCCACGCCCGCTCACCAGCAACCGCGCGCAGCCGATATACAGCACCACAGTGGCTATCAGCATGAAGGTGATCGCCACGCTGATCTTGATATCCGACACACCCAGGATGCCGTAGCGGAAGGCGTTGACCATGTGCAACACCGGGTTCGCCAGCGAGACGGTCTGCCAGAACGGCGGCAGCAGAGTGATGGAGTAGAACACCCCGCCCAGGTAGGTCAGCGGCGTCAGCACGAAGGTCGGGATGATCGAAATATCATCGAAGTTGCGCGCAAACACGGCGTTGATGAAACCCAGCAGTGAGAAGATCGTCGCCGTCAGTACCACCACCAGAATGGTGACCCCGAGGTGATGCACCTGCAGGTGTGTGAAGAACAGCGACAGCAGGGTCACGATCACGCCGACCATCAGGCCACGCAGCACGCCACCCAGGGTGTAGCCGATCAGGATGGTGTGCGGCGACACCGGCGACACCATCAGCTCTTCGATGGAGCGCTGGAACTTGCTGCCAAAGAAACTCGAGACCACGTTGCCGTAGGAGTTGGTGATCACCGACATCATGATCAAGCCCGGCACGATGTACTCCATGTAGGTGAAACCACCCATGTCGCCGATCTGCCGGCCGATCAGGTTACCGAAGATCACGAAGTACAAGACCATGGTGATCGCCGGCGGAAGCAGGGTCTGCGGCCAGATCCGGGTAAAGCGTTTCACTTCGCGATAGACGATGGTTTGCAGCGCGACGAGGTTGGGTTGCAGTTCGGAACTCATACCGCCACCTTCGCCAGATTTTTCTCCACCAGGGACACGAACAACTCCTCAAGGCGATTGGTTTTGTTACGCAGGCTCAGCACTTCTATTTGCTGGGCAGCCAACTGAGTGAACAGCGCAGTGATGCCCATGGCTTTGTCCACCTGCACTTCCAGCGTGTGGCTGTCCACCAGGCGGCTCGGGTAGCCGAGCAATTGCGGCGGCACCGACAAATTGTTCTTCAGGTCGAGCAGGAAGGTTTCCACATGCAACTGGCCCAGCAGGTTACGCATGCTGGTGTTCTCGACGATGGTGCCGTGGTCGATGATGCCAATGTTGCGGCACAACTGTTCAGCCTCTTCCAGGTAATGGGTGGTGAGGATGATGGTGATGCCCTTCTCGTTCAGTTCGGTGAGGAAGGTCCACATCGAGCGACGCAACTCGATATCCACGCCGGCGGTGGGCTCATCGAGGATCAGCAGGCGCGGTTCGTGCACCAGTGCGCGGGCGATCATCAGGCGGCGCTTCATGCCACCGGAGAGTGAACGCGAAGGCACATCGCGCTTGTCCCACAGGCCCAGTTGGGTCAGGTACTGCTCGGCGCGCTCCTTGGCGACTTTCGCCGGGATGCCGTAGTAGCCCGCCTGGGTCACGACGATGTCGAAGGTCTTTTCAAACTGGTTGAAGTTGAATTCCTGGGGCACCACGCCGATGGAACGCTTGAGCGCCGCCGGGGATTTGTCCAGGTCGTGGCCGAAGATATTCACCGTGCCGCTGGTCTTGTTGACCAGGGTGGAGAGGATACCGATGGTGGTGGATTTGCCGGCGCCGTTAGGGCCGAGCAAGGCGAAGAAGTCACCTTCGGCGACGTCCAGATCGATACCACTCAGGGCCTGGAAACCGTTGCCGTAGGTTTTGGTTAGCTGCCGGATGGACAGAGCGGAACTCATATCGGAATACGCACCAAAGAAGGGAATAGAAAGAGTAGATGAGGGCGCAGCCCAGGTAGTTCAACGGCGGCGCATGACAAGCATGGTGCTTGCCCGCGCCGCACAAGTACAGTCACCCGTATTAATAGTGGGTATTAAGTCAACGCAGTCATGACCGCTTTGCGGTAGGCCGGGCGCTGTTGCAGTCGCTGGTACCAGGCCTCCAGGTGGGGCATTGCCGGCCGTTCGATGGGCATTTCAAACCAGGCGTAGATGAAGCTGCCCAAGGGAATGTCACCCATGCCGATCGCTTCACCCGACAGATACGGCTGTGTGGCAAGCGCCTGGTCGACGGTCTTGAGCACATCGATGCAGGCCTGGCGCCCGGCGTGGATGGTGTCCCAGTTCTGTTTTTCCGCCGGGGTGCGCAGCACGCCCCAGAATACGATCTTGAACGGTTCGGCGAAGGTGGAGGTGGTCCAGTCCATCCACTTTTCCGCGTTGGCGCGGGCTTTCACGTCACTGGGGTACCAACTGGAAGCCTGCTTGGCACAGAGGTAACGCACGATGGTGTTGGACTCCCACAGCACAAAGTCGCCGTCCTCGATCATCGGCACTCGACCGTTGGGGTTCAACGCCCGGTAGTGCGGCGTGTCGACCACACCAAAAGCCCCGCCCGCATCAATTGCCTCATAGTCCAGGCCGAGCTCCTCGGCGCACCACAGTGCCTTCCTGACGTTTGATGAATTTTTACGACCCCAGATTTTCAGCATGACCGCGCCTTTATTGTTGATGAACATGGCTTGATGAACGCAGCAGCATACGCCGGTTCACGCGCGGCTTAAATCGCTCTGCATATCGCCCAGCAGCGCGGGCATGTCCTCGCCGAACAGGTGGGGGTAACACTGCTGGATATGGGCGAAGAAAAATGCCTCGGGCACATCAGGAAACTGCCCATGGTCGACCACGTACTCCATCGAACGCCGGCCCTGGCGGTTGAACGCGTGGAAGACACTGTCGTTGACGCCATCGAAGTCCAGCGGGGGGACGTCGAACACCTCGCACAGTTGCTGGTTGAACGCGGGGGTGGCCTTGACCCAGCGACCCTGCAGGTAAAGCTCGGTATAACCATGCATGGCGAACACATCACTCTTGAGCAAGGCGATCAGGCGCGGCGTCGACAAGTGATTGCGCACATCCGCCAGGCCGATGCGCGCCGGGATACCGCAGTGGCGGGCGCAGGCCGCCAGCAAGGTAGCCTTGGGCACGCAATAGCTCTCGCCGGTGGCCAGGGCGAAGCTGGCGTTCAGCGTGTCTGGATCGCGGCTGAAGGTGTAGGGGTTGTAGCGAATCGCCTCACGCACGGCGTAGTAGAGGCTGACTGCCTGGTCACTTGCAGCCGCACGGGCTCCGCGATGTTTTTCGGCGAACTCCACCACGGCAGGGTGGTCACTATCGATGAAGCGGCTGGGACTCAGGTACGTATCCATGAGCGTGATCTCCGGGGTAAGCCTGGAGTTTAACGACAGGTCTGCCACAGCGATAACGACGATTCGGCCAAATGTCGGCGCCTGATGCCAGGTGCTCCCAGTACAACTTGTAACACCCTGATCACCCCGCTTGCTCGGATGCCGACTAAGCTCCCTGGTGGTTTCGCCCCTGGTTTCACGGAGGATTGAATATGCTGTTGTTGTGGATACTGGTGCTGGTGGTCGGCATTGCCTACCTCGCACATCGCCGCGTCGCCCCCTTGCCCGCGCTGGGTGTGGTCGCTGTCTACCTGCTGGCGATGGGCGCCTGGAGCCACGCACCGGGATGGCTGCTGCTGGTTTTCTGGGTATTGATCGCCATCGTGGCCGCGCCCCTGCTGTTGCCCGACCTGCGCCGCCAATACTTCACCAAGCCGCTCTTCAGTTGGTTCCAGAAAGTCCTGCCGCCGATGTCCGAGACCGAGCGCGACGCCATCGACGCCGGCACCGTGTGGTGGGATGGCGAGCTGTTCAGCGGTCGCCCCGACTGGGACAAGTTGCTGGCCTACCCCAAGGCCCAACTGACCGAAGAAGAACAGGCCTTCATCGACGGCCCTACCGAAGCACTCTGCGCCATGGTCAGCGACTGGGAGATCGGCCAGGCCATGGACCTGCCGCCCGCTGCCTGGGAACACATCAAGACCCATGGTTTCTTCGCCCTGATCATTCCCAAGGAATATGGCGGCAAGGGCTTCTCCGCCTACGCCCACTCCCAGGTCGCGATGAAACTCGCCACCCGCAGCGGCGACCTGGCCTCCACCGTGATGGTACCCAACTCCCTCGGCCCGGCCGAACTGCTGCTGCACTACGGCACCGACGAACAGCGCAACCACTACCTGCCACGCCTGGCCCGCGGCGATGACATTCCCTGCTTTGCCCTCACCGGCCCACTGGCCGGCTCCGATGCCGGCGCCATGCCCGACACCGGCGTGATCTGCAAAGGTGAATGGGAAGGCAAGGAAACCCTCGGCCTGCGCCTGAACTGGGAAAAACGCTACATCACCCTCGGCCCGGTCGCGACCCTGCTGGGCCTGGCCTTCAAGGCCCACGACCCGGACCACCTGCTGGGCGACGAGGAAGACCTGGGCATCAGCCTGGCGCTGATCCCCACCGACACCCCCGGCGTGGAAATCGGCCGTCGCCACCTGCCCCTGGGCGCCGCGTTCATGAACGGCCCCAATTCCGGCAAGGACGTGTTCATTCCGCTGGAATTCCTGATCGGCGGCCAGGAGATGCTCGGCAAGGGCTGGATGATGTTGATGAACTGCCTCTCGGTGGGCCGTTCGATCTCCCTGCCTGCGGTCGGCACCGGCGCGGCCAAGTTCACCAGCCTGGTGACCGGCCAATACGCCCAGGTGCGCGAGCAATTCAACGTGCCCCTGTCGGCGTTCGAAGGTATCCAGGAAGCCCTGGCGCGCATCGGCGGCAACGCCTGGCTGATGGACAGCGCACGCATGCTCACCGCCAATGCCGTGGACCTGGGGGAAAAACCCTCGGTGCTCTCGGCAATCCTCAAGTACCACCTCACCGAGCGCGGTCGCGAGTGCATCAGCCACGCCATGGACGTGCACGGCGGCAAGGGCATCATCATGGGCCCGAACAACTACCTGGGTCGCAACTGGCAAGGCGCGCCGATCTTCATCACCGTGGAAGGCGCGAATATCCTCTCGCGCAACCTGATGATCTTCGGCCAGGGCGCAATCCGTTGCCATCCGTTCGTGCTCAAGGAAATGGCCCTGGCCGGTCGCGACGACCATGACCAGGCGCTGAAGGAATTCGACGGGCTGCTGATGCAACACATCGGCTTCGCCGTAAGCAACGCCGCCAGCACCCTGGTGCTGAACCTCGGCGTGGGTCATTTCGAGAAGGCTCCGGGCAACCGTCTGAGCCAGGGGTATTTCCGCGCACTGAACCGCCAGGCTGCCGCGTTCGCGCTGCTGGCCGACCTGAGCATGATGCTGCTGGGTGGCGAACTGAAGCGTCGCGAACGCTTGTCGGCACGCCTGGGTGATGTGCTGAGCCATATGTACCTGGCGTCGGCCGCGCTCAAGCGTTATCACGACCTGGATTCGCCGGACCACCTGGAACCGCTGTTCGCCTGGGCCATGGAGGAAAGCCTCGGCGAATCGGAACGAGCCCTGGATGAGCTGCTGAGCAACTTCCCGAACAAGGTGCTGGGCTGCCTGTTGCGGGTGATCGTGTTCCCGTTCGGACGCCGTCATACCGGGCCGTCCGATGCGCTGGATGCCGAAGTGGCTGCGGTGATCGGCCGCGCCAAAGGCGATCCGACCCTGGAAGAATTGCTGGCCGGCTGCTACCGCCCGCAATCGGCGGAAGACCCGGTAGGCGCCCTGCAACACGCCTACGACCTGCTCGGCGCCAGCCATCCGCTGCAGAAAAAACTGCACACCGCGCTCAAGAGCGGCCAGGTCAAACCGACTGCCGGCGAGCACGCCATCGATGCGGCGCTGCACGCCGGCGTGCTGCAACCGGCCGAAGCGCAGACGCTGCGTGACGCTGAAGCAGCACGGCGCAAGGTGATCGACGTGGATGATTTCAGCAAGGAAGAGCTGACCCAGGCCGAGGGTAAAGTCCGCTGAGTCGAGCGGTCATATAAATACGGGCGCGAGAGGCATATACTCTCGCGCCCGTTTTTGCTTTAGAGGACTTATCTCGTGTCCAACGTCGTTGCCGATCATCTCGTCTTGCTCGACCACTTGCGCAGCATCCTGGTTGCCGTCGGCGAAGCCGAACAGGTGCCCGAGGAAAGCCACACATTGTTCCTGGAGCGTTTCGACGAATTGCGCGCCCTGCTGCCGATCGACCCGATCGAAAGCCAATACCTGGGCCAGGACCTGATGAGCCAGGTCATCCTGCGCTACCCGCAAATTGCCCACCTGGTCCCGCGCGACCTGCTGTGGTTCTTTGGCGGTGACTGCCTGCATTTCATGCCCGACGAAGAACTGGACCTGTACCAGGCCCTGGAAGAACGTCGCTTCGAAGCCGAACAGAACGACGAACCGTTCGACTGGAACCAGGAAAAACAGCTGCTGGCCATGCCGGACGACCAGAGCAAGCACTGACTTTTTCATGCCTGCACAACATTCAATGGAGGAGCTGACTTGCCAGCGATGAGGTCCTTGAAACCAGCATCGGGCTCAAGGCAGCCATCGCCGGCAAGCCGGCTCCTACAGTTTCGACCGCATTCCTACCGTTTGCGCAATGTCGGCTCCTTCGCCATGCACGCCACCAGATAATCGATAAACACCCGTAACTTCGGTGGCAGATAGCGCGTGGGCGAATGCAGCAACCACGCCTCGCCATGGTACGACGCAATAAAGTCCCACCCTGGCAACACCTGCACCAACCGCCCCTCCTCCAATGCATGCCGCGCCGTAAAGTACGGCAAGCTGCCAATGCCCACATGCTGCAACACCGCATCCAGCCGCACACCGGTGTGGTTCGCCGCGTAACGCCCACGCACTGCGACCGTCACCGCCTTGCCGGCCTGGCGAAATTTCCAGCGGGAATCCCCCGGTGTCTCTCCCAGGTAGATGCAACTGTGTGCCAGCAAATCCTGGGGGTGGCCCGGCGTTCCATGCTCGGCCAGGTACTGCGGGGTTGCGCACAACAGATGCTCGATAGGCAATAACTGGCGGCCGACCAACCCCGGCGGCGGGCTGTCGGTGATGCGAATGCTGAGGTCGACGTTGTCATCAATCAGGTCCACCTGCCGATCCTCGAGGATCAATTGCACATCCACCTTGGGATAACGCCGCAGAAATTCCGGCATATGCGGGTGCACCACAAAGCGCCCCACTGCCTTGGGCACGCTGACCCGCACCAGCCCTTCAGCTTCATGGGTGAACTGGCCGCTGATCTCCATCACCGAACGCGCCGCGTTGACCATCTCCTGGCAGCGCTTGAACACCTCTTCCCCACCCTCGCTCAGGCGCAACTTGCGCGTGGTGCGTTGCAGCAACCGAGTGGCCAGGGCCTTCTCCAGGCGCGAGATGCTGCGGCTCACCGAGGACGGCGAGGCACCCATTTGCCGAGCGGCTGCGGAGAAGCTGCCGGTTTCCACCACTTTGACGAAAATCGCCATTTCGCCCAGCAGCGGCAAAGGTAGATTGATGCTCATGGTGCACAGGTCCATTGATAGTTGAGTGGATTATCACCCATCTGCGCACTATTTATACTGCCCGCAGAACCCTGATGCGGATGTAGATCATGACCGAGCGCCTGTTTTTCACCCACGACCACCTGACTGCCGAGTTGGAGGTGCTGAGTTGTACCCCCCATGAAGACCAGTTTGCGGTCATCTTGCAGTCGACGATTTTTCACCCACAGGGCGGTGGGCAACCCTTCGATACCGGCTGGCTCGGTGAAAGCACTGTGCTGCGCGTGACCCAGGAAGCCGATCGCGTGGTGCACTACGTCGACCGCCCGCTGGAACCAGGCCCCATCACTGCGCGGGTCGATGAACAGCGTCGCGCGTTGCACACTCGACTGCATTCCGCCGGACATTTGATCGGCAACGTGGGCGAGACCCTGGGTTGGATGCCGATCAAGGCCCATCACTGGCCAGGCGAAGGCAAGATCACCTTCATTCGTGGCGAAACCGCACAAGCCATGGAGGCCGAGACGATCCAGCAACAGGTCAACCAATGGATCGCCGCGGACTACCCGCGCCATATGAACCTGGAAGACGGCACCCGCCACGTCGGCTTTGGCGAGTTGCCTGCGTATGCCTGCGGCGGCACGCATGTGCAGAAGCTGGGTGAACTGGGCCAGATCACCATCCTGGCGTTATCGGAAAAAAAGGGCGCGTTGTCGGTGCGTTACGAAATCACCTGAAACAGCCCTGCCGCCCCTGCAGTGGGTGAAGCCCTTGTGGCGAGCGGGCTTGCCCCGCGTTGGAGTGCGCAGCGCTCCCGCTTTTTTTGGGGGCCGCTGCGCAGCCCAACGCGGGGCAAGCCCGCTCGCCACAACAAGCCCGCTTGCCACAGAAAATCGGCTTGTCAGAACGAACTTCCCTACACCGCGATCGCCCCCGCCCGCCCCGCCTCCACCACAAACGACTTCAGCGTCGACACCGTGGCCGCCGGATCACGCGGGTCGGTAATCACGCGCAAGTGCGTGAGCATGCTGCCCTCCTCCACCTCCACCGACACATACCCACGCTGACGACTGTCAAAGAACTTCACATGGGGGTTAAGCGGCAAAATCTTGCTGAACGCCTCAAAGGGCGGCCCATCCGACGTCACCGACGTGCCGACGAACTCGGTGGCAACCACGGGCGAATCCGGGTCGTTGCCATCGGCATGCAAGTCCGTCACCCAGAACGAATGGATATCGCCGCCCCAGAACACCGGGTTGTTGACCCGATTGCGCTGGATGGACGCCAGCATTCGTGAGCGGTTGGCCATATAGCCATCCCAGCCATCGGTCCAGCGCCCGGGTTTGTGGTTGGTCAAGTCACGCTGGGTCAGTGGTGCCACCAGCAAATCCTGGGCGATGATGTTCCACTGCGCCTTCGACTGGGCAAAGCCCTGGTCCAGCCAGGCTTCTTGTTGCCAACCGAGCATCGTGCGGCCGGGGTCGCGCAAGTCGTGGCAGAGGTTGGCGGCGATGTGCCCCTGGTGACTGCCACTGGCCGGAATGCAGGGTTGTTCGGAACGATATTGCCGGCCGTCCAGCACATGGAAACGGGCCAACTGACCGTAGTCCAGGCGCCGATAGATACGCATGTCAGGCCCTTTGGGCAGGCTGCTGGCACGCAACGGCATGTGTTCGTAATAGGCCTGGTAGGCCGCGGCGCGTTGCTGCAGAAATTGCGCGACCGGGATCTTCGGGTCCTGGGACCAGCGGTTGGCGTAGTCATTCTGCACTTCGTGATCGTCCCAGGTCGCGACGCTGGGTGCCGCGGCGTGCAGGGCCTGGAGGTCCGGGTCGGTTTTGTACAAGGCATAGCGGTTGCGGTAGTCACTCAAGCTCACCGCATTGCCGCTGCCATGGGGGCGAATGATCTTGCCCGAGTCCGCCGCATAGGAACTGTCATAGATGTAGTCGCCGAGAAAGAACACCAGGTCTGGCTGCTCCTGCGCCAGGTGGCGGTACGCACTGAAATAGCCACGCTCCCAATGCGAGCACGAAACAAACCCCAGGCGCGCCGGCACCATGGCGTGCACGGCCGGCGCCGTGCGCGACTGCCCTACCGGGCTTTGCGCACCGAGCCCTTCGAACTGGTACCAATACGGCCTGCCCGCCTCCAACCCCGCCACCTCCACATGCACCGAGTGCGCCCAGCGCTCGCTGGCCATGACTTCACCCTGGCGCACCACGCGGGTCATCGCGGCATCGCTGGCGACCCGCCAACGCACCGGTACCGTACGGCTCAGGCCACCGCGGCCATCGGCGGCATTAAACAGCGGCGCCAGGCGCGTCCAGATCACAAACCCATCCGGCAGCGGGTCTCCGGAGGCCACGCCCAAGGTGAACGGATAGTCGACGCCGGCACTGCGGGCAAACGGGCTGAGGATCGAAAAGGTGGTCGCGACGGCGAGCCCGGCGAGTACCCGGCGTCGACCATGATCCACCTCGCCCCTCACAGCCGGTACTCCCAATCCTCACGCAGGGTGGCGAACACCAGCATGTCTTCATGCACGCCGTTCTTGAAGAACGCCCCACGCCGGCAGCCTTCGTACTGCAGGCCGATCTTCTCCATGACCCGCGCCGACTCCTGGTTGCGACTGAAACACTGGCTGCCCACGCGATGCAGGCCGAGTTCGGCAAAGCCGTAGTCCATCAGCGCGGTCGCCACCTCGGTCGCATACCCCAGGTTGCGCGCGTGCGCCGCCGCCCAGCCGCCAAGGTGTCCATAGTGATGCGCTGCATTGATGCGCAAGCTGGCGACACCGATCAACTCGCCGGTGCCACGCACATGCACCCCGAGGCTCAACAACCCCGCCGAGCGAAATTTCTCCTGCATGCCCTCGATAAAATCCTGCGCCGTTTCCAGGGTGTAGGGCGACGGAATGCTCGCGGTGTTGTCGGCGATCTTCGGGCCGTTGGCGAGGGCGCACAACGTCTCGGCCTGGTGGTTTTCCAGTGCGCGCAATAATAGTCGCGGGGTGGACAACTGTGGCAGTTCAGTACTCATCTCTGAGGGCCCTCGATGTAAAGTTTTCGAGAATGGCCCCGCCGGGTTTCATTTCTGTTACATCCCGAAAATGACTGAAGAGTCTTCTGTAAGACGCGTCCTAGAGCCCTCAAAACGTCAATTAAAGTTAACCAATCGGTCATTTTTGGTTGTTAGCGTGTCGCCCCTAATTCAATAACGGGGTAAAGGAATGAGAACCTGGGACGAACCGAAAAAACGCAAGGCGCACATCGAACTGATCCCGATGATCGACGTGATGATGTTCCTCCTGGTGTTTTTCGTACTCGTGAGCCTGAACGTGATTCCGGCCCTCGGCATGAAGACCCAACTGCCGAGTGCCAGCAGTTCGCAACAGCTCAAGCCACAGAACAAATTCATTCTGACGCTGGGACTCGAGGGCCAACTGCAACTGGATGGCAAGGACCTCACGGTCGATGCGCTGGTACCGGCATTGAAGGCAGCGGAAAAGCCCGACACCAAGTCGACCATCATCGTTAACAGCGACAAGGGCGTAGAAGTTTCGCGCCTGGTGGAGGTAATGGACACCCTGCGTCTGGGTGGCTTTACCTCTGTGTCCATCGCCACGCGCAAGTCCTGATCATGTACGTCCTGTTTCGTGCGCGTCAGCTGCTGGGCAGTGTGCCGGCCCTGATCGCCCTGGTGCTGATTGCACTGGGTATCCAGTCCCAGACGTTGAAGGTCGAGCCCGTCTACGACGAGTCGGCGGTCGAGTTGGCGCTGGTCGAGCCAGAGCCGCAAGTGATCCCCGAGCCGGTGGTGGAACAAGAGCCGCCACCGCCGGTGATCGAGGATGAAGAGGCCGAGCCGGCCCCGCCACCGCCGCCACCTAAACCCTTGCCGAAACCCAAGCCTGAGCCCAAGCCAAAACCTGTGCCCAAGCCAGTGGTTGCCAAGCCAACGCCCGCCCCGACACCACCACCGATCGCCGCCAAACCGGCCCCCGCGGCCGTTGCCCAGGCCGCGCCTACACCGGCGCCGCCCGCACCGCCCAAGGTCGATGGCCAAGCCCTGGAAGGGGGTTACCTCAAGGGTTTGCGCAATGAACTGGACACCTACAAGCAGTACCCCACCGGACGCCAGGCCTCCCTCGAACGCCCAACTGGCGAAGTGGTGGTCTGGCTGCTGGTAGACCGCCAGGGTCGGGTTCTCGACTCCGGCTTGCAGACCCAGGCCTCGAGCATGTTGCTCAACCGGGCCGCCACCAACAGCTTGCGCCGTATCAAGCAAGTCAAGCCGTTCCCCGAGCAAGCCTTCGGGGGGCGCAATGAGCAGCGCTTCACCGCCACCTTCAACTACAGCGTGCAATAAGCACCCGACACCAGGACGACAGTGATGAGGTTCACACGGATTCATCTGGCACTCGTTGCCGCAAGCATGGGCCATGGCATGGTCATGGCCGACACCAGCGACAGCGACGTCGGGACCATTGGGGTCCAGGGCAAGGCCACGGCAGGTGGCGGCTACATGGTGCAGGAAGAAAGCATCAAGGGCCGCTCCACCGTGACCAAGGAAGCGCTGGATAAACAGACCGCCACCGGCAACGCCGTGGACAAGCTCAAGTACACCCCAGGCTTGAACATTTCCAGCGAAGACAACACCGGCCTGTCGGGCTTTCGCTTCACCATGCGCGGCCTCAACTCCGACCAGGTGGGCATGTCGGTGGACGGCATGCCGATCAACGACTCCGGCAACTACGCGCTGTACTCCAACCTGCTGGGCGACCCGGAAAACATCGAGCAGATCTTCGTCACCCAGGGCTCGGCCGAAGCGGACGGCCCGCACATTGGTTCCAGCGGCGGCAACATCGGGATCGTGACCATTCGCCCGACCAAGGAAACCGGCGCGTTCGTCAAACAGATCATGGGCAGCAACGCCACGCGCAAGACCTTTGCCCGCCTCAACACCGGCGAGATCAATGGCCTGAGCAACTGGCTGTCGGCGTCCCATACCGAAGGCCAGATGTGGCGCGGCTCGGGCGCCGTGCGCGCGGACAAGGTGGAGTGGAACAGCTTCTTCGATGCCGGCGATGGCAATACCGCCAACCTGATCCTCAAGTACCACGAGCAAGAGAACAACAGCTACAGCCAATTGACCAAGGCCCAGTACCAGCAGAACGGCCGCAAGTACGACCCCTACCCGGCCACGCCAACCGTGGGCGCCAACGGCAAGTACAACAACTATTACGCCTTGGCGCAGAACCCGTTCCAGACCTTCACCGCCGTGCTCAACACCCAGTTCAAACTCGCGGATAACCTCGCGCTGTCGGTGATCCCGTATTACTACTGGGGTAACGGCAGCGGCGTCGGCGCGTCCAGCTATGCACTCAACAGCGGCTCGAACCAGGGCGGCGTGTTCGACCTGGGCAACCTGCCGACCGGCGCCCAATACAACGCCGATGGCACCCCGAACAGTGGCGTGTACTACCGCCCTTCACGCACGCAGACCTGGCGTCCGGGCATTACCACCAAGCTGAACTGGGACCTGGGCGATCACAGCGTGCAAGTGGGCTACTGGTACGAGCGCGCACGCCAAAGCCAGACTCAACCGTTCATTCCGCTCAAGGCCAATGGCAAGCCGGTCGACACCTGGCCGGACTCCAACGACGCCGTGGTCGATGCCAATGGCAACACCATCCAGGGCCGCGACCGCTTCACCGTCACCCCGGCACAGAAGGTCTGGGCCCAGGACACCTGGTACATCAACCCGGACTGGACGCTAGTGGCCGGCCTGGCCTACATGAACGTCAAGCGTGACGGCACCAACCACGGCAGCCTCACCGAACAGGCGGAGAAACGTAACCAGACCTACAACAAACTGCTGCCCAACGTCGGTCTCAAATACCAACTGGATGAACGCGACCAGCTGTTCTACAGCCTGTCACGCAACATGCGCATCCCGCAGAACTACGTGCTGTACGACAAGGGCGCCGGCTCCATCGACGCCAAGCCGGAAACCAGCTGGAACCACGAACTGGGCTGGCGCTACACCGATGACGACATGACCGTGGCCGCCACCTTGTTCTACATGCAGTTCAAGGATCGCCAGGTCTCCTCCCGCGACATCAACGGTGACTTTGCCGACATCAACGCCGGTGCCGTCAACAACAGCGGCCTGGAGCTGGAGTGGAGCGGCCTGCTGCCCAACCACTTCAACTACTACACCTCCTACACCTACACCAAGGCCGAGCAGCAGGACGACCTGACCGTCTACAACGCAGGCAAAGCCATCGTCTTGCCCACCAGCGGCAAGCAATTCGCCAACGTGCCGAAAAACATGCTGGCGGCCAACATCGGCTACGACGATGGCCGTTTCTACGGCACCTTCGGCGGCAAGTACACCAGCAAGCTCTACGGCGACCTGACCAACGACGAAGCGATCTCCGGCCGCACCGTGTTCAACGCCGGCGCGGGTATCTACCTGCCGGTGGACAAGAAGGTGGTCAAGGACGCGACCCTGCGCCTGAACGTCGACAACCTGTTCGACAAGAAGTACCTGGACGGCGTGTACACCACCAAGACCAACGCGGCCACCTACGGCGGCTTCCGCGACGGCGACCCGGCCTACATCGTGGGCCTGGAACGCACTGTGACGGTTTCCCTGGAAGCCAATTTCTGACGGCGAGGTAATTGAACATGGACATGAACCTGCTTCACGACATCACCTTTTATGTGATGTATGCCGCGATGGCCATCGCCATCTTTATCACCATCGAGCGCGGTATCTACTTCGCTTACGTACGCCGCCAGGCCCGGGCCTTGACCGAGGTGCTCGACGCCAGCGTGCACAGCGAACGCGACCTGCCGCAAGACCTGACGCGCCGTGACAGCCTGCCGCTGAACATGGTGCTGCCGGTACTGGCACAGAAAGCGTCGCAGGGCTCGCGCAAGGACCTGGATGACGTCATCGAAACCCAGTACCTGACCACCCGCGCACCGCTGGCCCGCAGCCTGTGGATCATCGAGACCATCACCACCGCCGCCCCGCTGCTGGGCTTGCTGGGCACCATCCTTGGCATCATCGACACGTTCAAGGCGCTGGCCACGGCAGGTGTGTCCGACCCAGGGCAGATTTCCGGAGGGATCGGCACGGCATTGTTCGCCACCGGCCTGGGGATCGCCATCGCACTGTTCTGCGTGGTGTTCCACAACTTCTTCCAGGACAGCCTGGAGCGCATCAACGACCAGCTGAAAATCCTGCTGATCCGCGCTGCCACCGGTGCCCGCGTGCAAAGTGAACTGCCGCACCTGGCGCCTACGCCACTGCATAGCCGCACGGCGTAAACGTACCCGCGGGCGCGCAATGCGCCCGCTTTCTTTTGTGACAGGAACGCCTATGTCCATTTCCTTGAAATTGCGCATTGCAGGCCTGGCTGGCGTGCTGATGAGTCCGCTGGCCCAGGCGGACTTTTCGATTCCGGGGTTTGAGCTGGTGCACACCGTGCCGGTGGACACCGCCCTCGGCACCGACGACTTGCGCCAGCCCGGACCGGTCTGGAGCGAACTTTTCGACGGTGCCAAAAGCCGCATCGATATCGGCCAGTTCTACGCCGCCGACCACCCAGGTTCGGTGATGGACCAGGTGATCGAGCGCTTGGAAGCCGCCGGAAAACGCGGCGTGAAGATTCGCTTTTTGCTCGAAGAAAAAGGCATCAAGTTGTCGCAAGCGTCCACCCTCGAGCGCCTGCGTGCGATCCCCAACCTGACTTTTCGCGTATTGCCCTACGCCCGCGTGAGCGGTGGGATCATCCATGCCAAATACATGGTGGTGGATGGCAAGCAGGCGTTTGTCGGCAGCCAGAATTTCGATTGGCGCTCGCTGGAACATATCCACGAAACCGGGTTGCGTATCAGCGACCCAACCGTGGTGAGCCAGGTGCAGGCGATCTTCGAACAGGACTGGAACGCCCAGCAGGCCTTGGCCGACAACCAACCGGTGCCGCTGCCTGCCGCGAGCAACGCACCACCGCGCACCGGTAACTACCTGGTGGCCAGCCCGCAACGCTACAACCCACCGAGCGTAGGCGATTCACAGCTGGAACTGCCGCGCTTGCTGGGCGAAGCCAAACAGGAAGTGCGTGTGCAACTGCTGGATTACGCGCCACTGTCCTACGGACCGGACAAGACTCGTCCGTATTACGCCGTGATCGACAACGCCGTGCGTGCAGCGGCGGCGCGTGGGGTGTCGGTGAAGCTGATGGTGTCCAACTGGAACACCGACACGCTCGAACTGCCCTACCTCAAAAGCCTGGCGGTACTGCCCAACATCCACATCAAAATCGTCACCCTGCCCGAAGCCAAGCAAGGGTTTATCCCCTATGCGCGGGTGATCCACAGCAAAACCATGGAGATCGACGGCCAGGTCGCCTGGATCGGCACCAGCAACTGGCTGGGAGGGTATCTGGATAATTCGCGCAACCTGGAAGTGGTGATGCACAGCGAAGCAATGGCCAAGCGTGTCGGGCAATTGCACGAACAGTTGTGGGATGGGCCCTACGCCAGAGCCTTGAACGTGACCGAAGAGTACCCCGAGCCGCATCCTGGCCAGCATTGACCGAGGGCACCTGTGTAATGGTAGTGTGTGGAAATGTTTCTGACAGTTTGATCAGAAACTTCCTACTCACTACCTGCAAAGGAATGCGTCCTTCCATGCACTCTCCACTCAAGCAACTGGCCGCTGCCACCCTGTTCGCGGCGAGCCTTTCGGCCATCTCCAGCCCCGCTTTCGCCAACATCACCCCAGACCAAAGCACAGCGATTCTGAAGAATTTCAACGAAACGTCCGTCACCGATTTCCGTGGTTTCCTCGGCGCCCTGGCCAAGGGCGACCTGGGCAAGACCAGCGATGTCGGCCCGGCGATCAGTGCGTTTCTTGATAACAAAACCTTGAGCGCGGATCAGCAGAACGAGATCAATCGCCTGCTCGGCATCTACACCCGAGTGAAGTACGGCAAGGCCGCCACCGAAACCCTGCGCGAGCTGGTGGAAATCCCGACCTTTAACGTGGACGGTGTGCCGCAGTACAAGAACCCGGAATTCATCAAGATCGCCGGCAAGATCCAGGACCTGGCCAAGGCCTTTAACCTGAACTTCCGCAACATCGACAACCGTGTATACGAAATCTCCCTGGAAGGCAGCGGAGATGAAGTGGTCGGCATCCACGCCCACGCCGACGTGGTGCCGGTGACGCCGGAAAACTGGGTGCTGAAAGATGGCACCAAGCTCGATCCGTTCAAGGTCACGCTGATCGGCGACCGCATGTACGGCCGTGGCACCGAGGATGACAAGAACGGCATCGTAGTGGCCATGTACGCCATGAAGGTGATCAAGGAAGAGAAGCTGCCGCTGGCGCGCAACTTCAAGCTGCTGGTAGACACCACCGAAGAAACCTCCGGCGACGCGATCCCCTACTACTTCGAAAAGAATCCGACACCGCAGTACAACCTGGCACTGGATGGCGGCTACCCGGTGGTCATTGCCGAGAAAGGCTACGGCACGGTGATGGCGACGTTCCCGCGTCGCAAGGGTGAAGGCAAAGGCGCGCAAATCATCTCGATGACCGGCGGCATGGCGACCAACCAGATTCCATCGGCGTCGGTGGCGACGTTTGTCACCGACAAGCCTGCCGAATTGGCCGCCAACCTGCAAAAGGCCGGCACTGAATACGCCAAGCGCAACGGGGGCGATTTTGAAGTGGCCGCCAAGGTCGACGGCAAGGACGTCAAACTGACCGTCACCGGCGTGTCCGCTCACTCGTCCGAGCCGGAGTCCGGGGTCAACCCGGTATCGCGCATGCTGGAGCTGATCCACAGCGTCGACGGCAAGATCGCCCTCAAGCACAACCACATCACCGATGCGGCACGTTATGCGTCCGACAACTGGGGCCTGGATTACCTGGGCGGCAAGTTGGGCGTGGGCTTCTCCGATGAGTTCATGGGGCCGCTGACCACCTCGCTGACGTTTGTCGGCCTGGATGACAAAGCCTTCAAGCTGGCGGTGAACCTGCGCGTGCCGAAGGGCAAGTCGCCGGAGAAACTCAAGGCCGAGATCGCCGACAAGCTGAGCGCCTGGGACAAGCAATCCAAGGTCAAGGTGGACTTCACCTACTCGGTCGCGGAGCCGATGTACCGCAACCCTGAAGGCGAATGGGTCAAGGCCCTGCTCGCGGTGTCCACGGAAAACCTGGGCATGGAGCACAAGTTCGGCACCTCGGCCGGCGCGACCTCCGTACATGAACTGCCCAACGGCGTGCAATTCGGCCTGGCGCGTCCGGAAGTGAAGTACACCGGGCACACCGACAACGAGTTCAAGACCGTCGACCAGTTCCTGCTGGACCTGCAGATCGTCACTGAAATGATGGGCCGTATCGGCCAGCTGCCGAAGCTCTGATCCAGGCGCTGATGTAAAGGAGCCCGCCGCAACGGCGGGCTCTTCACGCGTGCAGCATCAACATATCCTCGAAAAAACCACCGACCGGTTCCGTGGGATGGCACAGCTGGATTTCCAGCACCCAGGCCATTTCGCTCGGTGGGATCTCCAGATCGGCCAGGTCCTTGCACTCGAACAATGCGTGAGGAAAATCCGCAAGGCGATGCCCCGCGAGATTGCGCGCCAGCCTCCAGCCTTTGGCCACCGCGCTTTGCTCGGCAACTTCATACAGTTCGCGCCCGGTGAGGCCGCGCAACCAGGCTTCGCGGGTCTCGTCGAACACCTCATGGAGTGCGGTCCTGCACGCCAGGTGCAGCGGCGAGTCACCGAACACAAAGGTATAGCCATAGTCGCCTTCATAGCCGTCCCACACCGGGCCCAGGTCAACCACGGCAATATCGGTGGCGCGCAGCCTGCGCTGGCGGTCGATCCCTTCGCGGGGTGGCCGGACCGTATCGTCGCCAAAGCGGATATAGGTCGGGTGCCAGGTGTGG
This sequence comes from Pseudomonas sp. CHM02, assembly GCF_000612585.1. Lineage (GTDB taxonomy): Bacteria > Pseudomonadota > Gammaproteobacteria > Pseudomonadales > Pseudomonadaceae > Aquipseudomonas. The sequence goes on from NZ_JFCA01000057.1 coordinate 26,529, forward strand.
GATGCGCCCATGGCCTGCAGTTGTTCGGCGGCCATATCGAGGGCTTCGCCGGTGGTCATGCCAACCCGCAGCCGGCTGGCAATCGTCGCCAGGGCCCGGATGGATTGGTCACGTGCCGCCAGCATGCCGTCAAACGAGTAGCGCGGGCCGACCTTTTCCCAGATCGGGTCAAACGCGGGTGAGGGCGTTTGCGCACCTGAACGACCACTGGGCACAAAGGCTTCGGCGACAAACCGGTGAGCCGGCAAGCCCGCGTCGAGGCACTGCTCGCGGACCTGGCGGATCATTGCGCCGTTTCCGCACGCGTACACCTGGGCTTGCTCCCAGGCATGCCCGTGACTCAACGCCACCTCCTGCACCCTGCCCTGCGACGCCAGCACCGGATGCCAGCAAAAACCCGGGTGCTCGGCGCTCGCGTCAGCCAGGAATGCACGGTCATAAAAGTCCGTCGGTTGCGTCCCGCCCCAGTACAGCGTGACCTCGATGTTGCGTGCCAATGCAGTCAGCAGTATCGGCTTGATGCCCGCATAACCGGTGCCAGTGGCGAACAGGACGACAGGGCTGTCGTCCGTTTCCTGCCAGGTGCAGGCACCAAAAGGCCCTTCCAGTTGCACCAGATCACCGGCCTCCAAGTCGCCCAGGAGGGCCTCGGAAAACAGCCCACCGCTCACCCGACGAATCTGAAAGACCAGGCGGCCATCGTCTTCGGCCGGCAGGTTGGCGATCGAGAAACACCGCGAGTCGCCATCGACCAGGCGGAACTTGAGGTACTGGCCCGCCCGCACCGTCAACGGCCTATCCGGCATCACCACCAGCTCAATGATGTCGGGGGCCAGTGCGCGCTTGCTCACGACCTGCGCCTCGACCACCAGCGTGGGCGTGTCCAGCGACCAGCCGGGAATCTCCAGGCGCATGTCGCTGCAGGCGTGGCTCTGGCACAACAGCATTTCATTGGCTGCCAACGGATAGCACGGCGCGGGCGCGTCCGGCGCCAGGTGTCTGGCCCGGTACTGCCCTTGCGCGACCACCACCTTGCACGATCCGCAGGCACCGCGCCGGCAGGAAAACGGCACGGACAGGCCATTGGCGAGCATCGCATCCAGCAACAGTTCGTCACCGGCCGCAAAGGTTTTCCCCGAGGGGGACAGTTCGATGACATGGCGTGTGTTCATAACAACCTCGGGGCAAGTGAGGCTTGATTGTTGCGCTAGACTAGGACCATTAAAACCTCCAGTTTTGGTTACTTTATATGGTCCAGATGCGTAAATGGCGTCCGCTGCTCAAGTTGGACGAAAGTGGCAGCCAGGCGTCCTATCGCAAGATTGCCGAAGGCTTGGTGGCTGCAATCGTCGAGGGCCGATTGCCGCCCGGCACCTTGCTGCCGGGCACGCGAGAAATGGCGCAGTTGCTCGACGTCAACCGCAAGACGGTGATCCTGGCCTACGAAGAGGCCTTGACCAAAGGCTGGCTGGTCAGCGAGCCGCGACGCGGGACCTTCGTCAATACACAGTTGACACCCAAGCCACTGCCGAGTCGCGCGCAACCGTCCTTCGCACCGCCCATCCTGGCGCAGGCGGTCGTGCCGTATTTCACCCAGAACGCCCAGGTGACGGCATTGCACCAAGGGCATGGCGCGCTGTTTTTCGACAACGGCGCCAGCGACCACCGCTTGCTGCCTCAAGCCGTCCTGCATCGCTACTACCGCAATGCCCTGCGCAACAGTTTCGCTTCCAATTCCGTGCGCTACGGCAGTGAGGGCACCGGCTACCATTTGCGCTGCGCCCTGGCCGAGATGCTGCGCAACAACCGTGGCTTGACGGTGAGCGCCGAGAATATCTGCCTGACCCAGGGCACCCAGATGTCGCTGTACCTGGCCGCCAGCCTGCTGCTCAAGCCTGGCGACGTGGTGCTGGTGGAACGCCTGAGCTACCCGCCGGCGTGGGAAATATTCCGCAAGCTGGGCGCACAACTGGTCACCGTGGACATGGACGAGGAAGGTTGCCGCACGGACCAGATCGACCGCCTGTGTCGCGAACATAACGTGCGGATGATCTATCTGACGCCACACCACCAGTTTCCCACCACCGTGAGCCTGCACGCGGCGCGGCGGCAACAGCTGCTGGCGCTGGCGGCGCTGCATGACTTCTGCATCATCGAAGAAGATTACGACCACGAATATCACTTCAACGGGCGGCCCTACCTGCCCCTGGCCAGTGACCGTTCGCAGCGCCATGTGATCTATGTCGGTTCGTTATCCAAGGCCCTCGGTTCGACGTTTCGCTGCAGTTATGTGGTTGCGCCCACTGATGTGATCGACGTCCTGCACAACAACGCCGCATTGATGCTCGGGGATGCCGATGCGATCGCGCAAAAAATGCTCGCAGACCTGATCAATGAGGGCGAATTGAAGAAGCATCTGCGCCGTGTTTCGAAGGAATACCGCGCCCGGCGCGAAACCTTGCAGACATGCCTGCATGAAGCGTTCGGCGAGCGGATCAGTGTAAGGGAGCCGGAAGGCGGGCTGGCGCTGTGGGTGCGGTTCGACGATCAGATAAACGTCGATCAGATGGTGGCAAGCGCCTTGGACCATGGGCTGGTCGTACGCAGTGGCCGGCAGTTTTCCCCGCTGGCCCAGCCGGAAAATGCACTGCGCCTGGGCTTCGCATCACTCGACCAGGAAGAGCTTCGTGAAGCCACGTTGCGCTTGGCCAAAGCGGCGAACATACGATAAAAGCGCACAAACAACGAAGAGTTCATGACGCCGCTGTAAGGCCGCCAGTACAACTGGCGGCTTTTTTATTGACGGTCAAACCGAAAAGCAGTGGCGCTTCGGTTTTTCCTAAGCATTACCCCGTGCAAAAGCTGGTTTAGCCAGGGCCGGGGCAATGTGAAGATGGTTTTATCCCGTCCTCCATGGATCACCGGTGATGCTGGGCCGAACAACCATGGAGCCGCGCCGCAAGCCCACATTCATAATGTATGGAGCAAGCCATGAACGAACAACTGCGTGAAGATTTCGATCGTGATGGCGCCGTTGTGGTGAGAGGGCTTTTTAAAAACTGGATCGAACCGCTGCGTGAAAGCATGGCTTACAACCTGGCCAATCCCGGGCCATTTTTCAGAAACTACACACCAGGCCAGACAACCGGCCGCTTCTTTGGAGACTATTGCAACTGGCCGAATAACCCCGGTTATCGTTCATTCATCGAGGATGGGCCCGCGGCGGCCATTGCTCGCACGCTCATGGGGTCTGAACGGGTCCGCATCTTCCATGAGCACGTATTAATCAAGGAAGCCGGAAACGACAAACCGACGCCCTGGCACCATGACGAGCCTTATTACTGCGCAACAGCAGACCAGACCGTGAGCATCTGGCTCCCACTGGACCCGGTCGCCCGGGACAGCTGCGTTGAATTCGTCGCCGGCTCGCATCAATGGGGAAAACTGTTCCGGCCGCGCAAATTCACCGGGGTTGACTACGACCACAAGACGCCCAACCTGGAAACCATGCCGGATATCGACGCCACACGTGACGAGTACCGGATTCTTGGATGGGAACTGGAGCCGGGTGATGCAATCGCCTTCAACTACCTGACCGTACATGGCGCCCCGGGCAACACCTCCCACCAGCATTCGCGTCGCGTGATCTCTACCCGCTGGCTGGGTGACAATGCCCGCTACGTGGACCGGGGGGGCGAGACTTCACCGCCCTTTTCGCACCTCATCGGCAAACTGAAAACAGGCCAGCCCCTGCCTGAAGAGGAGTTTCCCTTCATCGTGTAAACAGCACGGCACAGATGACCTGTCGGCGTTCACACGTCGAACGCTACTGTCAGAAACTGACACTGCCTTGAATTAGAGTGAGGCCCCTCACTTCTGCAAGGTCAAATCATGAAGTTTTCGTCTGTTCGCCTAGTGACCAACAACTTTCAACACCTCGTCCAGTTCTATCAGAACCTCTCGACCATCGAGGCCACGCATCTTGCCGAGGGGTTCGCCGAGATCCACTTCGACGGGGCAGTGCTGGCTATCAGCGATGAACGTCTGATCCGCCTTCATAATAACGGGCTGGCCAGTGCAGCCAGCAACCGCTCGGCCATCCTGGAGTTTCAGGTGGATGATGTCGAAGCCGTGCTCCGGAGGGTGAGTGCCGCAGAGATTGTGATGCCCGTGACCAAAATGCCTTGGGGTAATATTTCCCTGATGCTTCGTGATCCAGATGGAAGCCTGGTCAACGTATTTTCAAAGCCATGAAAAAGGGGTGGTCACCCACCCCCAAAACCGCCAAAGCCTGAAAAATTGCTTCAATCGATACGCTTCGCAATCTGCCGGAAGAGCTCGATGGTCTCTTTCTCACGCCACGACGATTCCTTATCGGCTTTTGCGTAGTTACGCGAGGCCGAAAGCTTGACGATCACGGTTTGCTGGTCCGGGCTTACGTAGATGAACTGATTGAAGATGCCGATGGCGGAAAAATCATGCGCCTGCCCCTCCGGCAGCCACCATTGGTAGCCATAGCCCATGGTGCTGTCGCTGTTATCGCGTTTGCCCGGCATCAGGTACGGTGCATCCGGAGTCAGGGAATCCTTGATCCAGCTGGACGGAACGATTTGCTTGCCGTTGAACTTGCCGTTCAGGCGATACAGTTCGCCAAGCCTCGCATAGTCGCGAGCGGTGGCGTTGTATCCGCCGAACGTCAACGTATGGCCGTAGTTGTCTTTCAGCCAGTAGCCGTCGTCGGTGGCGCCCAAGGGCTGCCATAACTTCTCCTGCATGTACGCGGCCAGCGATTTGCCCGTAGCCGCTTCGAGCACCAGCCCAAGAACCAGCGTGTCGGCCGAACAATAGCGGTTGAAGGTGCCGGGCTGGCGTTCATTCTTCAGTGTTCTGACAAAATTCAACAGGGATGAGCCAGAAGCCATGACCGCCCCCAGGCGTGCAACGTCGCTGTCGGGGTTCGAATAATCCTCGTCCCACCGGACGCCTGACGACATCTGCAAAATATCCTTGAGCCTGACGCCGTCATACGCGGAACCTTTGAGCGCCGGAAGGTACTTTGAAGCGGGGTCTTCGACGCTATGGATAGTGCCCTCCGCGACCGCGATACCGTAGAGCGCGGAAACAAAACTCTTCGCTACAGACATCGACGTCCAGTGCTGCTGTTGCCCTCCCGTCAGCCAATACTGCTCATATCGGATCTGGCCATTCTTGATCACCAGCAAGGCCGATGTGTCGGTGTCCTTGAGCAAATCTCGGGTTACGTGGCGACGGCCCTCAAAGCTGTACTCCTTGGGCAACTCTACGACCGCACCCGACGGCCACTCCACCGGATGACTGGACTTCTGAACCAACTCGGACGGGAAAAGCGCCTCCATCCGGTAGAAGTTCGAATACTGTTCGGCACCGGTAAACAGCTTGCCGACAAACTCGCGGGTATTGGTGGCGCGATTAACACTTTCTGCGTGGACTGTACCGCTCAAGGCGAGCATGAGGGCCAAGACTATAGAGGCTGATTTCATGATGTTTGACTTCAGTTAAAAGCTGTAATTGATCGCAGCCAGGCCCATTGCCCCGGTGTCGGTTTGTACCAACGGACTGTCATGGGCCTGGTCGGTGTACTGCGTGACAACTGCGCTGATCACCCCGGACCAATGGGCATCGAACGTGTGCTGCCAGTTGAGCGCGGCCGAATAGGCATAGATTCCGGCATCGGCATTGAAGCGCTTGAAGCTGGCGGTCTGACTCTGTTCCTGGGAAACGCCGAAATAGGTCCGGTTATAACGACCGTCTCCCGCATGGGCATCAACATCCAGCGTGACCGTGTCTGCACTGCCGTGGAAAACCAGGCCCTCGACACCCAACCGATAACGATTGCCACGATGTTCACCGCCCGTGCGCAACTCGGCCTCGCCATTGATTGACAGCCACGGCAGGAGTTGCTGGCTCAGGTTGATATCGGCCACTGTCGCGCCGCCAACCGTCCCCATGCCTTTAAGCTCGTTTGAGCCATAGCGACTGCCGTTGTTTTTAGTGCTGCGCCCCATGTCGTAGTTGAATGCAGCGCTGGCAGCGAACCCCGTGGGACTTTGCCATTGCACGCCCAGCCCACGCAGGCTGTCGGCAAAGAAAATCCCGCGCTGGATACTTAAGGTCGGCAACAGAACGCTGCGGTAGTGATTGGCGCCCATGAAACGAGGCGTGACGGCAGCCCCTAGTCCCAAGGTGATGTCGGTTTTGTCGCCCCAGAGGCTTTGCGAAGCACTTTCTTCGGCCGCCAACAGATGACCGGGCGCCAGCGCAATAAGGCTCGTGCAAATCACCAGCGTTTTTATAATCCCGAGGTGGGATATGGGGGAAACAGTGTGGCTTTTCATAAGGAAGTTCCAGTGTCGATACGGTGTTGATTAAAAGCGTATTGATCGTTAAAAGCGTTTGCCCACGGTGCCAGGTCCGCGCTGCTTATATGCAGGAACGGACGACCTCGCCAGCCCTTCTTCTCGGTGCAATGGGTCAGTGCCAGGACGCCCACGACAAACAGCGTGACTAACTTGAAGATTGACTTTACGTTCATATCAACAAGCCCCTGCGCCGAACTTTCTTAAAACGCATGGGTATAGAACAATGCGTAAGACTCAATGCCCGCATTCGGCTCTTTAAGCCCAGCATTAGAATAGTGAATGACCCGCAACCCCACGCGATCGTTATTGGCAAACTTCACGCCGGCGCCCAATCGATCTTCAAAGTTGAAGGAAGAGCCGGGATTACGCTCGCCTGCCCGCGTGCCTGAAAACAGCGACACGCCTACACCAGCCTCGATAAACGGGGTGACCGACGACCGCGTTGCAAACTCATAGACAAATACCGGGGCGAACGACAGCGTAGTGCGGGCCGACGCATCCTTGCCGCCGTTCCAATGGGTCAATCCGACATCCCAATAACCGGTCAGTTGACCGGTCTCGCTCCTTAGCCAACTGCGCTCCCAGTCGAAACCGAGACCTATGCGCCCGGTGAATTGACCTTGCCCGGTACCACCGATGGCCCCACTGATTTCCCGTGCCACGGAATGACCGCTGACAACAAAAAGAGCAAATGCAGCAAGCGTGAGAGAAACTCGTTTTTTCATGACTGTCGCTGACCTGAAAGAAGGAAAATCAGTGCTGATCCGACAGGCCCGCGTTGCTGATAGCGCCACAGTTTTAGAGCACTCGAGAGTAAACCGTGCCACTTCGACACGCGTTGTGCTCTGCCGTATGTGATAACGGCATTCTGATGATTAATACTGAAGAGGCCGTTCAGGCTTTGTTAAGATTTGATCAATAACGCGAAAAAATATATTCAACGAGGTGAATAACAATTCAGGGCAGGAGGCCTCAGTGGCAAACATACCTTCAGGGCCAGCCCTCCCGCGGGCCGGCGCATGGCCAGAATCTTTCCGCCGTGAGCTTCGCAAATGGCCTGTGCAATCGAAAGCCCCAGCCCCCCGCCACCTGTCAGCCGCGCGCGTGATTGTTCGGCACGCCAGAATCGGGTGAACATGTTGCGCAGATCGTTTTCGTCGACGGCCTGGCCCTTATCAAGAAACGCCAGGCACGCCATACCGCCCTCACCATAAGTTGATACAACAAGCGCCCTGCCTTCGGAGGCGTACTTGATTGCATTTTCAATGAGAATATTGACCAACTGCCCCAGACGCCCCCGATCACCTTCAATGGATTCAGTAAATTCCAGCGCCGTGATTACAGCCATTTCATTCTTTTTGAACTGTGGCGAAAACCACGCCAAGCGTTCTTTAATAAGTCGGTTCAATGAAAGCGGAGCTGCATGAATTTTAAACTCGCCGGCATGTACCAGAGAGAGTAAGTGCAAATCCCCCACCAGCGCATTCAAGTTTTGTAATTGGTCTTGCACCAACTTTAACTGTTCCGCTGACTGGGGAAACACGTCATCCAGCATGCCTTGGACTCTACCCAACGCCGCATTGAGTGGCGTTCTCAATTCGTGGGCCAAATTGGAGCTGGACTCTTTGACTTCCTTTTCGTAGAGGGAGAGCTTTTCAACCATGCTGTTGAAGTTTTCACTCAGCGCTTGCATTTCTGTTGGTTGGCGTTTGTTGACCACAACCCGAACGGCAAGATCCCCGTTGGTCACTTTCCTTGCCGCCTCGGCAATTTTGCTGAACTGGCCTGAGAGTGGCTTGGATAATAGAAGGCCGATGATGATGGTGATGGGAATGACAATCACCGAAAAAATGAACACTACCCACCAACTGGAGTGGTTGCTGGCACCTGAAATAAAGTCACCGATGTCGTAGTAGCGCTGGACGATATCCCAGAGGCGAGCTTCATTATGTTGCACATCCGCCAAGGCGGAAACGTACTCGGACCGGTCGTCCGGCGTCATGGATTGTTGAGTTTGATATTCCGTCAGCCAAAAATAAAAATACACGCAACACGTGATCGTTATCACCGTACCCACAGCAAGCAATGTCATCCTCAAACCGACCCACAACCAAAGCGGGCTTGCTTTCATCATTACCTCGGTTATTTAAATCGATACCCGACAGAACGGACAGTGACCAACACATCGGCAACGCCTGCACCTTCCAGTTTTTTTCGTAAGTTATGAACATGCGCATCCACCACGCGGCTTAATGCGTCACTCTCAGGCATGCATATTTCCAATAGTTCTTCGCGGGTGAATGCCTTCTTGGGCGTGCGTACCAGAGCGGCCAGCAACAGAAACTCTGAGCGGGTAAGGTCCAGCGTCGCGGAATCATTATTGGGGCTGCGTACACCAGCGATAACGCTGTCACTGTCCACCCAGACCCCCTCGCACTCAATCAGGCTCTTGGCATTGGAACTTCCGTAGTACCGACGCAGTACGGCATAGACCCTGGCGACCACCTCCCTTGGGTTACAGGGCTTGACCACGTAATCATCAGCCCCATAACGCAAGGCACCGATCTTTTCAGGTTCATCACCAATGGCGGTCACCATGATGACCGGCGTATCTCCGGCACGCCTGATTTCGGACAGCAACTCAGAACCACTCATCTTCGGCAGCATCATGTCCAGCAGCACCAGTGAAGGTGACAGTTGCCGAAACAGCATTAAACCTTTCGCGCCATCTTCCGCCAGAAAAACTTCAAAGCCCTCTTTCTTCAAGTAGGCCTCTAATATACTTGCCCCATCGGCGTCATCCTCCACTATCAATATTCGCTTGTGACTCATGTACCACCTCAAGAAAGGATTGTGGCGATTACTTCGGGGCCGTCACCCACCCCGATGTAATCAGCGGCCGTGGCGATTGCATTAATCGCTACGCTGGGCAATCTGCCGGAAGAGCTCGATGGTTTCTTTTTCACGCCAGGAGGATTCGTTATCGGTGGCGGCGTAGTTACGTGAAGCCGACAACTTGACGATCACGGTATTGTGGTCCGGGTTTACGTAGATGAACTGATTAAAGATGCCGATAGCCGCATAATCATGCGCTTGCCCCTCCGGCAGCCACCACTGATACCCGTAGCCCATGGTGCTATCGCTGCTGGTGCGCTTGCCCGGAACCAAGTGCGGAGCGTCCGGCGTCACGGAAGCCCTGACCCAACTGGCTGGAACGATCTGCTTGCCGTTGAATTTGCCATTCAGGCGATACAATTCGCCAAGCCTCGCATAGTCACGCGCCGTCGCGTTGTATCCGCCAAAAGCCAAGGTGTGGCTGAAATTGTCCTTGATCCAATAGGCGTCCTGGGTGGCTCCCAGCGGCGCCCAGAGTTTTTCCTGGGTATAAGCCGCAAGGGTTTTCCCGGTAGCCGCTTCAAGCACCAGACCGAGCACCAGGGTATCTGCGGAGCAATAGCGGTTGAAGGTGCCGGGCTTCAATTCGCTCTTCAACGTCTTCACAAAATCCAACAGCGACGAACCGGTGGCCATCACCTGCCCCAAATGCGCGATATCACTGTCAGGATTGGCGTAATCCTCGTCCCAATGCACGCCGGATGACATCTGCAGGATGTCCTTGAGCTTCACACCGTCATAGGCAGACCCCTTCAACGCGGGGAGATACTTCGAGGCCGGGTCTTCAATACTGTCGAGGGTGCCGTCGGCGATCGCGATGCCATAGAGCGCGGAGACAAAGCTCTTGGCGACAGACATCGAGGTCCAGTGCCGCTCCTCGCCGCCCGTGAGCCAATACTTTTCATAGCGGACCTGGCCGTTCTTGATTATCAGCAAGGCGGAAGTCTCGGTCTGCGAGAGCAAGTCCTGGGTCAAGTGACGACGACCCTCATAGCTGTATTCCTTGGGTAAAGTGATTGCTTTACCCAACGGCCACTCAACCGGATGACTGGATTTATGCACAACGTCAGAAGGGAAAATCTCTTCTAACCGATAAAAGTTGGAATACTGCTCGGCGCCGGTGAACAGCGTGCCCACAAACTCACCCGTATTATCAGCGCGGTTCAAACTCTCTGCCTGAACACCGGTGGTAAACGCGAGTACGAATGCCACGACAACAGGTATACATTTCATAAAAGACTCCAGCGTATCTTTGACAGTAAATGTCTCGGGTCAGAACTTCTTGCTGACACTGGCAACCAGCGCTGCCGTGCAAGCATCACCAAAGCCGATGGTGTTGTAACATTCCTGCTTGGAAAGATCGGTATCAACATAACTGACCGCCCAGTTCAAGCCTGAATAAAGCCGAGACAGTTTAACTTCCCACTCGTGATATAACTGACGAGTCGTACCGTCGGCACTGAAGAACACAGGGTCCTTGAAGTCCATCTTTCCGTAGCGGGCATTCAATTTCAAACCATAAGGAATATCGGTCTCATAGCCCACCCACGTGTACATCGTACTTTGCCCCTTATCGAAACTTAAGGCGTTTTCCGAGTACTGCGCCGCCACCTTGAAACCGTAGGCGGTCAATATTCCGTAGGTTTCGGAAAAGTTGGCTTCATTACCCCGTTTGTAGGTGTACTTTATGTAACCTAAATCCATATTGATGTCTTGGGTAAAGGGCACATACCAGCCGGCATAGTAATCCAGCTCCTGCCGGACATTGGAGCCACCACCGTAATCCACATTGGATGTCCAGGTCCCAAGATAAAGTCCGGTGGTTTTGCTTGAAAGCATGCCATCAAACTGCATGGCCGGATCATTTTGCGTTTGTGAAATACCACGGGTTCGATACTGGCTCAACACACTGAACGTGGCATCCAACACAAACTCATCGTTCAATTCAACTGCATACACGTGTGAGGCTAACAAACTCGCAACCGCGAGCGCTGCGCGTGCCTTATTCATCATCCACTCATCCTTTCATTATTGTTGTTAGGCTGGGCATTGACGCTAAATGACAAAGCTTTATTTATTATTCTTGGGGCGAGTGAATGCCTTCACGCATTCAAATACGCTCGAAATTGGAAACCCCTTTTATAACTTTCAGACAACTTTCAACGGTCCACGCGAACGCGTCACCGCGGATAAACGATGACCTTTGCTACCTTTTCGCGGATTCGGGATGACGGCCATGCACCCGAGCGTTCACGATGGGTATTTTTACCCAGACGTAATTTTTTAGTCAAGTAAAATAAAATATCAAACTAAAGACAAGCGCCCCCCCCCCCTGAGGCCCGGTCAAAGCCGTGGCGCAGGGAGACTGCAGGGCTGGGAAACGCGTGAGGAGGCCCTTGGGGCCTAAGGCTTGAGCCCGACGAAGACCAATTCCGCCAGCTGGCGCACGTGGGCAAGGTGGGCGTTCATATCCGGCGCCTCCTGCTGAACGTACTTGGCAAAAAGCAAAATACAGTGGTCGTTCAAGAAGTTGGCAACAAAGCTGGCGTCAACGTCTGCGCGAACCAGGCCTCGTGCCTGCAGATCCCGTAGCAGCTCCGCAGCCTCCTCGGCCAGGTACTGATCGAACAGGCTCAGCCCTGCTGAAATGGGACTCTGCAAGCTGAACGTCATCAGTTCGCGCCAAATGGAAATAGGCAGCGTGGCCAACTCGCTTTCCATGATGACGGCATTGAGGTTGCAGAGTGCGTCGATGGCGTTGTCGAACTGAGGCCTTCGCAGCCGGGCCCGGCTGACGGCCGCCCGGTCCGCCCTATCCACCAGCGCGAACAGGATTTCCTGCTTGCTGCCAAAATAGTTGAAGACCGTTGGAGAGGAAACGCCAGCGGCCGCAGCGACCTGTTCGACGGTGGTGGCGCTGTAACCATTTTTATCAAAGAGATCGATGGCGGCGACCAGAATCGCCTCCCTGCGTTGTTCCTTCTGCCTTTCCCGTAATCCGCTCACGACTTCCCCACCGTTGATGCTCAATCAATGGGCCAAATCTTAAACGAAATTTATCGACAACCAAATATTTTAGTTAAATATAAGATTTTGCTGACAAGCGTTCAGAACGTCGTCCAGGCAGGTGAAGATTCAGAATTCTGGCTTTTCGAACGGTGGCACGCGTCCGAGCTCAAGACTCTCATTCGGGACTCAATTGAGGACTTAACAGCCTGGATAGCGCTGACTCTCAATGATTTCCGCCACAACGAAAAAAGGACCCGAAGGTCCTTATTTCGATCACTTACAGAGTTCAGTGGAACTCTGAAGCATTATGTTTGGAGCGGGAAACGAGACTCGAACTCGCGACCCCGACCTTGGCAAGGTCGTGCTCTACCAACTGAGCTATTCCCGCAAATGGCGTCCCCTAGGGGACTCGAACCCCTGTTACCGCCGTGAAAGGGCGGTGTCCTAGGCCACTAGACGAAGGGGACACACAACTGAAACACATGGTGTGTATTTCAGTGTCCAGAGATTAAATCCGAAGATTACGCCCTGGTTTCACTCAGTGTCACCCGAAGGCAACACTGCTTAAATTTGGAGCGGGAAACGAGACTCGAACTCGCGACCCCGACCTTGGCAAGGTCGTGCTCTACCAACTGAGCTATTCCCGCATATTGGCGTCCCCTAGGGGACTCGAACCCCTGTTACCGCCGTGAAAGGGCGGTGTCCTAGGCCACTAGACGAAGGGGACACACGTACAACATTCACTCCCTACCGCGTTTCGCTGTGTGCTTTACGCTGTAAGTGGCGCGCATTCTATGGATGGATTGAAAGGTCGTCAACCCCCAAGGATAAATTTATTTAAATCAATGACTTCGCCCTGCTTTTCGGGCCTGCGCAGGGATTGTGCCCGTCCGGGCTTTGACGCCTATATTCTGGCGCCCGACAAGGCGCTATAGTTCGTTCCGGCAAATGATGGCAATGTGCATCCATGCAGGGAACGTCTATCTATATAGAAGCAAACTACTCGGGCAACTGGTCGATCAGTCCTATCCGCCGGATGGCCCAGTCACTACACTCCACTGTAAACCCTATAAAGAGGTCACACCGGTGACACCACTCATGATCACCCTGCTGGTAATAGCCGGGATCGCAATACTGATCGCCATTGGCTACATGAACCACGTGGTGGAAAACAACAAGCTGGAAAAGAAGCGTACCGAGATCGAACTTAACGATCGCCTGCGCCGTTGCGGTGAAATCACCGAGACCTTCCCCGGCCAGTTGATGTCCCCGGCGCTCAAATTGTTGCTGACCCGACTGGAACTCAACGTCAACCAGCGCCTGTTGAGCCTCAACAAAAGCAGCGCACCGCTCAAGGCCCGCATCACCGAGTTGAATACGCTGGTGGCCCAGGGCGAATCGATCCCGGTAAACAACCCGCCCGCGCCGATCCAGACCGAAGCCAAGGCCAAGGACGTACGCTTCCTGCTCGAAGCCCTGCATGGCCAGGTCACCCGTGCGGCCCAGGATGGCTTCCTGCCGGCCAACGAGGCCAAGCACTGGATCCGGGAAATCCGTCATATCCTGGTGTTGCTGCACATCGAGTTCTTCAACAACCTCGGCCAGCACGCCCTGCAACAAGGCCAGCCGGGCCAGGCGCGCCTGGCATTCGAACGCGGCGTGCAGTACCTGCGCAAACAGCCGGAGCCGGTGATCTACAGCACACAGTTGCAACAGCTGGAAGCCCAACTGGCCCGCGCCAACTCCACAGTGCTGACCAACAGCAAGCCCGCCGAAGACGAGGTCAACGAACTGACCGAAGGCCTCAAGGCGGTGGACGCCGACGCCGAGTGGAAAAAGAAAGTCATCTACGACTGATTCGCCGGCTTGAAGACTGGCCTGTAGTGAGCGGGCTTGCCCCGCGCTGGGTGGCGAAGCAGCCCTGAAAGCAAACACCGCAATCTGCCTGCCAGAACGCGGTGTTCTTATTGGGGCGGCTCTG
>NZ_JFCA01000058.1 GCF_000612585.1 Pseudomonas sp. CHM02
CTTACTGTAAAACACGGTTTTTAGTTAATCCAAAATATAACCGGCCAGATCAATCCGACTCCATCCCGGAATTTGAGATGGTAAGGCTTGGTCTCTTCTGGGGGAGGTCACTCCTGCTGTCGCTACCATCATCATTCACGAGTCAAATAAGGTTAGAGAGCGTTGAGCATTTCCTACACCAACCCTTCAGATGAAACTAAAGCTAAAGAGTCCGCAGTCCGTGCCTTATTCGGTGTGAGCCTAGTGATCTGCGTTATGTTTGCCATCGCAATCGCATGTAATAACGGTACTGATCCAGAACCCGACAAATTCGCCATTTATATGTGCGGCGTCGTGCTGGGCTCGATTTATGTGTTTTTGGGCTTGGTTGAAGTAACCCTAATGAATCGCCTCATCAATCTGAAGTCTAGTTTGTTGTTATGGGCTTTCTTTGTTGCATGCCTAGGTTACGTCGCCAGGGCAAAGGCATCAGTGGATATCAACACTATATTCCACATGGAAGCCAGTGCTTTTCCGATGACCTTGATGGCGAGCACTCTGTTGCACATGATCAATTTCCTGTTTTTATTTTTCGTCGCCTCAGGCATAGCGTGCTTCGTCTTGGCAGGCCTTTCGGTGATGCAAGGACACCATCATGGTAAAGGGTTCATGCTTATATTCTGCCAAGTTGTAACAGGGCTCGCATTTATAATCATAACCCTATTTTCGCATTTCAGGATTGACAAAGATATTCAGAGGCTTCAAATGATCTACAGGATCGCTCAGTCTGTAGATTTTAATGCGCACTCTCCTTGCGCGAATATCGATAGCTCCACAACAACCATGGTATTTCTGGACGCCGATAAACGCTTGGCCCTTGTTGCTCCAACCCTAGATGAGTTTGCAGGGTTCGAGTGGAGAAAAGTGTCTTATCTGCGCTCGGTGGCTATCCCAGAAGGCTTCAAGACCGTTACGTGTGAATATTCGGCCTTAAGCGAAAACCCGACATCAGTTTGGGTTCAATGAATGGCATCAGTCGAGTACTTTTTTTGACTTAAGCCTGGCCGGTCACTGCATCCACGTCCGGCCAAGCCCTAGAGCTTCAGCTCGCTGCAAGCCGGCGGGGGGTAGCCTACCCCCACTTTTTCATCAGGGGCTCTTGTTGTACCCCTATCAAGGAAAGATTGGAGTAGGGCACATCTGCCTGGCAGACAACGTTGACCTACCTTCTAGACCGCTGAGCAAAGCACCTGCCTTGCCCAATCCATAGTTCTCCAGCCTGGTTTCAAAAGCAGGCAAAAAAATTGAGCCTCCATCAAAGAATCAACCCCAGGCGGCGCTGCAAGAAGCGCAGACCCTTGGCCGTGCTCATTGTTTTTTTCAATTTATGATTCAACCGTAAAATATTAGCGCTATCACACCATTCAGGCCCTTAGAGATACAACCGCTCAATAGGAATTAAGTACACTTAGTCGACTAATTCTTGTGATGCTTGCCGACTGCTCAGTAATGCATTGATTCCGCAGGAGGATTTAGGGCAATCTATCAAGTATACTTAGTATACCATTGAAGCAATTAACAATATATTGTCTAAGCCTTAGCTTTGAAAAGTTCCATGCTGCGTTTTTAATTGAGATCACTACCCACTGACGAACGATGAAGAACCACCTTGACAAGCTTAGCCGACGTCCTACT
This sequence comes from Pseudomonas sp. CHM02, assembly GCF_000612585.1. GTDB lineage: Bacteria > Pseudomonadota > Gammaproteobacteria > Pseudomonadales > Pseudomonadaceae > Aquipseudomonas. Next base: position 1,675 of record NZ_JFCA01000058.1, read on the forward strand.
CTCAATCCCACGACGCCAATGAGCAGGTTTGCTACATGGCTTCAATAAAGCGGGGAGAAGATCAGATGAAAAATGACCCCAGAGTTGTGCAGGTGGACTACACGGTCATAGATTGTCTGTTCGCCGACGAAGCCCCCTCTGCAGTAGAGCAGAAATACAAACTGGTTACTTATCGAGACTCCAAAGCTGGCGTCCTCCTTAATTATAACCTGGAGCCTATTAGTCCAGACGACCTGAGCGAAACGGATGAGGATGGGCAGCTGCCCAAATAGCTGCTCAAGTATCCCGTTACTCACCATATGTGACCTTATCTAACCCTGGAGAGCCGTTCCCGGTTGAAACATCAATCTGGAACGGCTTTGGCTGGATGAAAATCGGCGACCAGTGAGATCTACGACCAGCGCACCGAGGGCAGATCATGCACCACGCCCTTCAGTTTGCTGCCCATCCGAACCAAGTGCAGGTACCTCACTTCCGGTCTTTACCTCGGTGGCAGTCAACATGGACGGAGCTACTTCTGACCAGAATGGGACTACGAAGGCGTAGGTGATCTCCGCATTCAGCTTCACCAGCTTGCATGGACGCTCCGCTCGCTGTTCAGCCGCTTGCAGGCTTTGCTCAATGGCTCGACGAGCCGCGGGACTGATTCTGTAGCTGCGGAATTTGAAGAAGACCTGCTCAATGGCCAGCTGGCGGAAGCCTTCTGGACAGTGAGGGTGTCTGAACAACGGCTCGAAGCAGAACTCAATCAATTGGAGCATCACACCTAGGTTGCAGCGGTGCTGCATGAACATTACGCACACAAAATCTACGAGCACGGGTACTGCAGTGGCGAATGCAAGGTGCTCTTCAGCCAGATAGCTACGCAGGCGATTGATGCCGAAATTTGCAAACGCTTCACCCTGATTCATCATGACGATGAGATCCACCGCCCGAACCGAAACAAAGCTACGCCTGGTCATGATGAGTCGCATTACGGCTCGGGAATACTCCTCCTGCGTTAGTCCGTCTGCCCGTAGAGACTCCCTCAGCAACATTTGAGTGGACGCTCCAACGATACCCAGCATGCTGGCAAGATCGCGTAACCGCGCATCTATCGACAACAGCCCTGCACCATACTCTTGGCAAGCGAGCAGAGCTGCATGGTCTTCATCGCCCAGGATGTCCTCAAGCATCTGCAACTGCTCGGACGCCTCTGCTGGCCCATATGCCGGCACCACCTGGCAGAACGCTTCGATAGCCGTCTCGATCGATTCGAGATACTCCCGATCCTTGCGCCAAGCGTCTTCAGTAAGCTCCTGCATGCCAAGTTGGCCATCGTGGGAAAAGAGCGTACCGCTCTTTCGATAGTGGGCCGATTTCTCTAACTTTACGTCCAACAGCTGCTTGGTGGCAGCTGTCACGTACAAACGAGGGAAAAGCTCCAGGACATCGAGTAAACCGAGGGCTGCAAGCTCCACCAGCATAGACAGGTCAATCAGCCATGCCTGATCGTGGGATGTGTAATTCGGAAAGACATCGTGGGTGCCTAACCCCGTCGATACTTGGAGAAGTGCCCCTTCATCAGGCCAACCCCTCACCAGTTCAATGACGTCCGTACCCAGCAGGCGTGCGAGCAGGCCTATGGTGGCGTGATGCTGACCGTACAGGCTGATGGTATTGAGGCTCTGAGATTTTTTTTGCTCTAGCTGATCGACGAAGAAAGTCGTATCGATCTCGCCGTTATCCCGGGTTGGAATACTCATCGCTACGACTGTCTTGCTCGGGACGACCGAATTGGACACGCGCTCGTAGGAAAGGTCGATCAGGCGTCGATGGAGGGTGATGATCCGTTTCACCGTGAGCGTCTGCTCACCGATCACACTGCTGACGGTTGTGGTATCACCAACTTTCAAACCGAGCAGTTGGGCGGCCCGTGACGAGTCTGCGGCAACGAATTCACCCGCAGGTGCCAGTGGCGGCTCAGAGGCGAAATCGATTGAGACATATCCAGTCCTGCCGGTGCTGTCTTCAAGCTCGACAGCGGTGCCTTCCTCAACCGCAGAGGGAAGGGCATGAACGACCTCAATCTCCTTCGATGCTAGGAACATGAGAGAGATGTGGCCAGCTGCTGCTTCAACATCCTCCCCATTCAACCGCATCGCACGGTAGATACGGTCAAGGCCACGTTCCTGCAGACCTCTACTGAGCTCCGCGTTGGCCAGCTTTAACTGTTCTTGAGCGGAGCCGCTCAGTTCTGCAGGTAACCGGGCAAGAGCCTCATCCATCCTACCTTGGCTTTCGTTCGCCAAAACTTGAATGAGCAGTAACCAGCCTGCGGCCACACCAGGACTTTCAGCGACGAGCAACTCAGCCATCTCGCGCATTTTTGGCCAGTCACAGGCCTCGCCGTAAACACTCAATGCCACCTGGCGGGCGTCTGCTGAGTGTCGCCATTCTCCCGGAAGTGATTCCAATAGGCCTCGAACTTTGGATCTTTGACCACTGAGCGCGTAGCAGTGCAGTAAATCAACATGCAGGGGACTGAATGAGTCTCTTGGTAGGAGGCGTTCAAGCATCGCAATGGCGTCACCGTAACGCCGCACATGAAGCATCCATTGCGATGCCATGGAAAGATCCAGTAGATCAGTGCTCTGCGGTGCGAGCTCAGCAACGCGATCTCCGAAGGCCTGACGCATCTCCTCGTTGCCCGCATACGCCCGGGCAGCAAACACACCATCACAGATACTGCTGTTTTGCGGCGTGATACCCAGATGGGCGAGCTCATTCCGCACGGCCTCGTGCTGATTTTCGCGTAACAGCAGCTCCCAGTGCATATGCCTCAGCATACGAGTCGCTCGCAGAGAGACATCCGTATCAGGCTGACTGAGCTGGGCGCTGTAAGCCGCGGCAAGCATTTCCGGATTGTTAGCAATCAGGCACGCCTGTCCAAAAACCACACGCGCTTCATCAGAGAGCTGTTCAACACGATCAGCGCAGCAAGCAACAGCATCGCTGTGACGCTGGAGATCGCAGAGCGCCTCCAACTCCACCCTAACCGTAAATTCGTCCTCGGGAACACCACGCTGCCTGCCAGCTTCGATCATGCCCAACGCTTCAGCTGGCTCACCCAGCAAAAGATGCGCATAAGCTAGGTGAAAGACAATTTCGGTTTTTGTCCTGGGGCTCTGCTCAGCCCATAACACACCCTCGCGGTCATCGAACTTCGACATGGCGTCGAGGATCAGCACACGCCGATCTTGGGGCTGCGATCGCGTGTTCACGTGGAAGGGGTTGGCAGTGGCCAATCGAAGGACAAACCGGAGATAATTTTCGAGTATGAAAATGGAGCTGTCAGACTGCTCCATTGCCGTCCGGATGGCACCCACCGCGCCTTCATCATCCCCGGCCCCAGCCATTGAGCTGGCCAGCATCTGCCAAGCTCCCGACTTGTCGCAGAACGCCCCAGGTATTTCTTCGGCCGTCAGCTGTTCTCTGTTTAAGAGCCTCGCATTGGTCAGTGCCACCCAGACTGAGTACGAATCCGGGAAGCGCGCGATGGCATCCTGTCCAACCTGGATCGCAGTCTGTACGTCATTCTTGAGCATCCACGCCCGGACAAAGCCTGCCGCAATACGCTCATCGTCCTGGTAAAGGCTGGCAGCCATTTCGAGGTCTGCCGCGGCTTTAACGTCATCAGCCAAATGCCAGAAACACATCCCACGGAGGAAATACCATCGGGCCTGTTGGTGCGCATCGAATGTGTCAAGACCGTCTTCGACCACCTCCAGCTGAGCAAGCGCATCGCGGTAACGGTGGTCGTTGTGCAGTTGACTGATGCGATCGAGCTGGCGAGAGGCGAGGGTGTTATCTGATGTCGGGTTCGCTGGCGGCAGCTCATCCGCGAGAAAGCTACTCGTGGCAGGACGGCTACCTGAAAGAAGAGGTGCTAGGTATTCCGCGAGAGGGGCAAGCTGAGTTTGCCGCTCTTGGCTAACAACTACAGTGCCCAAGCTCAGGTCTTTGATGGCTTCACGCATGAGCCGCGCCCTGTGAAAATCTTGAGCTAGTCCTTCCAAGTGCAAGTGCAAGTGGAGTGAGGTCAGGTCGACCTCTGCGCCACTGCCATTCAGCTCAGCACAAATACCGACCAGCTTCGCCCACACAGCGCCACTGTCCTTATGGGGCAACGTGTGCTGGATCAGTTGCTTCTGCAATCCAACGTCGTGGCTACGATCTGAATCCAGATCATGGGGGAAAAACTTGAGGTGGAGCGCAAACTGCCGCAAATCTTCGTCCGCGATAGGCGCTTCGTTGTAGTGCTCTGCAGCAGCTCTAATAGCCGCGTACGCAGCCCTGTTTCGTTCATTGCTCCCTTCAGCATGAACGCGGGCGTACCAGGTGTCGTGCGACAGTGAGCCGAGCGCAAGTCTCACAACCTCGACAGCGCTTTCCATGTGCGACGAGCTTGCTACGTGATAAACGATCAGGTTGTCGTCGACGCCTCGTTGGAATGCCGGCGATATGAAGTCGAGCCAGGCGAGACCCAAGGACTCTTTGAAAGCTTCGTTGCTAGCAATCGCCCGAGGCGACCGCTTCATCTGCATTCTGATACTAGCTTTCTGGCCGGAGCCAGGAGATACAGCATGGATCACAAGGTCGTCGGTGTTATGGCCGAACGTCCTGCCTTGGAACAGCAGGGTCTCGATGACAAAGCCCTCACGCAACCCTGCACAGTGGTCGCCAAGGCACATAGCGAGTAGGCGCACTGCCTGGACACGATGTTCGAATGCAACACCTCGTCCACCCGTAGAGATAGGGCTTGCGACCTGTTTCTGCCGGCTTTTCGATTTAGAAGCGGGAGCTTTTGCTGCCTTAGTCCGTGGAGGCCGTGCCATACCTGGTTCGCGCAAATGAGATGCTGGCCATCTTATCACCTGAGCCATGATGGTGTGGTAAGGCAGTCGATGATGCCGTATTTGACCGCCATTTCAGGGATGTCGAAGGGCCGATCGCCAAATTCTTGTGATGGGAGAGGGTAGTGGGATCAATGTCAGGCAATGGAGGTAACGATCAAAACCTGACCACCCGAGGGCAAGCGTACGGTTCAGACGACGATCAATATTCAGTTAAAGAGTCGAATTACGCCTGATCATAGTCAAATTTATCCTCCTGAATTTGAATTCGCTCCTCGAAATCAGAGGGTCGGGACTCTGGTTTGCCGCATCCCCGAGGAACGTCCTGAACCCAGCGAGATGCTTGGCCAAACTGAAGGCGGACAATCCTGCGGAGCGTCTTCTCCGCTGCGGAAATAAAGGATGCTGAGGTAGCGGTTCAGAAGCGTCAATGCCTAGATAAAGCAGATAATCCTCAAAACAATGGTCAAATTTCGGGCTGAGCTCCACGCTCGGGGATGAAGAGCCAGGCCTACGCCATTCCCAGCGGCCAAGCCCATTCTTGACGAAGTAAGCAAGACAACCAGGCGCTTGAGGAGTCTCTGTTACCTCATTAATTGAAATCTTCGTATACCTCGCGAAAGCCATGTGCATCAGGACTTCCCGTGGGTTTAGCCCCTTGAGCCCAGCTTCAGCCACACGGTTAAAAACCCACTGCATTTCATGATCGCTGAGGGCGTCTTTACCCAAGACCGAAGTCATCGAGGCGGCGACTTCCCCCACAGTGAAACTTTTGCCCTTTGGAGTGCACGTCCATAAATGAGCATTGCAAAAATGGAAGAAGCCAGCGGCCCAATTATAATTTCGCCGAATCATATGCAGGACACTGGCCTGAGTAACGCCCTCGATGCTTTTCAGCTTGAGCTGGTACGGCCTCCATCTCTGATTTGGCTCCCATTCGCTGAAGGGCAATAACGAACTTTCGACAAAGCGTGGACAGGCCTTTGCACCGATCCAGTTCGCCGGTGGATGGAGTCTGAAGCGGAGATAGTCGATAAATTGCTCGTCAGTCCAATCACGCAAAGATATGCCTTGGAGGAAGCTCCAGTTGAGCATAGACTCAAGATGATGAGTCGCAACATTAAAGTCCTTCTGGGGATTATTCCAGGAAGGCGCGATGGCGCGTATATACCAGGAGCCAAGGCGAATCATAGAGAAAGGCTCGCAGTCGGCACCGAAACCTTTCAGATAAGCCAAGGCGTAACGGTTTTCAGGGAAACACTCCGTATACGGATCCCAGAGATGGTATGGCGGAAAAATTGGGCATGGGATAGCCGGTTCAGCCATGCAACCCTCGATGAGCTAAAGTGAGTGGCTAGGCGTGTGAGGCCGTCATCAAGGTTTAGCCCATTCTGCGGATGATTCAAATGCTGGCTGCTGGGAGATGTGCGAGGAGGCTCGTTTACACGACGTGAACAAGCATGACGGTAGGGTAAGCTCGGGATTTACAAAACCAGGCTTGATATCTAGGACGAGGATTGGGAGCTAATGCATTGATAGGGTTGAAGCCCTGGGTTTCTGAAAACGAAGCTATAGGTTGGTGGAGGCGGCTACGTGTCGGTAGTAACTAAAAACCGTACACCCCCAAACCCAGGATTTCCGGGGTTCTTCTCTCCTGCAGGATTAAAAACAAGAAATAACATTCGTTTTTTCTTGTTTTTAATTAATGTGTCATAAGTCAGCTTTACGGAGTCATGTTACTGATAAATATGATAAAATCTCTAATTAGAGCTAAAAACAAGAATCCCTAAGCTTGACGAGAGTTTTCCCGGTGCTAAACCTACGTTTAGGCAACGAGAATCTAGCATTGCCCTGTGTTGCGTTGGCTCACCCGAAAGCGATGCTGGGAGTCCAATGCGGTGCACACCGGGCTTTCTTGCTGCTTCCTTTCAGACATGAATCGAGGCATAAGGGTATGAACCAGACGATCCAACCGAGCCCGGAGAGCAGTGCCGGGAGGCCAGAAACTGCTACCCCAAAGGACATATCTCCCAAGCCAACCAGCGACGATGTCCTGAGCGAGCCACTCCCGTATCCGCGCTACCTCAACAGCCACGTAGGCGGCACAAGTGCTGATCTCATCATTGAGGCTGCCCTTGCCCAACTCGCTGCGGTGCAACCTAGCCTGCTTACGGTGTTCATTGACGTCGCTGACACTTGTCGAGTTCTTCACCTCCCGCCACCCACCCGCAGCTCCATAAATACTCGGAATGCTCAGTTAAAACACACATACCTCCTAGGGCAATCTGAATCAACCCCAGAAATACCCCCTGAAGTACCCGCTGAAAGTTTCTCGAAATTATCCACGGAAGAATGTACGGGGCAACTCGCCACTCCTCATATCAACAGCGATCACAACGTTAAATAATTGGGGTTACTATGAGTCCGAATATATGTAGCTACCGAAACAAGTTCTGGGTAGTAGTCGGGGTGGACGCTAAAACTAATAAGCTAATAATCGCACTACCAGATAGCGGGGAGGTGTTATTGGCTGATGCGATGGATGTGCGTTTCATGGGCGTCGAAGAAACGGTCGATTTAATTAATAATAATCTCAAGCCTTCGATTCACGATGATAGCCCGCGGAGGCTGGCTCCCCAAGATCCCGCTAGTGCCATTAAAAAGGATATTAGCCATAAGCGAATAGTAGATGCTTCGATGCGCTACCTCGCTATAACAATGGACATCGAAGGCCGCATTAGTCCTCAGGGCGCCGCTGAGATGTGCGATCTATCGCTCAGTCTCTATCACCAAATGAAGCGTTTGTACGACCCTCAGGTCGGCCTTCGTGCGTTAGTAAGTGAGCGAAGAGGTCGCAAGCCACAAACACTAAAACCACAACCTACAACCCAGCCACCAACCAAATCAACACCACACACAGCAGAAACACCAACAACTCCAACACGCAAGGGTAGGTAGGCGCCATGAACGCTCAAGCCTGTTTGTTTCAAAACCAGCTGTGGGTCGTTGACAGCGTCGACCAGAAAACCGGCAACCTGATCATCACGCTCTTAGGTAGCAGTCGCAAGGTCACCGTTGATGCCGCGGACGTCGATTTTGTGAATGCTCAGGAAGCCAGTTCTGTTCTTAAGGAGCAGGTCGATAAATGCAAGGCACTTGGCGACATCGATACCGACAATGTCAGCCAGAAGCGGATTGATGATGCCAAGATACGCTATGAGACCATCACAAAAGAACTAGAAGGCCAATTCGATGCCAAGACTGCGGCTGAGAAATGCGGGTTGTCGTTAAGCCGTTATCACGAGATCAAACGCCTCTACAACCCTGAGGTGGGCGTTCGGTCGTTACTGGGCCAGGCCCGCGGCCGGAAGGTCGGAACCAAGAAGATTTCCTCAGAGGTAGAGCAGGTAATCGTCGAGCAGTTCACCTTGTGGTTCAGGGGCGAGAGTGCGTCGAGAAGGAACGTCTGGAAAGGTGTGCAAGCCGCTTGCCACGAGAAGAATCTCCCCAAGCCTGCGTACGAAACCGTCTGCGATCGCATCGATGAATATTCGAAGCGCGACCTGGCTCGGGCGCAGCACGACGAGGGGTATGCCTCAGACCATTTCGATCTGCGTCCTGGGACAAGGAAGTTTCTGAGACCGCTTGAGCAAGCCCAGATGGATCACACTCTTGCCGACTGCTTCCTGGTGTCGGAGAAAAATCCCGATAAACCTATCGGCCGACCGTGGATTACCACCGTTATCTGTTCGAGAACGAAGGTGATCCTGGGGTTCTACGTCAGTTTTCGCTATCCATCCCTCGGCAGTGTTGCCCTCGCTCTGAAACACGCGGTGACAAGCAAGGAAGCATTCATGAAGCGGCTTGGACTATCCGGCCACCCATATCCCTACCGTGGGGTCATGGTGGAGCTGTTGATGGACAACGCGCGCGAATTCAAGTCCATGAACCTCTACAACGCTTGCGTGCTTGAGAACATCACCCCTCGCTACCGCAAGGAAAAGCAGGAGGGTGGGATCGGTGAGCGGTTTTTCGGTACGCAGAATATCGGCATGATTCACATCCTTCCAGGTGGGACAGCGGCGCGACCGCGCAAGGATCGAGGCTATGATCCCGCCAAGCATGCCCTGTTGACGCTAGAAAGGTTCATTCGCGAACTGACGCTAGGCATCTGCGAGTACCACGACACGCCTGGTGGGGAGGACAACAAAAGCCCTCGCCAGCGCTGGGAGGAGGATCACATGGATGAAGATGGTTTCCCTACCGCCCCGGCACCCGTCCAGAACCTGATGAAGTTTGTCCTCGAGATTCTTCCAGAAGTCCGCCCTAAGGTTTCGACTTCGGGCGTGCAGGTCAACACTTTTTTCTACAACACCCCGTTGCTCAGGGACTACGTCGGGAAAAAGCTGCGGGTCAAATACGACAATGCCAACCTCTCAACCGTAGCCATCTTCATTGCCGGCGAATGGGTCGAGGCTGGAGCCACGGGTTCTCCGCCCGAAACGCTCACCGAGCTTCACCTCCAGAATGCTCACCGGGCCAAGAAAGGGGAGCTTGGCGATCGTGGGGTCGCGGCACGTTTGGAGCGCACGGAGTCCCTCAAGGAGTTCGACGCACAGGCAGCTGCAATCGCAAAGGCCAAAGAGCTTGTCGAGCACGAGCGCCAATCCGGTACCCAGTTACTGACCAGGCAACCGCCGGCGCCACCGCGGCAAGTCATCGCTGATCGTCGCGACTTCACGGTCGTGGTCGGGGCCTATCCGGGCGAGGACGACCTATGACTAAGCCAACCAAGTCTAGCCGAGCCTGTCTAGGGCGTCGTAGTCCCGAACGCGTTGCTCTTGGGCCTCTAAACGCATCGGCAGGCGCACTGGCATTCGCATCGCCGTGCGCACCGCTGTGCCCGCTGGGAATCACGCTGGCATCCGCCGTGCGAAAGCGTCTGAGCGCATATCTGTCCAATTCACCATCTCGGTGTGGGTCAGTCGACGTTCACCAGCCATTGGGCCCCTAGGAGCGCCAAACAGTCAGTCGACTAGGCAATCTACTGTCTCCGGCCGAGGCGCCGTCCCAGGCGCCACTTAGGCCATCAGCTTTCATACGTTTCGGAGTGCGTCATGTACGATCATTTGTCGCCCAGAACAGCCGTTATCGCGCAGCTTTCAGACGAGGAGCGCATTGATTATTGCCGCAGAAACTTCTTCATCATGACCGGGTTCTCGAAGCGTGTGATTGACGATGTTCGAGGGATCATAAGAATGGAGCGGGGCGGTACCACTGTGTGCCGGGCTCTGGTAGGTCGTACAGGGATAGGCAAGTCCACGCTGATCAAGGCCATTGCTACGGCTTGTAACACGCCTGACAGCCGTCCTGTAGAGGTCATTGACCTATCACCCTATGGTCGCCATACCGACCTGCACGAGATCTTTGTATCGCTCCTCGGCTTTACTGGCGCTGCGAAGAAGCTTGCAAACCCGAACGGCTTGAAGCTGATCAAGGGCCGTGTGGCAGAGCGTGGTTTGAAGATGCTGATTTTCGATGAGGCCAATGCCTTGGTGTCGGCTACGCGCACCACGGAAGGCAACACCACGTTCTTACGGGGTATGTCAAACGAAGACATCGGCCTGAATTTGATGGTGGCTGGCACCAAAGACATCTCGAGTTTCCTGCGCAAGAATGATCAACTGCCCTCGCGCTTCGGGCGGCTTGAGATGCAGGACTGGGATGGCGAGTCCAAGAGCTTTTCGTTGTTCCTCAACGGTTACATGAGATACCTGCCACTTCGCAAAGCGTCAATGATCGACACGGCCGAAATGATCGCGAAGATCACCAGCCTGGCAGGTCATCTCACGCGCGACATTGCTCGTGTGCTGTCTGACGCGGCCATTTATGCCATTGTGCATGGCGAGGAATGCATCACGCTCAAGGTGCTCCAGGATAGCTACAACGAAGCGTTGGCGTTTTATGCACCGGACGGGGTAATGCCATGAGGCGCCGCTGGCTGAGTTCGGCCGGTACCCGGGAAGTGCTTGATGAGTGCGAGCGGATTTTGGACGAGCATGTCATAGCGAGCAGCACCCAAGATCCGCAAAATTCCCAAAGTCCCAAACAGGCCCAAGAGTCCCGAAAATCCCATCAGCCCCAGACCCATCAAGAGCGCAAGGCCGGCAAAGGCCAGTTGGTATTCATCCTGGGCGCGCCTCGTGCGGGGGCGTCTGCTGTGGCGAAAGAATTGGCACGTGTTGCCAAAAGAAAAGGAGTGAACTGCCTGGCGGTGGGGGAAGCCCCATGGGGCGGCAATATCTACCTACGCACTCACATCCTGAGGTCTCTTGGAGTCCCGCTGCTGCATGGGGACTTCCAGAACGGTGATCTTGCCTCCAAGCCTTATGAAGCTCTCCTCGCACAGAGGTCGTACCAGGCAATCATCGTTGATGACGGCCATGATTATTTCATAAGCCAGCATCATACGCGCATGAGCAATCTGAGCACCTTCATTCAGCTCACTGAGTCGCCCAGCCGTCGAGCGGTTTTCGTGTTCGGTATCAGCAACCTTCTCGCTCCCATTGCGCTGGCGGCGGAGGAGAGAGGGGCGCAGACCGTGCAGCTTTATCTGCCTGCCATGGCCAACGACGAACGCTATCAACAGTTTGTGCAGCGGGTTTTAGCCAGCCAACTCCAAAGGTGTGTTTCAGATTGGTCTAGCGGTGCAGAACTGCCAGCCATTGACGTCGACGCAGTCCACACTGTTACAAAGGGGAGCGTGGGTCGGACGGTCGATGTTATCTCTGATATTGCTTATGGCTCCCCGTGGGTCGAAACTTTGTTAGCCCCAGGGGAGATGCATGTTGAACGCTCTGTTGAGCAGAAGCCGCACCTGGTGCCGGTGGCTGCGGCGCGAGGTCAGGTGCTAGCCCGGCCGAAGGTTTCGCCAGGGCCGGGGGCAGGTAGCGCATTTGCGGGCATGGTGAAGCCTGTTGACGGCGAATCCCTATCTTCCTGGCTGTCCCGAAACGCCGCCAGCCCCCACGTTCCCCATGTGCACAGCGAGTTTCTGAGTACCTGTGCCGGCATTGCCAAAGCTCATGCAAAAGGGGATCTGGATAGGCTCTATGAGCACGAAGCGTTCTTGCAGCTGTTCCCAGAGTCCGATCGACATCGGCTCGTCAAAACCTTCACACTCCCTCCAGATATCTGCAGCTTTGAAACGAGTCTCAAGTACTGCCCACAGTGCTTGCTGAAGGATGTCGACGCAATGCGTGCTCCTTCCTTGCGCATTGAGTGGCGCCTTAAAAACAAGTGCCTGTGCGAGCGTCACGGGCGGCTGATCCTGCTTCAGGAATTGACGACTCGCAGTAAGGAGCATTTCCACAGGGCCTGGCTCGGCTTCAGCCAGCATGCTAGTACTGGGAGTTACATTTTGGGTAATCACTTCGTTCAGCGGCTTTTTTCGCTGGACGATTCGAGTCCCATGGAGCAACGGCTGTGCAGAGTGGTGCGCAGGGTCGCTGGGTGGGTGGATGCGTCACCTGATTTCCCTACATACGGTCGTCCTAGCAAGCACTGCATACAGTTTTTGATGGGCTTCTTCTTATACCGGCCGTTCGACCGCTCCAAGGGTGGATTGGGCCGATGGTTTCTAGGGACACAACGCAATCGAGTCGTCTCTAAAGACTTCAGGCCACCTAGCTTGTCGGAGCTCAATATGGGTATCGAGTCGGCATCTCCTCGAGACCTTGCGCTTACATATCTACTGATTGGCAGTACTTTTGAGTTGCTGACTCGTGACGAGATCGATTTGGTGAGGAGGTCAATGTACTTCACCGATACCTTGTTCCCTGAAAGTCTGGCTGCTCTCCATGCATTGTCGAAATGTTTTCTTGAGTACAATATGGAGCAATTCAGACGCTCCGCTCGCAGGAATCTCGCAGCAGGGGATTTAGCTCATCTGGATTGGCTGTTCCCTAAGGGCTCACGCAAGAAATAGCGGTTGTCGATCTGTAAAAAATGCGTGCGCAAACATCGGGCACTATCAACGATAAAAAACAAGCCAGTCACTGTGCTATCGGAGGACTGGTCACTATGGAGGCGGCCGTGAAGATATGTTCGCTGAACTTAATGTTCCTCCTTAACAGGCGCCTGCCATTATCAGCCTGACGACCCCTGTGTTTCCAGTCGGGCTGATTCCATGACGCCGTCGCGTTTCCTTTTCGCTGCGGGTTCGCAGAGGTCTCACTGCGACGTGGTGGCGTCGCCGCGAGTATGAACGCCACCGATGAAAGGGGCAGGCTCATGTAAATCCGCTCGCTTGAGCTCACCAGAAGCTCAGGCGATAGGCCAGGTCTATCGGCTAGCGTAGGGGTTCAATGGAACATTCAAACATGGCGGCCCCTTGAAGTCAGCAAGTTCCAGTTCCACGGTGGAATTACTATCCGTCTGATTTTACTGGAAAAAAAAGCTCACCGAGGCAAGAGCGCTTCCCGCCGAACCCCTTCCGTTACGCGCCCTTATGGTCGATTATGCTATATATTGAAAGCAGCGCAGTGGGCCTGTGCCGGGACAGCTATCGCTGTCCAGAGGTGGGAGTTTTGGTCGTACCTGGCAAGCATCAATCAGATTGATACTTGAGGTAGAACGTGAGCTTCGAGACCCTTAGCCCATATCGGTTTTGGTGATAAGCGGTGCCACCATTGTTGGTCGCAAACAACTGGTGCTACAACAGAATCCCCGCTGGGGCTTGATGGAAGGAGGGTACAGGTGAATACGGATGACAACTGCATGAGCAGCCGAATGATCATTACGGTCTCCCGCCCTGGTGTTTTCAGGGGGGGCTGGTCGTGCAGTCACTCGATGAGTATCCGAGTCTGTTCAGTTGTGGTCGCCAAGTTTCTGAGTGTCAATCATCTTGTTGGGAATTTATGATGAGCAGACCGCACACTTTAATAAAATTCAAACAAGCTCAGCACATTTTAGCGAAGGTGTTGACTGAGCTCAGAGTGAGCGAGGGAACTGATCCCAACTACAAGCTCGACCTTGAATTTGATGAGCAGCTCAATAATCTCCTGGAGCGTTATGGATATGATGCGTCTCAAGCCATGGCGTTGATTGCTCGATATGAGGCAATAGAGGCCAGCGTGCAACGGTATCCCGAAGGTGAATTGGCCAAAGTGTATTCGAGCAAAACGAATCTGACCCTAAAGACTGGCAAGCTTCATCAAACAAGGCCTAAAGAACTGAGTTAGAATCTTGGTAGTGAGTTATATGAGTGTTGCTATTGAGAGAAGGGCGGTGTTGGAAAGTTTGATTCTGTCAGGGCCTATCGTTTCCAAGAAGGCGCATTTTTATGTCAGGTGATGATCCATTGGCTATTGATCGTCTGGTTCGACTTCAGAACGAGATAGATGCAAAGCTAGCAGAGCTAACGCAGATTCAAGGCAACGAGGATTTTGTCCGGGAGGCTGCGTTCATTGCTGAATTCAAAGCACTTAAGCAAAAATATCAATTTTCAACCGATGACGCCTTTACCCTGCTGGATCCATCGCGCCTCTTCGCGCCGGGTCTCAACGTTGCAGATTTCTTCCAGCGGCTGCAAGCCGGTACCCCGTCCAAGGATCTAGCGCCATCTCACCCATCGCCGAGCACTCCCCATCCATCGCTTCAGCCATGCAGTCAACGAGCGAAGGCGGGGAAAGGCAGGCCATTGATGCGCTACAGAAACCCTCTCACTGGCGAAGTGCTAGAAACCAAGGGTACTAACCATAAGACGCTAAGAGGGTGGAAGGCTGCCCATGGGCAAGACCTGGTAGAGTCTTGGCGTGAGACCTAGCATCTTGAAGGTGATTGGCTGCTTACCTGTACTACCCCGGTGCTAGCGCGCATATTGATACCGATGATGAGTCAGGTCTGGTGCACAGCGCGGTGGTCGCTGCGCCCAACGTAGCGGATGTCACCCAGGTCAACCAACACACTGCTACACAGCGAGGAAATCGCACTCTGCGCCGACGCTGGCTAAATCCAGTGATAGGCGCAGCGACCCACTGAAGCGAATGGCTCATTCAGACTCGCGCCAATATCGACTGACAGTCATCTTGTTCACACCTAGATTTTGAGACGTCTGCGCCTGGCTCAAGCCCTGAGCTTTGCACTCCTGAATCGAGGCCTTCAGATCTCGATCAATCACCCGGCCGGCCGGCCGGCCGCGTAGCCCTTTGTCATCCAATTCTGCCCGCGCTGCCGCGAGTGCGCCGGCGGCATCCAAGTCGCGGATCTGTTCTGCGAATCTCTGCACAAGCGCATCAACAGTTATGCCTTCTTGGATCAGGGTAGCTGCGCCTACCAGCAACAGGGGAGACGCCCCGTAGGCTTCCGACAAGTCCTGCAGCTTGTCCAAGGTGGGGCTCGACTTGCCGTGCTCAAGCTGACTCAGGTACTGACGATTGCTCCCTTCGGGAATTGACTCCTGGGTCAATCCTTTGTGAGCTCGCAGCGCGCGAAGGATCGCGGCTAAAGGTACCTTCATCGACACAGGCATTCCTCAAAACCGAGGATGTAGCCATGTTGTGCCGTAACACTCTACCGTATATAGTGGTCGTACTGTTACAGCGCAAGCGCGTGGTTCGACCTACCGCCGCGTGGGTTCAGGCAGGCGGGTGAGGGCAGCGGCTCAGGGCGACATCTCTCTACCAAATATCAATTTAGCCCTAAACCGTCGATTGTGATTTTTATCCTCTAGCCCTAGGCAAGATGTAGAGTCCAGGTCAGCCGAGGTTACGTCCGGATGTTGGCGATCAACTGCAGAGGTGGCCTCGGAACTGGATGAAGAGCTCAAAGCGCGAAGTCGATAGCGGCGGTCTCCAGACTCGGTGTACAGCGGACAAAGCAGCGTGGCGTGCCGAGAGGCCTGGATTTATGCGAGGCGCTACCAGTGAGCAACACAGCATTGCCAGACCCTTCGGCATCCATGGTCAAAACCTTCGGTTCGACGATTAGAGACCTGACCTTCAACAGGCTACCTACGGTGATTTAAAAGGCGAAGGTGGCCATACCAGAGGATGATGTGGTCGGGTTTGTTCTATGCGCGCTACATCGACCGCCGCGGATGACCGGGTTGATCTCCTGTAACCAGGTGAGCCTCTTACCTCCAGGCCTGCCAGCTCAGACGCCGCCAGTTGTAAGGCGGTTTCACCGCAATGGTTACCTGGTGGTGGAGGCGGACACGGGCGGATTGTTCGTAGTAGCCCACCATTACTTCGAAAACGGTGCTATCACGCCTTTTTTCGAAGTGCATTAGACATAGGTCATCAACACAGGACATCACGCTGGGACAGATCGAGTGAATTGCCATGCCTACAGACTATGAATCCCTGAACAGCTTGCAGACCGCTGCGGAGGTCAAGCCAACCTCAATCCCCGCAAGCGTCGAGCGTGCTATGGACGTGCAGTTTGAATTTCCGGCCACCGCTTACATGTGCTGCGCGAGCGTGGATCACGAAATCAACTGCTTGGTAGGTGTGGTTTACAAGGAACAACGAGGGCGTTTTCGAGATGGGGCGACCGTTCGGACGTCCTCGCTACGGCGAAGGTTCGAGAGCCACGGATACCACGTCTTCGAAACAAGGAATGGCAGCTCATACGTTATTTGCGAGTGGGCGCCGGACGGAATGAGCCCACGATTTTCTGGCGTACGCCACTAGGCATTTGGGACAGGAATCCCGCAAGACAAGCCGTTAAAGGTCACATGAACTATCAAACGTATTCGGAAACAGCAAAGCTCATAACGGTGCCGGCGAGGTGGGCAAACAGGTGAGCAAATACTCACACCGTGCAACCTTTAAACCACCTTGAAACACAGCAAATTCCAAAGTGACCGACCGATGAAGCTACGAATCTACTCAGACCTGCATAACGAATTTCACCGCTTTGATCCGCCGGCCCTCGATCCAGACGTAGACCTAGTGATCCTCGCCGGGGACATCGATAAGAAAGCTCGCGGCGTAAAATGGGCGAATGAAACGTTCAGTTGCCCGACCGTCTACATCAGCGGCAACCACGAATTCTATGACGGCCATATCGATCGAACTCTTCAAAAAATGCGAGATGCCGCTGAGCCCCATGTCCATCTGCTCGAGAACCAAAGCATCATCATCAACGGCACCCGAATCTTGGGCACTGCAGCGTGGACGGATTTCTCCTCAACGGGCGACCAGGTAGCTGCCGCCTCTATAGCCAGAGCATCCATGAATGACTTCAAGTACATCCGGGCTGACGTGGGATACCGACGCCTCAGACCCGATGACCTCGTCACTCGCAACCACGCCGCCAAGGCCTGGCTGACCCAGCAGCTTGCCCAGCCTTTTGAAGGCAAAACGATTGTCATCACTCACCACGCCCCATCACCTGTAGTTGTAGGAACGACGCCTGACGGGCATCTGAATGCGGCTTACACCAACGACTGGCCCAGCCTCATCGATAAAGCGGATCTGTGGGTCTTTGGCCATACCCACCAAGCTGTAGACGTCGCGCTTGGCAGCTGCAGAGTCGTCTCCAATCCCCGGGGTTATCCCAACGAGCAGACAGGCTTTGATCGATTCTTTGAGATTTTGATTTGATGACCAATTTTGCCCAAAAGCGTGTCGCGAAGAAGGAAGCCGTCGAGCATCAGAGCCAAGAGGTTCCTGGTGCGGTCATCCGAGCACAATCCATGGATTGGGATGTGACCATTGATGCATACCTATACGATGCGGCAAGGGTAGGTCAGCGCTACGCTGCGATAGTGTATGGCGACAAATCCGGGGCGAGCCTTGACGGCATGACAGTTGCCACCCCGCCTTTGGAGCTTGTGAAAGCCCAGTCAGGATTTCAGCTGATGCGTACTCCCAGCGGGGATCATCACTTTCTCATCGTGAGTGAGCTCGGCGCCGAAGGACACGCTGATGACATCCAGCATTGAGGTTCCTAGTGAACTTGCTCAAGCTGCATCGTTGATCTTTAAATTTAGGATCAGAGGATTTCTATGGGGGGCGTTCCCTCACGGAGCGTGCCTGGCTGGTGAGATCCATGGGGATTTGAGCGAGCGCTTCTTGGAGGGTGGTCTGATACAGACCTCAGCCATCATGCAACTGACCAGGGAGCATGGGTATTTGCTCGCCCATACGTTTACGGGCAGCTGTTATGTGCTCATCCAGCCGGCCGGTAACGTGGAACAGAATTTTGGACACCTCTATACGCACGAGGTACCACAGGGATTGGAGGATTGATGCATCGACTACATATTGCGGAAGCCATCGCGCTCGACGGCGAGCCTCTGTCTGGGGCGTCCGAAGCGGAAAGCGTGCTCATCCAATCACGTGTCGCAGAAACGGGTAAAGCCTACTGTGCTGCGGTTGCTTGGGTCATTATTGATGTACTTGATGTGGATGCCGATCCGTTGACTGCAATAGGGCAGTTACCCATCGTCTTGTTTAGCCATAGCGTGCTGCTTCACAGCACCGGAGATTATCAGAACAACGAGCGCATCAAGACCGGCTACGCGACCAGCTACGATGGCCGGGGCATCTTTGAAACCAGTGACACGATCTTTGTGCTCGTTGGCAAGGGCTTCAGGAAGTCTCTCTCGATCGATCTTCTGAATCAGGTTCCCTCTAGATCTTGGGCACCCTGAACCGTCGTTGGAGGTCATCTAGCTCATGGAAGCTGCCTATCCGGGGCGATTCAATCCAATACAGAGCACTGGCCCGCTCAGGCCCTAGATTTTTGGAAAGTCGTCAGATTTTTACTTACAGTGTTCTCACTTGGCCAGCGGGCGGCTCAGGAAACTGTAGTCGTGCCTGTGGGAGAAATGGTGCTGCAACTCACTCGAACCTGGCAAGGCACGGGGTAGGCACAGATCTTCATTAGTGGTCACCGTGATCTCGCGTCCGTAGTGCGGTTCGCCAACCCGTCAAAAGGTGAGATTCGCTCTCACAGGTACAATCTACTCATGATAGGGCGGTGTTGGTGATCCGCATTTGCGGGCGCCTGCCCACATCGCAGAGGGCCGAACGTAATCATGCGTCGTGAGACGACTAGCGCGGGGTGGCGAATGCAAGATGTTGACGTGGTGTGGCAGAAGGCGGAGCAGGTGTTTGGTGACAAGGCCAAGGCAGTTGTGTGGCTGTCGACGCCCAAGCATCAATTCGGTGGCGTGGCGGCCATAGACTTTGTGACCGACCAGGAGAGCTTGGAGCGGGTAATGGAGGTGCTGGCCCAGATTGAGCATGGATATGCTTGAATACGCGGCCTAAAAACTAACCTATTGGCTCTCGACGGCGAGCCGCTGTCTGGGGCGTCTGAAGCGGAAGCCAAGGTCATCAAGACACGTGTCGCAGACACGGGCAAAGCATACTGTGCTGCGGTTGCCTGGGTCATTATTGATGTACTCGATGTGGATGCCGACCCGTTGGCCGCCATAGGGCGGTTACCCATCGTCTTGTTCACCCATAACGTGCCGATTCACAGCACCGAAGAATATGAGAACAACGAGCGGGTCAAAACTAGCTAGGCGACTAGGTACGCTGGCCGGGAAATTTTTGAAACCAGTGACACAATTTTTTTGCTGGTGGGCCAGGGCTTCAGAAAGTCTGTCTCGATTAAAGTTATGAATCAGGTTTCCTCAATATCTTGGGCACAATAAGCCGCCGTTGAAGGTTATGTAGTTCTTGTAAGCTGCCTAACCGTGGATTGGAGTGTCTCTCGCATGATCGTCGCTGCAGCTTCACAACTACTCCGTCCGGCCCCTCCTTTCGATAAGCAACTTATTCGACCAAATGCCCCCCGACCAACTGCGCGCCCTCGCTGCGCAGTTGATGTCGAAGGTCAACATCATGGGCAGGAAGATCCATCGCGATCAAACCATCATCGAACAGCTGACTCACGAGATCGCGATCCTCAAGCGGCACAGGTTTGCCAAGCGCAGCGAGCAGATCAGCCCTGAGCAAGGCAGCTTGCTCGACGATCTACTTAACACTGATCTTGAGGCTATCGACGCTGAGCTGCCGGCACTCCAGCCGGCTCCGGCTCCAGAAGAGGTGCGCCAAAAACCAAAGCGTGCACCGCTGCCGCCGCAGTTTCCACGTACCGTCATTCATCACGAACCAGAAAACACTCAGTGCACTTGTGGTTGCAAGCTTCAGCGCATCGGCGAGGACGTCAGCGGTGCACGCCAGGCGTGTTCACCGTCGAGCAACATGTACGTGGAAAAGGGGCCTGCCGTCAGTGCGAAACACTTATCCAGGCGCCGGTACCGGCCCAAGTGATCGACAAGGGCATTCCTACTGCAGGTCTGCTGGCTCATGTGATGGTGGCGAAGTTCGCTGATCATTTGCCACTGTATAGGCAGGAGAAAATCTTTGGGCGCGCCGGTTTAGCGATACCGCGCTCCACACTGGCTCAATGGGTTGGGCAAACCGGTGTACAGCTTCAGCCGCTGGTTGATGCCTTGCGAGAAGCTGTTCTGGCGCAGCAAGTTGTCCACGCCGATGAGACGCCGGTGCAGATGCTTGCGCCCGGACAGAAGAAAACGCACCGCGCTTATGTCTGGGCTTACTGCACCACACCGTTTTCGGCGCTCAAGGCTGTGGTCTATGACTTCAGTCCGAGCCGCGCCGGTGAGCATGCGCGTAACTTCCTCGGCTCGTGGAACGGCAAGCTGGTGTGCGATGACTTTGCTGGCTACAAAGCTGGCTTCGAAAAAGGCATGACCGAAATCGGCTGCATGGCTCACGCCCGTCGCAAGTTTTTCGATCTGCACATGGCAAATAAAAGCCAGCTGGCTGAACAGGCGCTGCACTCGATTGGCGGCTTGTACGAAGTTGAACGCCAAGCGCGAGACATGAGTGACGAGGATCGCTGGCGAATACGACAAGAAAAAGCAGCACCATTGGCGAAAGCACTGCACGAGTGGATGTTGACCCAGCGCGATCTTGTGCCCAACGGATCAGCGACGGCCCAAACCTTGGATTACAGCATTAAACGCTGGGTAGCGCTGACGCGCTACCTTGATGACGGAGCTGTGCCAATCGACAATAATCCGGTCGAGAATCAGATCCGGCCGTGGGCACTTGGTCGTTCGAACTGGTTGTTTGCGGGATCGCTACGCAGCGGCAAACGGGCGGCGGCGATCATGAGCTTGATCCAATCATGCGCGCATGAATGGGCATGATCCGTATGCGTATCTCAAAGATGTGCTGACGTGCCTGCCGACGCAACAGGCGAGCGAGATTGAGCTACTGCTGCCGCATCAGTGGGTCTCTGGCTGAGTTATGTGACGTAAGCGGAATACTCGTCCAGCGATCTTAATGGGAGAAAAAAGCATGCATAGCTACCAACTCCGGCTTAGTGGCATAGATGATGTGGCAGATTTATGCCGTATCTCGGCTCAAGCACGTCTGCGTTACAAGGCCATTCCAAATCTCGCCCATATTGCTGAAACACCCGCGCTGCCCCCAGCGAGATTTGAAGCCTGTCGGGTCGTAGTGGCGCTCGATAGCGAAAGCCAGAAAATAATGGGCTTTGCGGCAATGCGACCACTGGACGGGCTTTTATATTTAGACAATATTTCCGTCGACCCGGATGCTTCAGGGAGTGGGATTGGAGCAAAGCTTCTCACGGCAGTTATAGAGCATGCTGAAAGCAGTGGGGTTCAAGCAGTGACCTTAACAACTTTTCATGAGCCGCCTTGGAATGGCCCTTGGTTCCGCAAACATGGCTTCCGTACGATGCCCAGTGAACACATAGCTGAGGGCTTGAGACAGGTTATGGATCGTCAATGGCTGACCTTGGACGCCACAACTCGTGAAACATTGTGGCGTGTCCTATGATTGCTGGATCAACAAGACAATTGGGTATTACCACCTAACCTAGGGTGTCTTTGCCATTCGCTTACGGAGCACTTTCAGCGCCAGCGTCTGCTTCTACGGGAGGGATCATTCCATGCGCCATGCTTGGATATAGGATCCCCATTGTTCGAAGAACCGATGGCACGGCTTAGACCTCCGTGCCTGGCGAGAATGTATTTGTTTGATCCCAGGTTTTTAACTAGGTCGCCAAGAGATCTGCTTTGACAGCTTCACTTCCCTATCGCGCAGGTAGTCAGCGTTTTGCAGGAGCCCCCCTGCCATCATTACTGCTCCGAGTGGCGAACGCAGATCATGTCCTAACACTGCTAGAGTCGTTTTCCGAGTGTTCTCGACAGCCTGTCCATAAGCAGCAATCGACTCCACGAGCGCTTGATCTATAGCTTCGTTGAATCGAATCATGTCATGAACTTGGTAAGCCTCTCCTGCGAATCCATCAGCCAGCCAAAGTCGGAGAACGCTGGATCTCAATGCCCGATATTCCGAAACCATCTGATCCATGGTGAATCCTGCAACTAAACGAGTCATGGCGTGAGTGTGGGCAGGATTGGTGTCATCTCTTAAGGGCTCGCGGCCCTCGGATTTGTCTATCTGCTGCTGCTCAGTTTGAGAAAGCCGCATGTCTGCAGCGACGATCTTTAAAATCAACTCAGCATGATTTCTGAGTCCTATGACGTCCAAGTCTGGCATGGGGGTATTAATCGTCCGAGCGAAATCCTCCCATGCCTGGAGAATTGACTCTGTCTCAGTCAGTATAAAATCGGACAATCTCATAGTGATCCTTACTGGAATACTTGCACCCCTGCATACGACCACCAGAGAGCTATTTCGTCACCATGTTGGCTACCAAGGCAAGACTCCTATACTGCGATTTTGGTGTGAACGTATTCGAATGCGTAATGAGAGTAGCCGTGTTTGACCGGAGTTAAACGGTTTGTCGACCTATGACACCTCGTAATGACCACAGATCCTATGGAACGTGGATTGGCAAATTGCATATCCAACCCTTCCACTCCGCAATCCCGCGCGTCTGGACAACCATAGTCCAAGCTTTAGAAATGGCCATACTAGGCGCTTTACCGGGCACCTTTCTGCTCGCATATTCGGTTTCCATACATGCTGAGAGGAATCCTCACCCATCGCCACTCCAACGCGTTGGGCATGCTTTTAGGCCAAGGCCGAACGCCCGGAGGATTTATGATAGAACCGAACAAATCCACCACGTTATTCATATGCATAGCGTTGGATTGCAGCAACGTCTAGTTAGCTTTGACCGACCACAATTGATCTAGCTTCGTCGTGTAGCTCTGGCTCATTAAATCTCGGCGCATCGCCCAGCCAGGTGCGACAGGCACACTAGCAACCCGCAGCATTCCCTTTCCCCAGCGACCATTGATCTCGTCCAAAACGCTCATCACTTTGTCTGCCATCGTAGGCTGAGACTGAGCGAACAGATCGTCGCTGAACTCGCCAGGCTGGCGGAGATCCATCAGCAGAACCTCTGCTTTGCTGTACTTGAAGCCCGGTCGAAAGAGACGATTTACCGCTTCGGTAGCAGCCTTGGTCATGAGTCGAACATCGTTTGTCGGGTAGGGTAGTTCGACGAGTGCGCCATTCGCATATTTCGCTTCCTCGGGATTGAACATGCCGGTGCGAATGCTCACGCGGATCTTCTTGCACAGCGAGTTTTGCGCTCGGAGCTTTTCCGCTGCGCGCTGAGTGTAAGTAGCTACCGCCTCCTTGATTGGTTCAATGTCGGTGAGGCGTGTTCCGAACATCCGACTGCAGCAGATTTCCTGTTTGGGTGGGTCAGCCTCACCTAGTTCGAGACAGGGTGTACCAGCGAGCTCTCTAGCGGTCTTCTCAATAACAACACTGAATTTCTGGCGAAGCATCCAGGCATCGGCTTTCGCTAAATCCATTGCCGTCCTGATCCCCATCCCCTCCAGATGCAACTTCATTCGTTTGCCAACACCCCAAATCTCTCCAACGTCGGTATTACGTAGCGTCCAATCGCGCTTGAACGGATCGCAGAGATCGACCACACCCCCCGTGATATCCAGCAGTCTTTTGGCGGTATGGTTGGCGAGCTTGGCCAGAGTCTTGGTGTGGGCAATGCCTACCCCAACTGGAATTCCCGTGCGCTTGAGGAGGGTGGATCGCATGTGCCGTCCAAAAGTAGACATATCTCCTGGGACGCCAGTGAGATCAGCGAACGCCTCATCAATGCTATAGACCTCAAGCGCAGGCACCAACGACTCGATGATCGTCATGACGCGCTCGCTCATGTCGCCATAGAGCGCGTAATTACTGCTGAAGGCCACAATGCCATGCCGGCGTAGATGGTCTTTGATCTGGAAGTACGGCTGGCCCATTTTCACAAAGGGCTTGGCTTCGTAGCTGCGCGCAATCACACAGCCATCGTTGTTGGACAGCACCACAATGGGCGTTTTTGCCAGGTCGGGTCTGAACACTCGCTCGCAGCTCGCATAAAACGAGTTGCAGTCAATCAGGGCAAAGACGGGCTCACGTGTTGTCATGATCGCGCACGCTGTATTTCACCACTCCCCAGATCACAAGCTCGTCGCCTTCCATTACATGCCTTGCTGGATATTTTGGATTTTCAGACAGGAGGATCACGGCGTTGTCACGCAGCTGCAGGCGCTTGCAGAATGGCTCAGAGTTGAGAGCTGCGATGACGATATCTCCGCTGACCGGATCTACGCTTCGATCAACAACCACCAGATCTCCGGAATAGATGCCTGCGCCCTGCATACTGTCTCCGTCGATCCTCACCAAGTACACGTGCGGGGCTCGAATATCGAACAGCTCATCAAGGGAGATGTGCTTTTCGATGTGATCAGCCGCAGGGGAGGGGAAGCCTGCCGGCACCCTGGATGAATAGAGAGGAAGCTTTCTACCGCCAGACGCGAGAGGGCCCAGGATGGTGATGCTCATGATGCAAGCCTTAGGAGGTTAACTGTACATGCATACAGTTAACGATTTGGTTCGCTTGCGGTCAATCTCTTAGGTACGACAATTCGACGGGTGACACCATGTGCGGACGCTACTCGATCTACGAATCGATGGATCACTACCTCAAGGAGCTTGCGCCAGAGCAGTTGGTGATCAACGGCTACGATCTTTGGCCACTGGAGCGATACAACGTCGCACCCTCTACTCGCGTGGAGATTATTAGGGCAGTGGACGAGCAGCTCTGCATTGATAAGGTGAAGTGGGGGTGGTCGCCATTTTGGGCGAAAGGAAAGCGTCCTGACCCGATAAATGCCAGGGTTGAAACGGCCATGACTGGAAAATTCTTCACTCAGCTCTGGCCAAACGGTCGCGTCCTCGCACCGGCAAACGGGTGGTTTGAGTGGGTCAAAGATCCGGCTGATTCAAAGAAAAAGCAGCCTTACTTCATTGCCCTGAGGGAGCAGGCTCCGATGTTCTTCGCTGGCTTAGCTGAGGTTCACCAGGGGTTGGAGCCAGACCCACGCGACGGCTTCGTCATCATCACCGCCGCCAGTGATCAAGGGATGGTAGATATCCATGATCGGAAACCGCTGGTTTTGGCTCCTGAGCACGCCCGCGAATGGATCGCCTCAGATACTTCACCTGAACGTGCGCGGGAAATCGCGATGGAGCACTGCCGGCCTGCTACCGATTTTCATTGGTACAAGGTAAGCAAAGCTGTTGGTAATGTTCGCAACCAAGGGGCGCATTTAATTCAGCCCAGCTCACTGACCGAAGAGGGCGATGACTGAGTTCAGTCACGATCTTAGAGCCTGAGTCACCCCGAAGTGGCGGACTGGCCGGGGGAGGGAGGAACAACCCGCTATGCCTGTAAGTCTACCTGTATCTACTCACTCGTAAGGTGCGTGTAATGGATAAGACAATCACTGTAGATCTACTGGATACAACCGACCTTAGATCAATCAACGAGATATGGCTCGGCGGGACGCATACCCAGCTATGCCTATGGCGTGGCGAACAGGTCTTCACTCACGAGATGATGAGTGAGGGTACTCACGATCAGAATGTTCGACGCTTGTGCTTGCAGTTGGTTAACCCTGACGATCAAGCTGCAGTGGCGAGCGTTGAGGTAATTGTGCGCGAACGGCTGAAGAAGATGGGGAAGGAGGGCGAGTTTTATCCGGCGGAGGAGGCGGACACCTATCAGTAAGTGAAGGTGTAGCCGCGCGCATGGCTATGAGTTTATGGGTGTGGGGGCGTCTTACCTCGGCTTCATTCGTGCTGAGCCTTCTGATACACCCCTAGCTGACAACGTAGCCAAAGACGTCTGTTCGCTCTACGACACTAGCGATGAAGCCCTACAAGCACGCATCTCCGCAGTTGCACAGGCGATCTCCCGTCGAACGCGTCTTTGGCTGCGCTATGTGGAATGAAATTCTAGGCTCGGCCAGGCGCGCCTATGCAGGATCCTTATCTTGGTTACGTAATTATTAAAGATTCATGCCACTCGAAATAGGGTGTGTTTTTTACCTGATATTGGTTGAAGTCGGGTGAGCCGTCATCCCACCACACCGGCCCGCGCTCACCCAACTCGACTTTGACCCGTTGAACCTTCGCCCTTGCGCTTTTCAGCCTCTCATCATCTCCTGCCGCTTTAGCAGTTTTGATTTCACGACGAGCATCCATTAGCTCGTTTACCAAGCCCTACCGGACGTCTGCGGATAGTGAAGGGTTACTGCAACGCCAAAGCTTGCCCTTTACTACGAAGTAGCGACCATCGACCCGTTGTTGGATACATCGAATCGGCTCCAGAAGGGCTCGTTATGCGGTCATAGCACGGCACTGGTATCAGCCTGCTCTGTGACAGAATGGTAAGGTCTGCTTGGTAACTGATAGGTATTTCCAGCGAGTGGCAACTGCGTCGGTTTCCTGGACGAGTGAATGGTGTCGACGTGCGATACGTAATACCCCCCAAGTCATAGAGATGGCTATCGATATCCATGCGGCGATGATGCTGAAGATTGTCATTGCAAGGCTCATAAACTTTTCACGTTGCTTTGTCGTCTTCTATTATCACTAATAAGTGACCTCGGTTCCCTCTGAGGGATTCAATTTATTATCTAGGGCAGGCTCTGACAGACCTGTCAGCTCATCCACATAGCTTTTTTGGTGTAACGTACCAATTCATTTAGTAGAGGTTTCCAATGTCTAAACTCGCAGAATTCCGCCAACTTGAAAAACACCTTGCCGAGCAGCTGCAAGCACTCGAGACCCTCAAGGGCGATGCTGGCCTGAAGAAAGAAATTGAATTTGAAACCAAGCTGCGTGATTTGCTTGCAAAATATGGTTACAGCTTGAAGGACGTGATCAACCTGCTTGATCCACAAGCGGGTCGACGCGCTCCTGTAGCCGCGCCAAAAGCGGGTACGCGTAAGGCCCGCCAAGTAAAAGTCTACAAGAACCCGCACACCGGGGAGATTATCGAAACGAAGGGCGGGAATCACAAAGGTTTGAAAGAGTGGAAAGCTGAACATGGCGCTGACGCCGTCGAGTCCTGGCTGTCCAAATAATCTTGGGTTAACGCAAAAGGGCTGTTGTTGGCCCTTTTTTCAACTCTTATTGCGTCGGCAGCGCTCCGAGCAATAACGAACCTCCTCCCACGAGCGCGCCCATTTCTTCCTCCAGATGAAGGGAAGGCCGCACGTAAGGCAGGTTTTTACGGGAAGCTCACTCTTTTTCACAACGCTCTGCTCTCAATAATTTTTCTGGGTAGCAGATGATCGTGCTGCCAATGCAGCCGCTATTTGACCCTATTGAAGGGTTCCGGATCTGTTGTCTTCAGGCATCTTTTATTTTTTTTTGATTTCCGTGGCGCGATCTCAATCCAAGTTGGCGCATGGTCACTCGGATGATCTTTGTCACGAACCCATGCATCCACGCCAGCGTTTTTCAGGTGGGGAGCAAGCACTGGGTTCAGCAGAAGATGGTCGATGCGCAAACCGGAATTCTTCTGCCAATGCTGACGGAAGTAATCCCAGAACGTGTACACGCGCTTATCCGGGTAAAGATGCCTCACCGAGTCGATCCAACCCTGGCTCAACAGCCTTTGAAAGCATTCGCGGCTTTCTGGCTGAAGGAGCGCGTCCTTGAGCCATGAGCGGGTGTTGTAGATGTCAAAGTCGGTGGGTACAACATTGTAGTCACCTGCGAGAACAACGGGGTGTTCGCTGGCTTGTAGTGTTTGTGCATGCCCAATCAGATGCTCAAACCAACTGAGTTTGTAATCAAATTTTGGCCCCGGTTGCGGGTTTCCATTTGGTAGATACAGGCACCCGACGATCACACCATGGACAGCAGCTTCTAGGTATCGAGACTGCGTGTCGTCTTCAGCCCCGGGCAGGCCTTTGCGAATCAGAAGGGGTTCGGAATCGCGCGCAAGAATGGCCACTCCGTTCCATGCGGCTTGGCCATGGTGCAGTGAACCATAACCTGCCGCCTCAAGATCGCCTGCTGGGAAAACTTTGTCCTGCGCCTTCAGTTCCTGCAGACATACAATGTCCGGTCGCTCCTTCACAAGCCATTGCAGAAGGTTAGGTAAGCGCGCCCCTATACCGTTGACGTTGAATGTGGCGATCTTGAGGTTTTGCATTGCCCGAACTCCTCAGCTTATCTAATGATTCTTAGGGGTTCACACGTGCGCTGCTTTTTTGGACTGCCCACCCTGTACGTCATGGGTGTCTCCTCATTCAGTGGGCGATTCTGTTTCAATGTAATCGGGGACTTTGGCGAGCTCAAAGTGGCGCTTTTGGTCGGAGTTCGGCACTGCCTTATTAGGTAGGGGATCAAGCTTCTGAGTTTGGCCAGTCGCCAATGCTCGCTCCACTGCTAGCAGAACCCGAACGTCCCTAAAGCCTTCTTCACCACTTGGCTCTGGTGCTAAATTATTCAGGATGCAGTCGGAGAAGTAAGCTGTTTCTCCCGCGAACTGGTCTACCACTGGCTGCGAGTGCTTTTGGGTTTGATCGCCGACAGTGGCGCGGTAGGTAATACCTACACCCTCGCCGTAACCGAAACA
Source organism: Pseudomonas sp. CHM02 (assembly GCF_000612585.1). Lineage (GTDB taxonomy): Bacteria > Pseudomonadota > Gammaproteobacteria > Pseudomonadales > Pseudomonadaceae > Aquipseudomonas. The sequence continues at coordinate 30,513 of NZ_JFCA01000058.1, forward strand.
GGGAGATGCTTGGATTTCGCCTTCAGTACCAATGAGCTGGAAACGTTCGCTGCTTGGAAGGGTGTAGCTGATGGTGAATTGCGCCATGCGCTCTTCGGAAAATCTAAGGCACACACTCACAGTATCGGGGGTTCCCAGTTTACTGCCGGGTGCGGTCGTACCGACCGCGCTGACCTCAATGGGCTCATCACCAAATAGCTGTCGCACCATATTCAGCGGGTACGGCCCCATATCCAGTACGGGGCCTGCTGCAAAGCCGTTCTGCATCCGATGATTCGTTGGTTTCACCGTCTGTGTGAATGTCGACGTGAACAGGCGAGGTCGTCCGAAGTCGCCGGCATGCACGCGCTCGATCATTTCAAGAGTGCCTGGCTCAGAGTGTAGGCGGTAAGCAATCATAAACTTTGCATTCGAGCGTTGCGCCGCTGCGAGCATCGCTTCGCAATCATCCTCGTTCGCGGCCATCGGCTTTTCCAACAGCACATGTATGCCTGCTTCCAAGGCGGGTACTACAAATTCACGGTGCAGGAAGTTGGGCGTAGCGACGTAGACGGCATCAATTTCACCGGATGCCAACAACTCGGGGTATTGCGAATAGCTGTAGCTTTTCAGGTCGTAGCGTTTGGCGAGCTTGTCTGCCTTGATTGGGTCACCCGTTACAAGGGCAGTCATGACGGAATTTTCTGTCTGTCCGATCCCTGGCATAAAGGCACCTTGGGAAATCGATCCGCCGCCGACCACTGCGTAACGAATTTTGCCGTTCAAATCGGGCATGTGAGCCTCCTTGTGTTTAGGCAATCAACGTGTCGCCTGCTAAATGTCGGTAAGCGTCCGGTGAAGGCACTGTTCAAATTAATGCTGCGTGTAGTGCCGATGGTGTCGGCCCAAGGTTGGATCGTTTTAGCTAGTTGGGGATGCCTCGGAGGGCTTGCTGTTCCTGCATCCAATCGGTGAAAAAATTGAGTGCTGCCGAAAACGTATCTGCCTCTGAGCTTGGCATTCTTGCATGGTTCAAAAAATAATCGATCTCAGGCTTCATCTTCGGTGCTATCTGAAGGAAAAGTTCTACATGATCCTCAAGTGTCAGAGGCCATGATTCGTCCTGCTCCATACGTAGAATGTTCGTCGATCTGATTAGTTTTCGGGATGCCTCTCGTTGTAGGCGACGTAGCTCAATGGCATCAGTTGTATGTTCAATCTTCTCGGCGTAATTTCCTAGTATTGATGCGAAGTCTCCGTTGACCGCCAATGCAATAGCTCGCGAGGGCTTGAAACGTTGCAGACTGGTAGTGACGTCTCTCCCCCAAACACATTTGCAATGATGCTTTAGCCAATAGCCCCAGCTTAAAAGGTTTTCAGGAGCCAGGGCTTCGGTTATAGACCCAATGTCGAAGTCAATCTTGGCTATCTCTGGGTGTCTTGTCTGTAACTCATTCTTTATAAGGTTTATCTGGTCAGCATAAAACTCAGGTTGACCATTGATCAGCAGCGTTACGTCTAGATCTGACTCACCCAGTTTGGCGGTACCCCCAGCAACACTGCCATACAGGTAAATGCTATCTACCACCTCGCCCAATATCCCTACCAAGGAGGAGCACATATCTTCAACAGTGCTTTTGAACTCGGGTTGGAGGTGCTTGCTAGGGATTCGCCTAATGAATCCTTCGGCATCTGTGCCGTGCCTTTTATCCATGTCTACTGCCCGATTGATTAGCCACGCTGTCTGTCATCTTATCAGCGGATACCCAGTTGTGAGGGAGGAGTGGCGAGCCAGATGGCATCGATGCGGATCACCGCAACAAGTCTCTAAGGAAGGCGGCGCAGGCAGCAGCGCTATCGGTTGGCCAGTTCACTTTGACGGTGCCGCGCGGGTGCGGAATCTCAACGCTGATATTCGGTGCAGATACTGGCGCCGTTGTTTGTAAAGGCAACCGGACGAATGCGGGTTAAAGCGCCATACTTTTCTGCGCTTGTACCCGAATCCATTTGTGGACGAGGTTTGCGTTGAGGCTATGGCCAAGGGCGACGCTGGCGATTGAGGCGCCGGGTTGAGCACATTCTTGAATGACCTGGGCTTTGAAGGATTTGGAATACGAACGGCGTGTCGGCTGCATGAAATACCCGCTTAAAAGGCTAGAACTGGTGCCCACCTAAATTTAAGTGCACACCATGTCCTGGCTTGTCGAGCTTGGGTAGATGACTTGGCCGGACGCATACAAATGTCGGCCATCGTAGAAGCCTGGAGTTCCATCTACGTGCAGATGGAAACCAGGTACCGATTCAAAATTGTCATTGCAGGCGACGTTTTTCGGGAGCCTACGCGCGAGCGCCGTCGTCAATGGCTGGAGCCATTACGCCAATACCAGTGATGAAATCAGTGTTGATGCGGTGCGTTCGTCGGATCCACTATCTGAAAAACCTCACCCTGACTCCACGCATCCGCGCCTGGCGCAACGACGGGCGTCGGTATGTCCGCTCGAGCTTTCTTCTTCTGCGCGCTATCCAACCTGAATCGACGATCCCGATCTGCAACCATCTGTGGATCCGCTTGCCCGTCTGCTGTAAAGCCCATCATGAGCTGAGGAACGCCAAGGGGCAGGTCTTTATTGAGGTCGGTATGCCAGGTATGCCACGTCTTGCCGTAGGTATGGACGAGTTTTTCCATCAATGCATGCTCGGCTACCTCAGGGATCCCAGGCGCTAAGAGCTGACCTGATTTCACTTCGTGAACATGACTGTGCCAAAGCGCTTGTTCGGCTTTGGGAAGACCTGCGAACAATTGTTCGCTGATGATGTACTCGACCCCCATCAGCTTGGCGTCCTTACGATTGCCATCGTAGATCACGCACTGGATAACTTCCTCATTGAGAATCGCGCAGTAATGGTGTGCTTCCATCTGGGCATCCATGTGCCCGTTATAAAAATGAAAGCCGTCCAGGTACGCATTCAATGCGTCTATTGGAGGGCGTGATTGAAGCAAGGCAGCGCCGGCATCAAGGGACTGAGTGGCGGGCGATTTAATATCGCCAGGAGCAATAACGTTGGAATCCGAGTTATCACCTGCGCATGCAGTAAGCAAAGTGATAAAACCTGCGAAAAGGATTGGGAAGACTGCTTTGGTGTTAGCCCGATATATTATGACGCTATTCATCAAGGATTCCTTTCTATCAATTGTTCCAAACGAGGCAGTTTCGAAGCTGTTTTTTTAAACTCTTAACTGGCCCGTTAGAGAGTGGGATCCACCCTGCGTTTCGTCTCTTGCTAATGACATGCAACAAGCTCTGCTGCACCCATCCTGGTTTCACGGTACAGCAATTTCAGTCCAATTAGGTGCCGCAGACTCCTTCCACCTTACGTCTGAAAGGCCATACTGCTCAGCCTGCGGTTTCGACACCAGCTTCAAAGGAGGTCGACCTGGCTTGGGAATTGGAGCGATACCGGCGTCGCAGCTTGCCCAGTGCCAGGCATCTGCGTTGCGCATCATCTTGGATCGAATGATGAATGACTTTCGCTCGCCGTGGAGCTGATATTCGATGATGTAGAGATCGGTATTCATAAGGCCCCCATAACGTTCATAAAGAATGAGTCGTAGCATCGGGAAAAATTCAATTCACATGATTGCCGTGTCCAATGCGAATGGATTGTCATGAGTGTGACGTCCCTGAAATTAATAGTTAAACGATTCACGTTGAAGAAAAAGGGCGCGCGTCAGCACTTTTCCGCCACACAGCTACTCTCTATTGAATCCAAATATTCAACATCAACTGAAAGGAGCCACTGCGATGATTTCCGCGCTTGAGCTTAGGCACATTATTGAATGCGGCTTTTTGCCGCTTTCCTGTCGATGCACAGTCAACCCTGACGGATCGTTGATGATCAAGGTGTTCGAGCCGGCCTCTGGCCGCATAGACCTTTTAGTCACGTCTGTGACGACCGACGGGCTTACCTCGAGTCGTGCAATTGCCAATTTGATCGGAGAGCTGCGTAGTGAAATGTCGGAACGATCTGTGAGTTTTTCTGAGGTGCGTATAGCTGGGAGCTGGAAGACAGAGTCTTTTTCAAAATAGAGAGGCAAAATGAATTCGGCTCCTGGGTGCGGTAGGAGGGGCCGGTGTCCTGACTGATATCGGGATTCAAGGCTGCTGTTTCCCGACAGCAGCAGCGACTTTGGTGTCTTAGATGTGGGAGAGATTTAAGTCTTCCTGAGGGGATGACCGGGCTGTAACAGCGCGGCGACTGAGATAACGAGCTCATCCAAAGACCAAGGTTTATGCAGATAAATAGTCGCGGCTGGGAGTGTGGATAGATCAAGGGCATACCCGGAAGTGAGAATCGCCTCAATAGAGGGCCATCTGCCTTTGACCATTTCAACAAATTCTGTGCCCTGAATCTGCCCAGGTACCCCGTGATCTGCAATCACCATACGACATTTTTCGTGATTCTGAAGAAGGTAAGTTAGAGCTCCGTCAGCCGAATCAAACTGCCGCACCGTTGCGCCAATTTCAGAGACGATGTCGACCATGAGCAGCCGTAACGTGGGATCGTCCTCTACGACGATTATTTCTCCCAGGATTGGTAGTAGCCCTTCCCAATTTACGTTCACTCTCAATACCCTCAGCCGGCGATTGCCAGCGTTTCCGAAGTCATTCTGAGTGTATTCTCAAATCCAAGTTCTGCCCCGGATCATTAAATTTTGAGGCAATAATGCTCCTCACTGCCCCCAGGCGACTGGCTTTGCTAGGGCATTTCGCCGGATAGCCTACTCAGGCTTTCCAATTCCCCAATACGTGATCAAACCACCAGCCTCCCCATAAACTGGGTCATATTCGGGAAATGGCAGTGCAGCGATATTCTTAAGCTGCGCTTTACTAGGAGCTTCACGTCGAATATCTGCGTGCTGGCCTGGTGGGTAGGCACCTACGACGAGAAAGTCTGCGCTAGATCCGAGATTGCAGTGACCCGTCCCAGCAGGAAGCAGAAGTACATCTCCTTTTTTCACCTCTACAACCTGCCCATCGGGCCCGCCCAACATTAAGCGTGCTTGGCCACTCACGACACCTAATACCTCATGTCCTTCGGTGTGGTAGTGATGGTAGTCGTAGACACCGTCTCGCCATTGGGGAGGCCAGCCATGAGCTGAAAATATCTTTTCAAAAAGTGCTGCCGGATCTTTACCGGTCACAGAGATCGCACTTTCGTAAATGATGACCGGGAGGCGGCGGTTATTGGGTACCCAGCCATTTGGTTTGAGCATAAGGGTCTTCAAGGTACTTACCACTTGGCGAGTATTTTTCATGGAGGCATCTCCCTCGTGGACAAACACATTGCTTGAAAGATATGAACGGAGGGCGGCATGTTCGTTCCTACTTGCGATTGGGCCGAATAGGATTTCATGCCTCACTGTAGAATTGGTCGAAGTCGCACATCCAGATACTTTAAACCTTCTGCATGAGCGCAGTGTCGATTGCTGGAGACACTGTGCCAGGCTGAGGGAATGTCAATGATAGGGATCGTGATACCTGCCCATAACGAAGAAAGTCTTATAGGCGATTGCCTGGACGCCGTGGTGCTTGCCGCTGAGCATCCTTCTCTTCAAGGGCAACCGGTCGAGATACTCGTCGTATTGGATCATTGCTCCGACAACACGAGAGCAGTGGTAACAGCGAAGGGGATTACGTCGGTAGATGTCTGCTTTCGAAACGTGGGTAAGGCAAGAGCCGTTGGGGCTGAGCAGTTACTTAAAGCAGGTGCTCGGTGGCTCGCATTCACGGATGCCGATACCGTTGTGCCGCCTGATTGGCTCGCGCGCCAGATTGAGTTTGGAGCAGACGCGGTGTGCGGAACGGTTGAGGTGGACAGCTGGAGTGGATATGGAGAGGCTGTTCGTACCAAGTACCTCGCGCTGTACCAGTTCATCGAGAATCATCGTCACATCCATGGGGCCAATCTTGGACTGAGTGCCGAGGCCTATCGGAACGCTGGCGGGTTCCAGCATTTGATTGCTCACGAGGACGTTCAGCTGGTTGCAGACCTCGAGAGGATTGGCGCGCAAATCGTCTGGACAGCCACCAACCCTGTGATCACCAGTGCGCGCCGGGACTATAAGTGTAGTGGTGGATTTGGCGACTATCTGGCTTCCCTTATGCCTCCCAATACGCACCTTGGAGCCGAGCCTTCCATAAGTCCTGATTCAAGCCTCGGAGCGGGGTGACCTTTGGACTTGATAGATTGGGTGCAATGGCCTGCTATGGTCGTGACCGTCATTTCGGCTTGGTTTATCGGATCTCAACAACCCCGCCGACGCATGATTGCCTTTTGGGGCTTCGTCCTCAGCAATGCGTTATGGATTGTATGGGGATGGCACACAAATGCTTTTGGATTAATCGTGCTCGAGTGCATTCTGCTAGGCACGAACGTACGCGGGTTCAGGAAAAATCAACGCGGAAGGCAGACCTCAGGATGAATCCCCATTACTGGTTCTGAAAGTTCTTTTTAAAGCCGCGCAGGTTCATCGAACAGAGGCAGACCTGCAGTACGATCAATGCGTAGGCCCCAGCGTAAGCACCCCAAATGACCCAAAGAACATTACTCAAAATGAAACAGAAGAACCCCGCCATTCTCCTCGCGGGGCGTTGAGAGCCGATAAGCCACGCGGCGATAATTGTCACTGCCATAGCTGGCCACTGCACCCAATCCAAATAACTCAAGATCACTCCTTCTACCTCTTGGCGGTTTAAAAGAGAGAGGAGCAAATTGGCGAATGATTCAGATTTTTTGCAGGGCGGGATTCGTCACCATTCGTCAGACCAGGAGCCTAAAAATTTGAACGCGCGTGCCTCACTCCCGGACAGATACCTCATGTGCAAACGAAGTGTCCTTCGTCCAGCCGCGTGTTTGATATCACTCTCCAGGAGAAAATTATGGCCGTTCTAATTACAGGTGCAGGTACGGGATTCGGTTTCGAAGTAGCCCTCAGACTGGCCAAGCAAGGTCTGGACGTTATCGCTGGTGTGGAGATCGTGGCGCAGGTACACGTCCTTGAGCAGGAAGCCAGGAAGCGTGGTGTTAGCCTCCGAATAGAGAAGCTGGATGTCTCTCACGAAGGCGATAGATTGAAAGCTGCTGAGTGGGACGTCGACGTATTGTTGAATAACGCGGGCATTTCGGAAGGCGGAGCGACTGTCGACATTCCTGCTGAAAATCTGCGCCGTCAGTATGAGGTTAATGTGATCGGGCCGTTGATGCTGACTCAGCTCATTGCGAAAAAAATGGCTGTGAAGAAGAAGGGCAAGATTATTTTCATGTCGTCGGTTGCAGGCCTCACCGCTGACCCCTTTGCCGGTGCTTATTCGTCATCCAAACACGCGGTGGAGGCTATCGCGGAGGCCATGAGTCTCGAGCTCAAGGAGTTCGGCATCGAGGTGGCTACGGTAAACCCAGGGCCCTTTCTTACCGGGTTCAATGACCGAATGTTCGAGACATGGAAGACTTGGCAGGACGACCCGACCCAGCGCCTTTTCGACTACAGCAAACTGGCGTTCCCTCACGAACAATATGATCCAGAGCCGGTCTTTGAAACGACCATCGGCGTGATAACCGGCACCATAGATACTTACCGAAATGTTGAGCCTAAAGAAATTATTGACCAGCAGCGCAAGCAGATGGATTCAGCTTGGACTCGTAAGAGTAATGAAGGATTGGGTAACCGCGCTGAATTGGTTCAGAAAGCGTATGACATAGAGCCTGGCACACCGGTCAAATCTTAAGTGTTGGGCAAGGACGCTCGCAATGCGCGTGCCCCCTTACCCAGGTGCCCCAATTTTTCAGATTGATTTGTTCTGTACTTTGATTAACCACTCGTCAGACTTGAGGGGGATTTCTTGAACATACGATTCGTTCTATCAGACAGATTAAATATGTGCTGACGAAAATTCCCTTTCGTCTTGCCTCTGGGAGAACGCAATGAAAGCCATCGTTTACAACGGCCCTCGTGACGTTAGTGTGCAAGATGTGCCGGATGCCAAAATCGAAAAACCTACCGACGTTCTGGTGCGAGTGACTGCCAAAAACATCTGCGGATCTGATCTGCACACGTACGAAGGCCGTGCTTCTTTTGAAACGGGCAGAGTGTTTGGCCATGAGAATCTGGGCGAGGTCATCGAAGTAGGCTCCGGCGTAGATCGGGTCAAGGTAGGAGATAGGGTATGCCTGCCATTCAACATCGGCTGCGGCTTTTGCGAAAACTGTAAAAAAGGCCTGACGGGGTTCTGCCTAACCGCTAACCCAGGCAGCGCGGGTGCGGCCTACGGGTTCGCTGACATGGGCCCTATCAGGGGGGCAGGCTGAACTACTTCGAGTGCCTTATGCAGACTTCAACTGTCGTGGCTTGAGCAACATGACGAGCTGGGCATCAGATTTTTTGGAGTTACTGTAAATTCGGAATGCGGGTACCTGGTCGGCGCCCTCGTGCGGTGTCTGGATGGAGGTGCAGCCGAATAGCGAGGCAAGCGCCACAAGGAAAATGAACTTCTTCATTCTGTTCCCTCATGTGATTTTTTACTGTCATCCCTTAGGACAAACCCAAAGTCAGTGCCTTGAGTCTTTTCTGAGTTGCGAGGTCAAAATACTCGTACAGCGCCTCGCCCTGGTCTGCGGTTATCCCTCCTGCACACACCAACCCCAGCACAAACCCGTTGGCTCGCGCTCCGCTTTTGACGGCCAGAATCATCGATCCCGCGCACTCAATATCGGAGATAATTTTCTTAACCTGCCGTCGGACGACCTCAGGCAAATCATTGGTACCGTCGTTCATAGTCGGCTCCGCTTGCTTTGCTACCGCACCCCGTTGGCGGTTTTAGTTTGAATGTCATGTGAAATACATGACCGGAGTCGCGGCTCAGAGGTTCAAAAACATAGCCAATGGCCCGACGCATTGAGATCATAAGGTAAGAAAGCGTATACCGAGCGAGGCATCTTTTCGCTTGAGGATGTGGAGAAATTTTCCCTGGTTCATCGAAATTAATTGGAACATTTCTGCGTGTAAACATCTGCATCCGAACCCATAGGCTGGAGATTTCTGCTAGGCGGAGTAATGAAGATGTCTGCCACTAGGTGGCGCAGCCATATGTTGATGAATGAGTGGTGCAGCCGACCATGCCAATACTGCGTCAGGTCATAAATGGGCAGCACTAGCTGCGCCTCCATAGAGCGGACTTTGGCCTCGTTCGCGTACAACCTGGCAGGTGTACTTATGCGCATCGCCGTCTTACCTTGCTTCAGCGCCACCGATTACACACCCCAGAGTCCTTCAAGACCACAGTACCCTGAGCTTTCAGCCTACCGGCAAGAGCTGGGCGTTCGAGAGCAAGGACGGCCCGATTTAGGATCCATCAATGCCAACGAAGCGCACCTTCTGTACACATGCGCATGCGGCAGGTCAATGGCACCTGCGTAGAACACTTTATCACCTAGTTGAAACAGCGTGACATCATCGCCCACTTTGCGAACGATACCAACTGCGTCCCACCCCAGTTCCTATGGCTGATCGCTGGTGCTTCGAGCGCGCACTTTGGTATTCACCGCCGAGACAGGCCAGTCACCTGCCAAAGCAATTGAAAGTCTGCGCTTGGAAGCGGCCCGCATGACAATAGAGCAGAGCCGTCATAGCTTGGATGGGGTTGCCAGGGATACTGGATTCGGAGACCGACGCCACTTGCGGGAAGTGTTTATTCGCGGATTTGGTGTCCCCCCGCAGGCGGTGCGCAGGGATGCCAGGTGGGTTGGCTGATTTAACACCGAGCTGAGGGCTGAGCGTCAAAATTCGAGTGACTTTGCTGAGTGGCCTTTCAGCGCCCTGAGGTGATCATGCCCCTCACATAGATTTGCTATCCAGCATAAGGGACATTGAGACGTAATCAACCAGTAACGGTTTCGCGAACAATGTCTATGA
>NZ_JFCA01000059.1 GCF_000612585.1 Pseudomonas sp. CHM02
AAAACAAGGGCTTGCAGCGATGCAGGCCCTTTGTTTGTCTGCCAAACGTACAAATAGACGTACATTGTTTTCTGAGGCTCCCGAGTTATCCACAGAGCCGTTCATCTGAAAGCGATCTTTTATTGCGTCACCAATTCGCCCATGACTCCTCCCAATTCGGCAGATCGACCGTCTGACCAGCTAAAGCGTGAGTGCAGTCGCCTAGGAACTGGATTCGCCCATCGGTGATGAATGAGTGGCAGACAACATCCTTCCCATGCATCCCATAGCGCGACAGCACAGAAGGCGTGAACGTTGGCGCCTCGGGGTTACCGTTGTAGTCCCAACGTGGGCCAGGGCCGGCTCCAACATTCAGGCTATGCGGAAGGTCGCAGCCATTGCAGAAAAACCACAGCGACCCGTCTGCCGCCTGGCCCAGGACGCGGGAGATCGTTTTTATTTCGCTCATGCCAGCACCTTTTTTGCTCGCTCCCACAATTGCAGCCGATCTTCCAGGCCGTTCAGTTCACCGTTAATGCGGCGGGTGATCTTCGGGAAATCACCCTGATCCGCCAATGTGTTCAGGCCTTTCGTAGACCAGAACCAGGCCGCCGACATCGCTGCGTGCTGGGGCAGTTCAAGCAACTCCGGCTTGTCGATCAGGTCCAATCCCAGCGCTTCCCCGCACGCCGCATAGTTCGCGCGCCCGGTGATCTGGATCAGCCCGCGGCCGCGATACTTGGAGCCGTCGCCCTTGACGGTGTTTCCCAGATCGGCGCGACCCTCATAGCCGGCCTGTTGCGCGGTCGGGCCCCAGATCTCGCGAACCCAACGCAACTGGCCGGACTCATGCCCAACCTGGGCGATGAAGGCAGCGGCACGGGCTGTGCCAACGATCCCGTAGCGGTTCATGGCGGTATTCAGTGCAGGAACAAAAACGCCGGCTTGGCGGCCGGCGTTCGGGAGAATCTGCAGCAACTGCTGCTGGGTGATCGGCATGCTTTTCTCCAGGCAAAAAAATACCCGCTCTTGGCGGGCTTTTTTAATAGTTAGAACCCTGTTCAACTGCTACACAGAATAGGACTCTCTTTTAGCGGCTCGGTCGTATCCGCGTACGGCTGCCCATTTCTGTATCTTTCTTCGGCAAGGCTCCTCAACGAGGTGATGCCCCAGCGCAGATAGCAAAATAAGAAGAACAAAGGCAAAAATACACAAAACCCAATTTATGCTGAATATAGAGGACATTGCAATCAGATCTGCGTGAAACTTGATCATAAGCAGCAGCACTAGAGCCTGAAAGGAGTAGAAACAATAACTTATCTTTCCTAGCCATACAAAAACATTGCATGACAACAACTTATAAATACGACCATCAGACTGACATAGAGCCATTATTAATCCAACTACAACTGGCATAACCATCCAATTATACCCAATGTATTGGACACCTGGAGCTCGCCGCTTAATCAAAAATACAAAGACTATCAGAATGACGACAACTGCTAAATTTGGGCGCGAGAATCTAAAACCTCTCTGAATGGCCAAAAATCCGCAAACCCCCAGAAGAAACTCGGAAACCCTAAATGCGGGCAGCGCGTAGAAAAACGCGAACGGCAGGTCTGGCCATATCCTCCCTAGTTGTCCAGGGATCACTGACCAGGCATACAAAAGTACCGCTAGCGATGCTATGCGACCGTTTGAAAGCTTAGTCATCCAGGGAGCTGCAAATGGGAGAATTGCGTAGCAAAACACTTCCACAGAAATAGACCAGCTTCCGCCGTTATTCCAAAAGCCAAAATAGCTAGGGACCCATGCTTGCATAACGAATATATTCGTCACAACGAGGGCGGCGGTATCCCAAATCGTAAATATCTGTCCTCGCCACATCCAAGGAATAGTGCTCAGCGCAGCAACAACATATATAGGATATATCCTTGCAAGCCGTTTTAAAAAATATCCTTTTTTGTCTTCGTATCGGCCAGAGTATTGGTACGCAAGAAGAAAGCCAGATAGCACAAAAAAAACAGACATCCCCACTGCGCCCTGTTCGATAACTTTTTTAACAACTCCACCTGGCGCAAATGGCCAATTGATCTGCATATGAAAAAGAAAAACATACAGAGCCGCAATAAACCTCAGTCCGGTTAGCGGCAGTATTTCATTTTTTGTAGACAAGCCCGGCACCCCTGAGCGCAAATTCCCCTTGTCCGTGTATCATACTGGATACACGGACAGTCAGCCACGTAAACCCATGATGCGAGCATGCGACCGAGCCAAATTGAGAACGGACTTGCGTACATTCTTACAGCAATACACATAAAGCGAGATCAAGCGGGCTGGGGTGGCCACTCGATTATCTCAGGGTATCCAGGCTGCTGACCTACGCGATTTACAGCAATGCGGTATTGCTTCCAAAGCTTCAGATTTTCAGCATCCGATACGGTTGCGACGTCAAGATCAGCAGCATCCTGCAAAGGCGCAATACGTATGGCCGCAAGCATTAACAGCTGATCACGCTCAGCATTCACCAGACGCAACAGCTCTTCCTGAGTTAGCGGACGTGGAACTATCTCAATTGGGAGATCACTCCAATACTCATCCGGCCCAACCTCAACTGCATCAACTACCAAGCGCCAGCCTTGTTTGTCGTTTCTGATTGCATAACCCATTAGAAATTATCCTCCCACCCTACTGCTGAAAGATTAGATACTGTTGCGTTTGAGGCGTAATAAACCGAATTGCTTTCAGGCACTATTCTAGCCAGGAAATTGTTCTGGTTAGAGTTTGATGAGCTATTACTAATATTGACCAATGGCATGTTAGTCGATGCGTTGGCTGCGCCATAATTATTGCTGGGAGCTAGAACTGTTTGTGTTAACGCCCCTTGACTATAAAGGCTTAAATATATGGCTGCGACATTTGGCGCAAAATATGGCGAGATTGCTACAGCCACCCATGATGGAGTATTCGGATTCCCTTGGATTCCGGAGACCATCCTCGGCAGCTGCGTGACGTTCCCTCCAACTTTGAACTGGCCAATTCTCCCATTCTTTATAAAACTTAGTGGAAACTTATTGGTGGTACTATCTGTGATAGTCCAAGCAACTAAAGTCCTGTGGGTAAACGCGCCAGGGAGTGGCGTGGCCGGGTTTACGTCCGGTGCTAGCCATCCCTTGGCTGTGGTGCCGTCCCAGATCACATGAGCGTAATACAGAGTTGATGCCAGCTGACTATTGGCAGCGCCAGATGCCAAGCCGCCTGCTCCAGCCACTGCGAACGACGCGGTACATGACACGTTACGCAGCGTGATGAACTGGCCCGCTGCGTTCTCGACCTGCAACTCATCAGCAGTGATAGCAATAACCGAGTCGGTTCCTGTGGCAGATACCCGGAGATTAAGCGCGGCCCCTCGAATACCAACCAGATTTGCAGTCGTCGTTGGCAGTTGGTCCACCAGCACCCAGTCAACACCATCGTAAACGACGTCACCAATTTGGTCGGCGAAGAAAACTGCAGCAACCTTCGCGCCTGTTGCGCTGTATTGCTTGAGCGACTTCGCCCCTTTTGCCGAGGCGTTCAGCGTTGGGTTTGCGCCGCTGTCCACATGAAACTTGACGCTGAAACGCAGTGGCGCCGCGTATGCAGAGATTGCAGGCGACGGCGTGAGGGTGAGCGCCGCTCCAGTCCCCCCCGTGGTAAAAGCCTGGGCAGTCTGATTCTGGGCCAACTTAGAGACAGCCTGAAGAACTTGGTTCTGGGTGCCTTTTACGGGCGTTACGCCGGCGGCAGTTAAGACGCTCATCAGTTCTTCCTGAACATCATTCAGGAAATCATCAGTGACCACTGTTGCCTGGATGCCGCCTACCGGGTCGCCTTCCGTGAAACGGTTGTCGACCGTGGCGCCCGGGCCGTCAATTCTATGCATGCGTCAATCTCCGTAGGCGAAGAGCGCGATCGTGTGCGCTGGCTTCAATTGATTTATTTTGCATTCGAGGGTGTCGTTGCCCCATGTGCGCAGCCGTTCGCCGACCGCAGACACGCCAGCCCTGAAGGAAATAACTGATGTCTCTGGAGCGCGAATCAGCCAGGTGAAGACCCAGTCGCCGTTGGTGAGCGCGTCCCCGGCGCGAGAAAGCCCCGCGCGGAACGGTCGGTACTCTTGGATCGTGACGGTGTAACCCAGCACCCCGGCCAACTCGATGAAGTAGGCGGCGGACTGCCCGCCAGTGCTGGATAGTTTCGCCAGCAGAGCGTTCTTCCGGCCTTGCAGCGTTTCTTCGAGAACACCGGAGCATTTATCGGGGAGGCCTGCGACCCTCTCCCAGTCGCTCAGCATCTCGCTGGTGCTGGATGGGTTGGCCTCCATAGGAAGCGCTTCGCCTCGACCATCTACCCGAGCCAGTTCAATCGACATGCCATCAAGCAGGCTGTGAAGCGTGGTTCCAGATTCCCGGGGGAATGCTTGTCCAGGAGGCAGCAGCGTTTTCAGCTGCTCCAGGTAGTCGGCAGCTGTCGGCATTACGCCTCCTTAAAAGCTGGAGAAGGTTATGGTGCCTGGCACCGCCATGTGACCGGTGGCGTGGGTGACATCTGCGGTCGGCGCCGTTATCTGGTTGTCCGCTTCGCCTGCCGCGATAGAGACAGCTTCGCGCAGGCGGCTGATCAATATCGGGCTTCCCGGTTTCGAGTCGCGGACAATCAGGTCGGCGACTTCTGCCCGCACCGCGGACTGGACAGCCGCGGTGTTCGGCGAAAGCTTCACCGCCAGATTGAGCGGATCGGCGATAGGAGCCGCCACAAACACCTCTGCGGTCACCGGGCGACGGGCGTCAATGTAAGCCTGAACCTCTGCGACTTTCGCCACGTCCGGGATGATGTCGGTCTCACCATCACAGACGAACAACACCGTCACAGTCCCGACGCCCATCTGAAGCGGATAGACCCACACACGGGTGACGCCTGGGACCTCAAGAGCCCAGAGCTCGTAATCTGAAGCAGCACCACCATGGGGTGGCTGCCTGATGCGCTTCAGCAGACGGTTAAGCAACTGAGCATCCGTCTCAACATCAAGACCGCCATCAATGTCCGTGGCCGCAGAGCCGGTCGATTGAACACCGGCAACGGGCGACAACAGAAACAGTGGCGTTCCGGCCGGGGCGTCGCCGGCGGCACCAGCCTCTAATGCAACAACAGTAGGCTGGAGCGTGATGTCGGTGAACACCGCATCAGACACGACGCGGTACTGCACACCATCTTGCCGCTGAAGGATCGTCCCGGACGGAAGCGTTGACCCGATTGCACCGGCAAGCAGCGCGGCGCCGGTCGAATAATCAGCGGCCTTGCGAAAGACTTTCCAGATCGCCGCCCACCGCTCGAGGTATTCCTTTTCGGCCGTATCAATAATCGCCTGCTTGGCTGCCCACTCAAGGAAGCCGTACAGCATGTGCACTGCGCCAGCCTCAGACCGGGCGAGGATCCCCAGCAGCGAGCGGCGCAGCACAGCGCTTTGGACGCCGGTCACGCGCCCGCTGATGTCGGTGGTAACCCGGTCAATGAGCTCCGGCAAGGTTGGTCTAGCAAATGGCATCAGGCAGCCCTCTTGCCGGCCTGGGCCGACCATTCATAGTTGTATCGGTAGCGAACGGCCGGGCCGGTCGGGCGATAGATGTCGATAACGAGCAGCATCACGCCACGCGAGTGATATGAAGCGGCGACCTCGATCGTCGTGGCCACCACGTCATCAATCATCCAGGCCAGGGCGTCTCGGCAATATTGCTCGGCGCGGCTCAACGTTTGCGGCAGTTCTTTTTCCCTGGCCAATAGCCAGAGCAGCGAGCCCGTCTGGTCGGTCGCCGAGGCGTTTGTGAGATCTCCCCAGTAGCCGCGCAAATCGTCCTGCTCATATTCGGGCGGGATCTGCTCAGCACTGGCGCGACGATCGGTGAATACGCTGATGATTACGGCAGTTTCAAGGCCGTCATCGCGCTCAAGGTCGAAACCAAACAGCACCAGGTCTCCACCGAACTCGGTCATTACCATTGCGGCATCGGCCATTAAATTGGCGCTCCCGTGTTTGCGGATCCGACCAACACCCCGTCATGTTGGTGGGTGCTGCCGATGTTTTTGCCGTTATTTGTAACGGTGCCAGTGGAATCGATATTCCCCTGGATTTTTACGTTACCGACCATCTCAATCTCTCCGATCATCTTGATGGTCGGGGCCTCCACCTCTGCATGCTGAACAGCCGTGACCTTAACCATGTCGCGCAGCAGCTCAACCTTGTTGCCAAGGTCGTCGTACATCGCGACCTCTCCAGCCTGCAGGACGAGCCGGTAGCGGCGATCATCGACGGCGAGGACTATGCCCTGCTCGCGGTTGCCGCCAATGAAGGCCACCGCCACGTCGCCGCCCTTTGCGTGGCTGGTGAAGCCGTAGTTCTGCATGTGTTCGATATCGTCTCGCAGCTCGTCCTTGAGCAACTCCACCTGCAACTGCTGCCGTCCGTTCGTGTCGGTGACCCTGCGCACAACACCGCGGGCAAACATCATCATCACGCGGTTGCTGAGATCGCGAATTGGGTTACCCATCTTTTTTATCCTCTTCCCCGATGGCTTCCGCCCAAATATTCCGACCGCCCTTTTTCCCTGCCTTGCCTTTCTTCGAATCGGGAGGCTCTGGCGAAAAGGCTTGGGGGCTGACGATGTCGAGCTTGGTCGTGGTACCGCCCTCCCCCCGCTCATAGGTGGCCTGCCGAATAATCATCTGCCCGTCCATCCGCAACCACGGCGACTTGACCTGCACCAGCATTCCTGGCTCCCAGATTGGCCCACCCGGGCTTTGCCGCCAGCCTTGGACGGTTATGGAAGCGGAAGCTGATTTTCCCAGCCGGCTGTTGGCCTCCCAGGTAGCTCGCTCCTGGGCGCTTCCGTTCGATCCACCGGACTCAGCGACGATCAGCATCGGTCGATAACGCCTGATTCCGCTGTCGCTTGCCCCGCCCTCGACGTGCGCCTCAGTGCCTCCATCACTGTTTGGGTTGTATCCAGCCTGCCCTTTAACCAGGTAATTGCGGAAACGCTGGCTGTGATCGATGCTGCCGGTGGCACTGAGGATGTTTTCACCCTGAACCAAGCCGACCGACGCACGCTTGTTACCCGCACGGGTGATTAATAGGCCGCCGGCACCATCCGTCGTCAGCAATAGGCGTCTTTGCTTGGCGTAACGCTCAATTGCTTCGAACGCTGTTTCGCCCTGCTGCAGTTTGCATATCGTGAATGGAGTGCCCACTGGGACATCCGCCGAAACGCCGACGCCGAATGGCTGAGCCAGGACCTGAGCGAAGCGCAATAGATCGATGTTCTTCCACTCGTCCGGCGTGTGCACGGCACTACAGTCGATCAGGTCCGATGTCCGGTCACGGCCTTGAATATTGATGGTGTGATCATTCGCACTGAACGAAGGCTTGAAGATGTCGACATAGCCGACCACCATCGTTATCCCGCCGAGACGGACCTCACACTTATCGCCAGGGAGAATGGGCCAGGGCTCGACCTGAGCCCCCCTGCCCTCCTGCCCTTCCCAGCGCTCCGTCAGGGTCACAGTGAACGCGCCAGAGGAAGCATCAACAGCGCGCGTTACTCCAGCCTGGGTCCATCCCGCGTAATTCATGCCGTTGACCAACAGCTCAAGGTCATCCATTTGCGAGAACCTCAAGCTGTTGGCCGCCAATCAGAAAGCCTGGGCGACGGGGGTCATTGCGCAACACGATGTCTTCAGCTCTGCCGGCATCGCCATAGAGCTGGTATGCAACAACTAGAGATGGCAGCGTCTGTCTCGGTGAGAACTTCGAGAGCCTGGGCAAGTCCTGCTCGGGATCCGGAACGGCCTGAACCACGGCCGTCCTTAAATCGGTAACCGCGACATACACCAGGTCGTTACTGGTCGATTCGCTCTCCTCGTCGAGCCTGTCGGAAAGCTCAGTGCGCACCGCAATGGCCGCCTCGTAGCTATCGTATTTAGTCGGCTCAGAGGTGGTTTTTGTGCCGCCGTTGGAAACATCCTCGGTTGTCTGCGTGACCACTGCGGCGACAGCCGCCTCAGAAATGGCGGCCTGACGAACGAGCGCGGAAACGGCGCTGGTGTTCCTCACGACCTGCTGTCGGCTAGGGGTAGCGGAAGAGGATGAATCGTCGGAGCTTGGGAAATACTGGCTGTAAAGACTCATCAGCATTCCGAACGCGCTGCTTCCGAACGCTGACCGGATGCTGCTGATCGCGTCAACGACCTGGCCGGCGAACTCGAACGGCGCCTGGATCAGATTGAACGCATCAGAGCCGATGCCTTTGACCTTGTCGTAGTAGTCGGATACTGCCTGTATGTCGCTTGAAACGATGAACTCAGGCGAGCTCAAAAAGTCGCTCAACCCTTTAATCTGCGTAGTGGCGGCCTCAGCTACGAACGATGGGTAACCCTTGGTGAGGAAGTCGGCAACGAAGTTTTCCTTGCTGGCCTCGGTGACCTCGCCAGCCTTTGCACTGATCGCATTGACGCTATCGACCTTGGCTGAGGGGTAAGACGCCTCGCCCGCCTCCAGGAACGTCATGGAGAGCGTGCACTTGCCACCCTCTTCTGAGGACTCGCTGACAGTGAGCCCGCGACAGACCACAGTCAGTTCACCTCGGTACGGATGAACCAACACGCCAGGGCCCGCTTGCTCGCAGACTTTGATCAGCTCTTCCCGGGCTACATCGTATTCTTTGCCCAGCAGGTAGCCGGTGATACTGAACTCTCGCGACTTGCGGCCAAGGTCTTCTGTATACGGGACATCGCGCTGCGCCGTCTCGTGAACCGCCTGGCGCCGGCCATGACTGCTGTCTGCTGTAGCCACAAAAAAGCCCACGCCGCGAAAGGTCGCGGCGCGGTAGTTGTCTCGCCAAGCCATAGGGAACTCCGGTTACGGGGCCGTCATCGAGTAACCGATGTCGGTATCGAATGTCGCTCCCTGGCTGCCCTCGGTTTTCACCTTGGACCCTGCTGGGACGTTGTTCAGGTCGACCTGCACCCTTACTGCTTGCTCCGGCTGGGCCAACTGTTGAACAGCATCCCTGCCGATCTGAGCCGCGCGTCGGCCAAGGTCAGTATCGGCACCACCAGTGGCAGCCGACGGCGAACCACCCTCAGCGCCTCCGCTGACCCCGGCACCATCAATGCCAAGCAACTTCTTGGCCCAGTCGGGCAATCCGTTCTTGATGGCGGCAACAGCCTCGGTGATCTTGCTGCCGAGGATTGCGCCCAGATCCCAGCCTGTCAGGTACTTGATCAGTCCATTGAAGCCTTCCATCATCAAAGTGATGGGGTTGTATTCCTTCCAAAGCTTCCAGATACCGTTGATTATTCCGTCACTGAAGGCCGCCTTGACGCCCGCCCATTTCTCTTCGAAGAACCCGACGATGTTGTCCCAGTTCTTGTAGATGACGTAGGCCGCAGCGCCGATGGCCACGATCGCCGCCAGGAACCAGCCGACCGGCGTGAGAGTGATAGCCAACCCGAGTCCCTTCAGGGCCAGCGCCAGGTTCAGCACCGCCATCAGGAAGCCGCCGCCGATGTACAGGCCCAGCGCTGTAAATATCAGGTTGGCCGTGCCGAAGGTGTCGGAAAGTGAGCTGAATATCTCGATCACCGGCTGGACACCGTCGTACAGATCACCAAGAAAGCCGGTGACTCGTTCGATGTTGCCAGGCAGGTTTTCGGCGAAAGCCGTGGCGAATGCTTCAATTTGTGGGCGGTACTTGACGATCGTCTCAATCAACCGCTTGCCCAGCATATTCAACTGCGGTACCAGGGAGCTCCCGATGCTATTGCTGACACCGCCGAGTGCCGCATGGATCGTGTCAAGCGTATCTCCGAAATCCTCGCCTTCACGAACCGCGCTGTCAGAAATGACGACGCCGAGGCGGCGCGCCTCGTCTGACATTTCCTTGAGCCCCGCACTACCCCCGCGGATCAGCGGGAGTAGCTCGGTGGCACTCTTTCCGAATATCTTCACGGCCGCCTGAGCCTGAAGGGACGGGTCTTTGATCTTCGAGATTCGATCAACGAAAGTGTCGAACAAAGCATCGGAGCTTTTCAGCTTTCCGGACGAGTCCTTGATGTTTATGCCCAGGCCTATGAACATTTGCGAAAGCTCTTTCGAGCCCGCCGTCGCAGCGCCGATGTTGATCTGCATCTTCTGCAGGGCGCCGCCCAGGGTCTCGGCGGAAGACCCGCTGAGCTTCGCGGCAAAGCTGAGTTCCTGAAATCGCTCGCGGCTAATGCCAGTGCGCTCGGCAGTGTCACCAATTGCACCGGTCGCATCAGCGAAGCCCTGGAAAAACATGTTCAACGCAGCGCCTGTGATGCCAAGCGTGGCCCCCAGCCCAAGCAGCTTGCGGGTGCTCGAGGCAACCGCGCTACCCACGCCCCCAATCGCACCGCCAACGTTCTTCAGGCTGTTCGCAAAAATCGGCAGACCTGTACGATCAAGCGCACCGGCAATGCCGGCACTCGCGGCTTTGACCCTGCCGAAAATCCCACGCAGCGGCGCCGTAATCTTGTCCACGGCCGCGATGATGACGTTTAGGGAGTATCCTTTGTCTGCCATCCAACCCACTCCTCGGTGCGCTCAAGCCACCAGTTCAGCTCGTCGAAATCCATTTCCATGACTTCCGACGGCTGAACGCTCATAACTTTGACGACGACGGTTACGCCTCCTTCCCACCCCCGAGGTGCTTCAGCAAAAAATCCCGGGCCTCGCCGATGACGGCGGCTTGATCGTCCTCGCTCAGCTCGTCGAGCAATGCAGGAGGATGTCCAACCATCTTGGCGCCGAGGTCAATCAGCGTGGCGAAGTCCATGTCCGCGCCGCCGTTGCCCTTGCCATCCGAGGTGATACGCAACGCATGGCCGCGCAGGTATTTCAGCTTGCGGGTCACGGTCAGCTCAGTGAACGTGTCCTTGCCGAACGTGATTTGCTCGGCGAGTTGAATCGTTTTTTCCTTTGCCATTACGAGATTTCCTCGGCAGAGATGCCTTCGAAGCGGCAAGCAATATTGCCTTCTTCTGTGTTGCCGGTGCCCTCGCCTGCGTACCAAGCCTCACTCAGGGTGATGACCTTGCCGTTTGCGAGTTCCAGCGTGATGGTTGCGTCATCGAGCGTGACCAGTTCTTCAAGACTCAGCTCGTTGCGATCGGTGATCTCACCCTCAATAAATGGAATCTGAGGGGTTTCTTTGTAGCCGTGGACAACATCGGAGCCCACCACGCCTTCGCGTTTGGGCTTGCCGAGGTTGTAAGTGAAAGCGCCCTTGGCGAAGTAAATGTCGCCGTTGACCTTCAAGGCGATGAGTCCGCCAATACGGTTTTTTGCTGCCATGTTCTTTCTCCTGGCAATCGCCGTTACAGGCGGAACTGAATTTTGTTGGCGACGATTCGCAGCTGGTTGACCAGGTCAGGCGGGATCAGCATATCCAGGCGATTTGGGTCGCTCTCGTTACGCTCGCCGATCAGGTTGGCCTTGAAGTCTTCCATGTTCTCCACCAGCCCCAGACGCTCCCACTCACGGAACTTCGAGACCGCCTCGGCCTTCATCACCACCGGTGTTACCACTGGCTGCCCGACGCCGTAGCGCGTGCCATCGTTGGCAAGTTTGTGCCGCGGGTACTTGCGCAGGATGTAGTCGCGCCAGTCGTGGCGAATGAACATCAGGGTGAACAGCGTCTCGCTGTCCAGGTAGCTGATGTCGTTACCGCCGGCGGTGTTGGTCTTGTACGTCGTGATCAGGCGCTCTACGACCATGGTGCCGTCGTTGTTGACCTTGCTGGTGGCGATACCGTCGAACAACAACAGGTTCCGTTCCTGGTTAGTGAACTTGTCCGCGGTGGCGGGCGCCAGGCACCAGGCGTACTGAAGATTTTGGATTGGCCGGGCCGGGTCGATGGCGGCGTACAGGGCCGCAATCGCCATGGTCTCCGCGGCCTTCTCGTACGTCGGCATCGGTTCGTCGTTGGCCATCATGATGACCAGGTGCTGACTGTTGTGGCTGTCGCCAAGGGTTCCAAGGGAGCCTTGAGTGCCGCGCGCCGCTGTGAAGGCGTGGGCCTCGATTTCACGATCCCACGCAAAGCGGCTGTTCAGTTCAGTCTTCACCGTCGCCAGGGTGGCTGCGTCGGTATATGCCAGACCCCATACCTGGAACCACTCATCACCCAGAGCCGCCAGCGCAGAACCCAGTTCTGGGTTCCCAGAGCCACCGGTGAAAGCGCTGATAGTGACCGCCACACCGGACGGCAGCACCTGGCCGGTGTAGTAGCTCACACGGGCGTTCAAGCTGTTGCCGGCCTCGCCTTTGTGGCGGCTGGTCAGCGTAACGGTACCTGTCGCGGCGGTGGCCGTTACTGGCATGTCATCCGCGGCCGTGATTGCTGCGACCACGGAGGCCGCGATGACGGTTGCGGTGTCGGCACTGATCACGCCGACAGAAACACGGCGCCCGGCGATCATCAGCTCGATGGTGCCGGATGCAGTGGCAGGGCCAGTGAACGCCAGCGTGGCGGCTGCTGCTACACCTGCTGGATTATCAACCACCGGCATCACTTGTAGCTCGGTGTAGGTGTCGATCGCCATCGCCGCGCGAACCATACCAGCCAGCATCGAGCCCTTCCCGAACTGAACGTCTGCCTGAGCCGGGCTGGTGATGCGGATCAGGGTGTTGGCAGCGGCAACGCCGGCGGCCAGCTTCTGACCAATCAGAAGGCGACGGTAGCTGACCGGCTGAGGGCCGCGCACCGCCTTGCTGTTGTCGATCTCGCTGTAAACACCAGGCTTGCGAAGCGCGCCGGCACCAGGAATCGTATCCATTCCGATGGTCATTGTTTTTCACCCTTGGTTTCGGCCGGTACTACAGCCTCTTTGATGACGACGTCACCGGCCTTTTCCTTGCGGATCCAGTAACTGTTGAGTTCAACAGGCAAGCCTTCTGGCTTGATCTGCTCATAGGTGTCGGGGTGACGCACCAGGCGGCCCTCGGCCGGTTTCACGAGCACGCGCGTGGTCATGGATTCAGGTCCTCGATGATGGTTTTTGCGCGATCAGCCGGATTCGGCTGCGCGTTACCCAGGCTGTATTCGGTCTTAACCGACTTCAGGTCTGGCAGGCTTTGGTTGAACAGGTCGTCAGGGTGACGATCAAAATATTCAGCGTCGAAGATGAGGCGGCACGCGCCCGTCAAGTTCTCCGACTGGTCAAGCAGAACCATGCGCGAGCGCACGTACTGCAGGTCATTCACCGTATCGCCGAGCGTGTCGTCCATAAGCAGGAGGCGCTCTACCTGGCGGGCCAGCGTATCGAGCGTGTCGTCCAGCGCCACGTTTCCTTCGGCGTGAATTTCCACCACCAGCTCTACCCTGCGCCTGTACTCCCTGGGGGCCTGGTTAAAGATCTCTGCCGATTCATCCATCGTGTAAACGATGATCGCCGGCAGCTCGCTTTGCCATCCGTTGGAAATGAGCGGAGCCACGCGGCTTGCATAGACGCTGCCCCCCGCATTTGTGGCACCCAGCAGCACCGCAACGGCCTGCTTGCGGATCAGTTCTCGTGGGTGAGCCATATTCAAACCTTGCGAAGGAACAAAGTTACGCCCGCCACTCCGTCGGCTTGCACGTCGTGGATTTTGTACAAAGAGCCACGCGCCTGGACGCGATCCCGGTTCGTAGGCTCGTTCGGCAAGTCAATCACCCGAACCCCGAGGGTGGGGTTGTTAGAAGACACCGGCGCGCCAGTCTCTGGATCGACGGTAACGTGAGCGCTGTCGAACACCGCTTGCGCCAGCGGCACACCAGGCGCAACACCATCGGTAAGCCAGAACACAGCGCCCAACGGATCAAGCGCTGCTGTCGGCTCACTGAAGGTGCGGATCGAAACGCCGAGCATGCGCTGGGCCATGGAGGCCCAGCCCATTTACGCCACCGCCGCCGGCGCAGATACGCCGTTCAGGCGGCAAACGCCGGTGGCTGACGGGTTAGCAGCAACCTCAGTTGCCATGCCCACCAACACCAGCCCGGTGGCCGAAACGTTAGTCAGGGCGCGGCTGGTGGTGTTCATGTAGATCGGGTCACCGATTGCCCATGCCTGGCCGCTGATTTTGTTGAGGCCGAACACGCCGTCGAGCTTGAGCACCACCGGGGCAGCAGCTGCTTCGGTAGTAGCAGCCACGCCGACAATCGAACCGACTTTGTAGAGCTCGCCCGAAACAGTGCCGCCGGCTGGTGCTGGAACAGTCAGGCAGTCGCCGTGCTGGATGAAAGTCTTCATGCAAGGTCCCCTTTAGAGACAAGAACTGAAAAACAAAAAGGGCGCCACACGGCGCCCTTTTGGGTTTGGATCGAACTCCTGGCTTACGCGCCCGGGTTCTTGTATGCGCCGCGGTAGTCGATCCAGCCGGCGCCGAACACCAGGCGGGCTTTGATTTCCATGCCGTCTACTTCGAAGCCCTCGCGGGTTTCGGTGAACACGCCCTGCTCGCCTTCGAGGTAGGCATATTCAAAGGTGTCGATGGAACCTGGCGCAGCGAACAGGTACCACTGATTACCAGTGATGCGGGCGTCGACGATCACAGTCAGCGAGGCGTTGCGCACATCGTTGATGTCAGCGTTCTTCGCCGGCACGTAAACCGAACTGGTGAACTGGAAGGCTTCCAGTTCCTTATCCGGACCAACCACCAGGAACTCCGGCGACAGGTTGAGGAACTCGCCAGCTTTGGATTTCTGCTTGCGCATGGCGGCGCGAGCGGCAGCCAAGGTAGTGGTGTTGATCGCACCGCCACCGCCCGCAACGTTGCCGTGGCCTGCGTCGTAAAACGGTACGCCATCAGCGAAGTTGGGGTTACCCAACAACAGGGCCCAAACCACATTCGACTCAGTCGCGGCCGCCGCATTACCCAGCGCAGCCGGGATGCGGGTGAGCGCGCCAAGGTCATCGTTCACGATGGTTTCCCAGGTGAGTGCGATGATCTTGCCGAACTTGGCGACTTTGATAGGCGCCCCGTCCTCGGACAGCGTGCCGTACTTGTACTCGCCGTGTTCTTTGACGGCTTCCAGTGCGGAGATATCACCCAGAGCTGCGCGGGTTACGGCTCGGAAGTCCGGTACCGTGGTCTGACGGCCCAGCGGGCGCCAGGTTTGAGGGGCATTGGCGTAAGCATCACGCAGGGTGCGGTTCACAGTGCTGCCGAGCAGCAGCGGGAAGTCGCTGGTGCTGTGCATGCCGGCGGCGCGCACTGCCTGGCGATCACAGCCCAATGCTGCGCGGGCCAGTTCCTGCGGCGTCATGCCCCGCGCGTTACCGCCAGCCATCTCGACGAACTCACGAGCCATGTCCACCAGGCGCATGCCACGGAACTCGCGGCCCGCGTCTTCCAGCTTGACGGTGGCGTCGCAGCGGTGCAGCAAAGCATTCTGCATGGCAGAGCGCTTGGCGTTCAGGATGGCGACATCCTGTCCACCGTTCACAGTGGTTGGCTGGCTGTTGCGAGTCTGTGGCTGGGTGCTGTTCTGCGTTTCGGCGATCTTGTCGATCAGCGCTGCGCTGGCTTCAGCAACAGAAACGCCGCGGGCAACCAGGTCTTCGACGAAGGGCTCGTCGTTCAGCTTCACCTTCTGCGCCATGCTACGAATAGTCAGGCTGCGTTTACGCTCCGACTCTTCCGCCTGGCGGCGAATGGTTTCCTCGGCTGCGCGTTTCGCTTCTTCCGCCGCGCGCTTCTCTTCTTCGGTCATTGCATCTTCCTCTGGGGTCGTAGGCACGGCGGCCGTTTTTCCGGTTGGCTGATTTGCCTCCCGAACTTCAAAAATTGTGTGGAATCGTTGGCCTTCATACTCGGCCGGGGTTTTGGCGCTGCGCACCTTCGCGCCGTCATCGAAGCCGATCGGGACCAGAGACAGCTCCAATGGCTCCCAATCGACGGCGAGGTAGGTTGGCAGCTTGTCGTCGGCGCTTTCGGTGACTTCGTATCGGTGCACCGCATAGCCGACACTAATGTTGCGAAGGATTCCGTCTTGGACATCCTTGAAAATCTGCTCGACGTCGTCGCGCTTACTGAACCGGACCAACGCCCGACCTTCGTTGCCATCAATCCACGCTTTTTCCACCACGCCAATCACGTCGTCGAGATCGTAGGAGTTGTGTGCGTTGAGGAAAGGCGCGCCGTTATTGAGGCGGTCAAGGCGGACAGCGGTGTCGCTGACCTCAAGCTCTTCCATGTAACTGCCGACGTCCCATGACCAACGACGCCCTTTTGCGCCGGTGGTCCAGGTCAGTTCAACAGTGCGAGAATCCACATCCACCGAGCCTGGCCGCACGGCTGCGCGCAGGCTGAGCATTGGCGTCTCATGCGTTTTGTTGGTCGTCGGCTGTGTCTGAGTTGCCATCGTCGGTCTTCTCTTCGGGTGGTGGCGTCTGACTGGCAGAGCCTGCGGCCGCAACCATTCGCGGATCGCAGTCGAGGATCAGGCCAAGGCTGTCGAGCAATGCGTTGGAATCGGCGATGTCCTGCGCGTGTTGTTTTGGATCGGTCACGCCCAGTTCGCGCAGCGCATCGGGCCAAGTTGTTAGGCCGTTGCGGACGCGATCCTTGACGTTGTCGGTTTCTGCTTTTGGGTCAACCATGTCGCGCCGGGGCGGTACCCACTGCGCCTTAACGTCATCCCGCACACCCCCAGGCAGTAGTACTTGCCCTTCCATGAACCAACGCCACACCGGGTCACAGAGTTGGGGGATGAGCATTCGCCACTGCCAGACATCGATGCGCCTGGCAAAGTGAAGCCAGCCCAGACGACCACTGGAAAAGTTGACGCCCTTGAGATCCGCCGTTAGCAACTCGTATGGGATCCCCAGGCCCACTGCCATGGCGTGCAGTTGCTGCCAGGAGTAGGTGGTGTAGCCGTTGAAGGAAGGTGGCGTGCCGAAGCTGACGCTCTCGCCGAAGCCAAGCTCTTGGATAATCCCGGGCTCAACCCGGTCCAACAGAGGCGGCTTCTTCAGTTGTGGGTTGATGTTGTCGTCCTTGGTGATGAATGCAGCGAAGCAAGAGGCGATTTTCGCCTGCTCCATCACCGCATCTTCCATCTCGTCAAAGCTGCGCATGCGCTGCATGACGGGGGCGAACCAGGTATAGCCCCGCGCCTGTCCCGGCCGTTTCGGCAAAAATATGTGAATCACGTCTTCGGCTGGAACACGCTTCGACTGCGTCGACCCGAATACACGGTTTCCACCCGGGTGCTCGTCAAACAGCCAGTAAGCTACCCGCCGGCCCAACGCATCGAACTCAATGCCCTGGATGATCCGATTTAAGCCGACGATATCGGCTTTGCTCTCGTCGAGAAAATCCGGCTCAAGCAACTGAAGTTGAACCGGCACCGGTAACCCATCGGAACTGAATCGACGGCGCCTGCGCAGCAGGCACTCGCCAGACTCAGCGACGGTTTCCATGATCTTGTGCTGCAGGCCGTAGAAATTCTCCAGGCCGTCTGCATCGCATAGCGTGGTTTCAGCCCACGCCTTCCAGAGAGCAACCAGGGTTTTGTTGTCGCGGTCCTTGCCCATCGGGCGTGGGACGATACCAGCCCCCACCACGTTGTCAGCGATACCCGTTACGGCGCGCTCGGCATATGGGTTGTTTCTGCGCATGTCCCGCGCTCGGTTGCGCAGAACCGCAAGTGCCGGAGCATTCTCTGCGTTGGCATCGGTACCCGAACTTCGCCACCCATCATTCCTGCGGCCGCCTGCTGCACCCTCGAAGCGGCGTTTGATCATGTCCAGCGCCATATCCGTGCGTAGCTTTTTCAACCGTTGCTCAGACCGCTTC
Organism: Pseudomonas sp. CHM02; assembly: GCF_000612585.1. Taxonomy (GTDB): domain Bacteria; phylum Pseudomonadota; class Gammaproteobacteria; order Pseudomonadales; family Pseudomonadaceae; genus Aquipseudomonas. The sequence continues at coordinate 17,876 of NZ_JFCA01000059.1, forward strand.
GCCGCAAGCCCAGGGAAAAGGCTATCGATCATGCCCATATCAGTATCCCTTGGAGAATGAGGTGTAGCGACGGCCGCCATCGTTGCAGGCGTTCAGTCCAAGCTCGGTGGCCATCAGCTTGAGGATCCGCATCATCTCGTCGAGTGACCGGTAGGTGACGCTCTTGTCGGCATAGCGGACCGATAACGCTCCTTCGGCGATGGCCGCCTGCAGGGCGCTGTATTGCTCGATCGTGTAGGCCATCAGTTTTATTTCCAGTGAGAGGATTTTTTCCGCGGCCGTTCTTCAGCGTCCGGTTCATTTCCGCCGGTGACAGCAGCAACCAACAGATCAAGATCAAGCCCGAACCGCTGCTGGCAGATGCGCAGAGCGGCGAGCGCGTACACGAAGCAATCGAGCGCCTCGTTTCGACGGCCGCCGCTGTCCCAGCGCATCACGCGCTTGCCTTTGGAGATGGCTGCTTTTTTCTTTTCAGAGGTGAGCTGCTTGACCTCCGACTCGTCGCAGATCACGTCGTTGGCCGGAAGGTGAACGACACCGGGCTGAGACACGCCCGCCTGGGAGGCTGCCGTATCGACTGGCAGGCCCATCCGGCTGTAGAGCAATTCCTTGGCGTTGTCGGTACCGACCTCGGTCAGGAAGACCTTGTGCACCTTGTTCTTTGTGCGCGGGAAGTTCGCGATCGGCTTACCGTAGATGGTCGCACCACGGATTGGCACGACCCAGTGCACGCCATGCTTACGGCTTTCGGCGTACACCTCGTCGGCATAGTGGCCGCCGGCGTCCCACGTCCAGCGCTCAACCTTCATGACGGTGCCGTCCACGCGGGTGAACTGCCTGTGCAGCTCAAGGCCCACCTTGCGGCGAAGCTCTTCGCTCGCAGGGTCGCCCATCAAAATGAACCGATGCACCAACCACGCTTCTTCGCCCGGACCGAACGCCCAGACACGGCCCTCGAAGCGGTCGTCCTGAGTATCGATGCCACCCACAAGAACAAGGCCGAGGGCCGGGACCTGCGGATAAACTTCGCGGCGCCCATACAGAACTTCGGAGTCGAGCTTCTCGCCCTGGTCGTCGTCCCACGTTTCGCCGCGCGTGGTGTTCATGAAGGTGATCAGCTTTGACACATCGCCTTTCACCTTCAGCCACTCTTCCGCCAGGCTGAGCCAGGTACTCCAGGTGCTGTAAATCGCCCAGATGCTGAAGCTGACAGAACGCGGGGTGCGCATAATTTCGCCGTCAACCCCAAACCAGTCCATCCCGTCACGGGTCCAGATGCCGGTGTGCTCGCAGATCCAGCGACCAGTCTTCGACGCCTCGACCATCTCGTTGTGCCAGATCACGCAGGCTGCGTGCTCGCACAAGTACCAAGCTTTTTCCGCCTCGCCGAGTGCGTTCTTTTCCCACTTCAGGCCGAATTCGCAATCCTTGCCGCCCCACTTGAGCGTCTGCTCTTGGTGGCAGTGCGGGCAGTCGATGTGAAACTTCAGCAGGTATGGCGACTCCTCGACCGCCTTGGTGATCTGGCAGGATCCGACACGCTTTGGCGTTGAGCCACGAATCGACTTAGGGTAGATCGCACCATTGAGGCGCTTGTCACCCAGGGTGATCGGCGAGCCCTCCCCTTCGACGCTCTCGTCGAAGTTGGACAACTCGTCGTAGATCACCTCGTCGGCTGACTTCTCGCGGTAGTTGCGCGAAGCCTTGCCGCCCCGGATCCAGAGTGTCCGGCGGTTCGCGAATATCTTCTGGTCGAGCGTGTTGTCGCTGTGCTTGCGGCCGAACCACGGCGCCAGGTCACCCACCGCAGGTACGTCGCGGATCATGCCATTGACGTGGCTCTTGCTGATGTCCTCGGCGTCCGGGTCGGTAGGACTCCACATCATCACGTTGCGGCGCTTGTGCTGAATCTTATAACCGATGTTCGCCATCAACAGCTTGGTGTAGCCGATCCGCGCCGACTTGATGAAGTTTACGACGTTGATCAGGTCGTTGCCCATGCTGTTCAGGATCGCAACCTGAAACGGCTCAGTCGTCCACTTGCCTTCGTTGTAGGAGGACTCGGCGGACATATAGAAATTTGCATCCGCCCACTCGACGGCGGTTTGCGGGGGTTCTTTGTAAAGCGCCTGGAGTCCGAGCTTGATCGACTTGCGCAGATCATTCAGCCACGGACTCAGCGTACTCATCTAATAATTCCGGAAGTTGCTCGCCAAAGCTGGCGGCAATATTTCGAGCAAGCGCAATCTCCCGCTCGACCGACTCGATGATGCGAGGGTCAACCTCCGGGTGGCGTCGAGTGACGGTCTTGCCGACGGTGTCCAATTTCGAGCCGATCTGAGCGGCGATTTTTGCCAGGGCAAATGTGGCGAATGGAACGGGCACGAGCTGCTTGTTCAGCACCAGGTTCTTCTTCTCCTGGGCAATGCGCTGAGCGGCGGTGAGGCCGCGGCGCTCTTCGAGCAGCTTGTACTCGATCAGCGGATCGAGACCTTCGGTTCCATCCCCCGTCGGTTGTTGTTTCCGCTGCGCATGTTCAACGCGGTTTTCCACCACGTTCTGCACGGTATAGAACGCCTCTCGACCGATGCGTGCGACGGGCGCAACTCCCCATTTGTCAAAGGCTTGCGGGGAAATCCCGAGGCTCGAAGCCATCTCGGATTTGTTCAACCACCCGCGCTGTTTGGTTGTTTCGTTTTTGGCCATGATTAAACAACAACCAACCGTGGGAAAAAGGTCATACATATTTGGCGCGCGGGGCCCGAATTACCCGCATGGGGCTGGGGACCTAGGAAGGACCCAAAGGGGGGGGGCGCACCACCTTGGTGCACCAACACACACGCAATTGAGAATCCCTATCGTTTCGTAGCCAAGGCCGTGTCCATGGCGCTCTGGAACTCGCGCACACGGTTCGCCTTCACGATGTTGTCTGCGATCTTGAAGAACGGGAGGATGACTCGGTAGCCAGGCTCTCCATCACTGAAGATGAACACCGGCCGAACCCCATCACCCCACGCTGTCTTCTTCCTTTCCCAAACACCCTGGGTGCCGTCGACTTCGCCGGCGAAATACTTCTGGGCATTGCCCTTACGCTTACTGCGTTTGCTACCCGTGGCGTTGGCCTGCACACCGCTGACAGTCTCGGCAGCACCAAGGCCCGACAGGATCTTCATGATCGTGCCGCGCGGAACGTTGCCGAACTGATTGAGTGCTGACGCTGCCGGCAATGCGAACTGCCCGGGCTTCATGATCCCTTTGGCGATCAGTGCTTTCTCGAAACGCTTATGAGGCCGGCGACCACCTTTCACTGCCTGCTGCAGGTATGTGTCGGCGGGAACGCCAGATGTCCATGCGTCCTTGAAGAACGTGCGGGCCTCTGGCTTGCCCTTCTTGGCCGGCTTCACATACAGGCTATTCAGGGTCGTTGTCGTCGGCCGATCAATGCGCGCTTTCAATACCGACAACTCGCCCTTCTTAACCAGTACGGCCAGGCGGGTGGCCATCAGCGCAAAGGCGAATGGCAGTTGTTTTTCACCAACTGTTCGAAGCGCCTTCGATAGCTCTTCGATGTTGGTTCGAGCATTGATCTGGAACATCTGAGATCACCGAGGCTGGCTACTTGCTCTGGCTACGTTTGATCTGGGCATCCACCTGGTCTGCACATGTATCGAGCAGGTTGATTGCCCTGTCCTTCAGCTCCCACACATCGCCATTCAGGCGAAGGTCGGCGGCATCCTCATCAATCCGTTCGCACGGGATCAGTTCAGGGGCTTCCAGCCTTACGGCCTGGGTCTTTGTTACCACTGTCGGCCTTGCCGCGCAGGCCGTCAGGCAGAGGCTGAGCAGCCCAGTCACGAACAGGCTTGCTGTTGCGTTTGAGGTCTTCAAAGTCTTTCCTCGCCTTCTCGGCTTTCTTCTCGCTGGCCCTGATGCGCTTGGCAAGGTCAGCGGTATAGGCAGCGTTGCGCTTGGCTTCATCGCGCAAAGTGGTGATGGTGGCCTGGCTCTCGGCGTTCGCGTCGACGGCTTTCTTTTTCTCGGTCGCCTCGAACTGCACTTCGGTGCGCAGGGCGATAACCCGGTACTGCTGGATGCCAACGAGCAGAATGCCGACCAGCGCGATGATGATTGCCGCAGCGATCGCCTTCATACTGAGTCCGCCTTTCTGCCCAAGAACCTGATGATCAGGTCCCGGATCGCCGTCACGCCGATGAAGCCAATAGCACCACCAGCAGCCACTGACAGACTGGGCGGCCAGGCCATCCACTCGATGACGCTACTGGCAGACAGGCTTAAGGCCCCGCACAGCAACGCCTCGAACAAGGTGCGCCAGTAGTTCGGCTCTTTGGCGTCGTACAGCACGCGCAACAAGGTGATCGTGAAGGCCATAATTGCGCCCTGCCACAGTGGGTTCGAGAGGACCAGCCAGACCTGGGCCCAGAAGTCGGGAGTTTTCTCAGGCATCGGGTTCATCTCGATATCCTCCCGGGTTGGGAGTGAAGGAATGGATTAGCGTGAACGGTGAAGCAGGCCGCCCTGCATGAGCTCCTTGCGGATCACGGCCTTGACCTGGTCAGCGAGATTCGATCCCAGCAGGTCAGTCTGCTCTTTCAGCTCCTGCCCGAGCTTGGTATCCCCGATCTTTCCGGCGAGAGCGTCAAGCACCGCATCCACGCCTCCCGCCAGCTTCCGCTCGAATTCAGTTGGGTACTTGATCGCGAACTTTTCGGCCGCCACCAGCATCTGCGAATCAAGACTCGCGCTCAGGGCCGACTCAAGCGTTCTTGCCTGGGTGACAATTGCATCATTGACGAATGCCTGACTGATGAAGGCCTCGCCGCCTGCCACTACGAATGGCTTAGGCTGCTCGGGCTCTGACTGGTCCAGATTGCCGAACCGTACCAGCACGACACCATCACAAGTGATCGTGGTGCAGCCGCCCGCCTGCACGATCTGCGTGCCGGCGACCTTCGCCTTCTCGAGACGATCAGCCAGTTCTTGCTCGGTTTCGAGGCGGGAGTAGCTCAGGAATAGGCGCGCATTAAACGACTCATCGCCGTAGCTCGCATCGAACTCTTCGAACTCGGCGGCATGGCGGTACTCTTCCGGAACCCTTTGCAGCTCGGCCTACATGAACTGGAGCAGGTTGGCGGCGTTCTTGGGCAAGTCGTACTTGCTCCAGCTGGCCACTTCGACCGACACCATCTGGCGCTCTGGCGCATTGGTTGCGCTGCCGAGGGTGCAGGAGTTGATTTCGAAGTCACCGCCCTGGTTGAGCTTCCAGCCGGAAACGCCCGGTACATAGTTGGCGCTCTGGATATCGCCAGTTAGCGATGTCTCCAACGAACCGATCCGCTTGGCCAGCACCTCGTCAGCAACTGTTCTCGCACTGGACTCGGCTTCAATCTGGGCGGTGTTCGCTTGAACCTGGGCAATCAGTGCCTGGATTTGAGGATCGGACATTTTCTGTGCCTCAATAAAAAAGGCCCGCCGATATGGCGAGCCTTGAAATAGGTGTGCTGTCTTTCCAGCAGTCCGCTTGAGCCAGCCCGTGAAGCACAGGTATGGGCTGCTCATGCTGCCGGTGTTCTACCGTAACGCGTGACGACCGGCTATACCGCGTCCAGGCCCTGCCCGAAGGCCCACCCTGGCTATGGCTCCACGCTCTCGCATAAATTCTGGGCATAAAAAAACCCAGCGCGTGGGCTGGGCTTGGACCACTCCTCAGCCCAACCCCCAAATGAGAGGGATGGAGAGCTGAGTGAGGAATGGAGGCGGGATAATGCCCGCACAGAAAAAATATGGCAATAAAAAGCCCGACACGATGGCCGGGCTTTCGACAAGCTTCACATCGCTGAGCGCTTGCTATTACGGAAGAACAAGCAGATTAGCCCAACAGGAGCAACGAGTATCGCGAACATAAAGCACAGGAGTATCGTGCAACATTTAGCCCAAAGAAACACTCCTGTTTCCCAATAAAACTGGTTGTTGCCGACGATGTAGCCTACAACGCTCTCATAAACGAACCTTGCGTATGGATACAGCACGATGTTGATCAGCGCGAAGACGATGAACCCGTAATTTGGCTTGTGGTTTCCGCCAAGTGCCACAGCGATCAGCAGCGCCCCGATTACAGCACCGAACAAAAAGTGCCGCAGATACACTGGGCCACTCAATCCGCCAAACGTTTTTGCAAACAACGAATGCATGAGATTCCCTTCTGACAGATGATGAAAGCGATATCATATCGACATCACGCAGAAGTCAGAAGGTCTCCGCCAATAAAAACCCCCAGCGATCGTCTGGGGTTTCTTTGTCTGTGGTGTCGCGCTTGAAAAGCTAAACACGGTGCCATGAAAACAAGGCTATTCCGCGAGTGCAAGTTTTTTATGCGGCGTCGATAAGTTTCTCCAGCGAGCAGTCAATCCAGCCGACGCCCGTCTTGATGATCTCCCGGGCCTTCGCCTCACTCATGTCGTACTTGTTGCCGATTCGCTTGGCTGGCCACTTGGCCGCGTAATACAGCCAAACGAAGTCGCCCATCTCCGGCGCCCGCTTGCACAGCCTCGCGACAGCGCCATCAACGACGCTGGCCAATTCGTCCGTGATGACGTAGGACTTGCTCGTCGACGGGATCATGTCCCGCATGATCGCCCAGGACGGTGACACATAGCTCGGGACGCCCATGCCGTCCATGCGCCAGTAACCCCACTGCTCAAGCATGTACTCGGTATCGCCCAGCGGCAGACGTGAAGGTTTTCTTGTATTCATGCCGCTTTCCTCGGTGTCGGTTCATTCAGGCCAAACAGCTCTCGGAGCATCTTGTCGGCGATTTTGTTCTTGGCGTACCCCTCGGTGATCCACCGGCGGGCGTAGTCCAGGAACCCAAGACTGCCACGGTGGTTTCCCCAGTCGGCGACCAGGTCCATCAGCGCGGCGGCGGCGATGCGCCCGTTGGGCTTGTCGAGTAGCAGCCGGTTGCCCTGCTTGAGGAAGTCTCGCTCGTCAGCGGTCAAGATCTTGCGCGGCAATGCCGCCGTTACGTTACTCATCTGCGGCACTCCATACTGTCAATACTACGTTCTTCGGGATTCTCTCTCTGTACTGCACGGATACGGCAGCAAGCCATGATTGGTACGCCTCATCGGCTGTGTGCCCAAAGCCCCGCCATGGATGCTCCGACGACTCGCAAAAGTAGCGCGCGCGGAAATATCGAATTCGTGGCTTAACGGGACGACCGGTGAAACCGACCTTGCGGTGCCCAAGCCAATCGGCCACCGCGGGCCAGATGATTGCCTGTTCAGGCTTCGTGAAGTCCGTCTTCCCGTTATTCGGGTGAACCTCGGCCAGGCCATAGCCCTCATTGGCAACCCACATCCTGAACCCGCTGGGGATGTGCATCAGGTCGTAACCCTTGCGCGCCCAAGTCCAGTCTTCGGGGAAATCACGGATCGACGCAGCGATTCGTTCGGCTTCGGGATATTTGGGCGCCTCAACGACAACCGACCCCATTGGCAAAACAGTGGGCTGTCCCGCTTCCATAGCGGCATGCAAGGCGCCAAGCGCTTCTCCGGTAGCAAAGGGAGCAGGTTCTATGCTTCGCCCAAGCAGACGATCAAACAGCTTAAAACTTCTCATCTTTTTTCCTCCCCTTGCCGTACTTGCTGGCATAGCTCGTCGATCGCCCCATCTCGACATCCTCATTGCTCGGCGGCTTGCCCGCGAAGTCGACAAAGCGCACGTACTTACCTTGCTGCTGGACCATGCATGACCCGACCTTTGCGTGACGGACCTTGCCCACGATCAGCTCGGTTACGCCGTTCTGGCCCTCTTCGCTTTCCAGGTCGCGATGCACCAGGATCACCACGTCGGCGTCTTGCTCGATCTGTCCGGAGTCGCGGATATCGCTAGGGCGCGGGCGCTTGTCGGGGCGATTGGTTGAGCCGCGGTTGAGCTGAGCCAGCACGATCACGGGGATTTTCAGTTCCTTGGCCAGGTTCTTCAGGGCTGTGGATATCTTCCCGACCTCAAGGGAGCGGTTGGCGCCGCCCTCGGCGGTGATCAGTTGGACGTAGTCCACCAGCAGCACGTTAAGGCCCTCTCGACGCTGGCACTGGCGGGCTATTGAGCGGATGCGGGGCATCGTCATGCCGGCCTGATCGTTGACGAACAGATTCGCCTGGTTCAGGACGTTCACCGCGCCGGTCAGCTTCGGCCAGTCGTCATCATCGAGGTCGCCGCTATCCAACTTGCTCAGATTGACGCTGCCAATTGATGCCAGGCCGCGCGTGATCAGTTCCTCCTTGGTCATCTCCATGGAGAACGCTAAACCAGCGCCACCGAGCTTGCAGGTGACGTGCTGGGCTATTTGCAGGCCGAGGATGGTCTTGCCTGAGCCTGTCAGCCCACCCACGACGATCATGTTGCCCGGACGCAGGCCGCGCACCAGCTCATCAAGATCCTTCAGCCCGGTGGAAAGCCCGGCGGGCATCGTCTTGTTGAACTTCGAGTCGATGGTGTCCACGACGCCAGGCAGGATCTCACTCGCCCGGTAGTAATCCCGCTCACCATCATCGTCCAGGTCGCGAAGGTCAGCAGTTGCTTGTTGTGCCAGGGCGATGATGTCAGCCAGCGGCAAGTCTTCGGTGGCTTGCTCGCGAATCACGTCTCCGGCCTCGACTACGCGGCGCAGGATTGCTCTCTCACGGACGTGCCGGGCGTACGTCTTCCAGTTGGCGGTGCTCGGCACATTCTTGGCGATCTCCACCGCAAATGCCAGGGTGCTGTCACCGCTCGGCAACGTCGGGCGCCAGAGGCCAACGGTGACCGGGTCAATCGGATCACCAGTGGCCTGGCATTCAATGATCGCCTTGTACAGCGCCGCATTCTCCAGGTCGTGGAAGTCGGAGACGCTGACCTTGCTGGTCACTTCGTCGAACAGGGATGGGTCCAGCATGATCGCCCCCAGTACGCCATGCTCGGCCTCGATGCTGAATAGTTCACGGCTCATACAGCACCCCGCGCGGATGCCCAGCGAAACACCACCACGATGCCGCTCTTGTCGCGTAGGCGGTCGACAGCGCGATCCCCGAGGCACTGACGCAGTTCGGTCACGCCCAAGTTGCTCACAACGATGGTGGGCTTGATCTTCTCGTACCGGCCATTGATCACCTCGAACAGCACTTGCCGCTCGAAGTCAGTCCCGTGCTGGACGCCAACCTCGTCGATCACCAGCAGGTCGGGGCGGATCAGATCGTCGTAGATGTCAGCCTCGGTACGCCCGCGATTGCCGAAAGTGGCCTTCACATCGCGGATGATTGAGCCGGCGGTGGCGTAGAGCCCGCGAAGGCCTGCGTGGGCGTGCTGGCGAATCACCGCCTGCAGCATTGCGGCGCCCAGGTGCGTTTTGCCGGTGCCCACCGTGCCCAGCAGCATTGCAGATCGCCCAACACCGAAGTTTTCCTCAAACGCTTCCACGAATCCACTGCACGCGGCCAGGGCTTGAACCTGTGCAGGCGTGTCAGCGCTCCAGTTGGACAGCGTGCAACCCGTGAATCGCTCTGGGATACCAGCGTCGAGCAGGCGCTCGTTCAGCAGCCTGTCGCGCTGGATTCCCGCCGCTGTCGACTGCTGACCCGTGTCTTGCGAGTGGCGAGCATCGAAGTGGCAGCGTGGACAGCCAAACCAAGCCGGATCGGCACCGAACTGCTGTACCAAGTTGTCAGGGAAGCGGCCATGCTCACGGCAATCGCCCGCCCGGGTTTCCAGGGTGTACTTGGGTTTTGTGGTCATGGGTTCACGCTCGCAATTCGGTAAGTGCCGTCGGCCTGCTGCTCAAGGCCGTCTTCGTGGTTGATCTGGTCAAGGTTGGTGTGGCGGGAAGGCTTGCCGTTCTGGGCGCCAGCGCCTGGCAGGACCGACTCGGGGTAGATGTCCGACCAGCTGCTGGTGGTGGACTTATCCAGCACCGCGTCGGGCTCTGGATGGTTGGCCAGCTTCTTGGCGATCAACTCACAGGCTCGCAGGGTCAGCGGTGCGCGCTTGGCCTTCCGCATTTCACAGAAGTCTGCCCAGGCTTGTTCGGATGCGTTGGCAGGCTTCGCAGTCAGTGGATCGAACTTGCTCGACTTCTTCTTCGTCGACAAGGGAGCGTCAGCGACCGTTGGTTCTTTCTCTATTGATTGAGTAATAGAATCCTTTATTAAGTAGTTGTCGGTTTTCCCACAGTTCGGAAAACCCACACTACGGTCAACCGAAGTGTGGGAAACCTGTAGGTTCGGTTCGTAGTGCACGATCACTCGGCGACCGAGCACTTTACCGGTGCCCTCCTCGCGCATGATTTCATGGGTAACCAGCCCCAGGTCCTTGAGGCAGGCCATGGCCTTCGAGTAGCGATCACGGCCGATCGCGAACCGTTCTTGCAGGTGCGAGCCGATCACCTTCCAGTCGCTGGATCGGGTTTGCAGGTAAGCCCAGATAGCCAGAGCGTCAGGGTTAACGATCATGGCCACCACGTCGTTGCTTACCGAGCTATACGGTGCCTGCTTGGCATACAGGATGGTTGGCGTGGCCTTCTCCACGTTGATTGGCTTGGTCATACGTTCAGCTCCCGCGTTACCCGGCGCACGAAGTCGTCATAAGCCTCACTCATGACGAAGCCCGCCTGTTCCAGCATTTCCCGGTGGGCCTTGGCGCCGCTGTACATCTTCCAGCGCTCGCGCTCCGGCAGATCGGCGAACGAGGCATAGCTCGGCCAGGGCCCGACGATTACCGGCGCTGTACGGGCGTCCTGGGGGGGGGCATGAGGGTTGGTGGTGGTCATTGCAGAGTCTCCGAACCTGGAGCATTGGCGATTGGAGTCTCACTGCTGACAATCGAAGCCACACCGCCCGATAGCCTCTCGATGAGGACAACAAGCGCTCCTATGGCGTCAAGCGAGTGCGCGCGGGCCAGGTTCAGTTCCACCAGGTGCGGACTGTTGCGCTTGATGTTCTCGCTCGCCTGACTGATGTAGTTGAACCCGACCCTAGCCAGATCCGCGGTCGGTATCCCCCTGAAAGCCTCTGTTGGAAGCGGTTTAAGCGCAGAGGGCCTCAATGGGATCGGCAGCGACTTGATCTCAATGCCGCCCATCAGGCATTGCCTCTCATAATCCAGGTGATCCGCCGAGACCTTCTGCGCGTCATGCCCGGTTCTGCGCCGAAACATGACCGCGAGAGCCATGCACGCCTCCATCAGGCCGACATGGGTGTCGTCACGTTCGTGGATCTCGCCACCTTCAGAAACCACTTCGACTGCGTCAGCCAGTTTTTCGAAGGACATCAGCATGAGTGCCGCGTCCTCGAACTTTTCAAAGTGGGCCTCGTTGATAACCTCCACGTTCGGAGGCGTTGGAAAGTCGATTACTTTGCTCATGACCGGGCCTTCTGGACCAGGCGGAACCGGCCCTCAAAATATGGGTGGGTCGCCTGGGTGGCGGTGACCATCGTGGATTCGGAAACAAACCGGTGGAAGGCAGCCGTGACGTGGCTCTTTGACCAGACCAGGTACTGGGAGCCAAGCGCTTCCTCATGGCCGTTGCGGACCATGCCGGCGGGATTGGGTTGGTTTGGCCAAGCCTTCAGCACGTAGTCAACGACTGCGCCGGACAGCCCGTGGCGCGCCAGCATGGTTTCCTTGATACGGGTCAGCGACTGGCAGTTCTGCGGGCAGTGATCCCACACCGTCGTCTGGCTCAAATCCTCGACGCGGCGCTCTATCCGCTCGAGCGCCACCTGCTGCTCACGCTGCTGACGCTCGACCGCCACCAGGTGGTTCGCATTGGCAGCTGTGATCTCGGCCTGGGTCATTGGGCGGGCGGCCTGCCCTTCCAGATCGTTAATCCGACGAATCACTTTGTGCCGCAGCGGGATGCTGTAGCCGGTGATCAAGGTTTCGGTCAGCTCCTTGTCGAGGTGGTACTCGACCTGCTCCCGATTCATGCTGTCCAAATAGATGCCCCCAAAACTGGGGATATCTTGTTTCAGCTCGGCAAGCATGTTTTCAATGTCGCGCTTGACGTGGTCGTGACGCTTTTCGGTCAGCTCGGCAATTTCACGGGAGGACATGGTGACGGCATCGCCGCCTTGGAATTTGGCGATGGTCATTGCACTTTCCTCGGGTCTGGGCCGGCCAACTCGTCAGCCAGATCGCCGCGAGCAGTTCGGAATGCTTGCTCCATGTCTTCAGCCGAGCGCTCGCCGGTATACGTGAGTTGGCCGACAGCGGCTTTGGCCGGACCAGGGAAGCGGGCATTAAGCAAGTTCATGCCATTCACCGCCTCGTCCTCCGTTTCAAACGGCGCGATCATGCGGGAATACAGCAGGCCGTTCTTTTCAACGGCAGGCGTGTAGACGAACCAGTAGGCTTGGCGGCCCTCGAAGACATCGTTATCGGTCGACATTGAATATCTCCCGGTGATTGATCGGCTTGGCGTCTTCGATCTCTTGGTCAGTTTTCCAGTGGTTCGCCATAAAGCCGTGGGAATGCAGGTGGATCTCGGCCATCAGATCGCGCATTCGAATGTTGATCGGTCGACTGCTGCCACCGAGGGAAGGTGCGATCGCCTGGGTGTAAATCGTCCGTAGCTCGTCGAACAAAGCACGGGCGTGACGCATGCCGCGCTGCTCGGCCGGAGTGAGCGTAGAAGTACTGATCACTACACCGGTGCGGGGTTTGTCGCCGTTGATTAGGGTCTTCATGGCTGCACCTCAGAATCCCGCGCGACGTTTTCGGATTTCGCGTTTTGTGGCGCGAACTCTTGGACGGGGTTAACAATTGCGTTCAAGTTCCCGGTGTACGCCAGTAGCTGCAAGTTCGTAGCGCGGCAATCGGCATCCCATTTATCCCAAGCTGGATGACTTCCCGCCCCCATCTTTAAGGCCCACTCGGGCAACAGATTGCGAATGCGCATTTCGTTAAGGATCGTCCACCAGGTACATGCGTGAGTGCGCTCGGCAACGAGCAAATCCACGACTGACAGCCATTTATCCTCCGGCACTATGCCGACATGTAGCGGTTCCGCTGGAGGGACGTCGTGATCTGGGTGTTGCATCCGGTTAAGTCCGGTGGTATTTTTTGGATGTGACATATCGTTCTCCAGAACGAAGAAGTACCAAATCACTTGTCCAACCAAGTGACGATTAAGAAGCCCGCATCCAACAGCGGGCTTTTTTGTGCGTGTCTTTCAGGTCCAACCCATCGTTACACGTCACAAATTTATGCAACCTCTCAATGAGAGAGCTGCGACCTACCCTGGGCGAGCGGGCGGTATAGATGCTTGAGCGCATAGCACGGTCTCCGGGAATGCAAGGCCAGACGATGCGCTGGCGATAATGTTCAATGGTCTGCGTGATCACTACGCGACGCATCTTGCTGTACTGGATGGATTCCCAGCACCATCAGTGGACTGACCATTCGATGAGGCTTGGCGTATCGTTTGATTCAAGGTTGGCGAGGCGCTTGCCAACGATGGACGGAGCCGGGACGCCAAAAACTTCCCGCCGGTCGTGCGCTCGATCAGGAAGGCGATTTCTGCCGAGCAGCCGTGAACCCCCCTGACCCATCCGCTGACGGTTCCCTGAGTTACACCTAGCGCTTTCGCCAGCGGGACTTGACCGCCGAAGAAGGTAGTTAGCTCTTCAAATACATTCGCCATCTCACACGACCTAATAGAGGTATGCCTTTACTGTATTTTAAAGGCACTCCTTTTTGCAAGCTAAAAGGCAAACCATTAAATTGAGCAACTATGGAACTTAAAGATCGCCTCAAATACGCTCGCAAAAAGGCCGAATTAACCCAGTCCGAACTCGCTGACAGAGCTGGAATAAAGCAGGCTTCCGTGTCTGAAATCGAACGCGGACTTTCCCGAACGAGCGCTTATCTAGTGAAAATCGCTACGGTTTGCGGCGTCGACCCCCTGTGGCTTGCGGAGGGTGTTGGCTCCCCGGAGGCAGGCGAGCGCACTCAGGCGCAGGAAGAGGCTCAAATGAGCTCCGCCGACCAAGTCAGATCCATGCTTGCGAGAATTGGCAAGGGATTACCAGAAGAGGCTCGCAGCAAAATTCTGGCCGCCGTGAATGACGCATCCTCGGGGCAGGTTACGGTCATGCCCGCAGAATCGCAGGCGCTGAAGGTCCGGCCCGACGAAATACTCATTCCTCAGTACGACATCAGAGCCGCGATGGGGCATGGCCAGGTACCTGCTGACTACAACGAGGCAATTCGAAACCTTGTCGTGCGGGAGGATGTTCTGCGCGAGAAAGGCGTCACTTACACCTCTCTTTCGGCGCTGGCGGTGATAACTGGCTGGGGCCAGAGCATGGAAGGCACAATCAACGACAAAGACCCCGTGATCGTTGACCGCGGAGTTAATGAGTTTATTGGGGATGGTGTCTACGTCATGTCCTGGCATGGACTGCTCTACATTAAGCGCATTCAAGTGATGGACGCAGATCACTTCCGCCTGATCTCAGACAACAAACATTATGAGAATCAGCAAGCGCGGGTTGAAGACGTGACAATCCATGCCAAGGTACTTCTGATATGGAATGCCAAGAAGGTTTGACCTGGATCCTTGTGGAAGCTGAAGCCAATCAGAAGCCCGGATAATTTCCGGGCTTTGTTGTGGATGTCAGAACGGCGCAACCTCTTCCACCACATTAAAATCAGCAGCCTCTACAGGCCGGTCATCGTCAGAAGGGGCCTCCCATCTCAATGTCACTGACTCGCTTTCATCGTTGAACGTCATTTCCAGATCGTCCGTCTCAGCGAGAAGCCCCATCACCTCTTCCCACTCCCGGTCACCATCCGTATCCAGGCGGTGGATCGTGACCCAGCGCTGATGCTGCGCAGTGGGGTGGTTGATCATTGATGAAACCCTTAAGCCCAAGCGCTCCAATCCGCTCATTGCCTGCCGTACGGCAAGGGTAGATTGTTGTTTTGCCTTCGCCATAACCACCTCCCAATTAACTGTATATACGTACAGCAAAAATTTAGCCTACCCAAAGTTGAATGAGGTGTGGTGATTAATGAAAAATAAAGGCATGCCTGTTGACACCATAATAAAGGCTAACCTATATTCGCTCCATCGTAACCCGCACGGAGCTATCAGAATGACCGCCACCACCATCAACTTCGCAGGCTTCATAGGCTTTTTGGGCCGCGGGGCAGCTCCGCGTGAGCTTCAGTGCTTGATGGCGGTGGCCTCTGGTCAGACCTCGAAAGAAGCAGCGCGCGACCTGGGCGTATCGCCAGATACTGTGGACAAGCGCCTGTTGTCGCTGACTACGAAACTGGGCGTTACTCGCCGCGCCGCTCTCGTAGCGAAAGCGTTCTCGCTTGGGTTGATTCAGGTAGTTGGAGTAATCGCCCCGAACCCTGATCCGCAGCATCACGATAGCGACCATTTCCAGGGCGTATTTATCGCCTAACCCAAACCTGATTTTTGCGAAAGCCAACAGCGCGGCCGGGATTCGTTCGGCCTGGAGAAAGTGAAATGACCTCAAAACAATACGATTCACGCACTGCTGACAAGTTTGTGGTCCGCCTGCCAGACGGCCTGCGATCCGCAATTGAAGCCGCAGCCCAAGCCGACGATCGCAGCATGAACAGCGTTTTCGTGAAAGCCACCCGACAGTACCTGGACAGCCAACATCAGCAACAGATCCTGCTGAATGCTCTGGCCAAAACCGTCACTACCCCTATCCGACCTTCGCCGGCAAGCATTACTCCACCAGCCATCGGAGATTACTGGCCAGGCCAGGGCGGGATCTATGGCGGTCTACGCCACTACCCCGAAGGCTTGTGCCACATCATCTTCGCCAGCATCGACGTGGGCAGGCACGCCTATGGCGAGTACGGCACCGACGTCCAGGCCACCAGCAACATCGACGGCCTCGCCAACACCGCCATTCTGGTCAATCGCGACGGCTCGCACCCAGCTGCCGAGGCGGCATACGCCTACATCTGCGATGGTCACAACGACTTCTACCTGCCCTCCTCCGGCGAATTGCACCACGGCTACTTTTACTTGCCTGAGGCGTTCGCGAAGGACTGGTACATCAGCAGCACGCAGCGCTCCGCCCACACCGCCTACTTCATGGACTTTGAAGATGGCTGGCTCGACCTCAGCGGCAAGTACAACGAGCGGCTCGCGCGCCCTGTCCGCAGAATCCTTCAGTAATTCATTCCTTCAATTGCTTCCGCGGCTTCGGCCGCACTGGAGATCCGCATGAGCACCACCGAAACATCAGCACCCATTCCAACGGTGCCCGAACGCATCACCATCGTGCTGAAGGCGCAGGCTGGCTCCACGCTCGAAAACATCTGTCAGTTCGTCAGCCTGGGTATGCCAGTAGCCATCGGCCGCGGCATGGCGGTGATCGCTGGCGCCAGCGACGAAGACCTGCAGATGGTGTTGGGCGAAGAGCGTGACGACCGTCAGATGCAGGCCGAGTTGCAGCAGCAAGCCCTGGGCTCGCCCGCCCACCTCGCGGCCCATGCCCAGGAGATGTTCGACCTGCTGAGGCGCATCGACGCCAAATGCGGCGGCTTGGACGCAGCTCTCGGCCACGGCATCGAGCCGAGCGAACAGATGTGGGCCGAGTCGCGTGAGGTGATGGAAGCGATCTGGGAGTTGCAGGACAAGATCCAGAGTGCTGCTTCGGTTGATGCGATGGCTGCTCAGTCGATGCACATCGACGATCGCGTGCGAATGGCGGCGAACGCCAAGCGCTACGAGTGGCTGCGAGACGTTGCATTCGACACGCCGCGCCAAGACCTGGTGCCGCGCGACAAGTCCGGCAACATGCTGATCGAGCAAGACCTCGACTCCGAAATTGATCTTGCGATGAAAGCGCATCCTGGTGAGCAGGAGGTGGAGCCATGCGCGAACTGATCACCATGATCCTGCTGCTGATCGCGGGCCAGGCCTCGGCCGGCGAGCAAATCATCAGTGTGCAGCACGACTCAACCCGGGCTGTTACCTGCTTCATCACAATGCAGGGCGGAATCAGCTGCTTGCCGGACAGCCAATTGCGCCAGCCATCTTCGGTTTCAAACAGCACATTGGACCAGCCAACCCCTGCGAGCACCCCATCCGCTCGCAGGGATGAAGAGAGGTTTCATCTATGAGTCGCCGCAACGGGCCGGTGGGCCAACGCCTAATCGAGCTGTTCAATGCCCTGCAGCGTCGGGAAACCACGTTCGGCCAAATTTACAAGCTGTCGACATCGTGCGGCATCGACGCGCGCCGGGTGCTGGCTGACCACTTTCAGCGTGGCGATGAACGTGCGTGAAGACGGGATCGGGCGCAAGTGGACAGAGAAAGAAGTCGCTCTGCTGACCGGGCTATACCCGCTCACGCCGATGCCTGAGTTGGAAATCAGAATTGGCAAGACGGCAGGACAGATCAAGAACAAGGCCGCAGGCCTGGGATTGAGACGCGACCAGTCGATCCTGAATGCCACCCGCTTCAGGTCCTACCCTCGCGGCCCATCAAGCCACAACTGGGTTGAGCCTGGAGAGCGACGGGATGACGGGCGTTACATCCGAGTGAAGCTACCTAGCGGCAAGTGGGTGCTGGAGCATCGATGGGTTTGGGAGCAGGCGAACGGCCCTGTTCCCGACGACTGCGTGCTTGTCGCGGAGGACGGAAACATCAAAAACACGACCTTGGCCAACCTCAAGCTGGTGACCAAGGACGAGCATTGCAGGCGTAACCAGGTACGCAAATACCCCGCTGAGTTGCAGGACGTGATCCTGGCCCAGCAGGACCTCAAGAGAGCAATACGGGAGAAGAAATCATGAAGAACAAACTGAGCGATCTGCGCGACCACTTGTTTGCACAGCTTGAAGCCGTGCGCGAAGCCACAGACGAAGACTTGGCCAAGGAAGTATCGCGCGCCCAGTCCGTATCTGACATCAGCCGGGTGCTGATCGAGAGCGCCAAGGTAGAGATCGATTACTTCCGCCACATTGGCGGCGAGAACAGCGCCAGCAGCTTCATTGAGTCGAAGCCGGCGTTGCCACCAGGAAAGGCTATACGGTGATGAATGCCAGCCTTCCTAGCTCATTCAGACTTCCGCAAGGCTTTGTAGCAAAGAGGGCCGGCGGAGTGAATGTACAACCAGGCTTCCAGCAGAACAACTGCGGCAGCCCATCAGGACAGTGCTCGGAGAGAGCCGGGCTTCCTTTCCACACCAGTGGACGTCTGAAAAACGAGGAAAGGAAGCTCAGCCATTCGACGTTAAACGCTAAGAAACCGGCGAGCAACTTGGCCAGCATGAAACTTTATTTAGGCTTTGTCGCGACACCATTCGCGGATAACGAAAACGTGTCGCGACACGAAGGCGGGCAGACATGAGCGCAGCTAGAGTAATAGAGTTCGAGGAGTTGCAGCGGATCACCGGCTATACGCGGCGTGCTGACGTGGAGAAGGCGTTGCGCGGGGAAGGAATACGGATATTCCTCGGAAGGAAGGGACCTTGGACCACCGTCGACCTGGTCAACCAGGCGGGCGGCCTCAAGCCAATCGATCAAGAAAAGTATGACGCGGACATTGTATGAAGCGAGGAAGGAAGCGCCAGCACAACCCGAATATCCCTGGCCATATTGACCAGACGGCCCTGCCGCGCTCGGTGTATTTCGACCACCGCGGGGCGGGATGCTGGTACATCCTGTATTTCAACGAAGCGGGCCGGCGCCAGCGGCAGAACCTGTGCGCAGGCAACGTAACGCTTTCAGAGCTTCACCGGCTTATCGAGGAGCGCAATGGCGTAGACCGTGACAGCCTGCAGTACCTCTGTGACGAGTTCCACAAGAGCGACCAGTACAAGGTGCTCAGCGAGAAAACCCACGACGATTACGTCTATTCCCGCGACGTGCTTCTGGCATTCCCGACGAAGCTTGGCAAGCCGCTGGGCGAGTTGGCAGTGTTGAAGTTCACGCCGGCACTGGTCCAGCGGATCATCGATAAGATCGCCCAAGAGGGAAAACCCTCAAAGGCCGCTCACGCCCTGCGCTACCTGCGCCGCGTGATGCAGTGGGGCCGTAACCGGGGATTCGTGAAAGACAACCCAGCCAAGGGCATCGAGTCGCCGAAAGAGCGCAAGCAGCGCCGTCTTCCAGACGATACGGTCATGGTCAACCTGATCAGGTTCGCGAAGCAGCAGGGTCAGCTCAAGAGCGGCCAGCCCGGGGCCTGCTCGCCTTACCTTTGGTATGTGATGGAGATCGGGTACCTCTGCCGCCTGCGCGGTATCGAGACGATCACCCTCACCGATGAGAACGAACTCGCCGAGGGCGTGCTTACCAACCGCCGCAAGGGAAGCCGGGACAATATTGTCCGTTGGTCGACGCGCCTGCGAGACGCATGGGATGCAGCCAAGTCCGTCAGAACGGAAACCTGGGAGCGCAAGCGCGTGCCGGTGCCGATCCGCGCAGACCAGCGCTTCTTGATCATATCGGCAACTGGCAGGCAGTTGTCCAAGTCCGGGCTCGACACAGCCTTCCAGAGGCTGATCGTCCAGGCGATCGATAAAGGAATCCTCACAGAAGAGCAGCGCTTCGGGATGCACGACTTCAAGCGCAAGGGCATCACCGACACGGTGGGTACCCGGGCAGACAAACAGCAGGCATCTGGCCACAAAGATGAATCAATGATGGATGTTTACGATCTAAGCGTGCCAGTAGTAAATCCATCGAGCGAACTATAAACCGGATACTTAATAAATTAACTAAAGTTTAGATTGCAGGAGCATCAGTGAAAACCAAGGCCAAGTCCCTACGTGCTTGCTTCAGTTCAGACTTTTTTCGACCCACTGCTAACTGAAAAATGTCGATGTGCCTTTCGTCTTCAATTTTTGCCGTATCATAAATCGCCATCATCGGTTGATCCCAGACGGCCATCTGATCTGCAACCTCTGGCCGAGGCTTGAGCATTCTAATATCGCAACATTTAGCCGTAACAACACCTAGATAGGTGCGCGGATCATCAGAATCGTTACGCGCTTCGTTATACAGCGCTACCATCATGTGGCCCCGATCATGAATTTGCGCATCAGCGACGTGCTCGTCAGAACGTTGGCAAGAAAGCCCACCGTGCTGGCAATCACTGAAGAAAGCCGTCTTGACCTTATCACCATCCATGTGGACAGGTGAAAACACATAACGGTGAACGAACTCCTCGTCCCGTACGACCCCCGATGATGCCTGACTCACCGATTGCGACTCACAGAAGCCATTAGCGTACTTCTCATCAATCAACGTAGCCCTTTTTTTGACATCCGGCCGCTCGAGAGGCAAAGAGTCAAAGAAAACTCTGCACTCCATGCAATCAGATCGCCTCTAAAAATGACAAAAATTCAGCGCTTAATACTGGCGAGGTGACAGGGTGGTCGTCACTGGCAAAGCGAATCGGCCCTTTGTTGAATATATAGTGGAAAGTGCCATCGCCAGGGAACGAAGCTTCTAAATAAGCCCCTCTCAGGTCCCAGTACAAAGAAATCTCACCATCAGAAGCTATCATAGGCTTGGGCAAAATGAGGCGCGGCGGAAGAGAAGATACGAATACCCTCGCGTCAATTTGCGATTCAGATGAGGCAACATCTGCATCATAACCGTCCCATCCAGGCTTAAGAGCAGAATAGCTGGCTAGCTCTTGATACAATGCTCTCAAGTTCATCGCCTTACTAGATTCAAGAGTAGACGGCAAAAGGGTCTCATTTACCAGGTTATAAGACCCAACTGTGCTCGGCTGAATTTGGCCATTAGTTCCACCAGAGGAATACAAAGCCATAGACATGCTTTCAGCATACTGATAAGTATGAGCATAGTAATAATCTCGTGCAGTAGACATTATTATCCCTCTTTCCGTCTAGCATCAAATGAGATTGCTTTCTTCACTTCCGAAGTCAACATACTGCCTACTATTTTTTTATTTTCTTGATGTAGATATTCATAAGCATCGCCGATCAAGCCTTTCAGACCCTCCTCGCCGATAGTTAAATGCGCAGCTGCCAAGTACTTGTGAGTGGTCTGAATCTGAACATTGATATCTTTACCGATATTAACCACGTTAACGTTCACATTCGTTAAGAGACGACCTGCGATCGCAAATTCGGGATCGGAAAAAAAGCCGTGATGAGAATGGAAGTCACGGTTTACATTCTCAAAGTTAGGCACCAAGTATGGCGAACCACTTACAAAGAGATCTGTTAAAGGCGCAAATTCGCCCGTCTCAAAAGAAACTTTAAACTCATCTAGATATTGCAGAGTGAGGCTGGCAAATACTGCAAACTCTCGCAGCCAGCTCGCGATAACTTCAATGACCGAGTTAACTTTAGAGATAACCTCTTCCCATCGAGTATAATCACCGCAAACTATCGATAACATGTTCCCTTGAATGTTAAGACCCAGCGCTGGCTCGCCATCCTCTTTGATTTTTTCAAAGGTCACGCCCGTGGCCAGTGAAGGCTGTGGAAAACCTTGGTGAACGAAACTATTATCATTTGAAAAATTAACTACAAACTGTTGCTGTTCACCATACTTTGGTAGCAAAGATTTTAGTGAATTATGCAAGTCGGTACCTGGCTTGAAAGCGAGCATGGCCTGAGGCACTACGTGCTGAGCAAATTCGAATACGAATAAGACATTACGGATCGCATGTCCCAGCTTCTCGTTATACGGCACGATTTTTGCTTTCATATTTCCTCAGTTACCAGTCGCTCATCCATTGCCGAAATTTCTAGCTTCTTCATCAATCTAACGGCCAGAAAGTCGCCGAATTCTGCTCTATAGAAGGATATTAGCAGTGAGACTGATGGACGAATAGGGATATGTAGACCTTTTCGCATGCTTGGCATGATATCTAGATAAAACAGCATCCTGTTAAGCGTCGAGACAGGATACCGCATCGCCATCCCCAAAAAGAAGCTGGAGACACACCTCGATGACTCAATGCGTTGGCCACCAATGAAACTGAGTTCGCGAGCGATGAACGCGCGTACATTACTTGGAGACTAAGGCGCTATGCGGGGCCAGAAGCGTGGTGACGACGT
Organism: Pseudomonas sp. CHM02; assembly: GCF_000612585.1. Lineage (GTDB taxonomy): Bacteria > Pseudomonadota > Gammaproteobacteria > Pseudomonadales > Pseudomonadaceae > Aquipseudomonas. Next base: position 39,973 of record NZ_JFCA01000059.1, read on the forward strand.
ACATTAGCCGCGCTGAGCACCGCAAAATGTCTTGGTTGGGCACA
>NZ_JFCA01000060.1 GCF_000612585.1 Pseudomonas sp. CHM02
GGCGCCCTTTAGGTCAGTGCATGACTCGAGGGCCTCATCGCCGGCAAGCCGGCTCCTACAGGAATGTGGGGTTATTGGAAGAGTACTTTCTGCCCTTCCGGTGACGTGAATATTCCATCGCCGTTATGCCCAACCCCCGGTACTTCCACCAGCTTATGGCTCAACTGCGGATGCCGCTGCTTGAGGTAGTCGAAATAGTTGTGCCCACGAATCAGGCGATACGCGCCCTGGGTTTCGGCGGCGCAGCTTTTATCCAGCGCCGGGTGGTTGGGGTCGGTGTCTTGCTGGCCCAGCAGGTAGGTGATGTTGCGGGACACGTAGGCCTGCTCAAGCTGCTCGGCGCTCTGACCCTTGGCGTAGGCCGGCAGGTTTTGCATGCCGTACTTCCAGTCGTTGAAGCCGGGGCAACTGGCGGTGTCGAATTTCACCGGGCGCTGCGGGGTGAAGTAGGCGTAGGACGACGGGTTGGCCACCACGTAACGCAAGCTGATGCCTTCGGTTTGCAGGGTCGGGTGATCGTGGCCGGTGAGGGCGAAACGCTGCACCACTTGGCCGCCGCCAGAGTGGCCGGCGACCACGATTTCCTGCAGTGCCGGGAACAGCTTGCGGTTGCCCAAGTGCTTGATGATCTGGTCGAGGGCGCCGTAGGAGCTGACCTGGCCGGGGCCGACGGAGGGCTCGCCGGCCATCCAGTCATTGCCATTCCAGCGCAGTACCTGGTTGTCCAGGTGGTTGCGCTTCACGTCGGATTCATTCAGAAACTGCGGCGCAATCACCAGCGTGTTGGCGGCCTGGCCTGCGTGCTCGGCGGCGTCTTCCCCGCTTTGCAGGTAGGTCTGCGCATTGCGCAGGCGGCCATGCACGATGATCAGCGCGCGGGTGACCTGTGGCAGCGGCTGGCGCCAGTCCTGGCTCAAGCCCAGGCTTAAGTCGCCGGCCTCCAGGTGAAAACGATCGGGACTGACCACCTTGACGCCATGTGCTTTCTCGGCGGCCCAGGTGGAGGAGGAACAGGTAATCAACAAGCCCAACAGCAATCCCAATGGTTTATTCATCTAAAGACTCTTGGCGGTAAAAGTGTCGCATTGAGTGATCTGGCCCTGGGCGAAGCCGGTCTTGAACCAGCGAACCCGCTGTGCCGAGGTGCCGTGGGTAAACGAGTCCGGCACGACACGCCCTTGACCCTGTTGCTGCAAGCGGTCATCGCCAATGGCGTTGGCCGCATTCAGTGCTTCTTCAATGTCGCCGGGCTCCAGCCAGTTCAGGCGCTTTTGCGCACGGTTGGCCCACACGCCGGCGAAACAGTCGGCTTGCAGTTCCTGGCGCACCAGCAGGCCGCCATCGCCTTGCATCTGCCGGCCCTGCTGGCGCGCGGCCTGGAGCTTCGACGAGATACCGAGCAGCGTCTGCACGTGGTGCCCGATTTCATGGGCAATCACATACGCCTGGGCAAAATCGCCGGCGGCCTGGAAGCGTTGCGACATTTCCCGGAAGAAATCCAGGTCCAGGTACACCTGCTGGTCCGCCGGGCAATAAAACGGGCCACTGGCCGAGGTGGCGCCCCCGCAGGCCGAGTTCACCCGGCCGCGGAACAGAATCAGTTTCGGGTTCTTGTAGACCAACCCGTTTTCCTTGAACACCTGGCCCCAGGTGTCTTCGGTATCGCCCAGTACGGCGCGGACAAAATCAGCTTGCTCATCGTTGGCCGCAGGCGCCTGGCGCGACTGCGTGCTCACCGACGGCGCCTGTTCCATCTGGCCGGTCAGTTGGCCGAGGATCTGCAACGGGTCCTGGCCGGTCAGCCAGCCGATGCCGACGATCAGCACGATGGCCGTGAGGCTCAGGCCCTTGCCGCCCCCACCGCCTCCACTGTCATCGCGGGCATCCACCACGTTGTCGCTGCGTCGGCCTTTTTTCCATAGCATGGGGCAATCCTCTCGATGAACTCTGGAACAGTGTTGTTGGTGCGTAGGAATGGCGCCAGCCCGGCTGTCCGACAGGTTCGAGAGCTGCGTAGTATCGCTGCTCTCGGCCGGTCCCGGCAGGGGCGCCAGATGAAACTTGTGTCAGCAAAACCGCTTCAGTCGCGGCAGTAACCTTCGCCGGTATCCACCACCAGGCAATCCTTTTTATCCGCCAGCCATTTCAGTCCGGTAGCTGCACCGTCGCCGGCACGCAGCAGTTGCGGGCCATCCGGACGGGCGAAGGCGATGCCGTCCTCCGCCGCTTCACCCTTGAAGGTGCCCGACTCATCGGCGTCGAGGCCATACTGCATGGTGAGGATGTAGTGACCACGGCCGATGCTGTCGTCCTTGGCGATGGTCAGGTTGAGGCCTTCGACGCCGATCCATTTGCCGACCCATTTGTCGGTGGGCGGGGTTTGCGGCACCAGGGTGGCCTGCACGGAAGGCGGCGCGGGCTTGGGCGCGTCCTTGGACTCCTGATTGCAGGCAGTGAGCAGGGCAAGGGCAGAAAGAACAAACAGTGTTTTCTTCATAGCGGCAGGGCCTTGGTTAAAAAGTGTACAGCGCAGGGGCTAAGGTGCAGCGTTGGACTCGAATCCGGTGATTTAGTGCGCTGTTCGCACGGTGTTTGGTTATGCTCTTGGGGCAGCGTCCGGCCCGGCTGCTAGATTACCGGGTTGAGTCCTACCGCGCGCCACGCAAGAGAATTCAATGACTGTCAGTACCCCGCTTTCCGGCGTCAACCACCCTTTCAAGGGCATCCTGCTGATTGTGGTGGCGACGTTTCTGTTTTCCAGCCATGACGCCTTGTCCAAATACCTGGCGGGGTTCTACCCGATCGTGATGGTGGTATGGGCCCGTTACCTGGTACACACCTTGTTGATGGCCGGCATTTTCCTGCCGCAATCGGGCCTGCGGGTGCTGCGCAGCAAGCGGCCGGGGATGCAAGTGGTGCGGGCGCTTTGCTTGTTGGGCACCAGCCTGTTTTTCACCGCGGCGCTGCATTACATCCCGCTGGCGGAAGCCACGGCGGTGAACTTCCTGGCGCCGATCCTGGTGACGGCGCTCTCGGTGCCGCTGCTCGGCGAGCACGTGACGCGTGGCCAATGGCTGGCGGTGATCTGCGGATTTGTCGGCGTGCTGGTCATCATCCATCCCGGCGGCGAACTGTTCACCCCGGCGGTGTTGCTGCCGCTGTGTTCGGCGCTGTTCTTCTGCTTCTACCAACTGCTGACGCGTATCCTCAGCCAGTACGACACGCCCACCACCAGCAACTTCTTCGCCGGGCTGTGCAATACCTTGGTGATGAGTGCGATGGTGCCGTTCTTCTGGCAGGTCCCGACGCTGTGGCATGGCGTGTTGATGCTGGCCTTGGGCACGTGCGGGATGACCGCGCACTTGATGCTGACCCAGGCGTTCCGCTTCGCGGCGCCGGCCTTGCTGGCGCCGTTCGGCTATTGCCAGATCGTGTTCGCGGGGTTGTTGGGCTGGCTGGTGTTCAACCACACCCCGGACCTGACCACGGTGGTCGGCATCGGGGTGATCTGCATGAGCGGGCTGGCCGCTGCCTGGCAGCAGCGGCGCAGATAGCCTAGACGTCTACGGTCGGGATCTTGCGCGGGGCCATGAAGTACATCCAGGTCAGCGCAATGAAATACATCGCCGGGATCAAGGTGAACAACACGGTGTAGTTGTTGTTGGTCACCGTCAGGATGTGGCCGACGATCTGGGTCATGAACATGCCGCCGATGGCCGCGCACATGCCGCCGAAACCGAACACAGAATCCCCCCACCCACGCTGCCGAAGTCGGCGGTCAGGTAAATGATGATCAGCGGGATGCCCATTTGGGTCACGTTGATGCCCAGGTTGTATTGCTGGTTCAGGAACGGCGGCAGCCAATACAGGTAGAACCAGAACACCGGCGCGGTCAGCGAGTAGGCAAGGGCGAAGGCCCAGGTGCCGCGCATGCGCAGGATGCGACTGAACGGTACGCGGGGTTGGCCAAGTCCCGCAGCGCTGCGGTACGCCAGGCGCGGCTATAACGGCCGGGCAGGTGCTTCCTTCGGGAAGCATCGCGGCCCATAATCGGTGCCTGCATAACACTGGCCGTGAGCGCACCATGACCTCCGAGGCACCCCGCAAGAGTCGTAAGAACAATCCGGAAAAGACCCGCGAAAACATACTGCAAGAAGCCATTGTCGAGTTTGTCCAGCAGGGCCTTTCCGGCGCTCGCGTGGACGCCATCGCCGAGCGTATCCACACCTCCAAACGCATGATCTATTACTACTTCGGTAGCAAGGAGCAGTTGTACGTCGAGGTGCTGGAGAAGCTTTACGGCGACATCCGCAATACCGAAACGCGCATGAACCTCACGGCGCTGGAACCGCGTGAAGCGATCCGCCGGCTGGTGGAATTCACCTTTGACCACCACGACCAGAACGTGGATTTCGTGCGCATCGTCAGCATCGAGAATATTCACAACGCCGAATACGTGAAGCGCTCGGACTCGATCAAGGCGATGAACAGCAACATCCTGGAAGCGCTGGGTGCGACGTTGCGCCGTGGCGCGGAAATGGGAGTGTTCAGGGAAGGCCTGGAGCCACTGGACGTGCACCTGCTGATCAACTCGTTCAGTTTTTACCGCGTGTCCAACCGCCACACGTTCAGTGAGATCTTTCAGATCGAACTGTCGGACGAGGCGATCAAGCAGCGGCATCGCGAGATGATTTGCGATTCGGTTATGCGTTACTTGCAGGCCTGAGTACTCAGGGCGGAGTGCAATCCCTGTGGGAGCGGGCTTGCTCGCGAATACGGTGTTTCAGTCACGAATCAGTTGGCTGACCCACCGCATTCGCGAGCAAGCTCGCTCCCACATTTGGATTCGGTTTCTACTGTCAGATATTCATGCTTTGGAAGTGCGCCAGCATCCGGCATCTCCCCACTGAACAACTCAAACGCCTTGACCGCCTGAAACACCGCCATGTTGCCGCCATCCAGCGTACGGCAACCCAAGGCACGGGCATCCCGCAGCAATTCGGTTTCCAGTGGGAAATACACAATCTCCGCCACCCACAGGTCTGCCCTTAAAAAGGCGGCGGGCACTGGTGTGCCGGGCAGCTTGACCATGCCCATCGGCGTGGTGTTCACCAAACCATCGGCCTTGGCCATCGCGTTTTCCAGGTGGTCGCCAACCTGGGCCCGACCGGCGCCCATCTGCACCACGCGCTGGCGGGCGACATCATTCAAATTGCGGCGAAAGCCTTCGGCGAACCCCAGGCAATCGGTGTTGTGGCCAATGCGTTTGCCGTCCTTGAGAACCACCGTGTTGACCGCGCCAATGCTGCGGGCCTCGTCGGACAATTCATCGAGCAACGGCAGGATTGCCTGCTTGCACGGGTAGGTGATGTTCAGCCCGGTGAAGTGCATGAGTTCGGCGGCGTGCAGCAGGTCGGGCAGGGCGTGATGTCCAGGTGCAGGGGTTCAAGGTCGATCAGGCGGTACAGGTAGCGCAGGCCTTGGGCATCACCTTCCTGTTCATGCAGGACAGGTGTGCGGGAGGCCTGGATACCGGCGCCGATCAGGCCGGCAAGAATGGGTGGTTTCATCGGGATGAGCCTTTGAGCAACTGGCTGAAGTGCGCCAGGGCCAGGTGGTAGCCATGGCTGCCGAACCCGGCGAGCACCGCCTTGGCGATGGGCGATACAAAGGAGTGATGACGAAACTCTTCGCGGGCATGCACGTTGGAAAGGTGCACTTCGATCACCGGCACTTCACTGGCCACCAGCGCATCGCGAATCGCCACCGAGGTGTGGGTCCAGGCCGCCGGGTTGATCACGATGCCGGCGCAACGGGCGCGAGCGCCGTGGATCCAGTCGAGCAATTCGCCTTCGTGGTTGGTCTGGCGAAATTCGATTTTCAAGCCGAGTTGTTCGGCGCTGCGACCACACAGGGCGGCGACATCGGCCAGGGTTTCATGGCCGTAGGTGGCGGGCTCACGGGTGCCGAGCAGGTTGAGGTTGGGGCCGTTGAGCACCAGCACGATGGGCGGCATAGGGGATCTCCACAGTTCTTGTCAGTTGTGCGGATAAAATGTACTGGTTGGTTAATTTGGTCAATTGATGGCGGCGGATGTGTTCGATTACCGAACTGTTATTCGGGCCTGTGTCAGCTGGAATCAGATTAGATATCAATTGAAAATCATTCTCGACAACGCTTAAGATGCCCGCCTGTTTCCTTAACATTCCAGGGAGTCGGTTTGTCGGACGTGGATCTCAAGGGCCTGTTTCTCAAGCATGCCGATACCCTGCGCGGGTATCTGGCGCGCAAGGTGCGGGACCCGCAGTTGGCCGCAGACCTGGTGCAGGAGAGTTTCCTGCGCTTGGCGGAAAAACCGGCCGGCGAGCGCATCGACAACTCCCAGGGCTATCTCTATCGAACGGCGAGCAATCTGCTGATCGACCATATTCGCCAGGAAGCGCGGCGCAAGACAGACTCCGTGCCCCACGAGGCGCTGGCCGAGATTGAAGATGAAGTGGCCGGGTTGGAGGCTCAGGCAATGGCGCAGCAACAGCGACAGGCATTGAAGCAGGCACTGGCGGAGTTGCCGGAGCGCACCCAGCAGATTTTCCGTCTCAACCGCATCGAAGGCATGACCCACGCCCAGGTCGCCCGGCACCTGGACATCTCTGACAGCTCCGTACAAAAGCACCTGGCCAAGGCGTTGGCCTACGTGATGCAGCGCATGCAGGACGACGAGGTGGCACCATCCGACGAATGAATTACCGAAAAACGCCAGGTCAGTCGTCACAGCGTTACATAACGAAAAATTCGAGATTCACACGTGAATAGCCAGGGTCCGCAACAGCACAGCATTACCGAGGCGGCCGCCGAGTGGGCGGTGCGCTTGCACGCCGGTGCCCTGACCGATCAGGAGCAGGCCGAACTGCAGCATTGGATCGCCTGCGACAGCCGCCATGAAGCGGCATTGCGCTTTGCCGAACAGACATGGGCGGCATTGGGCGACGTCTACAAGGAGGAACCGGTGCACCGTCAGCGCCCGCCAGCGACGACGATACCCGTGCGCCGCACGCAGCGGCGACGGCCATGGCAACGCGCGGCCGCCGTCGCACTGGTCGTGGTGGTGGCCGGTGTGGGCTGGGTGCGCGGGCCGGAGATCCTGCTGCGCATGCAAGCCGACTACATCACCCAGAAGGGCGAGGTGCGCACCGTGCACCTGGCCGATGGCAGCAAGGTGGAGCTGGATTCCGGCAGTGCCATCCGCCTGGATTACGACGGTGTGCAACGACGCATCAGCTTGCTGCAGGGCTCGGCGATCTTTGATGTGGCGCCGATGGTAGGCGAGGAAACCCGGCCATTCGTGGTGCAGAGCGCCGGCGGGCAGACCCGGGCGCTGGGCACGCGGTTTGTGGTGGAGCGCGAGGGCGATAGCCAGGCGTGGGTCGGTGTGCTGGAGCACAGTGTCGAGGTGTCCCTGCAAGCCATCCCGAAAAAGGGCCACGCCGACCGGGTGGTCAAGGAAGGCCTGGCGGCACGCTACAACCTCCAGGAAGGCATCGTGCCCCTGGAGCAGCTCGATGTGGAACGCGCCACCAGTTGGCGACGCGGCGTGCTGATCTTCGATCGCCAGCCCTTGGCCAAAGTCATCGAGCAACTCAACCGCTACCGCCCCGGGCGCGTGGTGCTGACCGACTCGGCGCTGGGCGATCGCGAAGTCAGTGGCGTGTTCCGGCTCGACATGCTCGACACCGCCCTTGGCACCCTCACCCAGGAACTGCAAGTGCAACGCCTGGACCTGGCAGGCCTCAGCCTGATCTATTGATCCCTCCCTGCTGCAGGAGCGAGCTTGCTCGCGAAAATCGTCAACGATAACGCGTGCATTCAGGATAAACGCGGCGCCCACGCGTTCTTCGCGAGCAAGCTCGCGCCTCCAGGGTTGTTTGCCTTCAGAAAAAAACTTTCAAAAAAGACTTACTGACTTCCTGCGCGTCGCACGTCTTGCTAGGTGAGAAGCATTCGCATAAACAAAACCGCTTAGCGCAGGGAACAACAGAAATGTCAGCACTCAACAAGGGGCGTATCACCGCCAGCCGGTTAGCCCTGGCCATCCACTTGGGCCTGTTCGCCGCAGTGGCACCAGTGTTCGCCGCGCAGCCTCAGGTGAATGCTGCCCAGTCCGCCGTGCTGATGCTTGATATCCCTGCGCAGTCCCTGGGCAGTGCCGTACTGGCGTTCGCCGACCAGGCCGGCCTGCAAGTGCTGTTCGACAGCCAGCGCCTGGAAGGTTTGCAGAGCACGGCGGTCAAGGGGCAGTTCGGCGTGCAGGAAGGCTTGGCGCGTTTGTTGGGGAATACGCCGGTGGAGTATCGCTTCAACGGTGAGCGGCAGGTCACCCTGACCCGCGTTGAGCAGAGTGGCGCCGCCCTGGCATTGGCCACCACCACGATCACTGGCCGGCAGCCCAACGATTGGGTGTATTCAACACCTCACTCGGTGAGTGTGGTCGGGCGTGAACAACTGGATCGCAACCCGCCGCGCCATGCCGCTGAAATGCTCGAGGAGGCGCCGGGCGTCTACTCGGCCGTCAGCCAGCAAGACCCCGGCCTGTCGGTGAATATCCGCGGTATCCAGGACTATGGCCGGGTCAACATGTCGGTGGACGGCATGCGCCAGAACTATCAGCAAAGTGGTCACCAGCAACGTAACGGCACGCTGTATGTCGACTCGGAATTGCTCTCTGAGGTGGTGATCGAAAAGGGCGCCACCTCCACGATGGGCGGGGCGGGGGTGATCGGCGGGGTGGCCAATTTTCGCACCGTCGAGGCCGCCCACCTGCTCAAGGACGGCAAGGAAATCGGCGGACGCATCCGCTTGACCACAGGGCTGGGCGGGCGCAGCAACGGCACGCATTTCATCGGCAGCTCGGCGTTTGCCGTGGGGACCGATGTATGGGACATGCTGGTGGCTGCCAGTGAGCGTCACCTCGGCGATTACAACCCTGGCACCAAAGGCAGCATCGGCGATCTGCGCACCGGCACGTCCTTCCTGCCGAACAGTCAGGACCGGATCAAGAACACCACCGTCGCCTACTCGGGGTCGGTAATGCGCTCCCGCCTGCTCAAGCTCGGTATCAACCTGCCGGTGGACCAGCGTTTGCAACTGAGCTACCTGACGACCGAAGTCGGCTACGACGATGTGAATATGATGACCGCCGAAAAAGCCCAGTTATGGGAAAAGCTCGGCAGCAGCGATGTCACGGCGCAGAACTTCGCGCTGGACTACAGCTACACGCCGGACAATCCGCTGATCGATTTCAAGGCCAAGCTCTACTACGTCGATACCCGCAACGACCAGACCACCCTGACCCGTGGCAGCAGCAAGGGTTACGAGGTCACCTACCAGACCAATACCTATGGTTTCCAGGCCCAGAACATCTCGACCTTTGCCCTGGGCGAGCTGTCCGTGCTCAAGGCCAACTATGGGCTGGAGTTCTTCTACGACAAGGTCCGGCCGGACTCGAACCAGATGGTGGAGGCAGGCTCGGCGGTGGCGGCCTCGGCGGCGGAAAGCATCACCCCCGAGGGTGATCGGGCACTGGGCAGCCTGTTCGCGCGCCTGGATTACGACTACGACGATTGGCTGAACCTCAATGCCGGGTTGCGTTACGACCGCTATCGGCTGCGCGGCGAAACCGGCTTGAACACGCGGACCTTCATCATCGGCACCACCCGGCAGGTCGGCTTGCCCATGACCTACGACGTGGACCGGGAAGAGGGGCATTTCTCGCCGACCTTCGGCCTGTCGATCAAGCCTGGCGTGGACTGGTTGCAACTCTTCGCCACGTACGGCAAGGGCTGGCGCCCGCCGGCAGTCACCGAAAGCCTGGTCAGCGGTCGGCCCCATGGCGGGGGCTCGGAGTCGATTTTCCCCAACCCGTTTTTGAAGCCGGAAACGTCCACCGCCTGGGAGGTCGGCTTCAATGTGTTGAAGGAAGATCTGTTGTTCGCCGAAGACCGCGTGGGCATGAAGGTGTCCTACTTCAACACCCGCGTGGACGACTTCTCCTATATGGCCCTGGGCGTGCAGCCGCCCGGTTATGGCATCGCCAATATCGGCAATGCGGCTTATGTGAACAACCTGGAGACCACGCGCTTTCGCGGCCTGGAGTACCAGCTGGATTACGACGCCGGGTTTGCCTATGGCCAGTTCAATTACACACGCATGCTCGGCAGCAACAAGTTCTGCAGCAAGACCGCGTGGCTGGGCGGTGTCACCAAGATCCAGAAAGGGCCGGGCAGCCGTGCGCCTGTAGACGCGATGGTGCCGGACGCCGCGGCCAATGCGGCGCAGAGCTGCAGTGCGATCCTGGGCTCCTCCGAACACATGCCGATGGACCGCGGCACCGCGACCCTGGGCGCACGCTTCTTCGAGCGCAGATTGGATCTGGGGGTTCGCGCCCGCTACAGCGGCGGCTACTACGTAAAGGGTGGCGTCGGCGTGACCACTTCGCAAACCGGCGTTTATCCGGCCGACTGGAAGCCCTACACCGTCTACGACCTCTACAGCAGCTACCGCGCCACCGACCAACTGACCCTGCGCCTGGCCATGGAAAACGTCACCGACCGCGCCTACCTGGTGCCGCTGGGCGACGTGCTGGCCTTCACCCTGGGGCGTGGGCGCACGTTGCAGGGCACCGTTGAATATCAGTTCTGACCGATTTTGCCCAGTGACGGGCAAAACCACAGCAGGCACTGGCTTGCTGTGGAGATACCACCCCATGACTTGGAGTTTTGCATGAGCATTTCTATTTCATACAGCACGACCTACGCCGCTAACACCGTTGCCGAGTACCTGAGCGACTGGTCGGCTTACTTTGGTGACCTGAACCACCGTGAAGGTTCGGTCAAAGAGGGTTCGAACACCGGTGGTTTCAATCCTGGCCCGTTCGACGGCACCCAATATGGTGTGTCGAGCACGGTCAGCAACGCGGCGGTGGTCGCTAACGGTGACCTGCATTACACCTTGTTCAATCCGCCGTCGCACACCTTGTGGGGTTCGATCGACTCCCTGAACCTGGGCACGATCCTGTCGGGCGGCGCCGGCAGCGGTGGCTACACCCTCACCGAGCAGGAAGTCAGCTTTACCAACCTGGGCCTGTCGAGCCTGCAGTCCGAAGGCCGTGACGGCCAGGTGCACAAAATCGTGTACGGCCTGATGAGCGGTGACAGCTCGGCCTTGGCCTCGGCGATCGATTCCCTGCTCAAGGACATCGACCCAAGCCTGTCGGTCAACTCGACGTTCGATCAACTGGCCGCTGCCGGTGTGGCGCATCTGGACTCGGCTTCGGTCGCCGCCTCCGAGGTGGCCCTGGTGGGCGTGCAAGACGTGCCTCAGGACTTCGCCCTGGCCGCCTGATGCCATGAAAAAAGCGAATGGAAGATCGCTCTCCCATTCGCCGCATTACACCGCCGTCGCCAAGCCTTCTAACTCTTCAGCGACGGCGGTGCCGAATTCTGCGCAGCGTCGTATGGCCTGTCAACGCAGCGACGCTGCTCGCTCAACCCTTTGAGAATCCCCAGATGCGCCACGCCGGCAACGAAACCCTGGCCGCCCTTGCGGCCTATAAAAGTGGCTTCTTCAACATCGGCCTGTTCTCGGCGGTGATCAACCTGCTGATGCTCGCCCCCGCGCTGTACATGCTGCAGGTGTACGACCGGGTGCTGGCCTCCGGCAATCAGATGACCCTGTTGATGCTGACGCTGATGATCCTCGGCCTGTTCGGCCTGATGGGCGCGTTGGAGTGGGTGCGCAGCCAGGTGGTGATCCGCCTCGGCACGCAGATGGACATGCGCTTGAACCAACGGGTGTACGACGCCGCGTTCGAAGCGCAACTCAAGGGTGGCACCCAGGCAGCGGGCCAGGCGCTGCATGACCTGACCACCTTGCGCCAGTTCGCCACCGGCCAGGCGTTGTTCGCGTTCTTCGATGCACCATGGTTTCCGGTGTACCTGTTGGTGATTTTCCTGTTCCACCCGTGGCTCGGCCTGTTGGCCTTGGGTGGGGCGGTGTTGTTGATCGTGCTGGCGTGGGTCAACCATCACGTCAGCCAGGCACCGATGGCCCTGGCCAGTCAGCTGTCCATCAGCGCCAGCCAGCAGGCCACCGCCAACCTGCGCAATGCCGACACCATCGAAGCCATGGGCATGCTTGCCACGTTGCGCGCGCGCTGGTTCAACCAGCACCAGGCGTTCCTGGCGCAGCAGAACCTGGCCAGTGAGAAGACGGCGACGGTCACCGCCTGGTCCAAGGGCGTGCGCCTGGCGTTGCAGTCTTTGGTGCTGGGCCTGGGCGCATTGCTGGCGGTGCAGGGCGATATCACGCCGGGGATGATGATTGCCGGTTCGATCCTAATGGGTCGCGTGCTCAGCCCGATCGATCAGTTGATTGGCGTGTGGAAACAGTGGGGCTCGGCGCGCCTGGCGTACGAACGCTTGTCGCGAATGCTGGAGGCCAACCCGGCGCGCCCCGTGCGCATGAGCCTGCCGGAGCCCAAAGGCCAACTCACCGTCGAGCAAATCAGCGCCTGCGCTCCCGGCAGCCGTCGACCGGCGTTGGCCAATCTGGGCTTCAACCTCGCCGCGGGCGAAGTCCTGGGCGTGATCGGGCCGTCGGGCTGCGGCAAGTCCACCCTGGCGCGAATCCTGGTGGGCGCCTGGGCGCCCTTGGCCGGCAAGGTGCGCCTGGACGGTGCCGACCTGGCCCAGTGGGACAAGCAGCAGTTGGGGCCGCACATCGGCTACCTGCCGCAAGACATTCAGTTGTTCGCCGGCAGCATCGCGGAGAACATCGCGCGCTTTGCTGAAGTCGATGCCGACAAGGTCCTCGCTGCCGCACAAATGGCCGGCGTGCATGAACTGATCCTGCAACTGCCCCAGGGCTATGACACGCAACTGGGCGAGGGCGGCGCAGGGTTGTCCGGCGGCCAGAAGCAACGTGTTGCGCTGGCCCGTGCGCTGTACGGCCTGCCTGCGCTGATCGTGCTGGATGAACCCAACGCCCACCTCGATGAAGTGGGCGAGCAGGCCCTGCTGCAGGCCATCGCCCAGCTCAAGCAGCAGCGCCGCACCGTGATCCTGATCACCCATAAACCCAACGTACTGACCCTGACTGACCAGTTGCTGATCCTCAAGGAGGGCCAGTTGCAGGCCTTTGGCCCCACGGCGCGGGTGTTGGAAGCGCGGCAGAAACCTGCGGCGCCCAAACCGGTATCGACCATGAGCATGAGCTACCGCCTCGGCGAGGGAAAACAGGCATGAACCAGAGCAAACCTGTGTTGATCAGCGATGCCCCGAACAATGTGCTGGCGCTGGATGACAAAAAGTACTCGCGCCTGGGCTGGCTGTTGGTACTTGGCGGTTTTGCCGGGTTCCTCGGCTGGGCGGCCTTGGCGCCGTTGGACAAGGGCGTGGCGGTGCCGGGCAAGGTCATGGTCTCGGGCCATCGCAAGACCGTGCAGCACCCGGCCGGTGGCATCGTGGAGCGTATCGACGTGCGCGACGGTGATGTGGTCAGCGCCGGCCAGGTCCTGCTGCGCTTGAAGGAAACCCCGTTGCGCGGGCAGATGCAGTCCCTGCGCAGCCAGTACCTGGCATCCCTGGCCAGCGAAGCGCGTTTAAGTGCCGAAAGCGAAGGGCTGGCGGCGATCACCTTCGACCCGGAACTGCTCAACGATCCTGAGGCGACCGGCACGCTGAGCCTGCAACGGCAACTGTTCCATAGCCGTGCCCAGGCACTGGCCACCGAGCAACAAGGCCTGCGCGAAACCATCGCCGGCGCCGAGGCGCAGTTGCGCGGCACGCGGGATTCGCAGGCGAGCAAAGTCCAGCAACGGGCCGCGTTGAATGAGCAGCTGCAAGGCCTGCGCGAGTTGGCGCGTGACGGTTACATCCCGCGCAACCGCCTGCTCGACAGCGAGCGCCTGTATTCCCAGATCGACGGCGCCATCGCCGAGGACTACGGCCGCATCGGCCAGTTGCAGCGCCAGGTGATGGAACTGCGCCTGCGCATCCGCCAACTTGGCGAAGACTTCCAGAAAGACCTGCGCGGCCAGTTGGCCGAGACCCGCACCCGCAGCGACGACTTGCGCAATCGCCTGGCCTCGGCCGAGTTCGAGTTGGCCAACAGCCGGGTCACGGCGCCGGCATCCGGCGTGGTGGTGGGGCTGGACGTGTACACCGAGGGCGGAGTGATCCAGCCCGGCCAGGCATTGATGGATATCGTGCCCCAAGGCGAACCCCTGCTGGTGGAGGCGCGCGTGCCGGTGCAGATGGTCGACAAAGTGCATCCGGGCCTGCCGGTGGAGTTGATGTTCTCGGCGTTCAACCAGTCCACCACGCCACGGGTGGCCGGCGAAGTGACGCTGGTCTCGGCGGACCGCCAAGTCGATGAGCGCAGCGGCGAGCCGTATTACACGCTGCGCGCCCAAGTCAGCGCAGCCAGCATGCAGCAACTCGACGGGGTGCAGATCCGTCCGGGCATGCCAGTGGAAACTTTCGTCAAGACCGGCGAGCGCTCGATGCTCAACTACCTGTTCAAACCCCTGATGGATCGCACCCACATGGCGCTGGTGGAAGAATGAAGGCGTTGTTGTTTACCCTGTGTTTCGGTTGTACCTCGGTGGCACACGCCTTGGGTTTGCTGGATGCCTACGACTTGGCCCTGCGTAACGACCCGACGTTTCAGGCGGCCATCCAGGAGCGTGAGGCCGGTGACGAAAATCGTGTGATCGGGCGTGCGGGATTATTGCCGAACGTGTCGTGGAGCTATAACAACTCGCGCAACGAGTCCGAAGTGACGGCGGGTGACGTCACCAGCAACCGTGACTACCGCAGCTACGCATCGACCCTGACCCTGCAGCAACCGCTGCTGGATTACGAAGCCTACGCGCGTTTTCGCCAGGGCACCGCCCAGGCCTTGATGGCCGACGAGCGCTTTCGCGGCAAGAGCCAGGAGCTGGCGGTGCGGCTGCTTAACGCTTACAGCCAGGCCTTGCTGGCGCAAGAACGTATCGAGCTGAGTCGCGCACAGAAACGTGCGTATGCCGAGCGCCTGCAACTCAATGATCGCCTGCTCAAGGGCGGTGAAGGCACACGCACCGATGTGCTGGAAACCCAGGCGCGCCTGAGCCTGGCCCAGGCCGAAGAGATCGAGTCCCAGGATGCCCAGGACAGCGCCTTGCGTGAGTTGGAAGCCATCGTCGGCCAACCGTTGCAGATCGAAGAACTGGCACCGCTGACGCGCCAATTCGACATCCCACCGCTGGAGCCCAACCGTTTCGAAACCTGGCGCGAAATGGCCATGGCCAATAACCCGGAGCTTAAATCCCAGCACCACGCTTTGGACGTGGCCTCCTATGAAGTGAAGCGCAAGCGCGCGGGTCACCTGCCCAAGGTCAGCCTGTACGCCACCAGCCGCCAGACCCACTCCGACTCGGAAAGCAGCTACAACCAGAAGTACGACACCAACAGTGTCGGCATCCAGGTCAGCCTGCCGCTGTTTGCCGGCGGCGGCGTGTCGGCCTCCACTCGCCAGGCGGCGAATCAGTTGTCCCAGGCCCAGTACGAGCTGGACGCGCAAACCTCCGCCACGCTGGTGGAGTTGCGCAAGCAGTTCAACCTCAACACCAGCGGCGCAGCCAAAGTGCGTGCCTATGAAATGGCCGTCAGCTCTGCCACTGCGTTGGTCGCTGCAACGAAAAAGAGTGTGGCCGGCGGTGAGCGGGTCAACCTCGACGTGCTCGACGCAGAACAACAACTCTTCACCGCCCGCCGCGATTTGGCGAATGCGCGGCATGCGTATCTGTTGGCGAGGATTCAGCTGAAGTATTACGCGGGGTTGCTGAGCGAGCAGGACTTGCGGGCCTTGGCGGGGTATTTCCAGCCTTCGGCATGAGTGGTTACAACCCGGCATTCGCCGGGTTTTTTGTGCTTACTAATCTGTGAATCAGCTTCGGGAAATGGAGCCGGTTGTCGGGTGACAGGGGAAAATTGTTACCAGGCGGAAAATAACCTAACGGATGGGTTACGATGAGAGTAGGCACTTACAAAGGATATGTGATTTCGGTGTTTATCAGGGATGAGCATTGCCCGCCCCATGTGCATGTGTGGGGGAACGAATGGGATGCGCGTTTTCGTTTCAGCTTTCTGCATGGGGAAGTGGAGTTGTGGGACGTAGAGCCTGAGCGACGGCAACCACCCATGGCGGTTTTGAAAGAAATACGCGGGGCGATCATGCAGCGGCACTACCTGGCGCGGGCACGCAGGATCTGGTGGGAATACCTGCAGACGGTCTGCCTGGAAAATCACTCCTGGGATTGGGAGGCGCGCGAGGTGTTGCCTGGGCTCATCATTCAGCCGGGTGTTTATGTGATCGCGCGCGCCCGGCACGATGTTGTGGGGCAGAAAACAATTTTGAACCTGGTCAGGGCGCCGGGTTTTGTGGAGATTGAACTATGAAGCAAATCGTAAAAGCCAAAGTTGTACCCTATAAACCGCTCACTGAGGCCGACGTCGAAAAGGCGATAGCCCGAGGGCGCAAGACACGGCACCTTTATGCCCGCGCCAGTTCTGTGCGTTATGAAGACAACTGCATTTCCATCGGCTTCAGCGACGGCAGTCGCGTTGTACTGCCGGTGGCTGGCCTGCCCGAGTTCGCGGGGTTTTCCTTGGAGGACTTTGCGCAACTGGAAGTCGGCTTTGGCGGCAAGGCGCTGTGCTGTGAGGCCCAAGACCTGGATGTTTCGATCACGGGCCTGATTGCCACAAGCAAACCCCTGATGGACTTGGCTACCAGCCTGGTTGCCTCGCGCAACGGTCGCAAAAGCAGCGCCGCCAAAGCCGCCGCCGCTCGCGTCAATGGCAAGAAGGGCGGGCGGCCGCGCAAGAAGAAACCGGAGGACACTGAGTTACCGCCGGGTCAATAACACCCCGGATTCCATGTGGTGCGTCCACGGGAACTGGTCAAACATTGCACACTGGGTAATGCGGTGCGTGTCATGCAGTTGCGCAATGTTCGCCGCCAGCGTTTCCGGGTTGCAGGAGATGTACAGGATGTTGTCGAAGCGGCGGGTCAGTTCGCAGGTGTCCGGGTCCATGCCGGCGCGCGGCGGGTCGACGAATACGCTGCCGAATTCGTAGCGCTTCAAATCGATGCCGTGCAGGCGGCGGAACGGGCGCACTTCGTTCAATGCTTCGGTGAGTTCTTCGGCGGAGAGGCGCACCAGGGTGACGTTAGCGACCGCGTTTTCATCGAGGTTGCTCAGGGCGGCATTCACCGAGGTCTTGCTGATTTCGGTCGCCAGCACGTTACGCACGCGCGTTGCCAAAGGCAGGGTGAAGTTGCCATTGCCGCAGTACAGCTCGAGCAAGTCATCCGGGCGATCGCCCAGTGCCTCGTATGCCCAGTTGAGCATCTTCTGGTTCACCGTGCCGTTGGGCTGGGTGAAAGCGCCTTCGGGTTGGCGGTAGCTGAAGGTGCGACCGCCGACGTCGAGTTTTTCCACCACGTAGTCATGGCCGATCACATCGCGCTTGCCCTTGGAGCGGCCGATGATGCTGACATTCAAGTCGGCCGCCAGCTGGTTTGCAGCGGCGTGCCAGTGCTCGTCCAGTGGGCGGTGATAGCACAGGGTGATCATCGCGTCGCCGGCCAGGGTGGTGAGGAATTCCACCTGGAACAGCTTGTGGCTCAGGGCGGCGCTGGCTTGCCAGGCGGCCTTGAGCTGCGGCATCAATTGGTTGATGCGTTGGCTGGCGATGGGGAACTCTTCGATCAGGATCGGCGTGCGCTTGTCGTCCTGGGAGAACATCGCGTAGTGGCGCTCACCGCCTTCGCGCCACAGGCGGAACTCCGCGCGCAGGCGAAAATGCTGCAGCGGCGAGTCGAAGACCTGCGGTTCTGGCGCGTCGAACGGGGCCAGCAGGTCACGCAAGCGCGTGACCTTGTCTTGCAGTTGAGCGGTGTAGCGTGCGGCGTCAAAAGTCATGCGTTGAACCAGCCCAGCTTGATCACGAACAGAATCGACAGAATCACCAGCGCCGGGTTCAGCTCACGGTAGCGGCCCGAAAGCAGCTTGATGGCGGTCCAGGCGATGAAACCGAAGGCGATGCCGTTGGCGATGGAGTAAGTGAAGGGCATCGCCAGGGCGGTGATCACCACCGGCGCTGCAACCGTAATGTCGTCCCAGTCGATTTCGGCCAGGCCCGACGTCATCAGCACGGCGACGAACAGCAGTGCCGGTGCGGTGGCAAAGGCTGGAACGCTGGCGGCCAGTGGCGAGAAGAACAGCGCCAGCAGGAACAGGATCGCGACCACGATGGCAGTCAAACCGGTACGGCCACCGGCGCTCACGCCCGCAGCGGATTCGATGTAGCTGGTGGTGGTCGAGGTGCCCAGCAGGGAACCGGCCATGGCCGCGGTACTGTCGGCGATCAGTGCACGGCCCATTTTCGGCATGTGGCCGTCCTTGCCCATCAGGCCGGCACGCTTGGCGACGCCGATCAGGGTGCCGGAGTTGTCGAACAGGTCGACGAACAGGAAGGCGAAGATCACGCTGACCAGGCCGATATCCAGTGCGCCTTTGATATCCAGCTGCAGGAAGGTCGGGGCCAGGGACGGTGGCATCGAGGTCACGCCGCCGAACGGGGTGAAGCCCAGGGCAATGGAGACGATGGTCACGGCGAGGATACCGATCAGCACCGCACCGCGCACGGCCAGCGCTTCCAGCGCGACAATCAGCGCGAACCCGAGGGTGGCCAGGATCGGCGCAGGTTGTTTCAGGTCGCCCAGGCCCACCATGGTGGCCGGGTTGCTGACCACGATCCCGGCGTTATGCAGGGCGATCAGCGCCAGGAACAGACCGATACCCGCAGCGATCGCCGAGCGCAAGGGCAGGGGAATGCTGTTGATGATCCATTCACGGATGCGGAAGATCGACAGCAGGAAGAACAGCACCGCCGAGATAAACACCGCGCCCAGCGCCACCTGCCAGGTATGGCCCATGTGCAGAACCACGGTGTAGGTAAAGAAGGCGTTGAGGCCCATGCCCGGCGCAAGTGCGATCGGGTAGTTGGCGATCAGGCCCATCACGGTCGAACCGATGGCGGCCGCCAGGCAGGTCGCGACGAACACCGCGCCCTTGTCCATGCCGGTCTCGCCGAGGATGCTCGGGTTCACGAACAGAATGTAGGCCATGGCCAGGAATGTCGTGATGCCCGCGAGGATCTCGGTGCGCACGTTGGTGTTGTGTGCCTTGAGTTGAAACAGCTTTTCCAGCATGCCTGCTCCCTGTGACGCTCTGTGGCGTCGTGATTTGTTGACCTCTAAGTCAAAGCACAAACTGCGCCAAGCGCCTGTGGTTTCAGAGAGGATCGGAAAAAGCGGCGCATCATACCAGCAGCCGAGGCCTTGAGGCATACTGCGCCGACGTTTAAACGAAGGTCATCTGCAACATGAAAAACGCCAGCCCGTGGAGTCTAGCCCTGATCCCTTGTATCAGCCTGTTGCTTGGCGTAGCACCGGCCTGGGGCGCGACTGCACCGCCGTTGAGCGAAGTGCGCGTGTTCAAGGTTGAGTCGGCGAAGTGCACGGAAACCATCCCCGAGCGCGCGACGGGCACTCAGATGTGCACGCACCGGGGCCCCACCAAGGTGTCGGTGATGGAAGTGGGCCTGGGGAATAACCCGGTCGGCCTCTTCAATGGCGCGGTGTTGAATGGCCAGCGCACGGCGGTGTGCCAGGTCGGCAACGTAAGTGAAGCCTGCAGTGGCGCCGGCACCTTGATGGGCTACATCTATGTGTTTGACCTGAATGTCGAGGCCCAGGGCTGGTTCCAATACAGCAACTCGTCCATCAACCCGCCGCGCAACACCTTGTCGACCCAGCTCAATATCCGCTGATCAATCACCTTGAACGCTCAATACCCCGGGAAGTCGTACCCCTGAGACGGCGACTTTCCTGAACGCCGCGGAAGTACACCAACCCGTGAGGTGTTTATGAGCGCGACCCCCAATGGCGCGGCGGCCCAACCGTTCGTCAGCCACTCGATACGCCTGAGCCTCAACGGCCAGGATCGCCAACTGGACGTGTTGCCCTGGACCACGCTGCTCGACCTGTTGCGCGAGCAACTCGACCTGGTCGGCAGCAAAAAAGGTTGCGACCACGGCCAATGCGGCGCCTGCACGGTGTTGCGCGACGGCAAACGGATCAACGCCTGCCTGACCCTGGCGGTGATGTGCGATGGCGCCGAGCTGACCACCATCGAAGGCCTGGCCGACGGCGACCAACTGCACCCGATGCAGCAGGCGTTCATCAAGCACGACGCTTTCCAGTGCGGTTACTGCACGCCCGGCCAGATCTGTTCCGCCGTCGGCCTGGCCAATGAAGGCCGCGCCCATGATACCGCCCAGATCCAGGAACTGATGAGCGGCAACCTGTGTCGCTGCGGCGCCTACAGCAATATCCGCGATGCCATTGAAGACGTCGTGGGAGGTGAGCAATGAACCCCTTCCACTACAGCAAACCGGCCGACGTACAAGAGGCCGTGCACCTCAGCAGTGGCGCCTCGCGCTTTATTGCCGGTGGCACCAACCTGCTGGACCTGATGAAAGAAAACATCAGCCGCCCCGATCACCTCATCGACATCACCGGCCTGCCGTTGCATGACATTCAGGAGACGACCGACGGGGGACTGTTGATCGGCGCCCTGGTGAGCAATGCCGACCTGGCCTGGCACCCGTTGATCGAACAGCGTTACCCATTGCTGTCCCAGGCCATTCTGGCCGGCGCGTCGCCGCAACTGCGCAACATGGCCAGTACCGGCGGCAACCTGTTGCAGCGCACGCGTTGCTACTACTTCTATGACGCCACTGTGCCGTGCAACAAGCGCGAGCCCGGCAGTGGCTGCCCGGCGCGCACCGGCTTGAACCGTATCCATGCGATCCTCGGCGCCAGTGAGCAGTGCGTCGCCACCCACCCTTCGGACATGTGCGTTGCCCTGGCGGCGCTGGAGGCGCGGGTGCATGTCGAAGGCCGTGGCGGTGCGCGGATCATCGAGTTTGCCGATTTCCATCGCCTGCCCGGCGATACCCCGCAACGGGACAACCTGCTGGCCGACGATGAGCTGATCACGGCCATCGAGTTGCCCGCTGATAACCTGGCGAGCCATAGCAACTATCTGAAAGTCCGCGACCGCGCTTCTTATGCCTTCGCCCTGGTGTCGGTTGCGGCAGCGCTTGAACTGGACGGCGATACCATCGTCGACGCACGTCTGGCCCTCGGCGGCGTAGCCCATAAACCCTGGCGTGACCGTGCAGTGGAAGCCGGGCTGATCGGCCAGGTGGTCAGCCGCGAAACCTTCAGCCACGCCGCCGATGCCCTGTTGCAAGACGCCGAGCCGCTGGAGCACAACGGTTTCAAGATCAAGCTGGCACGCCGGGGGATCATTCGTGCCCTGAGTGACGCCGCTGTCGCAGGAGAGCGCCCATGACCGCTATCGGCAAACCGTTGGACCGGGTCGACGGTCTGCTCAAGGTCACCGGCCAGGCGCGTTATGCCGGTGAGTTTCCTGAAGATGGCCTGCTGCATGGCAGCGTGGTGTCGAGCACCGTCGCCAAGGGCCGTGTGCTGCGCATCGACGCCTCCAGGGCGTTGGCGTTGCCGGGTGTGGTGGCGGTTATCCATCACCTCAATCGGCCGAAAATCGCCAGCTACGACGACGCTTTCCAGGACGCCGACGCCGCCGACGGCTCGCCGTTTCGACCGCTGTACAACGATCGCGTGCTGTACAGCGGCCAGCCCATGGCGTTGGTGATCGCCGATAATCTTGAACTGGCGCGGCATGCCGGTTCCCTGGTGGATATCGAGTACGCAACCGAAGCCTTCGAAACCGACCTGCTGGCCCAGCAGGAACAGGCGCATGCCTCGCCGCAAACCCCACCCGCGCCGCGTGGTAACTTCCAGGCCGAATGGACCGGCGCCGCCGTCAGCCTGGATCTGCACTACAGCACGCCCATCGAGCACCACAACCCGATGGAGCCACACGCCAGCACGGTGCTGTATCAGCCGGACGGCACCCTGCATATCCATGACAAGACCCAGGGCCCACAGAATTGCCAGGCGTATGTGCAAAACGTCTTTGGCCTGGATAAAAGCCAGGTGCGCATCTTCGCCGCGTTCGTCGGCGGTGCCTTTGGCTCCGGTTTGCGCCCGCAGTACCAGTTGCCGCTGGCGGTGATGGCGTCCCTGGCGCTCAAGCGCTCGGTACGCGTTACCTTGACCCGCCAACAGATGTTCACCTTCGGCTACCGCCCGCGCACCTTACAGCGCTTGCAAATGGGGGCCGCCGCCGACGGACGCCTGCTGGCATTGGGGCACACCGCCATCGGCCAGACCTCGCGATTCGAGGATTTCAGCGAGCATGTGGTGGAGTGGAGCGGCATGCTCTACCACTGCGACAACGTGCAGCTGACCTACAAGCTGGTGCCACTGGACGTGTTCACCCCCCTGGACATGCGCGCCCCTGGCGCGGCCCTTGGGGTGATCGGCCTGGAGTGCGCCATGGATGAACTGGCCTGCGCCCTGGGCATCGACCCGGTGCAACTGCGCCTGATCAATTACGCCGAGCGCAACCAGAACGAAGACAAACCCTGGTCGAGCAAGGCCCTGCGCGAATGCTACAGCGAAGGTGCCGAGCGTTTTGGCTGGCGCCAGCGCAACCCTGAACCGCGCAGCATGCGTGACGGCCGCCAGTTGATCGGCTGGGGCATGGCCGGTGGTGTGTGGGAAGCCATGCAGATGAAGGCCAGCGCCAGGGCGCGTATCGACGCCCAAGGCAAGCTGACGGTCAGCAGCGCCACCACCGATATCGGCACCGGCACTTACACGGTGATGACCCAGATCGCGGCGCAGGCCAGTGGTGTGGCGGTCGAGGACGTCGTCTTTCTGTTGGGGGATTCATCATTACCCACCGCGCCGCTGCAGGGCGGCTCGTTTACCGTGTCCTCCGTGGGCACGGCCGTGCAGCAAGCCTGCGAAGCGCTGACCGCCAAACTGCTGGCCATCGCCCGGCAGACGTACCCGGTGTTCAAGGACGCCGAATCCGTACGCTTCGAAGACGGACAGCTGCATACCGGTGATGTGAGTGTGTCGCTGGCGCAGTTGGTCAAGGACAGCGGCGCAGACGCTTTGGAAGTGCAGGTCGACAGCGAGCCCGACAAAAAGCGCGAGGGCTACAGCACCGCCACCCATTCGGCGGTATTTGTCGAGGTGCAGGTGGATGAGGACCTGGGCACGATCAAGGTCCGCCGCGTGGTCAGCGCGATTGCCGCCGGGCGTGTCGTCAACCCGAAGATGGCGCGCAGCCAGATCCTTGGCGGTGTGGTCTGGGGGATCGGCATGGCCCTGCACGAAGAGACCCAGATCGACCATCAACTGGGGCGCTACATGAACCACAGCCTGGCGGAGTACCACATCCCGGTAAACGCGGATATTGGCGAGATCGACGTGGTGTTTGTCGAGGAGCATGACGAGATCGTCAATGCCCTGGGGTCCAAGGGGGTGGGGGAGATCGGGATAGTCGGGGTGGCAGCGGCGGTGGCGAATGCGATTTATCACGCCACCGGCAAGCGGGTGCGGGAGTTCCCGATCACCTTGGATAAGGTCCTCTGACCCGGACCTATGACCCACTGAAAATCAACTGTGGGAGCTGGCTTGCCTGCGATGGCGGTGTATCAGCCAGTGATGCGTTGACTGATACACCGCCATCGCGGGCAAGCCCGGCTCCCACAGGTAGTGAGGCATGCCTTAGACGTTGGGCTCTTCGACCGGCACATGCATGCGGTCGCGGTTGGCCAGGGTCGGAAACAGTTTGATCCACACCCCGGTCACCACCAGCGTACCGATCCCGCCCATGACCACGGCGGGCACGGTGCCGAACCAGTGGGCGGTGATGCCCGATTCGAACTCGCCCAACTGATTGGACGCACCGATAAACAAGCCGTTGACGGCACTGACGCGCCCGCGCATTTCATCCGGGGTTTCCAATTGCACGAAGGAGGCGCGAATGACCATGCTGATCATGTCCGCCGCCCCCAGCACCACCAGCACCGCCAGGGAGAACCAGAACGACGTGGACAGGCCGAAGGCGATGGTCGCTACGCCGAACACGCCCACGGCGGTGAACATCACACGGCCGACATGCCGGTCCACCGAGAACCGCGCCAGCCACAGCGACATCAACAACGCCCCCACGGCTGGCGCCGAACGCAGCAGGCCCAGGCCCCAGGCACCGGTCAGCAGGATGTCCTTGGCAAACACCGGCAGCAACGCGGTGGCGCCGCCCAGCAACACCGCGAACAGATCGAGGGAGATGGCGCCGAGGATGTCCGGACGGCTGCGGATAAAACGGATGCCGGCCAACAACGAATCCAGGGTGGCCTTGCCTTTGTTGAGCGGGGTCTGGCGGGCGGGCAGATTGAGGGTCAGCACGCAGGCAATGAGGTACAGCGCCACGGTCGGGCCATACACCCAGACGCTGCCAAAGGCGTAGAGCAAACCGCCGAGGGCCGGGGCGACGATGGTTGCCAACTGCTGGGCCGACTGCGACGAAGCTACCGCACGCGGGAACAACGCGCTGGGCACGATACTCGGCAGCAGGGCCTGGGTGGTGGGCATTTCAAACGAACGCGCGGCGCCGAGCAGGAAGGCGAGGATAAAAATCATCTCGCGGGTCACATTGCCGGTCAGGCCGCCAATGGCCAGGGAGAGGGCAATCAGCGCCTGCACGGTCTGGCAGATCGCAGCGACCTTGCGTCGCTCATAGCGGTCGGCCACGTGGCCGGTGTGCAACATGAACAGCACGCGTGGCACGAACTCCACCAGGCCGACCAACCCCAGGTCCAACACATTGCCGGTCAGCTGGTAGAGGTTCCAGCCGATGGCCACGGTGAGCATCTGGAAGCCGCTGGCGGTAAAGATGCGCGCCAGCCAGAACGCGATGAAAGGGCGGTGGTGACGCAACAGCAGCGCGGGTTCACTAGGCATCGGGGATTCAGGTCAGGGCCGGAGGAAGCGCCGAGATTATCACTAAGTTGTAACAGATAGTTGCAACAACTGAGCTGAGGCAGTCTGTCACGCGGCAAAAGACCACACAGTTCAATCCTGAAAATGGGACTACTCTTTCAGCAATGCTTGATCCAGATCAATGTCCGCCCGGGCATCGACCTGGCGGCCCCAGGGCCAGATTCCCTACGTGGTTGGTTAAAAAAGAAACGAATTGAAATTCGCCAGACTCCATATCCGTGGGGGCAGTGGGTGCAGGCTCCCGCCAGCAGCCGGTATTACCTGACAGAGGAAGACTTATGTTCGGTTTGGAGGCGCTAGATCTCGCCCGAATTCAATTTGCGTTCACCATCTCTTTCCACATCCTGTTCCCGGCGATCACCATCGGCCTGGCAAGCTACCTCGCGGTGCTGGAAGGCTTGTGGCTCAAGACCCACAACGACACCTACCGTGACCTCTACCACTTCTGGTCGAAGATCTTTGCCGTCAACTTCGGCATGGGCGTGGTCTCCGGCCTGGTCATGGCCTACCAGTTCGGCACCAACTGGAGCCGTTTCTCGGACTTCGCCGGCGCCGTCACCGGTCCGCTTCTGACCTACGAAGTGCTCACGGCCTTCTTCCTCGAAGCCGGTTTCCTCGGCGTGATGCTGTTCGGCTGGAACAAGGTCGGGCGCAACCTGCACTTCTTCTCCACCGTGATGGTGGCCGTGGGTACGCTGATTTCCACGTTCTGGATCCTCTCGTCCAACAGCTGGATGCAGACGCCCCAGGGCTTCGAGATCATTGATGGGCGCGTGATTCCGACCGATTGGTTCGCCGTGGTCTTCAACCCGTCGTTCCCGTATCGCCTGGCACACATGGCCACCGCGGCTTTCGTGGCCACCGCGTTCTTCGTCGGCTCCTCGGCGGCCTGGCATCTGCTGCGCGGCAAGGACAACCCGGCGATCCGCAAAATGCTCTCGATGGCGATGTGGATGGCCCTGATCGTCGCGCCTATCCAGGCGGTGATCGGCGACTTCCACGGCCTCAATACCCTGAAGCACCAGCCGGCGAAGATTGCCGCGATTGAAGGCCACTGGGAAAACATCGGCAACGAACCGACGCCGTTGATCCTGTTTGGCTGGCCCGACATGAAGGCCGAGAAAACCAAGTACGCGGTGGAAATCCCGTACCTGGGCAGCCTGATCCTCACTCACTCCCTGGATAAGCAGGTGCCGGCCCTCAAGGAGTTCCCACCCGAAGACCGCCCTAACTCGACCATTGTGTTCTGGTCGTTCCGGGTCATGGTCGGCCTGGGCTTCCTGATGATTTTCACCGGCCTGTTCAGCCTTTGGCTGCGCCGGGGCGACAAGATGTACACGTCCAAACCGTTTCTGTACCTGGTGTTGTGGATGGGGCCGTCCGGCCTGATCGCGATTCTCGCCGGCTGGTTCACCACCGAGATCGGCCGCCAGCCGTGGGTGGTCTACGGCTTGATGCGCACGGCGGATGCTTCGTCCGGGCATAGCCTGGCGCAGATGACGATCACCCTGGTGTTGTTCGTGGTGGTGTACTTCGCGCTATTTGGTGCGGGCCTGGGCTACATGATGCGCCTGGTGCGCAAAGGGCCTCAGACCCACGAAGGCAGCGAACCCACCCACGGTGGTCCTGGCCAGAAACGCACGCCGGCTCGTCCTTTGTCTGCCGCTGATGATGGCAGCGACGACGACCACGCGCACATCCAGCACAAGGGGAATTGAGATGGGTATTGATCTTCCGCTGATCTGGGCCGTGATCATCATCTTCGGCATCATGATGTACGTGGTCATGGACGGCTTCGACCTGGGGATCGGCATCCTGTTTCCGTTTATCCCGGGCAAGTCCGACCGTGACGTGATGATGAACACCGTGGCCCCGGTCTGGGACGGTAACGAAACCTGGCTGGTATTGGGCGGTGCGGCGTTGTTCGGCGCGTTCCCGCTGGCCTATTCGGTGGTGCTGTCGGCGCTGTACCTGCCGCTGATCCTGATGCTGATCGGGCTGATCTTCCGCGGTGTGGCCTTTGAATTCCGCTTCAAGGCCAAGGACCACAAGCGTCACCTGTGGGACAAGGCCTTCATCGGTGGTTCATTGGCAGCGACGTTCTTCCAGGGTGTGGCGCTGGGGGCGTTCATTGATGGCATCCCGGTGGTGAACCGCCAGTTCGCCGGCGGTTCGCTGGACTGGCTCACGCCGTTCACGATGTTCTGCGGCGTGGCGCTGATCGTGGCCTATGCGTTGCTCGGCTGCACCTGGCTGATCATGAAGACTGAAGGCCCGTTGCAGGAGAAGATGCACAACCTGGCGCGGCCATTGGCCTTCGTGGTGCTGGCGGTGATTGGCATCGTGAGCATCTGGACACCGCTGACGCACCCGGAAATCGCCTCGCGCTGGTTCACCCTGCCGAACCTGTTCTGGTTCCTGCCGGTGCCGATCCTGGTGTTGGTGACCCTGTACGGGCTGTTCCGCGCGGTGGCACGTAATGCGCACTACACGCCGTTCCTGCTGACGCTGGTACTGATCTTCCTCGGCTACAGCGGCCTTGGGATCAGCCTGTGGCCGAACATCATCCCGCCATCCGTATCGATCTGGGATGCTGCCGCGCCGCCGCAAAGCCAGGGCTTCATGCTGGTGGGCACGTTATTCATCATCCCGTTCATCCTGGGCTACACCTTCTGGAGCTACTACGTGTTCCGCGGCAAGGTCACCCACGAAGACGGTTATCACTAGGAGGGTCGTTCCATGTCCGGCAAACCTTCGTTGCACGAGATTGAACAGGCCGAGAAACAGCCGTTGTGGCGGCGCCTGGGGTGGCTGGCGATGATCTGGACCGGCAGTGTGCTGGCCCTGTTCGTCGTGGCCAGCCTGATGCGCATGTTCATGAATGCGGCCGGCCTGACCACCCACTGACATCCCGATCCGGGCTTCGCGGTCCGGCTTTTCAACCCTGCTTTTCGCAAGAGAAGCAGGGTTTTTTTATTTGCGCGCCTTGAGGATCACGAATTTAGGCGTGGTGGCGACTTGCTCGACACCCCGGAACAAGCGCGCCAGCTTGGTGTGATAACCCAGGTGCCGATTGCCGACTATATAGAGGGCGCCACCCACCACCAGCGCTTCACGCGCCTGCTGGAACATGCGCCAAGCGAGGAAATCCCCGACCACCTGTTGCTGGTGGAAAGGCGGATTGCACAGCACCACGTCCAGGGATTGTGGCGCTTGCCCGGCCAGGCCATCGGCGGCGCGCACGATGACATCGCGTTCACCGAGTGCAGCGTGCCAATTTTCGGCTGCCGATTGCACGGCCATGTAGGACTCATCCACCAACGTGTACTGTGCCTCGGGGTTTTGCAGTGCGCTGGCAAGCGCCAATACGCCGTTGCCGCACCCCAGGTCGGCCACTCGGGCACTGCCCAGGTTCTTCGGCAGATGCGGCAGGAACGCGCGGGTGCCGATGTCCAGGCTTTCGCGGCAGAACACATTGGCGTGGTTCAGCAGCTCGATGGCCGGGGTGTCCAAGGTGTAGCGGGTGGGGTAGGGCGAGACGGCGGCGGGGCGATCTTCAGCGGTGGCGATCAGCAGCCGGGCCTTTTTTACCGCGAGCGACGCGTGCATCGGGCCGATATAGCGTTCCAGCAACTCACCCGCCGCCCGTGGCAAGTGCTTGATCATCGCTCCGGCGATCACTTCGGCGCCCGGCGCCAGTTGGCCCTGCAAGCGGATCAACTGTTCTTCCAGCAGGGCCAGGGTTTTCGGCACACGGATCAGCACGCGATCAAAAGGGCCGACGGGGACCTGGCTGGCGGGGATGAAGGCCACCGCATCAAAAGCCTTGCCGTTGCGCACCAGGTTTTTCTCCAGGCCCTGGGCGGCCAGGAACGAATCACCACTGGAGGTTACCTGCACCCGCCCCTGAAGGCTGGCCGCCAGGGCGCCGAAGCTGTCATTGAGTACCAGCACGCGAGTATCGGCGGTCGGTTGCTGTTCGGCCAAATGGCTGAGCAGGTACTCATCGGCGGCATCGAAGGCTTGCAGCGGATCGTTATGTTGCTCTGGCTGGCGGATCAGATCGAGCTGGGCGAAGGGGCTGTCGAGCAGGGGCATGGCGGGGGAGGCTCTGGGTAAACGATGGGTGTTCGGCACTGGCCAGCCGAACCGTCTGAGTGAACTACGAGCGGAGCCGGGGGCTGCCCTGCACTCAGAATGGGTCATAAATGTTACGTTTTTTTCGGAGGGATTACATGCGCTGTTTCAGCGTCGGTTAAAAAAACCCCGCTTTGGAGGCGCAGAGAACGGCCGCAATCTTGTTGTTGACCCCCAGCTTCTTGAACGTACTGCTGATATGAAAGCCCACGGTGCGCTCGGACAGGCACAGGATCGTGGCGATGTCCGAAGCCGTCTTGCCCATGGCTGACCACTTGAGGATTTCCGTTTCCCGTGGCGTCAGCTTACTGGGTGGATTGACACTGGGCTTGCCGACGAATTTTTGCGCGACTACGGCATGCAAGGCATGGCACAACCACAGTACTTGCCCCGCCTTCTCGTACAACTCTTGTGGGCTGACATCGCCGCAGCCACGGCTCAGGGTCAGCATGCTGAACACGCCCTGGAAGTCATGCACCGCTTGGGTCCATCCCACGTTAACGCCAAAGGTCTGGGCCAAAGACCATATGCTGGGTGCGTCTTTAAAGGTTTTTTCTTCCCAGACAATAGGCAGCACGCACTCCTTGCAGCGTTTGACGATGGGGTCTACATCGAAGAAGTGTCCTCGTTCATACAGCGAAGTCCATTCATTCGGATAATTGCTGAGCTCAAATGGATTGGTCTGGTGGTTGGGGAGTTGGGAACTCATCTTGAAGGAGCAGTATTGGAAGCCGAGTTCGTACGCTTTGTTGATGACCATATCAAATGCACTGGTAATCTCGTTCTCGCCTTCCAGTTTACGGAGCGGGGTGTTGCGCCAATTAACCATTGGTGAATCTCCATGGGGGGTCGCTGACTTGGGGTACTTCCTGAACCCCCAGAGCTGCACGGAAATGAGTGTAGGACAACGGCTACATAGTGAGAGGAAAATTTCGCTCTTGTGTGACTGGGTTTTAATAATTTTTCTGCCAGAAAGTTAGTTAGCTTGGTAAGCGATTAGTTGGGAATTCTCGGTTTATTAGTGGGTTGAAGCGCCTGTAAAAATCAACTAACAACTTGGTAATAAAACTGTGCTAGAGGCTAGTAGCGAATTGATTGGCGGTGAAATTGATTTGCCATCATGGCGTGCTGCCCGATGCCACTACCAACCGTAGGTGTTTCCGCACGCGACTTTGAGGGACACTAGGGCACCTGTAGAACGGAGCCCCCCATGACGGCCAGTGCTGAGAAATTTACCCGCCAGACCTTGCTCGACGTGCAATCGCTGACCCCCAGCCTGTTTACCCTGCGCACCACCCGTGACCCGGGCTTTCGTTTTACCGCAGGCCAGTTTGTACGCCTGGGAGTGACCAAGGCGGACGGCAGCACCGTATGGCGCGCCTATTCCCTGGTGTCCTCTCCGTTTGACGAGCACTTGGACTTCTTCTCGATCGTGGTCCCGGACGGTGAGTTCACCAGTGAACTGAGCCGCCTGCGAGTGGGTGATACCTTGATGGTGGAGCGCCAGGCTACCGGGTTCCTGACGTTGAACCGGTTCATCGATGGCCGTGATTTATGGATGCTGGGCACCGGCACCGGGGTGGCGCCGTTCTTGTCGATCCTGCAGGACTTCGAGGTCTGGGAAAAATTCGAACGCATCATCCTGGTGTACAGCGCACGTGAAGCCAAGGAGTTGGCTTACCAGACACTGATCAAGACGCTGGGCGAGCGCGAGTACCTGGCTGAATACGCGCATAAGCTTACCTATGTCCCTACCGTCACCCGTGAGCAACATCCGGGCGCGCTGAATGGGCGCATCACCACACTGATCGAAAATGGCGAGCTGGAACGCGCGGCGGGCGTTGAGCTGACCCCGGAACATTCCCGCGTGCTGATTTGCGGCAACCCGCAGATGGTCGATGACACGCGCCAGTTACTCAAGCAGCGCGACATGAACCTGAGCTTGAGTCGCCGCCCAGGCCAGGTGGCGGTGGAAAACTACTGGTAATAAAAAAGGCGCCTCAAGCAGGCGCCTTTTTTCAAGCCGATGTTTACTGAAGCGGCTTGTCGTTCTGTGCCTTGAGCAGATCGCGGATCTCACCCAGCAACACTTCTTCCTTGCTCGGCGTCGGCGGCAGGCTTGGCGCCACGGCCTCTTCACGCTTCAGGCGATTGATCGCCTTCACACCCATGAAGATCGCGAACGCGACGATCACAAAGTCGATGACGCTCTGGATGAATTTGCCGTACGCCAGCACAACCGCCGGCACATCGCCTTGCGCTGCCTTGAGCGTTATCGCCAAGTCACCGAAGTCCACGCCACCGATCAACAGACCAATAGGCGGCATCACCACGTCGCCTACAAACGAGGAAACAATTTTGCCGAAGGCTGCACCGATGATGATACCGACGGCCATGTCGACCACATTACCTTTGACCGCGAAGGCCTTGAACTCACTGATCACGCCCATAGGTTATTCCTTGTTACAGATGAGAAGGGTGGAACCCAGTGTAATTCAGTCGTAGCAGGCTTGCCCGACACAACTGCTAACACTGTTGGTTTTTATCGACACATTAAATCGCAAATAGTTTGCAAAGTGCCATCAATCGCGCGCGGAATACGCGTGATATCAGTGGGTTACCACCTTATTTTATTAATCGGGTTGGTACGGCTTTTCTATTTATCTTCTGACTCTTGGGTCACTAGCCTCTGGCAAGCACAACTGAATGTGCACTAAAAAAACCAGAGGACACCTCGATGAAGAATCCAATGAGTCGCAGGCCTGTTTCAGCGCGATCCGCGCTGGTACTGGTGACTGCCAGCCTGCTTTCCCTGTCAGTGCAAGCCGCCAACCTGACCCGCGATAACGGCGCCGCGGTGGGTGATAACCAGAACTCGCAGACCGCCGGCGCCAATGGCCCGGTGCTGTTGCAAGACGTGCAACTGATCCAGAAATTGCAGCGTTTTGACCGCGAGCGCATCCCCGAGCGCGTGGTACACGCCCGTGGCACCGGCGCCCACGGCACCTTCACCGTCACTGACAACCTCAGCGACCTGACCAAGGCCAAGGTGTTCGCGGCCGGCGAAACCACGCCCGTGTTCGTGCGCTTCTCCGCCGTCGTCCATGGCAACCACTCCCCGGAAACCCTGCGCGACCCACGCGGCTTCGCCACCAAGTTCTACACCGCCGATGGCAATTGGGATCTGGTGGGCAACAACTTCCCGACGTTCTTCATCCGTGATGCCATCAAGTTCCCGGACATGGTCCACGCCTTCAAGCCGGACCCGCGCACCAACCTGGACGACGACTCCCGTCGTTTCGACTTCTTCTCCCATGTGCCCGAAGCCACTCGTACGCTGACCGAGCTGTACTCCGACTCCGGCACCCCGGCCAGCTACCGGGAAATGGACGGCAACGGCGTGCACGCCTACAAGCTGATCAACGCCAAGGGCGAAGTGCACTACGTCAAGTTTCACTGGAAGAGCCTGCAAGGCATCAAGAACCTCGATCCCAAGCAGGTCACCGAAGTGCAGGGCCGCGACTACAGCCACATGACCAACGACCTGGTCACCCATATCAACAAGGGCGACTTCCCCAAGTGGGACCTGTACGTGCAGGTGCTCAAGCCTGAAGACCTGGCCACGTTCGACTTCGACCCGCTGGACGCCACCAAGATCTGGCCGAATGTGACCGAGCGCAAAGTCGGGCAGATGGTGCTGAACCGCAACCCGGCCAACGTGTTCCAGGAAACCGAGCAGGTGGCCATGGCCCCGGCCAATCTGGTGCCCGGTATCGAACCGTCGGAAGACCGCCTGCTGCAAGGCCGGGTGTTCTCCTACGCCGACACGCAGATGTACCGCCTGGGCGCCAATGCCCTGCAACTGCCGATCAACGCCCCACGGGTGACCGTCAACAACGGTAACCAGGACGGCGCGATGAACCTCGGCAAGACCACCACCGGTGTGAATTACCAGCCAAGCCGCCTGCTGCCACGGGAAGAGCCGCAAACCGCGCGCTACAGCCAGTCGGCACTGTCGGGCAGCACCCAGCAGGCGAAGATCCAGCGCGAGCAGAACTTCAAGCAGGCCGGTGACCTGTACCGTTCCTTCAACAAGAAAGAACGCCAGGACCTGATCGACAACTTCGGTGGCTCGCTGGCGACCACCGATGACGAGAGCAAGCACATCATCCTGTCGTTCCTCTACAAGGCCGACCCGGAGTACGGCACTGGCGTGACCAAAGTCGCCAAGGGTGACCTGGCACGGGTGAAGGCGCTGGCGGCAAAACTCACCGACTAACCACGCAACCCCCTATGTAGGAGTCGGCTTGCCGGCGATGGCGTCCTCGAATACGCCATCGCCGGCAAGCCGGCTCCTACAAAAGAGGGTAATACGGAGGATTGGCTATGCGAATTTTCATAGGCGCTGTGTTGGCATGCCTGGCGCTCGGCGCGTGGGCCGAACCGGCCGACCCTGCGAAGCTCAAGACACAACTGCAGGACTATTACTTCGACGCCGCCCGCCGTGGCGACCTCGACATGCTCAACACCTTCATCGACGCGGGCTACAGTCTCAACACCCAGGACGACAAGGGCTACACCGCGCTGATCCTTGCCGCCTACCACGGCCAGGGCGCGTTCGTGGAGCGCCTGCTCAACGCCGGTGCCGACGCCTGCGTGCAGGACAAACGCGGCAACACTGCGCTGATGGGCGCGATCTTCAAGGGCGAACTGAACATCGCCCAGCGCCTGCTGGCCACCGACTGCAACCCCGACCAACGCAACGGCGCCGGGCAGACGGCGGCCATGTACGCCGGGCTGTTCAAGCGGATCGAGTTGCTGGACGAACTGAAAGCCAAAGGCGCCGATCTCAACGCCGAAGACCCGGTCGGCAACAGTGCTTCACGATTGGCCAGCGGTGAAATCCGGACCCCGGCGTCGCGCTGAGCTATCATCGCGGTTTTTCGGTTGGAGGTTCTCAAATGGCAAAGGCCAAGCGCATGTACGGCTGCACGGAGTGCGGCGCGACCTTTCCCAAGTGGGCCGGCCAATGCACCGAGTGCGGTGCGTGGAACACCCTGACTGAAACCATGATCGAGAGCGGCGGCGCTGCGGCGCCTACCGGTCGTGCCGGCTGGACGGGCCAGCAGGCGCAGATCAAGACCCTGGCCGAAGTCAGCGTCGAAGAGATCCCGCGCTTTTCCACCGCTTCCGGCGAATTGGACCGCGTGCTGGGCGGCGGCCTGGTGGACGGCTCGGTGGTGCTGATCGGCGGCGATCCGGGTATCGGCAAATCGACCATCCTGTTGCAAACCCTGTGCAGCATCGCCAGCCGCATGCCGGCGCTGTATGTCACCGGCGAAGAATCCCAGCAACAAGTCGCCATGCGCGCCCGTCGCCTGGGCTTACCCCAGGACCAACTGCGGGTCATGACCGAAACCTGCATCGAGAGCATCATTGCCACGGCCCGTATCGAAAAGCCCAAGGTGATGGTGATCGACTCGATCCAGACGATTTTCACCGAGCAACTGCAGTCGGCGCCGGGCGGTGTGTCCCAGGTGCGCGAGAGTGCGGCGCTGCTGGTGCGGTATGCCAAGCAGAGCGGCACGGCAATCTTCCTGGTCGGCCATGTGACCAAAGAGGGCGCACTGGCCGGGCCACGGGTGCTGGAGCATATGGTCGACACCGTGCTGTATTTCGAAGGCGAATCCGACGGGCGCCTGCGCTTGCTGCGGGCGGTGAAGAACCGTTTTGGCGCGGTGAACGAGTTGGGCGTGTTCGCCATGACGGATCGCGGTTTGAAAGAAGTCTCCAACCCGTCGGCGATCTTTCTGACCCGCGCCCAGGAAGAAGTCCCGGGCAGCGTGGTGATGGCCACATGGGAAGGCACTCGGCCGATGCTGGTGGAAGTGCAGGCGTTGGTGGATGACAGCCATCTGGCCAACCCGCGCCGCGTGACGTTGGGCCTGGATCAGAACCGCCTGGCGATGCTGCTCGCGGTATTGCACCGCCATGGCGGTATTCCGACCCACGATCAGGACGTGTTTCTCAACGTGGTCGGTGGGGTCAAGGTGTTGGAGACCGCGTCCGACCTGGCGTTGATGGCGGCAGTGATGTCGAGCCTGCGCAACCGGCCGTTGCCTCATGACTTGCTGGTGTTCGGCGAAGTCGGTTTGTCGGGCGAAGTACGCCCGGTGCCGAGCGGGCAGGAGCGCCTCAAGGAAGCGGCCAAGCACGGCTTCAAGCGCGCGATCGTGCCCAAGGGCAATGCGCCGAAGGAAATGCCCGCGGGGTTGCAGGTGATCGGCGTCACCCGACTGGAACAGGCGTTGGACGCACTCTTCGAGTAGACCCATCCCCTGTAGGAGCCGGCTTGCCGGCGATGGCGGACTGTCAGTGGATGATGTGCAATCTGACCCATCGCTATCGCCGGCAAGCCGTCTCCTACAGGGTTGCGCGGGCAGTCAGCTCGCCAGCAATGCTGCCAACTCCCGGTGCAGTTCCTCCTCGTCACCCAGGTTCAACTCGATCAACCGCCGCAAATGACTGATCGACTCCACGTCGATGTGCTCGCACACAAAACCCAACTGCCCGTGATCGTCGTGGGCGAGTTTTACCTGCATCTTGATATGCGCTTCTGGATCGAGGCGGATATCCACGTCGAACGGCTCATTGGCAATGCCCCGCCAGTCGTCAGGCCGTTGTACCAGTAAACCGTTCAGCGACAAATCCACCAGTTGCACCGGCCAATTCCAGCCGTGTTGTGCAATGGTCGTCCGTGCATCGAAGGCAATACGCCGAAAACGACGGCGATCTGAGGGCTGCTCGCTCATGGTCAAATCCTCTGTGGATAGGAGGATTGTAGCCCCGAGCCATCATTGGGCCTTTATTTCTGTTTTTTTTGCCGCCGCAAGGCTCTAGACCAACGTAGGGGGGTGGCCTTTAAGGCCAGTAGCGCTAAACTCCGGATGGCTGTCCTTTCTGTCCACCCTGGCTGGAATATAAAAATGAAAAATAATAATAGCCTGCTACGCCACCTACCCTGGCTGGTGCTGGCAATCGTAGGAGCGTGCGCCCTGGGCGTAGTGGCCTTGCGCCGCGGCGAGGCGATCAACGCCTTGTGGATTGTGGTCGCTGCTGTGGCCATCTACCTGGTTGCGTACCGTTACTACAGTCTGTTCATCGCGAACAACGTGATGCAACTCGATCCACGGCGGGCCACCCCCGCAGTGCTCAACAATGACGGTCTGGACTATGTACCGACCAACAAACACATCCTTTTCGGTCACCATTTTGCGGCGATTGCCGGTGCAGGCCCGTTGGTCGGCCCGGTGCTGGCGGCGCAAATGGGCTACCTGCCGGGTACGCTCTGGCTGATTGCCGGCGTGGTGCTGGCCGGTGCGGTGCAGGACTTCATGGTCCTGTTCCTGTCCACTCGTCGCAACGGCCGTTCCCTGGGGGACATGGTTCGCGAAGAAATGGGCCGTATTCCGGGGACCATCGCGCTGTTTGGCTGCTTCCTGATCATGATCATCATCCTGGCGGTGCTGGCGCTGATCGTGGTCAAGGCCCTGGCCGAGAGCCCATGGGGCATCTTCACCGTGATGGCGACCATCCCGATCGCGATGTTCATGGGCGTGTACATGCGCTACATCCGCCCGGGCCGCATTGGTGAAATCTCGATCATCGGCGTGCTGTTGCTGCTGGGTTCAATCTGGCTCGGCGGGCAGATTGCGGCTGATCCGACCTGGGCCAAGGCCTTCAGCTTTACCGGCGTGCAGATCACCTGGATGCTGATCGGCTACGGTTTTGTGGCCGCAGTACTGCCGGTGTGGCTGATCCTGGCACCGCGTGACTACCTCTCTACTTTCCTGAAGATCGGCACCATCATCGCCCTGGCGATCGGCATCCTGGTCACCATGCCAGAGCTGAAAATGCCGGCCCTGACCCAGTTCATCGACGGCACCGGCCCGGTATGGAAGGGCGGCCTGTTCCCGTTCCTGTTCATCACCATTGCCTGTGGCGCGGTCTCGGGTTTCCATGCGCTGATCTCCTCGGGCACCACGCCCAAGCTGCTGGATAACGAAGTCAACGCCCGTTACATCGGCTACGGCGCGATGTTGATGGAGTCGTTCGTGGCCATCATGGCGATGGTTGCCGCCTCGGTAATCGAGCCTGGCGTGTACTTCGCCATGAACAGCCCGGCCGCCGTGGTCGGTGGTGATGTGGTGGCTGTAGCGCAAACCGTCAGCAGCTGGGGCTTTGCGATTACGCCTGAGGCGCTGCAAGCCGTGGCTCATGACATCGGTGAAACCACCATCCTGGCACGCGCCGGCGGTGCACCGACCCTGGCGGTAGGTATCGCGCAGATCCTGCACAGTGTGCTGCCGGGTGAAAATACCATGGCGTTCTGGTACCACTTTGCGATCCTGTTCGAAGCACTGTTCATCCTGACGGCGGTCGACGCCGGTACCCGTGCCGGTCGCTTCATGCTGCAAGACCTGCTGGGTTCGTTCGTGCCCTCGCTCAAGCGTACTGAGTCCTGGACCGCCAACCTCATCGCGACCGCCGGTTGCGTGGCGATGTGGGGTTACCTGCTGTACCAAGGCGTGATCGACCCGCTGGGCGGCATCAACACCTTGTGGCCGCTGTTCGGCATCTCCAACCAGATGCTGGCCGGTATCGCGCTGATGCTCGCCACCGTTGTGCTGATCAAAATGAAACGCCAACGCTACATTTGGGTGACCATGCTGCCGGCTGTCTGGCTGCTGATCTGCACCACCACTGCGGGCTTCATCAAGCTGTTCGACGCCAACCCGGCGATCGGCTTCCTGTCGCTGGCCAAGAAGTACAGTGATGCACTGGCCAATGGTCAGATCCTGGCCCCGGCCAAGAACGTCGACCAGATGCAGCACGTGATCTGGAACGCCTACACCAACGCAACGCTGACGGCGCTGTTCCTGTTCGTGGTGTTCAGCATCCTGTTCTATGCGCTCAAGGTCGGCGTCGCCGCCTGGGGCAACAAGGAACGCACGGATAAAGAAGCCCCGTTCCAGGCCGTACCGGACGCGTAATCGAGGATTGCAACCATGTTCAATGACATCAGTCGCCTCGGTAAATACCTCGGTCAGGCCGCGCGCCTGATGGTCGGCATGCCCGACTACGACACTTACGTCGAGCATATGCAAACCAAACACCCGGACAAACCGGTGATGGACTACAAGGCGTTCTTCCGGGAACGCCAAGAGGCCCGTTACGGCGGCAAGGGTGGGCCCAAGTGCTGCTGACCCGGTAGTTCGGGTGGCGGTGATCCCTTGTGGGAGCGGGCTTGCTCGCGAAGGCGGTTGTCAGTTGATGTAGGTGCTGACTGATACACCGCCTTCGCGAGCAAGCCCGCTCCCACATTTGTTTGTGTTCCTTCAGTTATAAGGAGAACTGCTTTTGTCCTCTCCCATCCCGGTCACCGTGCTCAGCGGCTTCCTCGGCGCCGGCAAGACCACCTTGCTGCGTCATCTGCTCAAGGCCGAGCATGGCCTTAAAATCGCCGTGATCGAAAACGAATTCAGTGACGCCGGTATCGACACCCAGCTGTTGGGCGCAGAGCCGGTGCAAGTCATGACCCTGTCAAACGGCTGTGTGTGCTGCACCATCCACACCGACCTGACCAAAGCCCTGTACCTGCTGCTCGAACGCCTGGACAGTGGCGAGATCGCCTTCGACCGCCTGGTGATCGAGTGCACCGGCCTGGCCGACCCGGCACCCGTGGCCCAGACCTTTTTCATCGACGAGGACCTGCGCGAGCGCTACATCCTCGACGGGATCATCACCCTGGTGGACGCGGCCCACGCCGAGCACCACCTGACCCAGACCATCGCCCAGGCCCAGATCGGTTTTGCCGACCGCCTGCTGGTGAGCAAACGCGACCTGGTGGATGACGCCACTTTCGACGCGCTGAGCGAACGCCTCACCCGCATCAACCGCCGTGCGCCGATCCGTGTGGTGGACCATGGCAACATCGACCTGGCGGAACTGCTCGATGTGCGCGGTTTCAACCTCAACGCCGGCATGAGCCTGCGCCCAGTGAGCACAGCGCCATCCATCGACCGTATTTCCAGCCTGGTGCTGCGCACCGAAGAGCCGCTGGATATCGACCGGCTCAGCGAGTTCATGAACGAACTGCTGGAAGACCACGGCAAGCAATTGCTGCGCTACAAGGGCGTGCTGAACATTGCCGGCGAAGACCGGCGCATGGTGTTTCAGGGCGTGCTGAAGCTCTACGGGTTCGATTGGGATACCGAATGGGCCGAAGGCGAGGTGCGGGAGAGTGTGATTGTGTTTATTGCCGATGAGTTACCGGAAGACAAAATCCGCGAAGGATTTGCACGGGTTTACCAATCCTGAATTGAAATACGATCAAAAAATGTGGGAGCGGGCTTGCTCGCGAAAGCGGTCTTTCAGTGGATACATGTGCTGACTGAACCACTGCTTTCGCG
>NZ_JFCA01000061.1 GCF_000612585.1 Pseudomonas sp. CHM02
GATCCTCATCGTTTTCAAGACCGCAAAAAGGCGCCTTTCGGCGCCTTTGCTTTATTGCAGCTATCGATCAGGCCATTTCAGCCGTGGTTTCGAACTCGAAGGTCAGCTCGCCGTCCTTCAGGTCGATGTGCACCACGCCACCATGGTCGGAGAGTTCGCCGAACAGGATCTCTTCGGCCAATGGCCGCTTGATCTTGTCCTGGATCAGACGTGCCATTGGGCGAGCGCCCATTGCAGCGTCGTAGCCACCCTCTGCCAGCCAGTTGCGCGCCGCGTCCGTCACGTCCAACTGCACGCGCTTGTCTTCCAACTGCGCCTGAAGCTCGGTGAGAAACTTGTCCACCACGCTTTTGATGACCTCATGGCTGAGGCGACCAAACTGGATAATGGTGTCCAGGCGGTTGCGGAACTCCGGCGTGAAGCTCTTCTTGATCACTTCCATGGCATCGGAAGAGTGATCCTGATGCGTGAAGCCGATCGAAGCCCGCGCGGCCGTTTCGGCACCGGCGTTGGTGGTCATGATCACGATCACGTTGCGGAAATCCGCCTTGCGCCCGTTGTTGTCGGTCAGGGTGCCGTGGTCCATCACCTGCAGCAGCAGGTTGAAGACTTCGGGGTGGGCCTTCTCGATTTCATCGAGCAGCAATACGCAATGCGGCTGCTTGGTAATCGCCTCGGTCAACAGGCCGCCCTGGTCGAAACCGACATAGCCCGGAGGCGCACCGATCAGGCGCGACACAGTGTGGCGCTCCATGTATTCGGACATGTCGAACCGCACCAGCTCGATCCCCATGGCCTTGGCCAACTGCCGCGCCGCCTCGGTCTTGCCGACGCCGGTCGGGCCGGCGAACAGGAACGAACCGACAGGCTTGTCCGGCGACTTGAGGCCCGCACGCGACAGCTTGATCGCGGTGGACAGCGAGTCGATGGCGGCATCCTGGCCGAACACGGTGAGCTTGAGGTCGCGCTCCAGGTTACGCAGCAGCTCCTTGTCGGAACTGGTGACGTGCTTTGGCGGAATCCGCGCAATCTTGGCCACGATGTCCTCGACCTGAGGCACATCGATGCGTTTGACACGCTTCTCGACCGGCTGCAGGCGCTGGTAGGCGCCCGCCTCGTCAATCACGTCGATGGCTTTGTCCGGCATGTGGCGGTCGTTGATGTAGCGCGACGCCAGCTCGGCCGCCGAACGCAACGCCTCATCGGTGTACTCGATACCATGGTGCGCTTCGAAACGCCCCTTGAGCCCGCGCAGGATGCCGATGGTGTCCTCAACCGAAGGCTCTGACACGTCG
Organism: Pseudomonas sp. CHM02; assembly: GCF_000612585.1. GTDB lineage: Bacteria > Pseudomonadota > Gammaproteobacteria > Pseudomonadales > Pseudomonadaceae > Aquipseudomonas. Next base: position 1,296 of record NZ_JFCA01000061.1, read on the forward strand.
ACCTTCTGGAAGCGCCGCGCCAAGGCACGGTCTTTCTCGAAGATGCCGCGGAACTCCTGGAACGTGGTCGAACCGATGCAACGGATATCACCCGACGACAGCAGCGGCTTGAGCAGGTTGGAGGCATCCATCACCCCACCGGATGCCGCGCCGGCACCAATGATGGTGTGGATTTCATCGATGAACAGGATGGCCTGCGGGCGTTTTTTCAGCTCGCCGAGCAGCGCCTTGAAGCGCTTCTCGAAATCGCCACGGTACTTGGTCCCGGCGAGCAAGGCGCCCAGGTCAAGGGAGTAGACAACGCTATTGGCCAGCAGGTCCGGTACCTGGTTATCCACGATACGCTTGGCCAGGCCTTCGGCAATCGCGGTTTTACCCACGCCTGCCTCACCCACCAGCAACGGGTTGTTCTTGCGACGACGCGCAAGGATCTGCGCTACGCGCTCAACCTCAAGCTCACGCCCCACCAGCGGATCGATCCGCCCCTGGCGCGCCAGTTCATTGAGATTGCTGGCATAGGCATCCAGTGGATTGCCCGAAGAAGAAGACTCGCCGCCCTCGTCGTCCTGCATATCCTGCTCACCCTCGGAATGATCGCCGTGCCCAGGCACCTTGGAGATACCGTGGGCGATGTAGTTGACGACATCGATACGGGCAACGCTCTGCTGTTTAAGCAGGAACACTGCCTGGCTTTCCTGTTCGCTGAAAATCGCCACAAGCACATTGGCGCCTGTGACTTCACGCTTACCGGAGCTCTGAACGTGGAAAACAGCACGCTGCAATACCCGCTGGAAGCCCAGCGTTGGCTGGGTCTCACGGTCCTCGTCATGTACGGGGATCAGTGGCGTGGTGGAGTCGATAAACTCCTGCAGGTCGTGCTTGAGCTTGTCGAGGTTGGCGCCGCACGCACGCAGAACGGTGGCGGCAGCTTCGTTATCCAAAAGTGCCAGCAGCAGGTGTTCGACGGTCATGAACTCATGACGCTTCGAACGGGCCTCCTTGAAGGCAAGATTGAGGGTGACTTCGAGCTCGCGGTTTAACATAGCTTCACCTCATACCCAAGTGGTCGGCGTTAACCGTCCTTCTCGATTTCACAGAGTAGCGGATGCTGGCTTTCCCTGGCGTACTGGTTGACCTGCATGGCCTTTGTCTCGGCGATGTCGCGGGTAAACACTCCACATACTGCCCGTCCTTCTGTGTGAACGGCCAGCATTACCTTGGTCGCCAACTCGCGGTTCAGGTTAAAAAACACCTCGAGCACTTCGACCACGAAATCCATCGGTGTGTAGTCATCATTGAACAAAACCACCTTGTACATCGGCGGCGCCTGTAGAGCAGGCTTGGCCTCCTGAACAGCAATGCCTGCAGAACCGTCGTCATCATGTTCCTGATCCGGTCGATCCTGATTGAATGTTAGTCGAATCTGGCTGTTTGCATGCATGGAAAGAAAGGTTCGTCAGTGGTTCAAATACAGTGGTGGGGGCGACCTGTCAGAATTTCAACTGCTGACCGGCCGGTCGCCTTGACTATCGGCGAAACGGTGTTACAACCAATAGAACCCACAGTGGGTAAAAAAGGTCCGCGCAGTCAACCTTATTTATTCGGGTTAGGACGGATAAACTGGATGATACTCCAGTGATGGAGTCTGGTGCAGAGGGATATGGGCATGGCAAGCGGTAAGGTCAAGTGGTTCAACAATGCCAAAGGGTACGGCTTCATTATTGAAGACGGCAAGCAGGAAGACCTTTTTGCGCATTACTCAGCGATCCAAATGGACGGTTATAAAACGCTGAAAGCAGGGCAGCCGGTCTCCTTTGACATTATTCAGGGACCCAAAGGAAAGCACGCAATCGCAATCAGTGCGCCAGTCACCATCGGCACAGCAAAAGACGGCGTCGCTCAAAAATCAAAAAAGCAACTGGCCTGATCGGCCACCGAGCAAGCGCCTGATTAAAAACCGGCCATTCCGTTTACGGTATGGCCGGTTTTTTATTGCCAATCGCTTACATATGCGAGATCAGCGCATCACCAAAGCCCGACGACGACACCAGCTTCGCACCGTCCATCAAACGCTCGAAGTCATAGGTCACGGTCTTGGCCGAGATCGCACCGTTGGTGCCCTTGATGATCAAGTCCGCCGCCTCGGTCCAGCCCATGTGCCGCAGCATCATTTCCGCCGACAGAATCAACGAACCCGGGTTGACCTGGTCCTTGCCCGCATACTTGGGCGCAGTACCATGGGTCGCCTCGAACATCGCCACGGTGTCCGACAGGTTGGCACCCGGCGCAATACCGATACCGCCCACTTCCGCCGCCAAGGCATCAGACAGGTAGTCACCGTTCAGGTTGAGGGTGGCGATCACGTCGTACTCAGCCGGACGCAGCAGGATCTGCTGAAGCATGGCATCGGCGATGGCGTCCTTGACCACCACGTTCTTGCCGGTCTTCGGGTTCTTGAACTGCATCCACGGGCCGCCGTCGAGCAGCGTGGCCCCGAACTCTTCGGCCGCCACTTCGTAGGCCCATTCCTTGAAGGCACCTTCGGTGAACTTCATGATGTTGCCCTTGTGCACAATGGTCAGCGAGTCGCGGTCGTTATCCACTACATATTGCAGGGCTTTACGCGCCAGACGCTTGGTCCCTTCCTTGGAGACAGGCTTCACGCCAATCCCGCAATCCTGGTCGAAACGGATCTTGGTGACGCCCATTTCTTCCTTGAGGAACTTGATCACCTTGACCGCTTCGGGCGAGCCGGCCTTCCACTCGATCCCGGCGTAAATGTCTTCGGAGTTTTCACGGAAGATGGTCATGTCCACATCGCCAGGCTTCTTGACCGGGCTGGGCACGCCTTCGAACCAGCGCACCGGGCGCAGGCATACATACAGGTCGAGTTGTTGACGCAGGGCCACGTTCAACGAACGGATGCCGCCACCGACCGGCGTGGTCAGCGGGCCCTTGATGGACACCACGTAATCCTTGACCGCATCCAGGGTCTCCTGGGGCAGCCAGGTGTCCTGGTCGTAGACTTGAGTCGCTTTCTCGCCGGCATAAACCTCCATCCACGAGATTTTGCGCTTGCCGCCGTAGGCCTTTTCAACAGCTGCGTCGACCACCTTGATCATCACCGGGCTGATGTCGACGCCGATACCGTCACCTTCGATGTAAGGGATGATCGGTTGGTCAGGAACATTGAGAGAATGGTCTGCATTGACGGTGATTTTGTCGCCGACTGCCGGAACCTGAATCTTCTTGTATCCCATGCTGAACTCCATCTATGGATTGAACATCTGGCTGCGTTCGAGCCTACTCCAGATAAATGGCGACTGAAACCTCACGCCATGCTCATTTGCATCGAAAACAGCATAATTTGTCGCCTACAAGCCTGAAAGCAAAGGCAAAATCGCCAATCTCGAGCACATCGTGCGACTTTGGTCGCAACCTGGGCCCTGCGACCTTTAGACCAATGGACGACACACCTTTTGTATGAAGGCTCGGCGTAAGCATAGCGACCTATGTATAATGCCGCCGCTGACCAAAGAGTCACGACGGCCGACCGCTCTATAACAGTGCCCTCCGCCAGAAAAGCCGGACTAAACAATAGTCCACCCGCTTGACGCTCGACTGATGCAACCCAACATCACCGCGAAGAAACCTCGACATTTCGCTCATGGATGACTTTGAACGAACGCGCTCCACCCGGCGCATCTCGAGTTTCTGCGCACGCTTTCAGCAAAGAAGAGAGTTAATCCGAATATGCCCACCCGCTCGAAGATCATCTACACCTTCACCGACGAAGCCCCAGCCCTCGCCACCTATTCACTGCTGCCTATCGTAGAGGCCTTCACCGCTTCCGCTGATATTGCCGTGGAAACCCGCGACATCTCCCTCGCCGGGCGCATCCTCGCAAGCTTCCCCGAGCAACTGGGCACCAAGGCTATCCCGGACCACCTCGCCGAACTGGGCGACCTGGCCGTTACGCCTGAAGCCAACATCATCAAGCTGCCTAACATCAGCGCCTCGACCCCGCAGCTGCAAGCCGCGATCAAGGAACTGCAGGCCCAGGGCTACGCCCTGCCGGACTACCCGGAAACCGTAACCACCGACGCGGAAAAAGAAACCCGTGCACGTTACGACAAGGTCAAGGGCAGCGCCGTGAACCCGGTACTGCGCGAAGGCAACTCCGACCGCCGCGCACCGCTGTCGGTCAAGAACTATGCACGCAAGCACCCGCACAAGATGGGCGCCTGGGCTGCCGACTCCAAGTCGCACATCGCCCACATGAGCAACGGCGACTTCTACGGCAGCGAAAAGGCCGTGCAGATCGAAGCCGCTGACGCTGTCAAAATCGAGCTGATCGCTCAAGACGGTACCGCCACCGTCCTGAAGGAAAAGACGTCGGTACAGGCCGGCGAAATCATCGACACCGCCGTGCTGAGCAAGAAAGCCCTGCGCGCGTTCATCGCCGCTGAAATCGAAGACGCCAAGAAACAAGGCGTGCTGCTGTCGGTTCACCTGAAAGCCACCATGATGAAGGTCTCCGACCCGATCATGTTCGGCCAGATCGTGGCCGAGTTCTATAAAGACGCCCTGGCCAAGCACGCCACCGTGCTGGAGCAGATCGGCTTCAACCTGAACAACGGCATCGGCGACCTGTACGCTCGCATCAAGGCCCTGCCGGCCGAGCAGCAAGCGCAGATCGAAGCTGACATCCAGGCGGTCTATGCCGCTCGCCCTTCCCTGGCGATGGTCAACTCCGACAAAGGCATCACCAACCTGCACGTGCCGAGCGACGTGATCGTCGACGCCTCGATGCCAGCCATGATCCGTGACTCCGGCAAGATGTGGGGCACCGACGGCCAGCTGCACGACACCAAGGCCGTGATCCCGGATCGCTGCTACGCCACCATCTACCAGGCAGTCATCGAAGACTGCAAGGCCAATGGCGCCTTCGACCCAACCACCATGGGCAGCGTGCCAAACGTTGGCCTGATGGCGAAGAAAGCCGAAGAGTACGGCTCCCACGACAAGACCTTCCAGATCAAGGCTGACGGCGTAGTCCGCGTCACCGACAGCAAGGGCAACCTGCTGATGGAACAGAAAGTCGAAGCCGGCGACATCTTCCGCATGTGCCAGACCAAGGACGCGCCGATCCAGGACTGGGTCAAACTGGCCGTCAACCGTGCCCGCGCCAGCAACACCCCGGCCATTTTCTGGCTGGACCCACAGCGTGCACACGATGGCGTCGTGGTCGAGAAAGTCCAGGCTTACCTGAAAGACCACAACACCGAAGGCCTGGATATCCGCATCATGTCGCCTGTCGACGCGATGAAGTTCACCCTGGAACGCACCCGCAAGGGCCTGGACACCATCTCGGTGACCGGCAACGTACTGCGCGACTACCTGACCGACCTGTTCCCGATCATGGAACTGGGCACCAGCGCCAAGATGCTGTCGATCGTGCCGCTGATGAACGGCGGCGGCCTGTTCGAAACCGGCGCCGGCGGCTCGGCTCCGAAGCACGTGCAACAACTGCTGGAAGAAAACTTCCTGCGCTGGGATTCCCTGGGCGAGTTCCTGGCCCTGGCCGCATCCCTTGAGCATTTGGGTGTGACATACAACAACCCGAAAGCCCTGGTGCTGTCCAAGACCCTGGACCAGGCCACCGGCCAGTTCCTGGACAACAACAAGTCGCCATCGCGCAAAGTCGGCAACATCGACAACCGCGGCAGCCACTTCTACCTGGCGCTGTACTGGGCTCAAGCCCTGGCCGCCCAGACCGAAGACACTGCACTGCAGGCGCAGTTCGGCGAACTGGCCAAGACCCTGAGCGACAACGAGGCGACCATCGTTGCCGAGCTGAACGCCGTACAGGGCAAGCCAGTGGACATCGGCGGCTACTACGCGCCGAACCCGGATCTGACCAGCAAGGCCATGCGCCCAAGCAACACCCTCAACGCGGCGATTGCCAAGCTGAAGTAAGGTTGTAAGGATGCAAAGAAGCCCCGGCCCTGTGCCGGGGTTTTTATTTACACTCCGCTTTTACTGAACAAACCCAATCAAATGTGGGAGCTGGCTTGCCTGCGATTGCAGTCTGCCAGTTGATACAACTGCAACTGAACCACCGCCATCGCAGGCAAGCCAGCTCCCACACCGACTGAGTTTCTCCAGCCACACCCATCTTGAGGCCGCTTATGACCTGGCAACCCCACATCACCGTCGCCACCATCGTCGAAGACAACGGCCGCTTCCTGATGGTCGAAGAACTCAAGGGCGGCCGCGCCGTGCTCAACCAGCCCGCCGGCCACCTCGACCCGCACGAAACCCTCACCCAAGCCGCGGTACGCGAAACCCTCGAAGAAACCGGCTGGGACGTCGAAGCCACCGGCGTCGTCGGTATTTACCTGTACACCGCGCCCAGCAACGGCGTGACCTACCAGCGCGTGTGTTTCATCGCCAAAGCCCTGAAACACCACCCGGATTATCAACTCGACGAAGGCATCGTGCGGGCCCGCTGGCTGACTCGCGACGAACTGATGGACCTGCGCGACGACTGGCGCAGCGAGCTGATCATCCGCTGTATCGACGATTATCTGGCCGGTCACTGCCACCGTCTCGAATTGATCCGCCCTTCTCTTTAGCCTTGACGGCTCCAGCCTGATAGAATCGCGTCCTTTTTCAAGACACCCGTTGAAACCCTATGCGTGATCCAGCCCCTTCTGACACACAAAAGAAGCGCGTCATCGTCGGCATGTCCGGCGGCGTGGATTCTTCCGTTTCCGCCGTTCTGCTCATGGAGCAGGGTTATGAGGTGGAAGGCCTGTTCATGAAGAACTGGGAAGAAGACGATGGAACGGAATATTGCACCGCGATGGACGACCTGGCAGACGCCCAGGCCGTGTGCGACAAGATTGGCATCAAGCTGCACACCGCCAACTTCGCCGCCGAGTACTGGGACAACGTGTTCGAGCACTTCCTGGCCGAATACAAGGCCGGTCGTACGCCGAACCCGGATATCCTGTGCAACCGCGAGATCAAGTTCAAGGCGTTCCTCGACTACGCCATGATGCTCGGCGCCGACCTGATCGCCACTGGCCACTACGTGCGTCGTCGCGATATCGATGGCCGCACCGAACTGCTCAAGGGCCTGGACCCCAACAAGGACCAGAGCTACTTCCTGCACGCCGTCGGCGGTGAACAGATCGCCAAGACCCTGTTCCCGGTGGGCGAACTGGAAAAGCCCGAAGTGCGCAAGATCGCCGAGAAACACGGCCTGGCCACCGCCAAGAAGAAGGATTCCACCGGGATCTGCTTTATCGGCGAGCGCCGCTTCAGCGACTTCCTCAAGCAATACCTACCGGCGCAGCCGGGCGAAATCAAGACCACTGACGGTGAAGTGATCGGCCGCCACCACGGCCTGATGTACCACACCATCGGCCAGCGCCAGGGCCTGGGCATCGGTGGCCTGAAAGATGCCGGTGAAGAACCGTGGTACGTGCTGGTCAAGGACCTGGAGCACAACGTGCTGATCGTCGGCCAGGGCAACGAACACCCGCTGCTGTTCTCCGGCGCCCTGCTCGCCTCCGAGATCTACTGGGTCAACCCGATCGACTTGAGCACGCCACGGCGCCTGACCGCCAAAGTGCGCTATCGCCAGAGCGACCAGCCGTGCACTCTGGAAAAGACTGCCACCGGTTACCGCGCCACCTTCGATGACCCGCAACGCGCGGTCACCCCTGGCCAGTCCGTGGTGTTCTATGACGGCGAAATCTGCCTGGGCGGCGGCGTGATTGAAGTCGCCGAAGCCTGGAGCACCCCGGCATGAGCCCGACCCAGGAGCAATTGACGGCACTTGGCGGGGTGTTCCTCGCCGCGGTGCTGGTGGACAAGATCGCCAAGACCGGCCAGGTCACCGAGGCAGGCCTGACCTGCATGCTCGGCAGCCTGCTGATCCGCGACCCCAAGGACACCCTGGAAGTCTATGGTGGCGATGACCTGGCGCTGCGCGAAGGTTACCGCGCGCTGATCGGCGCACTGGAGCGCGACCCCAGCACCCTGCAGCGTGAGCCACTGCGCTACGCCCTGTCGATGCTCGGCCTGGAGCGTCAACTGGCCAAGCGCGACGACATGCTGGAGATCATCGGCAAGCGCCTGCCGCAGATCCAGTCCCAGGTGGAACACTTCGGCCCGGCCCACGAAAACGTGATCGCGGCCTGTGGCGCGCTGTACCAGGACACCTTGAGCACCTTGCGTCAGCGGATCCAGGTCCACGGCGACATGCGCAACCTGCAGCAACCGAACAACGCCTCGAAAATCCGCGCCCTGCTCCTGGCCGGTATTCGTTCAGCGCGGTTGTGGCGCCAGTTGGGCGGTCATCGTTGGCAACTGGTGATCAGCCGGCGCAAATTGCTCAAAGAGCTTTACCCGTTGATGCGCAACGAATAAGTCGCACCAGCAGGCCTTTTTCAAGCCGTTACGCGTAATACGCCGGTCAGTTGGCAACGGACCGGCGGATTTTTTCATGTATGATACGCGCCCCATTTCGTTGCCCGACTGTCCGAGAACACCCCATGCAGCTCTCTTCGCTCACTGCGGTTTCCCCTGTTGACGGCCGCTACGCCGGCAAAACCCAGGCCCTGCGCCCTATTTTCAGCGAATACGGCCTGATCCGTGCTCGTGTACTGGTTGAAGTGCGCTGGCTCCAGCGCCTGGCCGCTCACCCCGCCATCAGCGAAGTGCCGGCGTTCTCCGCCGAAGCCAACGCTGTGCTTAACACCCTGGCGGAAAACTTCTCCCTGGAGCACGCCGAGCGTGTGAAAGAGATCGAGCGCACCACCAACCATGACGTCAAAGCCATCGAATACCTGCTCAAAGAGCAAGCGGCCAAGCTGCCGGAACTGGCCCAGGTCAGCGAGTTCATCCACTTTGCCTGCACCAGCGAGGACATCAACAACCTGTCCCACGCCCTGATGCTGCGCGAAGGCCGTGATGACGTGATGCTGCCGCTGATGCGCCAGACCGCCAATGCCATCCGCGAACTGGCCATCCGCTTCGCCGACATGCCGATGCTGTCGCGCACCCACGGCCAGCCGGCATCGCCGACGACCCTGGGCAAAGAACTGGCCAACGTGGTGTACCGCCTGGAGCGCCAGATCGCTCAAGTCGCCGCCGTACCGCTGCTGGGCAAGATCAACGGCGCCGTAGGCAACTACAACGCCCACCTGTCGGCCTACCCGGAGATCGACTGGGAAGCCAATGCCCGCGCCTTCATCGAAGACGAGCTGGGCCTGGGCTTTAACCCGTACACCACGCAGATCGAACCGCACGACTACATCGCCGAGCTGTTCGACGCCATTGCGCGCTTCAACACCATCCTGATCGACTTCGATCGCGATATCTGGGGCTACATCTCCCTGGGTTACTTCAAGCAGCGCACCATTGCCGGCGAAATCGGTTCGTCGACCATGCCGCACAAGGTCAACCCGATCGACTTCGAAAACTCCGAAGGCAACCTCGGCATCGCCAACGCCCTGTTCCAGCACCTGGCCAGCAAGTTGCCGATCTCCCGCTGGCAGCGCGACCTGACCGACTCCACCGTGCTGCGCAACCTCGGCGTGGGCTTTGCCCACAGCGTGATCGCGTACGAAGCCAGCCTCAAAGGCATCAGCAAGCTCGAGCTCAATGAGCAGAAGATCGCCGCTGACCTGGACGCTTGCTGGGAAGTATTGGCCGAGCCGATCCAGACCGTGATGCGCCGCTACAACATCGAGAACCCGTACGAGAAGCTGAAAGAGTTGACGCGCGGCAAGGGCATCAGCCCTGAAGCACTGCAAACGTTCATCGACGGCCTGGACATGCCAGCCGCTGCCAAGGCCGAGCTGAAACTGCTCACCCCGGCCAACTACATCGGCAACGCCGTCGAGCAAGCCAAGCGCATCTGATCATCGCTCGACCCTTTGAGACGCCCGGCCGCGCCGGGCGTTTTTATTCCAGTCTGAAAAGTGCTTTTTTTCAATAGGTTACACATGAATCCTGATATTCCTCTTCAACTTCTGGGCGGCATCACTGCGCGGGAATTCCTGCGCGACTACTGGCAGAAAAAGCCGCTGCTGATCCGCCAGGCCATCCCTGATTTCGAAAGCCCGATCGATGCCGACGAACTGGCCGGCCTGGCGCTGGAAGAAGAAGTCGAGTCGCGCCTGGTGATCGAACACGGCGAGCGTCCGTGGGAACTGCGTCGCGGCCCGTTCGCCGAAGATGCATTCAGCACCCTGCCCGAGCGCGAGTGGACCCTGCTGGTGCAGGCCGTCGACCAGTTCGTACCGGAAGTCGCCGAACTACTGGAGCACTTCCGCTTCCTGCCAAGCTGGCGCATCGACGATGTGATGATCAGCTTCGCCGCGCCAGGCGGCAGCGTTGGCCCGCACTTCGATAACTACGATGTGTTCCTGCTGCAGGCCCAGGGCAAGCGCAACTGGAAGATCGGCCAGATGTGCAACGCCGAGAGCCCGCTGCTGCAGCACGCCGACCTGCGCATCCTCGCCGAATTCGAAGAAAGCGCCGAATGGGTATTGGAACCGGGCGACATGCTCTACCTGCCGCCGCGCCTGGCGCACTTCGGCATTGCCGAAGACGACTGCATGACCTATTCCGTGGGCTTCCGTGCACCCAGCGCCGCTGAAGTACTGACCCACTTCACCGATTTCCTCAGCCAGTACCTGACTGACGAGGAGCGCTACACCGACGCTGACGCCCAACCGGTCAGCGACCCGCACCAGATTCAGGGCGACGCGCTGGACCGCCTCAAGAGCCTGCTGGCCGAGCACATGAGCGACGAGCGCATGCTGCTGACCTGGTTCGGCCAGTTCATGACCGAGCCGCGCTACCCGGAACTGGTGGCCGGTGAGGAACTGGGCGAAGAAGACTTCATCAACAGCCTGCAAGACGGCGCGATCCTGGTACGCAACCCAAGCGCGCGCCTGGCCTGGTCGGAAGTCGACGACGACGTGCTGCTGTTTGCCAGTGGCCAGAGCCGCTACCTGCCCGGCAAGCTGCGCGAGCTGCTGAAGCTGGTGTGCTCCGCTGATGCGCTGCACAGCGAGAACCTCGGCGAATGGCTGGCGGACGAAGACGGCCGCGATCTGCTGTGCGAATTGGTCAAGCAAGGAAGCCTGGGATTTGCCGATGAATAAGATTCACGTAAGTGTCGCGGACTGGCGAAAGGATATCGACGAGATTCGGCGCATTCGTGAAGCGGTATTTGTCGCCGAACAATCGGTTCCACCTGAACTGGAGTGGGACGCGGACGACGCCGGCGCGGTGCATTTCCTTGCATTCGAAGGTGATTTTCCGATCGGTACCGCGCGCCTGCTGCCCAGCGGCGAGATCGGGCGCGTGTCGGTGCTCAAGGACTGGCGCGGGCTGAAAGTCGGCGACAAGCTGATGGAAGCGGTGATCGGCGTGGCCGAGAAGCGCGGCCAGGCCAAGCAGTTCCTGAGCGCGCAGGTGTATGCGGCGCCGTTCTATGAGCGACTGGGCTTCAAGATCGTCAGCGACGAATTCCTTGAAGTCGGGATTCCGCACGTAGATATGGTGCGCGAGGGCTGACTCCCCCGTGGTGAGCGAGCTTGCTGTGGTGAGCGGGCTTGCCCCGCGCCGGGCTGCGTAGCAGCCCTAAAAAGCTGACGCCGCGTTCTTTCTGAAAGAACGCGGCGTTTTTTTATGGGGCGGCTGCGCAGCCCAGCGCGGGGCAAGCCCGCTCACCACAGCAAGCCCGCTCACCACAACAGCTCTACCCGGCACAGCAGGCTCAATCCTCACTAAACTTGCCACCAGCCAGGCCGACAAACTGGCACTATCCAGCCTTTGACTCGCAGAGATAACGGACATGTCCCTACGCACCCTGCTCACCGCCCTCCTCCTGACCGCCAGCGTCTCGGCGATGGCCGACACCGAAGTCGTCAACCTGAGCAACCGCACCAGCGCCGACCTGCTCCCCGTGGCGCAGAACTTCATCGGCAAGGACGGCACCGTCAGCGCCTACGGCAACCAGTTGATCGTGAATGCCGACCCCGCCAAAATCCAGGACCTGCGCGCCCTGCTCTCCCAACTGGACACCCCCGCCAAGCGCCTGCTGATCACCGTCGACACCAACGAAAACAACCAGCAGAACGGCGGCGACAGCCAGACCCGCATCATCAGCTATGGCACTGCCAGCCGCGACGGCGGCATCCAGCAGATCCAGGCCAGCGAAGGTATACCTGCGCTGATCCAGGTCGGCCAGAGCGTACCGCTGACCACCACCCAGCAGGACAGCTACGGCCGCCTGCAGAACCAGACCCAGTATCGCAACGTGACCCAGGGCTTCTATGTGACCGCCAGCGTCACCGGCGAGACCGTTCACCTGGCGATCAGTACCAACCGTGACCGCATGAGCCAGGAGCGTCCCGATGTAGTGAACGTGCAGAGCACCGACACAACTGTCAGCGGGCGCCTGGGCGAGTGGATCTCCCTGGCCGGCATCAATCGCGAGACCCAGGCCGACAAATCCGCTACAACCCGCAGCTACTCTACCCAGGGCCGCGACGACCTGACTTTGCGGGTCAAGGTCGACACCCTGAACTGAAGCACCAAAAACTGACTGGCGAGTCGCATTAGACTAAAGATGTAGTGCTTTAAAAAAAGCACTACAAAACATTTGACGATCCAAAAAAGCATGGGCATGATGGCCTCGCTCCCGCTAATCAGGGGCCCTGGCAAGGGCCTTCGGATCGTCGCTCTACGCTACCCACCTGAGCCGATTCGTGTCTGTACCGCCCACAAGGCGTGTTTGACGAGGTTGCGACTGGAACGAAGTTGTCCCGAGGGACGGAAGCTAACCAGGTAACCCGGCTACACACTGATGGATCGTACAAAGGCCCACGACGCCCGAAGACCGTTCGCAGTTCGCCCTTACCTGCTCAACTCCCCCTTGAGCCCCATCGTTCATCCCGTCGCCCCTCCCCGTCAGACTTGACTTGAACACCTGAGCTTCTGGTCAGCGAGCAACCCTACCCAGGCAACGAATGCCGGGCTGGCAAACGGATACTTCAAACAAGACGCGACGAGGTTTTTCCCCATGGCACTGACACGCGAACAGCAAATTGCAGCCCTTGAAAAAGACTGGGCTGAAAACCCACGCTGGAAAGGCGTGACCCGCGCTTATTCCGCTGCTGACGTCGTCCGCCTGCGTGGCTCGGTTCAACCTGAGCACACCTTTGCAAAACTCGGCGCCGAGAAGCTGTGGAACCTGGTAACCCAAGGTGCCAAGCCTTCCTTCCGTCCCGACAAAGATTTCGTCAACTGCATGGGCGCCCTCACTGGCGGCCAGGCAGTCCAGCAGGTGAAAGCCGGTATCCAGGCGATCTACCTGTCCGGCTGGCAAGTGGCAGCGGACAACAACTCCGCCGAATCCATGTACCCCGACCAATCGCTGTACCCGGTGGACTCGGTTCCGACCGTGGTCAAGCGCATCAACAACTCGTTCCGCCGTGCCGACCAGATCCAGTGGAAAGCCGGTAAAGGCCCGGGCGATGAAGGCTACATCGACTACTTCGCGCCCATCGTGGCTGACGCCGAAGCCGGTTTCGGCGGCGTACTGAACGCCTACGAACTGATGAAGAGCATGATCGAGGCAGGCGCTGCCGGCGTGCACTTCGAAGACCAACTGGCGTCCGTGAAAAAATGCGGCCACATGGGCGGCAAGGTACTGGTTCCGACCCAGGAAGCCGTACAGAAGCTGACCGCTGCCCGCCTGGCCGCTGACGTTGCCGGCACGCCGACCATCATCCTGGCGCGTACCGATGCCAACGCCGCTGACCTGCTGACCTCGGACTGCGACCCATACGACCAACCGTTCGTGACCGGCGAACGCACCCAGGAAGGCTTCTATAAAGTCCGCGCCGGTCTCGACCAGGCCATCGCTCGCGGCCTGGCCTACGCGCCGTACGCCGACCTGATCTGGTGCGAAACCGCCAAGCCGGACCTGGACGAAGCCCGTCGTTTCGCCGAAGCGATCAAGAAGGAATACCCGGACCAACTGCTGTCCTACAACTGCTCGCCTTCCTTCAACTGGAAGAAGAACCTGGACGACGCGACCATCGCCAAGTTCCAGCGCGAACTGTCCGCCATGGGCTACAAGCACCAGTTCATCACCCTGGCCGGCATTCACAACATGTGGCACAGCATGTTCAACCTGGCGCACGACTACGCCCGCAACGACATGACCGCCTACGTGAAGCTGCAAGAGCAAGAGTTCGCTGACGCCGCCAAGGGCTACACCTTCGTGGCTCACCAGCAGGAAGTGGGCACCGGCTACTTCGACGACATGACCACCGTGATCCAGGGCGGCACCTCGTCCGTGACCGCGCTGACCGGCTCGACCGAAGAAGAACAGTTCCACTAAGCACCGCGTACACGGCCACTGCGGCCCCAAGGAAGACCTAACCGCAGTGCCGCACAGCAATCACGCCCCGACTGGTTCGGGGCGTTTTTTTGCCCACAGCAAAAACACCACACTGTGTAGGAGCCGGCTTGCCGGCGATGGCGGCTTTAAAATCACCGCAAGAGTCAAGGGCCTCATCGCCGGCAAGCCGACTCCTACAGGGGGGGGCGCATGAAAAAATGTGCAAAACATTGATCCAGAGCGGTATTCGCGTGGATCAGATCGGTTAAAAGATCTCCGTCAGCAACTAAGCGACACTCTAGCAAGTAACGGCAACTTCCCCCGCCATACGAGAAACATTCGCTTAAACCCCACGCAAACAATATTCATTATCATTTAGCGCATGAAAACTTCGTTACAGGTTAAACAAAACACAATTGATCAAATGCCCGCTAATGCCCGCCGCACAAGGGCTACAGCCCCAGGAAGGTGCACTATGTCCTTATTCCATCGAATAATTTCGCTATAGGAATTTTACTTGCCCGGTGTTTAGCCATAAAATCATCGCGATTGATTGCAGTGCGACATATCGTCACTGCATCGTTACTTTTTCGAGCTCAGAGACCTTTGCTCTCTGTTAAGGATTTCCAGCATGACCGAAGCGACAGGACTCATGGCCCACAACTGGGGCTTTGCCATTTTCCTCCTCGGTGTTGTCGGCCTCTGCGCCTTCATGCTTGGTGTCTCCAGCCTCCTCGGGTCAAAAGCCTGGGGCCGCAGCAAAAATGAACCGTTCGAATCCGGCATGCTGCCTACAGGTGGCGCCCGCTTGCGGCTCTCAGCCAAATTCTATCTGGTCGCGATGCTGTTCGTGATCTTCGATATCGAAGCCCTCTTTCTCTTTGCCTGGTCTGTGTCCGTCCGCGAAAGCGGCTGGACCGGATTCGTCGAAGCTCTCGTTTTCATAGCAATTCTGTTGGCAGGCCTTGTCTACCTATTCCGAGTGGGCGCCCTTGATTGGGCTCCGGAAGCTCGTCGTAAGCGGCAAGCGAAGCTGAAACAATGAGGCTTTGGCGATGCAATACAATCTCACCAGGATCGACCCGGATGCTCCTAACGAGCAGTACCCCATCGGCGAACGGGAAACCGTTTCCGACCCGTTAGAAGACCAAGTCCACAAAAACATCTACATGGGCAAGCTGGAAGACGTGCTGAGTGGCGCGGTCAACTGGGGGCGTAAAAACTCCCTGTGGCCGTACAACTTCGGTCTGTCCTGCTGCTACGTGGAAATGACCACCGCCTTCACGGCGCCCCACGACATCGCGCGCTTTGGCGCCGAAGTGATACGGGCCTCGCCGCGCCAGGCGGATTTCATGGTTATCGCCGGAACCTGCTTTATCAAGATGGCGCCGATCATTCAGCGTCTCTACGAGCAAATGCTCGAGCCAAAGTGGGTTATCTCCATGGGTTCGTGCGCCAACTCCGGTGGCATGTACGACATCTACTCCGTCGTTCAGGGGGTGGACAAGTTCCTGCCCGTGGACGTCTACGTGCCTGGCTGCCCGCCCCGCCCTGAAGCATTCCTGCAAGGCTTGATGCTGTTGCAGGAATCGATTGGCAAGGAGCGTCGCCCGCTTTCCTGGGTCGTCGGCGATCAAGGCGTGTACCGCGCCGAGATGCCGTCGCAAAAGGAACAGCGCCGCGAACAGCGAATCGCAGTCACCAACCTGCGCAGCCCCGACGAAGTCTGATCCAGCACCGCTTCTTTTATAGAACGAAAACCTGGCTTCATTCTTTACGTTGACCGAAAGCGATAAAAAACCATGACTACAGGCAGTGCTCTGTACATCCCGCCTTATAAGGCAGACGACCAGGATGTGGTCGTCGAACTCAATAACCGTTTTGGCCCTGATGCCTTCACCGCCCAGGCCACACGCACCGGTATGCCGGTGCTGTGGGTGGCGCGTGCCAAGCTTGTCGAGGTCCTGACCTTCCTGCGCAACCTGCCCAAGCCGTACGTCATGCTCTATGACCTGCATGGCGTGGACGAGCGTCTGCGCACCAAGCGCCAGGGGCTGCCGAGCGGCGCCGATTTCACCGTGTTCTACCACCTGCTGTCGATCGAACGTAACAGCGACGTGATGATCAAGGTCGCCCTGTCCGAGAGCGACCTGAGCGTGCCGACCGTGACCGGCATCTGGCCGAACGCCAGCTGGTACGAACGCGAAGTCTGGGACATGTTCGGGATCGACTTCCCGGGCCACCCGCACCTGACGCGCATCATGATGCCGCCGACCTGGGAAGGTCACCCGCTGCGCAAGGACTTCCCTGCGCGCGCCACCGAATTCGATCCGTTCAGCCTCAACCTCGCCAAGCAGCAGCTTGAAGAAGAGGCTGCGCGCTTCCGTCCGGAAGACTGGGGCATGAAGCGCTCCGGCACCAACGAGGACTATATGTTCCTCAACCTGGGCCCGAACCACCCTTCGGCTCACGGCGCCTTCCGTATCATCCTGCAGCTGGACGGCGAAGAAATCGTCGACTGCGTACCGGACATCGGCTACCACCACCGGGGTGCCGAGAAGATGGCCGAGCGTCAGTCGTGGCACAGCTTCATCCCGTACACCGACCGTATCGACTACCTCGGCGGCGTGATGAACAACCTGCCGTACGTGCTCTCGGTCGAGAAGCTGGCCGGCATCAAGGTGCCGGACCGCGTCGACACCATCCGCATCATGATGGCCGAGTTCTTCCGGATCACCAGCCACCTGCTGTTCCTGGGTACCTATATCCAGGACGTCGGCGCCATGACCCCGGTGTTCTTCACCTTCACCGACCGCCAGCGTGCCTACAAGGTCATCGAAGCCATCACCGGTTTCCGCCTGCACCCGGCCTGGTACCGCATCGGCGGTGTTGCCCACGACCTGCCCAATGGCTGGGAGCGCCTGGTCAAGGAATTCATCGACTGGATGCCCAAGCGTCTGGACGAGTACCAAAAGGCTGCGCTGGATAACAGCATCCTCAAGGGGCGTACCATCGGCGTCGCCCAGTACAACACCAAAGAGGCCCTGGAATGGGGCGTCACTGGTGCTGGCCTGCGTTCCACCGGTTGCGACTTCGACCTGCGTAAAGCGCGTCCGTACTCGGGCTACGAAAACTTCGAATTCGAAGTCCCGCTGGCCGCCAATGGCGATGCCTACGACCGTTGCATCGTGCGCGTCGAAGAAATGCGCCAGAGCCTGAAGATCATCGAGCAGTGCATGCGCAACATGCCGGCCGGCCCGTACAAGGCGGATCACCCGCTGACCACGCCGCCGCCGAAAGAGCGCACGCTGCAGCACATCGAAACCCTGATCACGCACTTCCTGCAGGTTTCGTGGGGCCCGGTCATGCCGGCCAACGAGTCCTTCCAGATGATCGAAGCGACCAAGGGTATCAACAGTTATTACCTGACGAGCGATGGCGGCACCATGAGCTACCGCACCCGGATTCGTACGCCGAGCTTCGCCCACTTGCAGCAGATCCCTTCGGTGATCAAGGGCGAGATGGTCGCGGACTTGATTGCGTACCTGGGTAGTATCGATTTCGTTATGGCCGACGTGGACCGCTAAGCATGAACAGCACGCTTATCCAGACAGACCGTTTCACCCTGAGTGAAACCGAGCGCTCGGCCATCGAGCACGAGCTGCATCACTACGAAGACCCGCGCGCGGCGTCGATCGAAGCCTTGAAGATCGTCCAGAAGGAGCGTGGCTGGGTGCCGGATGGCGCCCTCTACGCCATCGGCGAGATCCTCGGCATCCCCGCCAGCGACGTTGAAGGCGTGGCCACGTTCTACAGCCAGATCTTCCGTCAGCCAGTGGGTCGCCACATCATTCGCGTATGCGACAGCATGGTCTGCTACATCGGTGGCCACGAGTCGGTGGTCAGCGAAATCCAGAACAAGCTGGGCATCGGCCTCGGCCAGACCACCCCGGACGGCCGCTTCACGCTGCTGCCGGTGTGCTGCCTGGGCAACTGCGACAAGGCGCCGGCGTTGATGATCGACGACGACACATTCGGTGACGTGCAGCCTGCTGGCGTGACCCAATTGCTCGAGGGCTACCCATGACCCTGACTTCTTTCGGCCCGGCCAACCTGATCAAGCGTTCGCCCGAGACCCATCCCCTGACCTGGCGCCTGCGTGACGATGCCGAACCCGTATGGTTCGACGAGTACCAGGCCAAGAACGGTTACGCCGCTGCACGCAAAGCCTTCGCCGACATGGCCCAGGACGACATCGTCCAGACCGTGAAGGACGCCGGCCTCAAAGGCCGCGGCGGTGCTGGCTTCCCCACGGGCGTGAAGTGGGGCCTGATGCCCAAGGACGAATCCATCAATATCCGCTACCTGCTGTGCAACGCGGATGAAATGGAGCCGAACACCTGGAAAGACCGCATGCTGATGGAGCAACTGCCCCATCTGCTGATCGAAGGCATGCTGATCAGCGCCCGCGCACTGAAAACCTACCGTGGCTACATCTTCCTGCGTGGCGAGTACACCACCGCCGCCAAGCACCTCAACCGTGCCGTGGAAGAAGCCAAGGCAGCGGGCCTGCTGGGCAAGAACATCCTCGGTTCCGGTTTCGACTTCGAACTGTTCGTGCACACCGGCGCCGGGCGTTACATCTGCGGTGAAGAAACCGCACTGATCAACTCCCTCGAAGGCCGCCGCGCCAACCCGCGCTCCAAGCCGCCCTTCCCTGCCGCCGTGGGCGTGTGGGGCAAGCCGACCTGCGTGAACAACGTCGAGACCCTGTGCAACGTGCCGGCGATCATTGCCGACGGCGTGGACTGGTACAAATCGTTGGCCCGCGAAGGCAGCGAAGACATGGGCACCAAGCTCATGGGCTTCTCCGGCAAAGTGAAGAACCCTGGCCTGTGGGAACTGCCGTTCGGCGTGACCGCACGCGAGCTGTTCGAGGACTACGCCGGCGGCATGCGCGACGGCTACACCTTGAAAGCCTGGCAGCCAGGCGGTGCCGGTACCGGCTTCCTGCTCCCCGAGCACCTCGACGCACAGATGTATGCCGGCGGCATCGGCAAGGTGGGCACCCGGATGGGTACCGGCCTGGCGATGGCGGTCGACAACACCGTGAACATGGTGTCCTTGCTGCGCAACATGGAGCAGTTCTTTGCCCGCGAGTCCTGCGGCTTCTGCACCCCATGCCGCGACGGTCTGCCGTGGAGCGTCAAGCTGCTGATGGCCCTGGAAAACGGCGAAGGCCGCGAGGGTGACATCGAGACCCTGCTGGGTCTGGTCGGTTTCCTCGGCCCAGGCAAGACCTTCTGTGCTCACGCACCGGGCGCCGTGGAGCCATTGGGCAGCGCAATCAAATACTTCCGCTCGGAGTTCGAAGCCGGCATCGCGCCTACCAGCGCCGCCGTCCCGCCTCTGGCAAGGCCGATCGTAGTCGGCGCGTAACGCTTTAACAGGCGAAGGGTCCGTGCCCTTCAACTGCTCATGGGCTGACGCCGTAAAGGCTGTGTTGATGCCCATGAATAACAAGATTCCATTAGCCACGCCCGCTGACAACGGGCCAACGAAGAACTTTGAACCATGGCCACTATCCACGTAGACGGCAAAGCGCTCGAAGTCGATGGGGCAGACAACCTGTTACAGGCATGTCTCTCACTAGGCCTCGACATCCCGTATTTCTGCTGGCACCCCGCGCTTGGTAGCGTCGGTGCCTGTCGCCAGTGTGCGGTCAAGCAATACACCGACGAGAACGACACCCGTGGTCGTATCGTCATGTCCTGCATGACCCCAGCCACCGACAACACCTGGATCTCCATCGACGATGAAGAATCCAAGGCGTTCCGCGCCAGTGTCGTCGAATGGCTGATGACCAACCACCCTCACGACTGCCCGGTCTGTGAGGAAGGGGGTCACTGCCACCTGCAAGACATGACGGTGATGACCGGCCACAACGAGCGCCGTTATCGCTTCACCAAGCGTACCCACCAGAACCAGGACCTCGGCCCGTTCATTTCCCACGAAATGAACCGCTGCATCGCCTGCTACCGTTGCGTGCGTTTCTATAAAGACTACGCCGGCGGCACCGACCTCGGCGTATTCGGCGCCCACGACAACGTGTACTTCGGTCGCGTTGAAGACGGCGTGCTCGAAAGCGAGTTCTCCGGCAACCTCACCGAGGTCTGCCCGACCGGTGTGTTCACCGACAAGACCCACTCCGAGCGCTACAACCGTAAATGGGACATGCAGTTCTCGCCGAGCATCTGCCATGGCTGCTCCAGCGGTTGCAACATCTCCCCGGGCGAGCGCTACGGCGAACTGCGTCGGATCGAAAACCGTTTCAACGGTTCGGTCAACCAGTACTTCCTGTGCGACCGTGGCCGTTTTGGCTATGGCTACGTCAACCGCGAAGACCGCCCACGCCAGCCACTGCTGGCCGATGGCGCCAAGCTGAGCCTGGACGACGCGCTGGATAAAGCCGCCGACCTGCTGCGCGGTCGCAACATCGTCGGTATCGGTTCGCCACGTGCCAGCCTCGAAAGCAACTACGCGCTGCGCGAGCTGGTGGGTGCCGAGCACTTCTATTCCGGTATCGAAGCCGGTGAGCTGGAGCGTATCCGCCTGGTCCTGCAAGTGCTGAACGACAGCCCGCTGCCCGTGCCGAACATGCGCGACATCGAAGACCACGACGCCATCTTCGTACTCGGTGAAGACCTGACCCAGACCGCTGCCCGCATCGCCCTGTCGCTGCGCCAATCGGTCAAGGGCAAGGCAGAAGACATGGCCGACGCCATGCGCGTACAGCCTTGGCTCGACGCCGCCGTGAAAAACATCGGCCAGCACGCGCTGAACCCGCTGTTTATCGCCAGCCTGGCTGAGACCAAGCTCGACGACATCGCTGAAGAATGTGTGCACGCTGCACCGGATGACCTGGCGCGCATCGGTTTCGCCGTGGCCCACGCCCTCGATGCCAGCGCACCGGCCGTCGAAGGCCTGGACACTGAAGCCGCCGAACTGGCCCAGCGCATCGCTGACGCCCTGCTGGCCGCCAAGCGTCCCTTGATCATCGCCGGCACCTCGTTGGGTTCCAAGGCGCTGATCGAAGCCGCCGCCAACATCGCCAAGGCCTTGAAGCTGCGCGACAAGAACGGTTCCATCAGCCTGGTCGTGCCGGAAGCCAACAGCCTTGGCCTGGCCATGCTCGGTGGCGAGTCCCTGGACGCCGCCCTGCAGGCAGTGACCGACGGCAAGGCCGACGCCATCGTCGTACTGGAAAACGACCTGTACACCCGCACCGATGCCGCCAAGGTTGACGCGGCACTGAACGCCGCCAAGGTCCTGATCGTCGCCGACCACCAGAAGACCGCCACCAGCGATCGCGCCCACCTGGTGCTGCCAGCCGCCACCTTCGCCGAAGGCGACGGTACCCTGGTCAGCCAGGAAGGCCGCGCCCAGCGCTTCTTCCAGGTGTTCGATCCGAAGTACATGGACGCCAGCATCCTGGTTCACGAAGGCTGGCGCTGGCTGCATGCCCTGCGCGCAACCCTGCTGAACCAGCCGATCGACTGGACCCAGCTCGACCACGTCACGGCCGCCGCCGCTGCAAGCGCGCCGCAGCTGGCACGTATCGTCGACGCCGCACCGTCCGCCGCGTTCCGCATCAAGGGCATGAAACTGGCCCGTGAACCGCTGCGCTACTCCGGCCGTACCGCCATGCGCGCCAACATCAGCGTGCACGAACCGCGTACACCCCAAGACACCGACACCGCGTTCGCCTTCTCCATGGAAGGTTACTCGGGTTCGGTCGAGCCGCGTCAGCAGGTGCCGTTTGCCTGGTCGCCGGGCTGGAACTCGCCGCAGGCCTGGAACAAGTTCCAGGACGAGGTCGGTGGTCACATCCGCGCTGGCGACCCGGGCACCCGCCTGATCGAAAGCACCGGTGACTCGCTGAACTGGTTCGCGGCCGTACCGCGTCCGTTCAACCCGGCCCAGGGCACCTGGCAGGTCGTGCCGTTCTTCCACCTGTTCGGCAGCGAAGAGAACTCTTCCAAGGCCGCGCCGGTACAAGAGCGCATCCCGCAAGCCTACGTATCCGTGGCCAAGTCCGAAGCCGACCGCCTGGGCGTCAACGACGGTGCCCTGCTCAGCCTGAACGTGGCCGGCCAGACCCTGCGTCTGCCGCTGCGCATCAATGATGAGTTGGGTGCTGGCCTGGTTGCACTGCCTAAAGGCCTCGCCGGTATTCCACCTGCGATCTTTGGCAAAACCGTTGACGGTCTGCAGGAGGCAGCGCAATGACCTGGTTCACCCCTGAAGTGATCGACGTGATCATCTCGGTCGTCAAGGCCATCGTGATCCTGTTGGCCGTGGTCGTCGCGGGCGCCCTGCTCAGCTTCGTCGAACGTCGCCTGCTGGGCTGGTGGCAGGACCGTTACGGTCCGAACCGCGTTGGCCCGTTTGGTATGTTCCAGATCGCTGCCGACATGCTGAAAATGTTCTTCAAGGAAGACTGGACCCCGCCGTTCGCCGACAAGGTGATCTTCACCCTGGCACCGGTCGTGGCCATGAGCGCCTTGCTGATCGCCTTCGCGATCATCCCGATCACCCCGACCTGGGGTGTGGCGGACCTGAACATCGGCTTGCTGTTCTTCTTCGCCATGGCCGGCCTGTCGGTCTACGCGGTGCTGTTCGCCGGCTGGTCGAGCAACAACAAGTTCGCCCTGCTGGGCAGCTTGCGTGCCTCGGCCCAGACCGTGTCCTACGAAGTGTTCATGGGCCTCGCGCTGATGGGCATCGTGGTGCAGGTGGGCTCGTTCAACATGCGCGACATCGTCGAGTACCAGGCGCAGAACCTGTGGTTCATCATTCCGCAGTTCTTCGGCTTCTGTACCTTCTTCATCGCTGGCGTCGCCGTGACTCACCGTCACCCGTTCGACCAGCCGGAAGCGGAACAGGAACTGGCCGACGGTTACCACATCGAATACGCCGGCATGAAGTGGGGCATGTTCTTCGTCGGTGAATACATCGGCATCATCTTGATCTCGGCCCTGCTGGTCACGCTGTTCTTCGGCGGCTGGCACGGTCCATTCGGCATCCTGCCGCAGTTGGCGTTCTTCTGGTTCTTCCTGAAGACCGCGTTCTTCATCATGTTGTTTATCCTGCTGCGCGCTTCCATTCCGCGTCCACGATACGACCAGGTGATGGATTTCAGCTGGCGCTTCTGCCTGCCGCTGACCCTGATCAATTTGCTGGTGACTGCTGCCGTTGTGTTGTTGAACACGCCAGCGGGCGCGGTTCAGTGAGGATTTGACCCATGTTCAAATATATTGGCGACATCGTTAAGGGTACCGGTACCCAGTTGCGAAGCCTGGTGATGGTGTTCGGTCACGGCTTCCGCAAACGCGACACCCTGCAATACCCGGAAGAAGCGGTGTACCTGCCGCCGCGCTATCGCGGCCGCATCGTGCTGACCCGCGACCCCGATGGCGAAGAGCGTTGCGTAGCCTGCAACCTGTGCGCCGTGGCGTGCCCGGTGGGTTGCATCTCCCTGCAGAAAGCTGAAACCGAAGACGGTCGCTGGTACCCGGACTTCTTCCGCATCAACTTCTCGCGCTGCATTTTCTGCGGCCTCTGCGAGGAAGCTTGCCCGACCACCGCGATCCAGCTGACACCGGATTTCGAGATGGCCGAGTTCAAACGTCAGGACCTGGTGTACGAGAAAGAAGATCTGCTGATCTCTGGTCCCGGTAAAAACCCTGATTACAACTTCTATCGTGTTGCAGGTATGGCCGTTTCCGGTAAGCCGAAAGGCGCCGCACAAAACGAAGCCGAGCCGATCAACGTGAAGAGCTTGCTGCCTTAAGGAAGAAAGATGGAATTCGCTTTCTATTTCGCATCGGGTATCGCGGTTGTGTCCACGCTTCGCGTGATCACCAACACCAACCCTGTGCACGCCCTGCTCTACCTGATCATTTCGCTGATCGCCGTGGCCATGACCTTCTTCAGCCTCGGCGCACCGTTCGCCGGTGTGCTGGAAGTGATCGCCTACGCCGGCGCCATCATGGTGCTGTTCGTGTTTGTGGTGATGATGCTCAACCTGGGGCCGGCTTCGGTCGCCCAGGAACGCGTCTGGCTCAAGCCTGGCATCTGGCTTGGCCCGGTGATCCTGGCAGCCCTGCTGCTGGCTGAACTGCTGTATGTGCTGTTCGCTCACCAGAGCGGCCAGGCCATCGGCCACACCACCGTAGACGCGAAGGCCGTGGGCATCAGCCTGTTCGGCCCGTACCTGCTGGTGGTCGAACTGGCTTCGATGCTGCTGCTCGCCGCAGCCATCACGGCCTTCCACTTGGGCCGCAACGAAGCCAAGGAGCAATGACGATGCCTGCTATCCCTTTGGAGCATGGTCTGGCGGTCGCCGGCATCCTGTTCTGCCTTGGCCTGGTCGGCCTGATGGTCCGCCGTAACATTCTGTTCGTGTTGATGAGCCTGGAAATCATGATGAACGCTGCAGCACTGGCGTTCATCGTGGCGGGTGCACGTTGGGGCCAGCCGGATGGACAAGTCATGTTCATCCTGGTGATCAGCCTGGCAGCCGCGGAGGCCAGCATTGGCCTGGCGATCCTGCTGCAACTGTATCGTCGCTTCCACACGCTTGATATCGACGCTGCCAGTGAGATGCGCGGATGAACATGATCTTTCTGACTTTCTTATTCCCCCTGATCGGTTTCCTGCTGCTGTCGTTCTCCCGTGGACGCTGGTCGGAAAACGTTTCTGCCCTGGTGGGCGTGGGTTCCATTGGCCTGTCGGCGATCGTTGCCGCCTACGTCATCTGGCAATTCAACGTCGCGCCGCCGGAAGGCGGTCACTACACCCTGGTGCTGTGGCAGTGGATGTCGGTGGAGGGCTTCAAGCCGAACTTCGCCCTCTACATCGACGGCCTGTCGATCACCATGCTGGGCGTTGTCGTCGGCGTGGGCTTCCTGATCCACCTGTTCGCGTCCTGGTACATGCGCGGTGAAGCCGGTTACTCGCGCTTCTTCTCGTACACCAACCTGTTTATCGCCAGCATGCTGTTCCTGGTGCTGGGCGATAACCTGTTGTTCCTGTACTTCGGCTGGGAAGGCGTGGGCCTGTGCTCGTACCTGTTGATCGGTTTCTACTACAGCAACCGCAACAACGGTAACGCGGCACTCAAGGCCTTCATCGTTACCCGGATCGGCGACGTGTTCATGGCCATCGGCCTGTTCATCCTGTTCCAGCAAGTGGGCACGCTGAACATCCAGGAGCTGCTGGTGCTGGCACCGCAGAAATTCCAGGTCGGTGACTTCTGGATCACCCTGGCCACCCTGATGCTGCTGGGCGGTGCCGTGGGTAAATCCGCGCAACTGCCACTGCAAACCTGGCTGGCGGACGCGATGGCCGGTCCTACCCCGGTTTCCGCGCTGATCCACGCGGCAACCATGGTGACTGCCGGTGTCTACCTGATCGCCCGCACCCACGGCCTGTTCACCCTGGCCCCGGACATCCTGCATCTGGTAGGCATCGTCGGCGGCGTGACCCTGGTGCTGGCCGGTTTTGCTGCCCTGGTACAGACCGACATCAAGCGGATCCTCGCCTACTCGACCATGAGCCAGATCGGCTACATGTTCCTGGCCCTGGGCGTCGGTGCCTGGGACGCGGCGATCTTCCACCTGATGACCCACGCCTTCTTCAAGGCCCTGCTGTTCCTGGCTTCCGGTGCGGTGATCGTTGCCTGCCACCACGAGCAGAACATCTTCAAGATGGGCGGCCTGTGGAAGAAACTGCCACTGGCCTACGCCAGCTTCATCGTCGGTGGTGCCGCACTGGCCGCCCTGCCGCTGGTGACCGCCGGTTTCTACTCCAAAG
Source organism: Pseudomonas sp. CHM02 (assembly GCF_000612585.1). Lineage (GTDB taxonomy): Bacteria > Pseudomonadota > Gammaproteobacteria > Pseudomonadales > Pseudomonadaceae > Aquipseudomonas. Next base: position 27,613 of record NZ_JFCA01000061.1, read on the forward strand.
ACGAAATCCTCTGGGAAGCCTTTGCCAGCGGTAACCAGAATCTGCTGTACGCAGGCCTGGTGGGTGCGTTCATGACCTCGCTGTACACCTTCCGCCTGATCTTCATCACCTTCCACGGTGAAGCCAAGACCGAAGCACACGCAGGCCACGGCATCTCGCACTGGTTGCCATTGTCGGTACTGATCATCCTGTCGACCTTCATCGGCGCCATGATCACCCCGCCTCTGCACGGTGTACTGCCACAAAGCGTCGGCCATGCCGGCGGCGAAGCCCAGCACAGCCTGGAAATCGCCTCGGGTGCCATCGCCATCGCCGGTATCCTGCTGGCGGCCCTGCTGTTCCTTGGCAAGCGCCGCTTCGTGACGGCCGTTGCCAACAGTGGCATTGGCCGCTTCCTTTCGGCCTGGTGGTTCGCTGCCTGGGGCTTCGACTGGATCTACGACAAACTGTTCGTCAAGCCTTACCTCGCCATCAGCCATGTACTGCGCAAAGACCCGCTCGACCAGACCATCGGTTTGATCCCGCGCACCGCCAAGGCCGGTAACACCGCCCTGAGCCGCAGCGAGACGGGCCAATTGCGTTGGTATGCAGCTTCCATGGCGGCCGGTGCCGTGCTAGTGATCGGCGCCATCGTGGTGGTAGCGGTCTGATATGAACTTTGCGAACTTGCGAAAGGAAACGAGCCCGTCATGATTCTGCCCTGGCTAATCCTGATCCCCTTTATCGGCGGCCTGCTCTGCTGGATGGGTGAACGCTTCGGCGCCACCCTCCCCCGCTGGATTGCGTTGCTGACCATGTCCCTGGAACTCGCACTCGGCCTCTGGCTGTGGGCCCATGGCGACTATTCATTTGCTCCGGCACCGGGTGTCGATCCGACCTTCGCGCTTGAATTCAAGCACGTGTGGATCCAGCGCTTCGGCATCAACGTGCACCTGGCCCTCGACGGCCTGTCGCTGTTGATGATCCTGCTGACCGGCCTGCTGGGTATCCTCTCGGTACTCTGCTCCTGGAAAGAGATCCAGCGTCACGTGGGCTTCTTCCACCTGAACCTGATGTGGATCCTGGGCGGTGTCGTCGGCGTGTTCCTCGCCCTCGACCTGTTCATGTTCTTCTTCTTCTGGGAAATGATGCTGGTGCCGATGTACTTCCTCATCGCGCTCTGGGGTCACAGTTCTTCGGACGGCAAGAAAACCCGGATCTACGCAGCGACCAAGTTCTTCATCTTCACCCAGGCTTCCGGCCTGATCATGTTGGTGGCGATCCTGGGCCTGGTACTGGTCAACTTCAACAACACCGGCGTGATTACCTTCAACTACGCCGACCTGTTGAAGACCAAGATGTCCCTGACCACCGAGTACGTGCTGATGCTGGGCTTCTTCATCGCCTTCGCGGTGAAGCTGCCGGTGGTGCCGTTCCACTCCTGGCTGCCTGACGCTCACGCACAGGCGCCGACCGCAGGTTCCGTGGACCTGGCCGGTATTCTGTTGAAGACGGCGGCCTACGGCCTGCTGCGTTTCGCGCTGCCGCTGTTCCCGAATGCCTCGGCCGAGTTCGCGCCGATCGCCATGACCCTGGGTCTGATCGGGATCTTCTACGGTGCGTTCCTGGCCTTCGCGCAAACCGACATCAAGCGTCTGATTGCCTTCTCGTCCGTTTCCCACATGGGTTTCGTACTGATCGGCATCTACTCCGGCAGCCAACTGGCGCTGCAGGGCGCCGTGATCCAGATGCTGGCGCACGGTGTCTCGGCCGCTGCACTGTTTATCCTGAGTGGTCAGCTGTACGAGCGCCTGCACACCCGTGACATGCGTGAGATGGGTGGCGTGTGGTCACGCATCGCGTACCTGCCGGCGATCAGCCTGTTCTTCGCGGCTGCCTCCCTGGGCTTGCCGGGCACCGGTAACTTCATCGGCGAGTTCCTGATCCTGATGGGTGCCTTCGTGCAGACGCCATGGATCAGCGCCATCGCCACTTCCGGCCTGGTGTTCGGTTCGGTCTACTCGTTGATCATGATCCACCGCGCCTACTTCGGCCCGGCCAAGTCCGACACTGTCCTGCAAGGGATGGATGCTCGCGAACTGATCATGGTGCTCGGCCTTGCGGTATTGCTGATCTACATCGGCGTGTACCCGCAACCGTTCCTGGACACTTCTGCCGCAACGATGCATGGCGTGCAGCAGTGGTTCGGCACCGCCTTCTCTCAACTCGCTTCGGCCCGGTAAGAGCGCTATGGAATTCACGATCCAACACTTTATCGCGCTTGCGCCGCTGCTGATCACCAGCCTCACCATCGTGGTGGTGATGCTGGCGATCGCCTGGCGCCGCAATCACTCGCAAACGTTCCTGCTGTCCTGTGCCGGCCTGAACCTGGCCCTGCTGTCGATCATCCCGGCCCTCAAGGTCGCGGCACTGGCGGTCACGCCATTGATGATGGTCGATGATTTCGCGCTGCTGTACATCGCGCTGATCCTGGTCGCGACCCTGGCCTGCGTCACCCTCGCCCACGCCTACCTCGGCGAAGGCGGCACCGGCTACCCAGGCAACCGCGAAGAGCTGTACCTGCTGATCCTGCTGGCTGCGGCCGGTGGCATCGTGCTGGTCAGCGCACAGCACCTGGCGGGCCTGTTCATCGGTCTGGAACTGCTGTCGATCCCGACCTACGGCCTGGTGGCCTACGCCTTCTTCAACAAGCGCTCCCTGGAAGCCGGCATCAAGTACATGGTGCTGTCAGCCGCCGGTTCCGCGTTCCTGTTGTTCGGTATGGCCCTGCTCTACGCCGAAGCCGGCAGCCTGAGCTTCACCGGTATCGGCCACGCCCTGGCCACCACCAACAGCCCTGCGCCGATTGCCCAACTGGGCCTGGCGATGATGCTGATCGGCCTGGCGTTCAAGTTGTCGCTGGTACCGTTCCACCTGTGGACCCCGGACGTGTACGAAGGCGCCCCGGCGCCAGTGGCTGCGTTCCTGGCCACGGCGTCGAAGGTCGCGGTGTTTGCGGTGATGGTGCGTCTGTTCCAGATCTCGCCTGCCGCCAACACCGGCGTGCTGAGCAACGTACTGACCGTGATCGCCATTGCGTCGATCCTGTTCGGTAACCTGCTGGCCCTGACCCAGAACAACCTCAAGCGTCTGCTGGGTTACTCGTCCATTGCCCACTTCGGCTACCTGCTGATCGCCCTGGTGGCGAGCAAAGGCCTGGCCGTGGAAGCCATCGGCGTGTACCTGGTCACTTACGTGATCACCAGCCTCGGTGCGTTCGGCGTGATCACCCTGATGTCCTCGCCTTACAAAGGCCGTGACGCCGACGCCCTGTACGAATACCGCGGCCTGTTCTGGCGCCGTCCGTACCTGACCGCCGTACTCACCGTGATGATGCTGTCCCTGGCCGGCATCCCGCTGACCGCTGGCTTCATCGGCAAGTTCTACATCGTCGCCACCGGCGTCGAAGCGCACGAGTGGTGGTTGGTCGCTTCCCTGGTGCTGGGCAGCGCCATCGGCGTGTTCTACTACCTGCGCGTGATGGTCACCCTGTACCTGATCGAGCCAAACCTGCGCCGTGTGGATGCCGAGCTGCATTGGGAGCAGAAGGCAGGCGGCGTGATGCTGCTGGCCATCGCCCTGCTCGCGTTCTTCCTGGGCGTGTACCCACAACCGTTGCTCACCCTGGTGCAGCACGCGGTGCTGGGCGTTTGATCGCTTAGCGGGATGCGGTAAACAAAACGGCGCCTTCGGGCGCCGTTTTGCGTTTCAGGGGCAGGGGCTTTTACCCTCCCCTATTCACGGAAATTTCCTCGCCCATCGGCCTCCCCATCCGGCATCTACCCGATGAACGCCGCCGTATGGTGTCTGCGTTTTAGGAAAGTTCCCACAGCAGAGTCACTTGACCCTTAGCGAGTGGGCCACCAAACTATACGCAGGCTACGTACAGAACATGGATGCTCTATTTATCGAACTGCCGGCCTTCGAGCGGCATCGCAAGGACTATCTGAGTGACGAGCTTTTCCAGGGTTTTCAACAAGCGTTGATGAAGAACCCGGAAGCGGGAGACGTGATCGAGGGAACAGGCGGACTGCGCAAGGTTCGCTTCGTCGATGAGCGACGCAATAAAGGCAAGCGCGGTGGCCTGCGGGTCATTTACTACTGGTGGTCGGGCGGCACGCAATTCTGGCTGTTCACCCTGTACGGCAAGCACGAACAGGATGACCTGACACCACAGCACAAAAAAGCCCTAAAACACATGCTGGACAGGGAAATCAAAGCGAGAACACATCATGAAACGTGAAATCTTTTCCGAACTGGTCGAAGGCTTCGACGCCCTGGCAGAAGAACGCCAAGGCAAAGTCACCCTGCGAACCCACAAGGTTCACCTCAAAAACCTGGCACCACTCACCGCTGAGGAAGTCGTCGCCGTGCGCCAACAACTCAACCTCTCCCGGTCGGTGTTCGCCATGTACCTGCGCACCAACACCCGTACCCTGGAAAACTGGGAGCAAGGTCGGGCCAAGCCGAATGCCCAGGCTGCCACGCTGATTCGCCTGGTGGCACGTTTCCCGGAAACCGTGGCGCAACTCGCTGCATTGGGTTGATGCGTAAAGCCCCGACAGATTCGGGGCTTTTTCACGCAGTGCCATTAACCACCGAGCATATCGGCAAAGGTCTCAGCATCGGGTAACCCCTCCCCCGCCCAAATCGTCGGTACGACGCGCGGTGAACCGTCGGTCCAGAACAGCACCCGCACGGCGGGGTCCATACGCGTCCGCCACTCACCGAGCTGCGCCGGCAATGGCAGCATCATCAGCGATTCATCGAAGGCCTCCAGGGAAAACACCTCGCTCAAGGCCGACAACGCCAGCCTTTCCACCTCACCGTACCAGGCTGTATCCGACGGCGACAAAACGCCAACGGCTGCAGCAACGGTCAGCGGAAAATAACGCCCCACCCGATCCACACTGGGGATCATCACCCCAGCCCAACCTTGCTCACCACACACACCTGCCGCCAGCGCAAAGTGCCAGATCGGGCTGCACAGGTACGCCTCCAGCCATTGCTCGTCCAGGCGCTCACGGCTGCACTGCAAGCCGGCCTGCAACCAGGCGTCCCAGGGGTTCAGGAATGCCGGCGGCAAACGACGGCTGACAAAATCCCCCAGGCTCGGGACCTTGCCGAAAAATCCATTCATGGCAGTTTCCTAAAAACTGCCCGGGCAATGGAATTGCTCGAGGCTGTCGCGGCGGAAGGGGTTGATCACACTGCTGGCGCGCAACAGGTAAGCCACGTGGTGGCCTTCCAGGTTGAAGGTCAGTTGCAGGTGTTCGCCCTGGGTGTTCACTACCGCCTTGTCCATCATCCGTAGCCAGCCCCAGGGCCCGTCGCTGCGCAACGGATTGACCAGCGCTGGGGTGGCATCCAGGCGTACCAGCCCGCCGGACTTGCCGCTGGGCAAGGCGATGCTGGTGAAGTCGGGCACGTTACCGGCGTCATACACTACCGGTTGGCCATCGATCTCCAAGGTGACGTTACTCAGCGCCGGGTCAGCTCCCAGGGTCTTCAGGTCGAAGCGCAGGGAGGGCTGACGCGCGCCAGCCACGAAGAACATGTCCCGCAGCCGGGCGCCGCGCTGGAACTGGTTGAGTACATCCTGGGAGATATTCAGCGGTGTCACGCCGGTAGAACGCCAGCGCCACTGGCTGCCGCTCATGTCAACGTAAGCCGCGAGGTTCTTGCTGAAAAAATCATCCATCAACCCACCGGGACCGAAGAACTTGCCGAAGTCATCGGCGGTGGCATCCCGAGTGGAACTGCGCACCAGCGGATAACGCCCATCGATGGCCGCCCGACAAAACGGTGCGCCGGTCGCCTCCCACAATGCATTCAAACGGGCCTTTTCATTCCCCAGGGTCAGCGCGCTGCCCCCCGACTCCACATCCCGCATCAGCGTCGACAGCGGCGCAGGCTGCGTATCACCCGAGCGCTTCAGGCGCCCCAGCACCTCGTTGGACGGTGCCGGCGCCGCGCTACGGCGAGCTGCATCAGCGCTGTCGAAGAATTGCCCCGCCTCCTTCAACGACGCCAGCACCTCATCCACCGGCTGCGGACCGGTGCCATTGCCTACCAGGCGATGCAGCGCGGCAAAATGCTGGTCCACAGGATTCGCCGATGCATCCGTCACCGGCGCCGGGTTGTCGCCGCCCAACGCTGACTGCAGTTTTTGCGTGGCGACAGCGATCTTGTCGCGCACACGCTGGTCGGTGTCCTTGCCGGAGGCCGAGCTCAGGGCGCCTTCAAGTGTGGTCTCTTTCGACACCGCGACCAGCAACGCGCGCAGCGGTGAATCGCTGGCGGCAAGCCCATTGGTCACCAGCGAGGCCTGCCCAAGGCTGGTCAACGGTGCCAGGTGCACATCCGCCAGGAAGGTATCCCATTGACGGATATAGTCGGCGTAGTACAGCTCCAGCACCGCCGCCTGCATGGCCGGGTTGCCGCCGGCGATCTGAGCCGATTCCTGGCGGTCAAGCACCCAGCTGTCCTTGGCCATGTCGGCCACGGCCTGCGGGGTCTTTTCGTTCAGCTCACGGTAACCGGCGATGCTGTACACGCCACTCACCCCACGGGACAACGGTTCGCCGCTGGCGCGGGTAAACAGCGACGAGACATCCCGCCCCACTGCACGGTTCACGCTCAGTTCCGCCAGGCGTTGCTGGTCGACCTGGCGCTTCACGCGGTTATAGATGCGCTGGGACAGCGGCATGCTGGCCAGTGCCAGGCGCACCTTGGCCACCAGCGCACTGTCCAGTTGCACCGGCTCAGCCTCGTCGTCAGCTTCCAATAGCGCCGCGACGTGATCCGACAGCTGTTGCAACTGCGCAGGCGTGGCCTGGGGCAGTTCGCGGCGCCAGTCCACATCGACCCAGGCCTGCACCGACGGCGCATCGAAGAACTGCCGCTCCCCCAGCATCAGATAGGCGCGCAGGGTCTCGTAGAGGAATTCCTGGTTACTCGCATCGCCACGGCGCAGCGCGTTCTCCATGTTCGCCACGATGTGCGGCAGCAAGGTGCTGCGCAGCAGGCGCCGGTAGAGCGTCACCGCACCGGCCCCGAGCTTGTCGCCCTGGTACAGGCCCATGCGACTGAGCAGCGGCACACGGCGGTCGCCATCAATGTAGCCGCTGGGCAGTGCGCGCGCCGCATCGAGCAGCGGCAAGGTCACCAGCACATCGCCTTCGGCCGGCAGCGCCTTGGCCAGTTGCGCGACATGGGTAGCGGCAATCGACGCGTCGCTGATCAGTTGCAGGTTGCGGTTGTAACTGATGCTCATGCCCGCCAGCAGCGCTACGAATGCCACGCCTGCGGCCACGCGCCCGGCCCGCTCCAGCAGCCGACGCCGCCGTTGTTCCTGGTGATTGACCCCAGCGAGCCCGGCTTCCTTGAAGATCACCTCGCGCAGCAGTCGGGTGATGAAGTAACTGCGCCCACTGGCCACATTCGGCGCCAGCACGTTGCGGCCCAAGCCGAAGGACGCCGCCAGCGAACTCATCACCCGGTCGATCGGGCTGCCTTCCTGGGTGCCGCTGGTGAAATACACACCGCGCAGCAACGCCGGTGCCTGATAGCGATTGGCTTCAAAGACGGTATTTAGGAAACGCGTGAGGCCGTCGCCAAGGCTGGCGAACTGTTGCGGGAAGCTGTAGAGCAAAGCGCGCCGAGACAGGTCGCGTTCCTGCTGCAATCGCTCCAGCACACGCCGTTGCAACTGGCGCTCCAGGGCGTCGAACTCGCCCGGAAACGACGCCAGGCTCGGATCGGCCTGGGGTGGCTGCGCCAGCGGGAACGTCACGCCCCATACCTGCGCCCGCTCATCGCGGCCGAACGTCTCGAAGAACTCCGAGAAGCCCGCGAGCAAGTCGCATTTGGTGATGATCACATACACCGGGAAGCGCAGGCCCAGGCGCTCGTACAGCTCATTGATGCGCGCCCGGATCGCCACGGCCTGGGCCTGGCGCTGGGCATCGGTCTGTTGCAGCAGGTCACTGACGCTCAGAGCCACGATCACGCCATTGACCGGGCGTTGGCGACGGTACTTTTTCAGCAGGTCGAGAAAGCCGCCCCACGCCGCCTTGTCCACTTCGGTGTAGCTGTCTTGGGTGGTGTAGCGTCCGGCGGTGTCGAGCAACACCGCCTCATCGGTGAACCACCAGTCGCAATGCCGCGTGCCGCCGACGCCACCGATGGCACCACTGCCCATGGCTTCACGCAGGGGAAACTGCAGCCCGGAATGGGTCAGTGCGGTGGTCTTGCCGCTGCCCGGCGCGCCGACAAACATGTACCACGGCAGTTGATACAGGTACTGCCCGCTCATCTTCCAGCCGGGGTTGGCCTTGCGCAGCACCGCCATGGCCGAACGCATGCGCTCGCCCAACTCGGCCACTTCGGCCTGGGACTCGCGCACGCCGGGCGCTACTACCGGGGCTTCGGCCACGCCGGCCATCAAGCCGCGGTTGGCGCGCCAGGCTCGCCACAGGCGCCAGGCAAAATACCCGGCCCACACCAGCACAAAGAGTGCGATCACCCCCCAGCGCCGCGACTCCGGCGCCAACGGCTCAGTGCCGTTGAACGCCAGCAACGGCCCCTCGTACCACACCAGCAGCGACAGCAAGGCCACACCGATCAGCGACAGCAACCAGGGCTTGAGCAGCCACAGGATGAAGCGCTCCACCGGGGACCATAACAACGAAAACAGCGTCGAAAAATTCATGGCTATTGCGCCTGGGAAGGGATCAATACGGTGATATCGACGCGGCGGTTACGCGCACGATTCGCCGCTGAGTCGTTGGGCACCAGGGGTTCGGTTTCGCCACGGCCTTCGCTGCGGTAACGCTCTACCGGCCCGGCCCGTTGCGCCAGCAAACGCGCGACGGTCTTGGCCCGCGCCTGGGACAGGTCGAAGTTGGAGCCCAGCCGCGAAGTCGCCGAGGGCCGCACATTGTCGGTATGCCCGACGACGACCACATCCCCCTGCACCGTGGCCAGGGCATCGCCGATACGTGCCAGCAGGCCATCGAAGTGGCTCGACACTTCGGCGCTGCCGGAGGCGAACACGCCGTCGCCGCGCAGGGTGATCACCGAGCGGTCGGCGCTGTCTTTCACCGCCACCAGCCCCTGGGCCACTTCGGGCGCGAGGAACCCGGCCAAGCGTACGGGTGCAGGTGTGGCCGGCACCGCGACTTTCAGCGGCGAGGCCACGCGGATAGCACCCAACTGGGCAAACACCGGGTCGGACGCGCGGTTGAGCAACCAGCTGTAGGTCAGCTGCACACTCAACAGCAACACCGCTGCCACCGACGCCAGCACCCACAACGGCACCCGCCGCAGCATCGATGCCTGCGGGGCTTCGGCGCCGCGCCAGCGCGGTGACAAGTCCTGTTCCTGGTTGCCGCGTTGCTGGTTGATCAATTGCAGCAGGCGTTCGCGCAGCAGCCCCAACTGATCGAGGCCGCGATCCAACACGCGATAACGTCCCTCCAGCCCCAGCGCCATGCACAGGTACATCAACTCCAGCACGTCGATATGGGTACGCAGGTCCTGGCTCAGACGCTGCAGGATCATGAAGAACTTCTCGCCGCCCCATGCCTCGTTGTGAAACGTCACCAACAGGCTGCGACTGCCCCACACGCCCGCGCCCCACGGGGTGCTGGCGATGGTTTCGTCGACCAGGGTGCACAGCGCGTAGCGCGCCGCGGCCACGGTTTCCACATCCACCTGGCTGGCGCGAGCCTGGGCTTCGAAGGCCTGCACCGCCTGGATCAGGCGCTGGCGCAGGCTTTCCATGTCTGGCATCGCAGTGAGGGTGCGCAATGGCACCACCAAATCCAGCAGTGGGTTGGCCGCCCGCACCAGCGGGTTCAGCCCTTGTCCCTGCAGCACCGGCGCCGCGCGCTGCACCGGCGCCACGGGGGCTGCCGGACGCCGCCCGCCCGGCGTGGGGATCAGCAAGGTGCGGTCAGGGTCGCCTTCAAAAGTGTCGTTCACGTCAGTCACCTTGGCTTAATTGCGGATCGCCCAGAACTGCATCTCCAGGCCCGGGAACACCCCGGCGATATGCATGGCAAAACCGGCCGACTGGCTCAGCAATTGCCAATACTCGCTGCTGCGATCGAGTTCGAAATAGGTAAAGCCGGCATGGAATGGCAACTGCCGCGGCGCCACCGGCAAGGGGCGCAAGCCGATGCCCGGCAGCTGCAGGTTGACCAGGTCGCGGATCTTCTCCACCGAGCCGATCTTGACCTGCGGCGGGAAGCCATTGCGCACGTTCTCGGCGGACATCTGCGCCTGCACCGCCAGAATGAAGGTGGCCGAGCGCAGCAAGTCCTGGTCGGGCAGGACCGCCACGCGAATGCCGTACTGGCGCTCTTCCAGGGGGATGGCGATGGCACGGGCATCCATCACCGTCGACAGCGCGCGACGCAGGTCGAGCATCACCGGGGCGAAGGTTTCCGCCAGGGCCGCGTGGCGATACGCCGGGTAGGCGCCGGCACGCTTGTCATCGCGGGTAAAGGTCGCCAACTCACCGGCCAGGCCCACGAGGTCGCGGTACAGTTGCTCCGGGTGCAGGCCAGTCATCGCCGCCAGGTGCCGCACCAACGGCAAGCTGCGATTGAGCATCTGCAACAACAGAAAGTCGGCGATTTCTGCCGCACCGCTGCCATCGGGCTGGGTCAGGCGCGACGCCAGGGCTTCGACCCGTTGCTGCATCAAGCCCAGCAGCTCATCGACAAACGCCCCCAGGCGCTCGGCGGCGCGCATGTCCAGGCACGGCGGGCAGTACTCGCGGTTAAGCACCACGCTTTTGTCGGCGCGCTTTTCCAGCACATGGGCGATGCCCAGGGTGGTGTAGGCATCCGCCACATCGCCTTCAAACGCCAGGCGCAGGCGCAGCTTGCCGATGCTCATCAATGCGCTGTTGTCCAGGCCATTGCTGTCCCAGGCTTCGTATTCGCTGCTGCGATGACGGGCGAAGTTTTCAACGCTGGGGTTATCGTCCACCTCCGAGACACCGGGGCGCAGGCTGGGAAGCGCGAGCACGACTTTCAGGTCGCGGGCATCGCCGGGGATCTCCAGGGGCAGCGGCATTTCATCGCCAAACGGCAGGCCGACCGGCGTGCCGTCAGGTAACACCCCCCTGAAGGACAGCAACGACAGCTTGCCCATGGCCAACTGCTGCGGATCGATTTCCAGCGTGGAGAACCCCCAGCCGTACGCACGCAAGGCACTGACGCGGGCTTCCAGTTGGGCCTGCAGGAAACGATCGTGTTGTTGCAGGTGCTGAGGCTGCAGCAGCATGCCTTCGGACCAGACGACTTTGTTATTCCAGGACATGAATGCTTCTCTCAACATGGCTGTGCGTTTGTGGTGAGCGGGCTTGCTGTGGTGAGCAAGCTTGCTGTGGTGAGCGGGCTTGCCCCGCGCTGGGCTGCGAGAC
>NZ_JFCA01000062.1 GCF_000612585.1 Pseudomonas sp. CHM02
GCAAGCCCGCTCACCACAGCAAGCCCGCTCACCACAACAGACCCGCTTGCCACAGGTTATTTTTGCTCGGGCAGTTAGAACGCGATAGACGTCTGCACATACACCGTGCGCGGCTCGCCGACGTATTTACCTTTGTTGTTATCGTCGAACGAGCGCGTGTAGTACTGCTTGTTGAAGATGTTTTTCACCCCCACTGCCACATTCAGGTCCGACAGTTGCGGGCCGAAGTCGTAGGCCGCGCGGCTGCTGAACAGCATGTAGCCGGGAATGCGCCCATTCGCGCCGTCGGCGCTTTCGGCCTGGGTGTTGGCGTTGTCGGCGAATTGGCTGCTCTGGTAGCTGCTGTCCAGGTTGAGCTTCCAGCGACCTTCGGTGTAGCCGACGCCAAGGGTGCCCTTGTGCTTGGACGAGAAGGGCACGCGGTTGCCTTTGTTGGGACCGTCTTCGCGAATGGTGGCGTCGACATAGGCGTAGGTGGCATACACATCGAACCCCGCCAGCGCCGGGCTTAGCCCATCGAGGGCGTAGTTGATGCTCGACTCGATGCCCTGGTGACGGGTTTCGCCGCGGGCAATCACCGAATCGTTGGTCTGGTTGCTTTCGTACTGGTTGTCGAAGTTGATCAGGAACGCGCCGATTTCCGCCCGCAGGCTGCCATTGTCATAGCGTGTGCCGAGTTCCCAGGTGCGCGCTTTTTCCGGTTTCACTTCGCCGCTGGTCACGCGGTTGGGCATCTGGCTGTACTGCACGCTGCCGAACGAACCTTCGGTGTTGGCGTAGAGATTCCAGGCGTCGGTGAGGTGATAGAGCACGTTCAATGCCGGTAGGGCGGTGTTGTAGTCCCCCTTGTATTTGACGTTGCTCAGGTTGTTGGTTTGCTGGGACTCGATCATCTCGTAGCGGATGCCCGGGGTGATGGTCCACTTGCCGATATCGATGCGGTCGTCGATGAAGAAGGCATTCGCCTCGGTGCCGCCACGCGTGTCGCGGTCGTTGCGGCTGTTGGTGGTGGGGATCTGCTGGTTAGCGGCAATCGGCGTGCGGTAACGCAGTTCATGGCCGGCCTCGTTGATGTAGCGGTAACCGACGCCCACTTCATGGCTGCTCGGGCCCAGGTCGAAGCCTTGGGCGAAACGGGTTTCCAGGCCACGCACCCAGTATTCGCGCGGGGACAGCGACAGGAACGTGCCCTGGTCCAGGAAACCGCTGCGCAAGGTTTTGGTGAAGAAGCTGTTCACAGTGAACTCACGACGGTCCTGCTCATAGCGATAGCCGACGTTGAACATCGTGCGGCGCCCCCAGAATTTGTCGTAGGGGCGAGTGGACTGGTACGGATCGGCCTTGTAGTCCGCGACGTTCAAGCCGCCGGGCATATCGGCCTGGCCTTCGTAGTACTGCGCCATGGCGTTGAAGCTGTTGGCGTTGTCGAGTTGGTATTTGCCCTTGAGGATCAAGTCGTCGATACGCGTGTTGCTGTTTTCGCGCCAGTCGCCGCCACGGGTGCCGGAGTACAGCAGCGCGCCGCCCAAACCATTGTCAGCGGTGCCGCCGGCCAACAGGTTGCCGGTGGTCTTGAAGCCGTCGTGGCTGGAGGAGGGGCTGGTTTCGGTCTGCAAGCCACCTTTGACCGTGGGCGCATCGGGGATCGCACGGGTCACGAAGTTGACCACGCCGCCGACGTTCTGCGGGCCGTAGCGCACAGCGCCGCCGCCACGGACCACGTCTACCGCGTCCATGTTGCCCATGCTGATCGGCGCGAATGAAAGCTGCGGTTGGCCGTAAGGCGCGAAGGGCACCGGAATGCCGTCCATCAACACCGTAGAGCGTGACGCCAGGCGCGGGTTGAGGCCACGAATCCCAAAGTTCAGCGCCATGTCGTGGCTGCCGGTGCCGTTGTTATCCGGGGCGTTGACGCCGGGAATGCGGTTGAGCACGTCCTTGGCCTGGGTGGCGCCCTGGCGTTCGAATGCTTCGCGACGGATCACGTCACGGGCGCCGGGGTGTTCGAACACATTGGTTTGCGCCGCGTCGCCGAGCCAGTCGCCGACGACGCTGGACGTGCCCAATTCGATACTGGCCGGTGCCGTGGCCGGTTGCAGGCTGTAGGCATTGTCGCCTTCGGCGCGGGCTTGCAGGCCGGTGCCTTCCAGCAGTTTTTGCAGGCCGTCCGCGGCGCCGTAATTGCCGGACAAACCGCGGCTCTGCATGCCCGCCGTGACTTGTGAACCGAACGAAATCAGCACGCCCGCTTCGCGTCCAAACTGATTCAGCGCAGCTTCCAGCGACGTCGGGGCGATGTGATACGGCTTGGTATCGGCCGCCATCACCTGGGGAAGTGCCGTAAGACTTAAGCTGGCGCCGAGTAGGAGCTGGCGCAGAGTGCGGGCGAGAAGCGTCGGTTGCTGGGGCATGAAGAGCGGTCCTGAGAAGGAAGGATCAAGGTGGCTTTCCTTCTCTGTCACGCGAGGTGTGGAAAACGGCTCAGTGTTTTTGAAATAAATGTCAGGCGCGTGCCTGCACCGTCACCCAATACCGCGTAAAGCGCCGCACTTTCACTGGCAGGCTGACTTCCAGCAGGTCGAGAATGCGTTCGCTGTCGTCCAGCGGGTAGCTGCCGGAGATCAACAGGTTGGCGACTTGCGGATCGCAATTGACCTGGCCACGACGATAACGGCCCAGTTCGCCGAGGAAATCTTCCAGGCGCATGTGCGCGGCTACCAACATGCCGTCGGCCCAGGCGCCGCTGTTGGCGTCGGTGGGACGCGGGGTGTCCCAGCCTTTGCGCGTGAAGTTGACCTGGCGCGCGGCCTCGACCGTCAGCGGCAGGCCGCTGTAAGTATTGGGCATCACCTCGACGCGACCGTCGAAGACCGCCAGTTGGGTATGGTCGTTGAATTGGCGCACGTTCATACGGGTCGCCTGGCTGGTGAGCAGACCCTGGCCGGTCAGCACTTGCAGCGGTGTGCTGCCTGCGCTGCCGGTCAGCAGGATCTCGCCTTCGAGCAGGCGGATCAGCCGTTGCCGGCCATCGAAATGCACGTCCACTGCACTGCCGGTATTGAGCTGCAACTGGCTGCCATCCGCCAGTTGCACCTTGCGACGCTCGCCGACAGGGCTGCGGTAGTCGGCGGTCAACGGCGGCAGGATAGAGTGCTGGCGCAGGCTCCAGGCAGCGGCCGAGCCGGCCCCGAGGACCAGCAGCAACTTGAGGGCCTGGCGGCGGCTGGTGGACGTTGGCGCGTTCAGGGCGGCATGGGCCAGGGGCGAGGGCATGCCGCGCAGGCGCTGGTTGACGCGTTGCATATGGTCCCAGGCGCGCTGGTGTTCGCTGTGGGCGTTCAGCCATTGTTGCCAGGCTGCTTGCTGGCGTGGGTTGAGCGTGCCTTGCTGCATTTCCATCAGCCAATGCACGGCCTGTTCGGCGACGTGAGTGGAGAAATTCATAGGGCGAAGTAGCAGCGCATGGCCGCTTTGTTCAGGTGGCGTTTGACGGTGGCGATGGAGATGCCCAGTTCAGCGCCGATTTGGGCGTAGGTCAGGCCATCCAGTTGGGCCAGCAGGAAAGCGCGTTTGACCTGGACGGGCAGGCCATCGAGCAGTTGATCCAATTCGACCAGGGTCTGCAGGATGATCGCGCGTTCTTCTTCCGACGGCGCCACGTGCTCGGGCATCTGCGCCAATGCATCGAGATAGGCGCGTTCCAGGTCCTGGCGGCGGTAGAAGTTGAACAGCACGCGCTTGGCGACGGTGGTGAGGAACGCGCGGGGCTCAATCAGCGTGGGTGTTTCCCGCGCGGTGAGCACGCGGATGAAGGTGTCCTGCGCCAGGTCGGCGGCACTCTCCGGGCAGCCGAGCTTGCGTCGCAACCAGCCGGTGAGCCAGTGATGATGGTCGTTGTACAGCACTTCGACGGTATTGGACGGGCTCAATGCGGACACTCCACAAGCATCGCCATGCTTTAGAGAACAAGAATTGTTCGCATTGTAGGGCGCGTGAGTGGCTTCGGCAATCTGTCTGCGCAGGTGTTTCATCCGTTCTGTTTTGCTTATGAGAATATTTATCATTAATATTGCGTGCTGATGAACCTGGCGCCTCCTGCATGAAAAGCAAAACCTCGCTGCCTGTCTCCTACCGTCTTGCTGTGACCTCGCGCGTGCTGGCTGCCGTGGTGGGTGGTTACCTGATGGCTTCACTGGCCAGTATCTGCCTGGCGCTGTGGATGCCCACTTCCCGTGCGGACGCAGTGATCACCGGGATGATGAGTTCATTCGTGTTTTATCTGCTGGCAGTGCTCTGGTGCTTCGCCTGTCGCAGCGCCGCCCGCGCCTGGTTCGGCGTGATGCTGCCGAGCGCGGCGTTTGCCACCCTGGCGGGTGTAGGTTTCTGGATGGCACGCACATGAAAGAGGGCTTTCGCCAGGCCATGGCCTGGCTGCACACCTGGGCCGGGTTGATCTTTGGCTGGCTGCTGTTTGCGATTTTCCTGACGGGCACCTTGTCGTATTTCAAGGACGAAATCAGTCATTGGATGCAGCCTGAAGTGCAGGCCCACCCCCTGGACGACGCACGCAGCCTCACCGTGGCGCAAACGTATCTGCAGCAGCAGGCGCCGAATGCCGCGCGCTGGTTTATCACCTTGCCGGACAGCCGCGACCCCGGCCTGTCGGTGATGTGGCAAGACAAGGTCGACCCTGGCAAGCGTGGCAACTTCATCCAGAAAACCCTCGACCCGGTCAGCGGCCAACCGGTGCAAGCCCGTGAAAGCATGGGCGGCGAGTTCTTCTATCGTTTTCATTTCCAACTGCAGATGCCTCACCCGTGGGGCCGCTGGCTGTCGACCATTGCCGCGATGGTGATGTTTGTCGCACTGATCACCGGCATCATCACCCATAAGAAAATCTTCAAGGACTTCTTCACCTTCCGCCCCCGCAAAGGCCAGCGTTCCTGGCTCGACGGGCACAACGCGGTGGGTGTGCTGGTGCTGCCGTTCCACTTGATGATCACCTACAGCAGCCTGGTGATTTTCATGAGTCTGGTCATGCCGGCGCCGATCCTGGCCTCCTACGGCAGCGACACCCGGGCGTTTTTCAGCGAGGTGTTCCCGGCGACCAACAATGCGCCGGCACTCGGCCAGCCCGCGCCATTGAAGTCGCTGGTGCCGATGTACGAAGAGGCACGGCAACAGTGGGCGGGCGGGCATGTCGGCCGGGTTGCAGTGAATAACCCGAGTGATGTGAATGCGTCGGTGAACGTGTTCCGCGCCGGGTCCGACCGCGTGGTGCACGATTTCGGCAGCACTGTGTCGTTCAACGGCAGCACCGGTGAACTGTTGCGGGTGAGCGGTGAGCAGTCGTTGCCGGCAGTGATCGGCGGCAGTTTCTACGGCCTGCACATGGGCCATTTCGCCGGCCCGGTACTGCGCTGGTTGTACTTTATCTGTGGCCTGGCCGGCACGGCGATGATCGGCACCGGGCTGGTGATCTGGCTCGGCAAGCGCCAGCTAAAACACGCCAAGGCGTCGGCCATGCCGTTTGAGTTGCGCCTGGTGGAAGTGCTGAACATCGCCAGCATGTCCGGGCTGATGATCGCCATCGCCGCATTCTTCTGGGCCAACCGTGTGCTGCCGGTGAGCTTCGCCGAGCGTTCCGACTGGGAAGTGCAAGCCTTCTTTCTTGCCTGGGGCCTGAGCCTGTTGCACGCCATCCTGCGTCGCGGTCGCCGGGGTTGGGTGGAGCAACTGAGTGTGGGCGCGCTGCTGTTTGTCGCGATTCCGCTGCTCAATGCCCTGACCACGTCCAGCCACCTGGGTGTGTCACTGGCCACCGGCGATTGGGCCATGGCCGGCTTCGACTTGACTTGCCTGGCCAGCGGTATGTTCCTCGCCTGGGCTGCCTGGAAGATGCAACACCGCACCGCGCCTGCCCCCAAGGCTGAGCGCGCACGCCCGTTGACGCTCAAGCAGGAGGCGAACTGAATGCTGCTCGCACTGCTGATGTGCTACGCCGGGTTCGCCGCACTGTGCCTGTCCACCGATCGTCATCACGGCGAACTGTTGCACAGCAAGCCCACGCCTCGTCGGCGCCAGGGGTTGCGTGTGGTCGGCTGGTTGTTGCTGACCGTGTCGATCTGGCCGGCCGTGAGCGTCGCCGGTTGGAGCCAGGGGCTGGTGGAGTGGTGCGCCGTGTTGATGCTCAGCGCATTGCTGCTGGTGCTGTTGTTGCCGTATCGGCCAAG
Source organism: Pseudomonas sp. CHM02 (assembly GCF_000612585.1). Taxonomy (GTDB): domain Bacteria; phylum Pseudomonadota; class Gammaproteobacteria; order Pseudomonadales; family Pseudomonadaceae; genus Aquipseudomonas. The sequence goes on from NZ_JFCA01000062.1 coordinate 6,234, forward strand.
GCTGGCCTTGATCCTGGCGGGCGTCGGCCTGCTGGCCAGCCCCGTCGCGGCCTTCGCCACTCTTTGAGATCACCTTGATGATCAGCACCCCACCCGATCCCCAGGACAGCCAGCACGCTGACGCGACAGGTGGACGTGCGCATTTCCTGCAGGTGTTTTTATCCCAGCGCTCGCAGATGGAGGCCCTGGTGAGTCGCCGCGTGGGGTGCCGCGCCACGGCGGCCGACCTGGTGCAGGACCTGTTCCTGCGCTTCTGGCGCCGGCCGTTGGTGCAGGTCGAAGAGCTCAGCACCTACCTGTTGCGCTGCGCCGGCAACATTGCCATCGACCATCTGCGCAGCGAAGGCGCGCGGGTGCGCAGCAGTGAAGGCTGGCTGCCCGAACAGCATGACAACCAGGGCTCCGAGCCTCAGGCGGCACTCGAAGCCGGCAATGATCTGCGCCACGTCGAAGCCGCACTGCGCAGCTTGCCCGAGCGCACGCGGCAGATTTTCCTGCTCAACCGTATCCATGGCCGCAAGTACGCGGAAATCGCCAAGGCCATGGGCTTGTCCCAAAGTGCCGTGGAAAAACATATGATGCGTGCCCTCGAAGCTTGCAAAGCCAGCCTTCGCGAACCCCCATCCCCACGCACGCCAGGGAAAGCACCGTGAACGTCACCCCCACGCCCGACCAGGAACACGCCGCACTGGCCTGGCTGAGCCTGCTGCACGACCAACCCAGCAGCGGCGACCAAGCCACGTTCAGCCGCTGGCTGCGCGCCGATCCCGCGCACGTCGAGGCGTACGCCCAGGCCCAGGTGCTGTGGGAGTTGAGCGAAGTACCGGCACGCAAACTGGCGGACGAAGACGCCATGGCCTTGCAGGGCTACCTCAATGCGATGAACACGTCGAAGCGCTCGCGGGTGGTGCGTTGGTCCGGCGCGCTGGCCATGGCTGCGTGCCTGGTGGTGATGGTGTCCATGGGCGCCGGCTGGCAGCCGTCGCGCTGGGTCGATGACTTTGGCGCCGACTACGTGACGGCTCCGGGGGAGGTCAAAACCGTCACGCTGGCCGACAAGTCCCAAGTCACCCTGGACGCCGACAGTGCCATTGCCGTGGATTTCACCCAGGGCGAGCGGCATATCCAGCTGCGTCGAGGGGCAGGTTTTTTCAGCGTGACCCACACCGGTGATTCGTTCGTCGTGGAGGCGGGCAGTGGCGAAGCACGGGTGCTGGGCACACAGTTTGAGGTGCGCCTGCAACCGGCAGGCGCGCAGGTAACGGTATTGTCCGGGCGGGTTGGCGTGACGCCGTCAAAACAGGGCCAGCAGCAGATTCTCACAGCAGGCCAGCAAGTGGCCTACGCCGATGGTATTGCCGATCAGCTGCATGGGGTCGACAGCGAATCACGCCTGGCCTGGCGCGACGGGTGGCTCAACTACTACAAGGCGCCACTGGCCGACGTGGTCAAGGACCTTGAGCGTTACTACCCCGGTCGCATCCTGTTGCTCAACGATGAGATGGGCGCCAGGCGCGTCAGCGGCAGTTTCCCGAGCAAGGACCCGCAGGCGGTGTTGAATGCGTTGCAGGCCGTGCTCGGCTTTGAACAGCACACGGTATTGGGGCGGATGATCGTGGTGCGCTGATTACTTCAGCGCAGCCATGATCTTCTCCGGGCTGTATTCGCGAATCAGCGTGCCGTTCACCTCCACAAACGGAATCCCGCCACCGCCCAACGCCTCATATGCCTTGCGCGCCTGGGCGTCCTTCTCGATATCGAATGCCTGGTAGGGAATGCCTTTCTGGTCCAGGAACCGGCGGATCTGCTTGCAGTAACCACACCACTCAGTGGCATAGAGCACCACGCGCGCCGAGGCGCGCACGTGCTCAGGGGCCACCTGCGACGGGTTGAACACCCGCTCGATCTTGCCCCAGTTCTGGATCACGACCACCACCAGCAACACCAGCAGGACTTTCTTGAAAACCCCGCCAAGCATCAGTTGCGGCGCTTGAGCTGATCGGTCAGTTGGGTCGGCAGGCCCTTGATGATCAAGGTGCCGGCGGCTTCGTCATATTCGATCTTGTCGCCCAGCAGGTGGGCTTCGAAACTGATGGACAAGCCCTCGGCGCGGCCGGTGAAGCGGCGGAACTGGTTGAGGGTGCGTTTGTCAGCAGGGATTTCCGGCGACAGGCCGTAATCCTTGTTGCGGATATGGTCGTAGAACGCTTTTGGCCGATCCTCATCGATCAAGCCCGATAGCTCTTCCAGGCCCATTGGTTCACCGAGCTTGGCCTGGCTGCTGGCGTAGTCGACCAGGGTCTTGGTCTTTTCGCGAGCGGACTCGTCCGGCAGGTCTTCGCTTTCGACGAAGTCGCTGAAGGCCTTGAGCAGGGTACGGGTCTCGCCCGGGCCGTCGACGCCTTCCTGGCAGCCGATGAAGTCGCGGAAGTATTCCGAAACCTTCTTGCCGTTCTTGCCCTTGATAAACGAGATGTACTGCTTGGACTGTTTGTTGTTTTGCCACTCGGAGACGTTGATGCGCGCTGCCAGGTGCAGTTGGCCCAGGTCCAGATGGCGCGAGGGGGTCACGTCCAGCTCGTCGGTCACCGCCACGCCTTCGCTGTGGTGCAGCAGGGCGATGGCCAGGTAGTCGGTCATGCCTTGCTGGTAATGGGCAAACAGCACATGACCGCCAGTGGAGAGGTTGGACTCTTCCATCAGCTTCTGCAGGTGCTCGACAGCGGTGCGGCTAAAGGTGGTGAAATCCTGCCCGCCGTCGAAATACTCCTTCAACCAGCCGCTGAACGGGTGCGCGCCGGACTCGGCATGGAAGAAACCCCAGGCCTTGCCTTGTTTGGCGTTGTAGCTCTCGTTGAGGTCGGCAAGCATGTTCTCGATGGCGGCCGACTCGGCAAGCTCGGAGTCGCGGGCGTGGAGAACTGCAGGTGTGCCGTCGGGTTTTTTGTCGATCAGGTGGACGATGCAATGACGGATCGGCATAGGCTTCTCGGCTGGTTGATAGGGGAGCGGTGGGCCTCCCCGAAAAGTCGCCAAGTGTACCGCACCATTGGCCGAGACGGGCTTCGAAGGGTGTTTTGGGCGCTCTCCGACGGGCTATATGCCTTTTTTTCACGGTTTAGAGCGATAAAGCTGACCAAATGGGTAGGTAGAAGCGGATATTTCCCCGTCTCTGTGCTAGTTTTGCCCCGTCTTACGCCAAGTCTCGGCGATAAGCGTGCATTCAGCATCTGTCAGGTCGAACCAATCCCCGTTTCAAGCATCTATAACCCCGATCTCCGTGGTTATAGCCGGGGGTGCCAGGCCATGACGGTCGGGCTCGACGGCTGACACTGCACTCTGCAATCCATATGAATTTGATAGGGAAGGAACACCACAATGGCTATTACTAAAGACCAACTGATCGCTGACCTGGCTGAAGCAGTAGACGCACCGAAAACTACCGTGCGCGCTCTGCTGGACCAACTGAGCCAAGTTGTTGCTGACCAGCTGGAAAACGGCGGCGAAATCACTCTGCCAGGCGTTGGCAAACTGAAAGTGACCGAGCGTCCTGCCCGTACTGGCCGTAACCCTTCGACTGGCGCTGCCATCGAAATCGCTGCCAAGAAAGTTATCAAGCTGGTTGTGGCCAAAGGCCTGACCGACGCTGTTAACAAGTAAGACGCAGCAAAAAAAACCGTGCTCCGGAGCGATCCGGGCACGGTTTTTTGTTGCCTGCGATTTGTACGGGCACCTGAATGGTTTTTATCGGCCGGCACCTGTTTTTGTGGTGAGCGGCCCCACCAGTGATTTAGTCGCGCACCCAGCGCTGACGCCAGATCTGCTGCTCGTTCTTGGTCTGGAAGGTCCAGGCCACGAAGCGGCTCTGCTTCTGCCCCTGGGACATTTCCACCACTTGGCTTTCCAGCACGCCGGCTTTTTTCAGGGCTGTCTCGATCGCGGGCAAGTTCGACGCTTTTGACACCAGGGTGCTGAACCACAACACCTTGTGGGCAAAGTGCGCGCTCTCGGCAATCAGTTGCGTCACAAAGCGCGCTTCACCGCCTTCACACCACAGCTCAGCCGACTGGCCACCGAAGTTCAGTACCGGCAGCTTGCGCTTGGGATCGGCCTTGCCCAGGGCGCGCCACTTGCGTTCGCTGCCCTTGGTGGCTTCGTCCATGGACGCATGGAACGGTGGGTTGCACATGGTCAGGTCGAAGCGTTCGCCCGGCTCCAGCAAGCCCAGCAGGATCAGCTTGGGATTGTTCTGCTGGCGCAGCTGGATGACCTTGCTCAGGTCGTTGGACTGTACGATGGCCTTGGCCGCCGCCACGGCGATAGGGTCTACCTCCGAACCGAGGAAGTTCCAGCGGTACTCCATGTAGCCAATCAGCGGGTAGACGCAGTTGGCGCCCATGCCGATGTCCAGCACCTTGACGATCGAACCGCGGGGGATCTTGCCGTCATTGCCGCTGGCCAGCAGGTCGGCGAGGAAATGCACGTAGTCGGCACGGCCCGGTACCGGTGGGCACAGGTAATCGGCCGGGATGTCCCAGTGCTGGATGCCATAGAAGCTTTTCAACAGCGCGCGGTTGAACACCCGCACTGCATCCGGGCTGGCGAAGTCGATACTTTCCTTGCCATACGGGTTGATGATCACGAATTGCGCCAGTTCCGGCGTGGTCTTGATCAGCGCCGGGAAGTCGTAACGGCCTGTGTGGCGGTTGCGCGGATGCAGGGTGGCCTCTTTGCGCGGCACAACGGGCTTGGCCGTGGCTGCGGTTTTAGGCTTCTTGCGCGGAGGTTTTGGCGTGCTGGGGGCGGTCATGATGATTCTGGTGTTGGCTCAAAGTGATGGGCATTGTCACACATTCCCGAGGACAACTCGGTCAAATGTGGGAGGGGGCTTGCCCCCGATGGCAGGGTGTCAGTCACTTATCGGGTAACTGACCCTCCGCCATCGGGGGCAAGCCCCCTCCCACATTGGCCGCGTGTGCAGCCGTTTCAGACAAAAAAAGAGACCCGAAGGTCTCTTTTTTCACACGGCTCGCGCCTTACAGGCTGGAAATCCGCGCATGTTGCTCCGCCAGCTTGCCCAGGGCCTGTTCAGCCTCGGCGAGCTTGGCGCGTTCTTTTTCGATCACTTCCGCCGGCGCCTTGTCGACGAAGGCCGCGTTGGACAGCTTGCCGCCCACTCGCTGCACTTCGCCTTGCAGGCGCGCGATTTCCTTGTCGAGGCGGGCCAGTTCAGCGCCCTTGTCGATCAGGCCGGCCATTGGCACCAGCACTTCCATGTCACCGACCAGCGCGGTCGCGGACAATGGAGCTTCTGCATCGGCCGCCAATACAGTGATCGACTCCAGCTTCGCCAGCTTCTTGAGCAGCGCATCGTTCTCGGTGAGACGACGCTGGTCTTCGGCGCTGGCGTTCTTCACGAATACCGCCAGTGGCTTGCCCGGCCCGATGTTCATCTCGGCGCGGATGTTGCGCGTGCCGAGCATCAGGGTCTTGAGCCACTCGATATCGCTTTCGGCCGCCTCATCGATGCGGGCTTCGTTGGCCACCGGCCAAGGTTGCAGCATGATGGTCTTGCCTTCGATACCGGCCAGCGGCGCCAGGCGCTGCCAGATTTCTTCGGTGATGAACGGCATGAACGGATGCGCCAGGCGCAGCGCCACTTCCAATACGCGCACCAGGGTGCGGCGAGTGCCGCGCTGGCGTTCGATCGGCGCGTTTTCGTCCCACAGCACCGGCTTGGACAGTTCCAGGTACCAGTCGCAATACTGGTTCCAGATGAACTCGTACAGGGCCTGTGCAGCCAGGTCGAAACGGAACTGGTCGAGTTGACGGGTCACTTCGGCTTCGGTGCGTTGCAGCTGCGAGATGATCCAGCGGTCGGCCAGGCTCAGTTCGACGGCTTCGCCGTTCTGGCCGCAGTCTTCGCCTTTATCCAGCACGTAGCGCGCAGCGTTCCAGATCTTGTTGCAGAAGTTGCGATAGCCTTCGACGCGGCCCATGTCGAACTTGATGTCGCGACCGGTTGACGCCAGCGAGCAGAAGGTGAAGCGCAGGGCGTCGGTGCCGTAGCTGGCGATGCCGTCGGCGAACTCGTCGCGGGTCTGCTTCTCGATCTTCTTCGCCAGTTTCGGCTGCATCAGGCCCGAGGTGCGTTTCTGCACCAGGGTTTCCAGGTCGATGCCATCGATGATGTCCAGCGGGTCCAGGACGTTGCCCTTGGACTTGGACATCTTCTGGCCCTGGCCGTCACGCACCAGGCCGTGCACGTACACGGTCTTGAACGGCACCTGCGGGGTGCCGTCCTCGTTCTTCACCAGGTGCATGGTCAGCATGATCATCCGGGCAACCCAGAAGAAAATGATGTCGAAACCGGTGACCAGTACGTCGGTGGAGTGGAATTTCTTCAGGAATTCGGTCTGCTGCGGCCAGCCCAGGGTGGAGAAGGTCCACAGGCCGGAGCTGAACCAGGTGTCCAGCACGTCGTTGTCCTGTTGCAGCGCAACGTCCGCCCCCAGGTTGTGCTTGGCACGCACTTCGGCTTCGTCGCGGCCTACATAGACCTTGCCCGACTCGTCGTACCAGGCCGGAATGCGATGGCCCCACCACAGCTGACGGCTGATGCACCAATCCTGGATGTCACGCATCCACGAGAAGTACATGTTTTCGTACTGCTTGGGCACGAACTGGATACGGCCGTCTTCCACGGCAGCGATCGCAGGCTCGGCCAGCGGCTTGGTGGACACATACCACTGGTCGGTCAGCCACGGCTCGATCACGGTGCCGGAGCGGTCGCCCTTCGGCACTTTCAGGCCGTGGTCGTCGACACTGACCAACAGGCCGGCGGCGTCGAAGGCGGCCACGATCTGCTTGCGCGCTTCGAAACGGTCGAGGCCGGCGTATTCAGCCGGGATCTTGCCGTCGATGCTTTCGTTCAGCGTACCGTCCAGGTTGAACACCTGGCAGGCCGGCAATACGGCGGCATTCTTGTCGAAGATGTTCAGCAGCGGCAGGTTGTGGCGCTTGCCGACTTCATAGTCGTTGAAGTCGTGGGCCGGGGTGATTTTCACACAGCCGGTGCCGAATTCAGGGTCGCAGTAGTCGTCCGCGATGATCGGAATGCGACGACCCACCAGCGGCAGTTCGACAAACTTGCCGATCAGCGCCTGGTAGCGTTCATCGTTCGGGTTAACGGCCACGGCGGCATCGCCGAGCATGGTTTCCGGACGAGTGGTGGCGACGATCAGGTAATCGTTGCCTTCAGCGGTCTTGGCGCCGTCAGCCAGCGGGTACTTGAGGTTCCACAGGAAGCCTTTCTCGTCGTGGTTTTCCACTTCGAGGTCGGAAATCGCCGTGTGCAACTTTGTGTCCCAGTTGACCAGGCGTTTGCCGCGGTAGATCAGGCCGTCTTCATGCAGGCGCACGAAGGCCTCTTTCACGGCTTCCGACAGGCCATCGTCCATGGTGAAGCGCTCGCGGCTCCAGTCCACGGACGAACCCAGGCGACGGATCTGACGGCTGATATTGCCGCCGGACTGGTCTTTCCATTCCCAGATCTTTTCCAGGAATTTCTCGCGGCCCAGGTCATGACGGTTCTGGCCGGTGGCTTCGAGTTGGCGTTCCACCAGCATCTGGGTGGCGATACCGGCGTGGTCGGTGCCCGGCTGCCACAGGGTGTTGCGGCCCTGCATGCGGCGGAAACGGATCAACGCATCCATGATCGCATTGTTGAAGCCATGGCCCATGTGCAGGCTGCCAGTGACGTTCGGTGGCGGGATCATGATGGTGTAGGAATCGCCCGCGCCTTGCGGGGCGAAATAATTCTCGGACTCCCAGGTCTCGTACCAGGAAGTTTCAATAGCGTGCGGCTGGTAGGTCTTATCCATGCGCGGCGGGACCCTAGTTGGCATTTATTCAGGAAAGCCGGCAAGTATAACGGGGGATAGGGCGCAGGGCGAGGTGAAGACGGGGTTGAGATGTGGGAGCGGGGTTGTTGGGGGGAGGGGCGGTGCGCCGATTCGACTTGCCCCCTTCCCGACGGGCTTACTGCAAAACCGATGGGGCTGCTTCGCAGCCCAGCGCGGGGCAAGCCCGCTCACCGCAGCAAGCCTGCTTCCACAGGGTATCTGCGCTCGGCTTAGGATTGGTACTGGCTGAGCAGCCGCTCCATCCGCGCATCCAGCCGGCGCTTGATCTCGGTTTCGATGTGCGGGGCAAAGTCGTCGATCACGTCTTGCATGATCAGTTGCGCGGCGGCGCGCAGTTCGTTGTCCAGGTGCAGCAGCAGGGCGTCGGGGCCTTTTTCGGCTGCGGCCGGGGGGGTGGCCTCGACCACCGGCGCCGGCTCGACGGGTTTGCCACCGACCATATCGAACAACAGCGGAATCTGTACCTCGCCCTCGACCGGTTCGGTCAACAGCGGCGGTTGCAAGTCATCATCACCCAGCAACTGACGGATCGACTCGAGGTCGTCCAGCAGGTGGTCGTCTTTTTTTAGAGGGTTTGGAGTGTCCATCGTGTGCTCAAAGTCGTTGTAGCCGGTGATCCTGCAGAGGATAGCCCTGTTCGCGGTAGAAACGGAAACTCTCCCGCGCGGCCTGACGAATAGCCGGATCCTCCACCACCACTTCCGCCACACGGGCGAATGCCTTGGCGAACGGCGGTACTTTCAGGTCCAGGTTGACCAGCAGGTCATGGTGATCGCCGCAACTGTCGCCCATGCCCAGAACCACCAGGCCTTCAGGTTCAGACTCGGCGGGGCCGTGGGGCACGAAACTTTCGCCCTTGAAGCGCCACAGGCGGGCGTCAAGCTCTTCACGCTGGGCGGCATCGCTGCAATGCAGGTAGATGCGGTGGCCCATGCGCCAGGCTTTTTCGGTGAGTTTGCAGGCAAAGTCCAGGCGCGCGAGTGGGTCGGCGCTGGGCAATATGTAGAAGTCGACTTGGGTCATTGCAGTTCCTGGGCGTGCGCATACCCCTTGCAGGAGCCGGCTTGCCGGCGATGAGGCCCTTGAGTCTTGTGGCGATTTCAAGGCAGCCATCGCCGGCAAGCCGGCTCCTACGCAGGGGTTGCGTTTAGGCCTTGGCGCGATCCAGCAGGTATTGGGTCAGCAGTGGCACCGGGCGGCCAGTGGCGCCCTTGTCCTTGCCGCCGCTGGTCCAGGCTGTGCCGGCGATGTCCAGATGCGCCCAGTTGAAGTTCTTGGCAAAGCGCGACAGGAAGCAGGCAGCGGTGATGGTGCCGGCTTTCGGGCCGCCGATGTTGGCGATGTCGGCGAACGGGCTGTCCAGTTGTTCCTGGTATTCGTCGAACAGCGGCAGTTGCCAGGCGCGGTCGTCGGCTGCCTTGCCGGCGCTGAGCAGTTGCTCGATCAATTCGTCGCTGTTGCCCAGCAGGCCCGAGGTATGGGAGCCCAGGGCGACGATGCACGCGCCGGTCAGGGTCGCGATGTCGATCACGGCTTGCGGCTTGAAGCGCTCGGCGTAGGTCAGGGCATCGCACAGCACCAGGCGGCCTTCGGCGTCGGTGTTGAGGATTTCGACGGTCTGGCCGCTGAGGGTGGTGACGATGTCGCCCGGACGGGTCGCGCCGCCGCTCGGCATGTTCTCGGCGCAGGCCAGGATGCACACCAGGTTGATCGGCAGCTTGAGTTCCAGCACGGCACGCAGGGTGCCGAACACGCTGGCCGCGCCGCCCATGTCGTACTTCATTTCATCCATGCCCAGGCCCGGCTTGAGGCTGATGCCACCGGTGTCGAAGGTGATGCCTTTGCCCACCAGCGCGTAAGGCTTCTCGGACTTCTTGCCGCCGTTGTATTGCATCACGATCAGGCGTGGCGGCTGGTCGCTGCCCTGGCCCACGGCATAGAACGAGCCCATGCCCAGTTCCTTGATCTTCTTCTCGTCCAGCACTTCGACTTTCAGACCCTTGAACGCTTTGCCCAATGCCTTGGCTTGTTCGCCCAGGAACGTCGGGTGGCAGATGTTCGGTGGCAGGTTGCCCAGGTCACGGGTGAAGGACATGCCGTTGGCAATGGCCTGCGCGTGGGTCACGGCGCGCTCTACTTCAGCTTGAGCAGCCTTTATGGTCAGCAGGGTGATTTTCTTCAGGGCGCGGGGTTCGGCCTTGGTGCTTTTGAACTGGTCGAAAATGTAACCGCCATCTACCAGGGTTTCGGCCAGCAGGCGGGTCTTGCCGTAGCTGTCACGGCCTTTTACAACGACTTCATCGAGTGCCAGCGCGGCGTCGCTGCCGCCCAGGCCCTTGAGGGTGGTGAGGATGGCGCTGATGATTTTGCGGAACGGACGGTCGCCCAGTTCGGCGTCCTTGCCCACGCCCACCAGCAATACGCGGTCGGCCTTGAGGTTGGGCAGGCTTTGCAGCAGCAGGCTCTGGCCGACTTTGCCGGCCAGGTCGCCGCGCTTGAGCACCGCGCTGATGGCGCCGCCGCTGAGTTCGTCGAGTTGCTTGGCGGCAGCGCCGAGCTTGCGGCCTTCGCCAATGGCGACCACGAGGGTGGCGGTTTTCAACGTTTCGGGGCTAACGCTTTTTACAACCAATTCCATTTTCGGGTCCCTTATAAAGGTCTGTTAGCCAAGAGTCTGTACTCCGGCTTTAATACCAGGCAGCGGTGTAAACCGCCGGTGACAAAGGCCGCAGTTTGAACCTCGTCGGCGGAGCCTGACAACCCTTGCCACCCGCTTTGTGCATGTGCGTGAGGTTGCGCAGTGACAGGCGCGGCCAATCACAGGATAATGCGCCATCTTTTTAGCCGGCCCTGTGTAAAGGGGCTGACTCGGTATGCTTGCTTGTTTGGCCGCCTTAGCCTGACAACCCTGGAGTGTCTGGTTTGATTGTCTTCCGTTATCTGTCCCGCGAAGTCCTGTTGACCCTGAGTGCCGTGAGTGCGGTATTGCTGGTCATCATCATGAGTGGTCGTTTCGTCAAATACCTGGCCCAGGCTGCCTCCGGCGCCCTCGATCCGGGCTCGCTGTTCCTGATCATGGGCTTTCGCCTGCCGGGCTTCCTGCAACTGATCCTGCCGTTGGGGCTGTTCCTCGGGATTCTGCTGGCGTACGGCCGGCTGTACCTCGAAAGCGAAATGACCGTGCTTTCGGCTACCGGCATGAGCCAGCAACGCCTGCTGGGCATGACCATGATCCCGGCTGCCGGCGTTGCGTTGATCGTTGCCTGGCTGAGCCTGAGCCTGGCGCCCCAGGGCGCCATGCAGTTCCAGTTGGTGTTGAACAAGCAGGACGCGATGACCGAGTTCGACACCCTCGAACCGGGCCGCTTCCAGGCGCTCAATGATGGTTCGCGGGTGACCTACACCGAAACCCTGACCGACGACCGCGCCAACCTGGGCGGTGTGTTCATTTCCGAGAAGCGCCTGGGCCAGGACAAGAAAGACCGTGGCATTTCCGTGCTGGTGGCTGATTCCGGTCGCCAGGAAGTGCGTCCTGACGGCAGCCGCTACCTGATCCTGGAAAATGGCTATCGGTACGATGGCAGCCCAGGCATGGCCGATTATCGTGCGATCAAGTACGACACCTACGGCGTGATGCTGGCCCGCCCGGATATCAGCGACGAAGTCACTGACCGCGACGCCATCCCGACCACCGACCTGCTCGGCAGCAAGGAACTGCGCTCCATCGCCGAGCTGCAATGGCGAATCTCCCTGCCGCTGCTGGTATTCATCGTGACCTTGATGGCGGTGCCGCTGTCGCGCGTCAACCCGCGCCAGGGTCGTTTCCTCAAGCTGTTGCCGGCGATCCTGCTGTACATGGCTTACCTCACCATCCTGATTTCCGCCCGTGGCTCCTTGGAAAAAGGCAAGCTGTCGCCGACCCTGGGCCTGTGGTGGGTGCATGGCATCTTCCTGGTGATCGGCCTGGGGCTGCTCTACTGGGAACCGATACGTTTGAAAATGAAGAGCCGTCGTGGCCTGAAGGAGTTGGCTCGTGGCTAAGCTCGATCGCTACATTGGTAGCAGCGTCCTGATCGCCATCCTGGCGGTATTGGGCATCATCCTGGGCCTGGCGTCGTTGTTCGCCTTCATCGATGAAGTGGGCAACGTCAGCGACACCTACACCGTGTGGGACGTGCTGAGCTACGTGGCCCTCACCGCGCCGCGTCGCCTCTACGACATGATGCCGATGGCCGCACTGATCGGCTGCCTGATCGGCCTGGGCAGCCTGGCCAGCAACAGCGAACTGACCATCATGCGCGCCGCCGGCGTGTCCATCGGTCGAATCGTCTGGGCCGTGATGAAGCCGATGTTGCTGCTGATGGCGTGCAGTGTGTTGATCGGCGAATACGTGGCGCCACCGGCCGAAACCACTGCCCAGGCCAATCGCGCCCTGGCCCAGGGTTCGGGTGATGCGCAGAGTTCCAAGCATGGCCTGTGGCACCGCCAGGGCGATGAGTTCATCCACATCAACGCCGTGCAGCCAGGCGGCCTGTTGATTGGTGTGACCCGCTACACCTTCGACAAAGAGCGTCACCTGCTAGAGTCCAGTTTCGCCAAACGTGCGCAATACAGTGGCGAAAAATGGCAACTGAGCGACGTTACCACCACCTACTTCCGCAATATCGGCCAAGGCGCCAAGGCCAGCACCGAAGTGATCAATGTGCCGAGCCAGGAGTGGGACATCGCCCTCAAGCCGCAATTGCTCAATACCGTGGTGATGATCCCGGAAAGCCTGCCGATCTCCGGGCTGTGGGGTTACATCCACTACCTCAAGGACCAGGGGCTGAACAACGGTCGCTACTGGCTGGCATTCTGGGTCAAGGTGTTGCAGCCGGTGGTCACCGCCGCGCTGGTATTGATGGCGATTTCGTTCATCTTCGGCCCGTTGCGCTCCGTGACGCTTGGCCAGCGGGTATTTACCGGCGTGCTGGTGGGCTTCACCTTCCGTATCGCCCAGGACCTGCTCGGCCCGTCGAGCCTGGTGTTTGGCTTCTCGCCGCTGTTTGCGGTGCTGGTGCCGACCGCCATCTGCGCCCTGGCCGGGTTCTGGCTGTTGCGCCGAGCCGGCTGACGTCGCGCTTATGATCAAAAAATGCCCCGGTCGAGAGATCGGGGCATTTTTTGTTCTGGTCAGCAAAGATGACGTCTGGCCTGAGCATCAGGTACAATTCCCGGCTATTTTTCAGCGGGCAATCTGCCTGCAGCCTTTTTGAGTGTTGATCCGTGAGTGATTTGAGTCATATCCGCAATTTCTCCATCATCGCCCACATTGACCATGGCAAGTCGACGCTGGCCGATCGATTTATCCAGATGTGCGGCGGCCTTGCCGAGCGTGAAATGGAAGCCCAGGTACTGGACTCCATGGACCTCGAACGCGAGCGCGGGATCACCATCAAGGCCCACAGCGTTACTCTGTATTACAAGGCCAAAGACGGTATCACCTACCAGCTGAACTTCATTGACACCCCGGGCCACGTTGACTTCACCTACGAAGTCAGCCGTTCCCTGGCGGCCTGTGAAGGTGCCTTGCTGGTGGTGGACGCCGGCCAGGGCGTGGAAGCGCAGTCGGTTGCCAACTGCTACACCGCGATCGAGCAGGGCCTGGAAGTCATGCCCGTGCTGAACAAGATCGACCTGCCGCAGGCCGAGCCCGAGCGCGTCAAGGAAGAGATCGAGAAGATCATCGGCATCGACGCCACCGACGCCGTCACCTGCAGCGCCAAGACCGGCTTGGGTGTCGACGAAGTGCTCGAGCGCCTGGTGCACACCATCCCGGCCCCGACCGGCAACTACGAAGATCCGCTGCAAGCGTTGATCATCGACTCCTGGTTCGACAACTACCTGGGCGTTGTCTCCCTGGTACGCGTACGCCATGGCCGCGTGAAGAAGGGCGACAAGATCCTGGTCAAATCCACCGGCAAGATCCACCTGGTGGACAGCGTCGGTGTCTTCAACCCCAAGCACACCGCGACCGTTGATCTGAAAGCCGGTGAAGTAGGCTTCATCATCGCTGGCATCAAGGACATTCACGGCGCACCGGTGGGTGACACCCTGACCCTCAGCTCCACGCCGGACGTCGACGTGCTGCCGGGCTTCAAGCGTATCCAGCCGCAGGTCTACGCCGGCCTGTTTCCGGTCAGCTCCGATGACTTCGAAGACTTCCGCGAAGCCCTGCAAAAGCTGACCCTCAATGACTCGTCGTTGCAGTACACCCCGGAAAGCTCCGACGCCCTGGGCTTCGGCTTCCGTTGCGGGTTCCTGGGCATGCTGCACATGGAAATCATCCAGGAGCGCCTGGAGCGCGAGTACGACCTGGACCTGATCACCACGGCGCCCACGGTTATTTTCGAGTTGTTGCTGAAAACCGGTGAAACGATTTACGTCGACAACCCGTCCAAGCTCCCGGATCTGTCGGCCATCGAAGACATGCGCGAGCCTATCGTGCGGGCCAATATCCTGGTACCGCAGGAGCACCTGGGCAACGTCATTACCCTGTGTATCGAAAAACGTGGCGTACAGCGCGACATGCTGTTCCTCGGCACCCAGGTCCAAGTGACCTACGACATGCCGATGAACGAAGTGGTGCTGGACTTCTTCGACCGCCTCAAATCCACCAGCCGCGGCTATGCTTCGCTGGATTACCATTTCGATCGTTACCAATCGGCTAATCTGGTGAAACTGGATGTGCTGATCAACGGCGACAAGGTCGATGCCCTGGCACTGATCGTGCACAAGGACAACGCGCACTACAAAGGTCGCCAGTTGACCGAGAAGATGAAAGAACTGATTCCGCGCCAGATGTTCGACGTCGCGATCCAGGCCGCCATTGGCGGGCAGATCATTGCGCGGACCTCCGTCAAGGCACTCAGAAAGAACGTACTGGCCAAATGCTACGGCGGTGACGTAAGCCGTAAGCGCAAGCTGCTTGAGAAGCAAAAGGCCGGTAAAAAACGCATGAAGCAAGTAGGTAACGTGGAAGTTCCACAAGAAGCCTTCCTTGCGGTGCTCAGGTTGGATAGTTAGGTCCTATGTCGCTAAATTTCCCGCTGTTGCTGGTCATCGCCGTTGCCGTTTGCGGTCTCTTGGCGTTGCTCGATCTGGTGTTCTTCGCCCCGCGTCGGCGGGCGGCTATCGCGTCCTATCAGGGCAGCGTCAGCCAGCCCGATGGCGTGGTGATCGAGAAGCTGAACAAAGAGCCTTTGCTGGTTGAATACGGCAAGTCGTTCTTTCCGGTGCTGTTCATTGTGCTGGTGCTGCGCTCGTTCCTGGTGGAGCCGTTTCAGATCCCGTCGGGGTCGATGAAACCTACCCTGGACGTGGGTGACTTCATCCTGGTGAACAAGTTTTCCTACGGCATTCGCCTGCCGGTGATCGACAAGAAGGTCATCGAAATCGGTGACCCGCAGCGCGGCGATGTGATGGTGTTCCGCTACCCGAGCGACCCGAACGTCAATTACATCAAGCGTGTTGTCGGCCTGCCGGGCGACGTGATTCGCTACACCAGCGACAAGCGCCTGTTCATCAACGGTGAGTCGGTGGCCGAGAAGCTGCTGGGTTCCGAGCCGAACACGTTGGGCAGCGCCGAGCTGTACCAGGAAAAACTCGGTGCGGTGGAGCATGAAATCCGCAAGGAAATGAGCCGCTACCGTGCGCAGCCTGATGGCGAATGGAAAGTGCCGGCCGGGCACTACTTCATGATGGGCGACAACCGCGACAACTCCAATGACAGCCGGTACTGGGATGACCCCAACATTCCCAAGGACCTGCTGGGCATGGTTCCCGATCAGAATATCGTCGGCAAGGCCTTTGCAGTCTGGATGAGCTGGCCGGAACCCAAACTCAGCCACCTGCCGAATTTCTCGCGGGTCGGGCTGATCAAGTAATACAGGCGGCGCTGTGAACACAGCGCCGAATGCTTTTCTGGGGTTGGGACAAATCTGTCCTACCTCATGCAGTACCAACCAGGATTTGAATTTGAACACTGCGTCAATCGTCGATGGCCGCCGGTGCCACCAAACAGATATGGGTAAACCGTGAGCGTTTCTTTAAGCCGTCTCGAGCGCCAGCTCGGCTACACCTTCAAGGATCAGGAATTGATGGTCCTTGCCCTTACACACCGCAGCTTTGCAGGGCGCAACAACGAGCGCCTGGAATTCCTCGGTGATGCCATCCTCAACTTCGTCGCCGGTGAAGCCCTGTTCGAGCGCTTCCCCCAAGCCCGTGAAGGCCAGCTGTCGCGTTTGCGTGCACGCCTGGTGAAGGGCGAGACCCTGGCCGTGCTGGCTCGTGGCTTCGGCCTGGGCGAATACCTGCGCCTGGGCTCTGGCGAGTTGAAGAGCGGCGGTTTCCGGCGTGAATCGATCCTGGCCGATGCCCTTGAGGCGCTGATCGGTGCCATCTACCTCGATGCGGGCATGGAAGCGGCCAAGGAGCGCGTCACCGCGTGGCTGACCTCCGAGATCGAAAGCCTCACGCTGGTCGACACCAACAAAGATCCCAAGACCCGCCTGCAGGAATTCCTGCAGTCTCGCGGTTGCGAACTGCCACGCTACGAAGTGGTGGATATCCAGGGTGAGCCCCATTGCCGCGTGTTCTTCGTGGAATGTGAAATCACCTTACTGAACGAAAAAAGCCGAGGTCAGGGTGTGAGCCGTCGTATTGCCGAACAGGTAGCGGCCGCCGCAGCACTGATTGCCCTGGGCGTGGAGAATGGCCATGACTGATTCAAACGCAACACGCTGTGGCTATGTTGCCATCGTCGGCCGCCCTAACGTGGGCAAGTCCACGTTGCTCAACCACATCCTCGGCCAGAAGCTCGCGATCACTTCGCGCAAGCCACAGACCACCCGCCACAACATGCTGGGCATCAAGACCGAAGGCACCGTGCAAGCGGTCTACGTCGACACCCCGGGCATGCACAAAGGCGGCGAGAAAGCCCTTAACCGCTACATGAACAAGACCGCTTCGGCGGCGTTGAAAGACGTCGACGTGGTGATCTTCGTGGTCGACCGCACCAAGTGGACCGACGAAGACCAGATGGTCCTCGAGCGTGTGCAGTACGTCACCGGCCCGTTGATCGTCGCGCTGAACAAGACCGACCGTATCGAAGACAAAGCCGAACTGATGCCGCACCTGAGCTGGCTGCAGGAACAGCTGCCGAACGCGCAGATCATCCCGATCTCCGCCCAGCATGGCCACAACCTCGATGCCCTGGAGCGCGTGATCGCCGAGCACCTGCCGGAGAACGAACACTTCTTCCCGGAAGACCAGATCACTGACCGCAGCAGCCGCTTCCTCGCCGCCGAACTGGTACGCGAGAAAATCATGCGCCAGATGGGCGCCGAGCTGCCGTACCAGATCACGGTCGAGATCGAAGAGTTCAAGCAGCAGGGCAAGACCTTGCACATCCATGCGCTGATCCTCGTCGAACGTGACGGCCAGAAGAAAATCATCATTGGCGACAAGGGCGAGCGCATCAAGCGCATCGGCACCGAGGCGCGCAAGGACATGGAATTGCTGTTCGATTCCAAGATCATGCTCAACCTGTGGGTGAAGGTGAAGGGTGGCTGGTCCGACGACGAGCGCGCACTGCGCTCCCTGGGCTACGGCGACCTGTAAGAGCACCGCTGGTGATGTGGGGCTGGCTTGTTGTGGTGAGCGGGCTTGCCCCGCGCTGGGATGCGAAGCAGCCCTAAAACCAGGCCCCGAGATCTGACTGAATGAACCCCGGTTATTTGGCTGGGGCTGCTTCGCATCCCAGCGCGGGGCAAGCCCGCTCACCACAGAAGCAATGAGGCTTCAATGTCCCAATCCCCACCCCCCAGCCAACTCGCCTACGTCCTGCACAGCCGCGCCTACCGCGAGACCAGCGCCTTGGTGGACTTCCTCACGCCCCAAGGCCGCCTGCGCGCGGTGTTGCGCAGTGCGCGGGGCAAGGCAGGCACATTGGCGCGGCCCTTCGTGGCCCTGGATGTGGAGTTTCGCGGCAAGAGCGAGCTGAAAAATGTCGGTCGCATGGAAAGCGTCGGCACTTCTGCCTGGCTCAATGGCGAGGCGCTGTTCAGCGGCTTCTACCTCAATGAACTGTTGATCCGCCTGCTCCCTGCCGAAGACCCCCATCCGGCAGTCTTTGATCACTATGCCGCCACCTTGTTAGCGCTGGCCGAAGGCCGTCCTCTGGAACCACTGCTGCGCGCCTTCGAGTGGCGCCTGCTCGACGACCTGGGTTATGGCTTCGAACTGGCCAATGACCTGCACGGCGATCCCATCGCCGCCGACGGCCTGTACCGCCTGCAGGTCGATGCCGGCCTTGAGCGCGTGTACCTGTTGCAACCCGGCCTGTTCCAGGGCACCGAGCTGTTGGCCATGAGCGAAGCGGACTGGACGGCGCCCGGTGCCTTGTCTGCCGCCAAGCGCCTGATGCGCCAGGCGCTGGCCGTGCATTTGGGCGGACGGCCGCTGGTCAGTCGCGAGTTGTTTCGAAAGCCCTGACATCCCCGTGTATGCTGTGCACCGATTCTTTCCCTTTTCAGGAGCGCTTCCGTGACCACCAGCAATCGCATTCTCCTTGGCGTCAACATCGACCACGTCGCTACCCTGCGCCAGGCCCGGGGCACTCGCTACCCTGACCCGGTCAAGGCCGCGCTGGACGCCGAAGAAGCGGGCGCCGACGGCATCACCGTGCACCTGCGCGAAGACCGTCGCCACATCCAGGAGCGCGACGTGCTGCTGCTCAAGGACGTGCTGCAAACCCGCATGAACTTCGAGATGGGCGTCACCGAAGAAATGATGGCCTTCGCCGAGCGCATCCGTCCGGCGCACATTTGCCTGGTGCCGGAAACCCGTCAGGAACTGACCACCGAAGGCGGCCTCGACGTGGCCGGCCAGGAAGCGCGGATCAAGGCCGCCGTGGAGCGCCTGTCGAAGATCGGCGCTGAAGTGTCGCTGTTCATCGACGCCGACGAGCGCCAGATCGAAGCCTCGCGCCGCGTCGGTGCGCCGGCCATCGAACTGCACACCGGCCGTTACGCCGATGCCACCACGCCGACCGAAGTGGCCGACGAGCTGCAACGCATCATTGACGGTGTGAGCTGTGGCCTCAAGGAAGGCCTGATCGTCAACGCCGGCCATGGCTTGCATTACCACAACGTCGAGGCGGTGGCCGCGATCAAGGGCATCAACGAGCTGAACATCGGCCATGCGCTGGTGGCTCATGCGCTGTTCGTCGGTTTCAAAGGCGCCGTGGCCGAGATGAAAGCCCTGATCCTGGCCGCCGCCAAGCACTAAACCTGTGGGAGCCGGCTGCGGGCGATGCAGGCAACTCGATTGTTAAGTTGCACCCAAGTGGTGCTATCGCCGGCATGCCAGCTTCTACCATTGATCTGCGGTGAATTCGGCCATGCGGCAATGCGAAGCCTTACTGTTTAGCCGGTGCAGGTGTATCGTATCTGCCCTTTGCAGGCTCTGGGCCTGCGACCGATACGTGAGGTTGTTGTGTCCCGATCCTTTTCCCGTCGACAAATCCTGGGTGGTCTCGCAGGCCTGGCCGTAGTGGGGGTGGGGGCCGGTGGCGCCTACCGCTACTGGCTGGGGAAAGTCGCCGAGGCCGAAGCGGGGCACGACTACGAGTTGATCGCCGCACCGCTCGACGTGGAGCTGGTGCCGGGGCACAAGACCGAAGCCTGGGCATTCGGGCCCTCCGCGCCGGGCACCGAATTGCGCGTGCGCCAGGGTGAATGGCTGCGGGTGCGCTTTATCAACCACCTGCCGGTCGCCACCACCATTCACTGGCATGGCATCCGCCTGCCGCTGGAAATGGACGGCGTGCCCTACGTCTCGCAATTGCCGGTGCTGCCCGGCGAATACTTCGACTACAAATTCCGCGTGCCTGACGCCGGCAGCTACTGGTATCACCCCCATGTGAACAGCAGCGAAGAACTTGGCCGTGGCCTGGTCGGCCCGTTGATCATCGAAGAGCGCGAACCCTCCGGTTTCAAACACGAGCGCACCCTCAGCCTGAAAAGCTGGCATGTGGACGAAGAGGGCGCTTTCGTGGCCTTCAGCATTCCCCGTGAAGCCGCGCGTGGCGGCACGGCCGGTCGGTTGTCGACGATCAATGGCGTGTCCCAGGCAGTGATCGATTTGCCGGCCGGGCAGATCACCCGCGTGCGCCTGCTCAACCTCGACAACACCTTGACCTATCGCATCAATATTCCCGACGTCGAAGCGCAGATCTACGCGCTGGACGGCAACCCCATCGAGCCGCGCCCACTGGGCAAGGAGTACTGGCTGGGCCCGGGCATGCGCATCTGCCTGGCGATCAAGGCACCGCCGGCCGGCGAAGAACTGTCGATCCGCAATGGTCCGGTGCGCCTTGGTACGTTCCGTTCGGTGGCCAATACCGATGCACCGACCGACTGGCCGCCGGCGTTGCCCGCCAACCCGATCAGCGAGCCGGACCTGGCCAATGCCGAGAAACTCAACTTCAATTTCGAATGGGTAGGCTCCGTTTCGGTCAATGTCGACAACGGCAAGCCGCCAAGCCTGTGGCAGATCAACGGCAAGGCCTGGGACATCACCGACAAGACCTGCGCCGACCGCCCGATTGCCAAGCTGGAGAAGGGCAAGAGCTACATCTTCGAATTGAAGAACATGACCCAGTACCAGCACCCGATCCACCTGCACGGTATGAGCTTCAAAGTGATCGCTTCTAACCGCCACAAGGTGATCCCGTACTTCACCGACACTTACCTGCTGGGCAAGAACGAACGCGCACGCGTGGCGTTGGTGGCGGATAACCCCGGAGTGTGGATGTTTCACTGCCATGTGATCGACCACATGGAAACCGGCCTGATGGCCGCCATCGAGGTGGCGTGATGCGTCAGGTTCGCCCCACCGCGATCATCGACCGCAGCCGCGACCAGGACTTCATGCGCGAAGCCCTGGCACTTGCCACGCAAGGCGCCGCGTTGGGTGAAGTGCCCGTCGGCGCGGTGCTGGTACAGGACGGTGAAATCATCGGCCGTGGCTTTAACTGCCCGATCAGCGGCAACGACCCCAGCGCCCATGCCGAAATGGTCGCCATCCGCGCCGCCGCGCAAGCCATCAGCAACTACCGCCTGGTGGGCAGCACGCTGTATGTAACGCTGGAGCCGTGCAGCATGTGCGCCGGGCTGATCGTGCACTCAAGAATTGCGCGGGTGGTGTATGGCGCACTGGAGCCCAAGGCCGGGATCGTGCAAAGCCAGGGGCAGTTTTTTACCCAGGGCTTTCTGAATCATCGGGTGTTGTTTGAAGGCGGTGTGTTGGCAGAAGAGTGTGGGGCGGTGTTGAGCGAATTCTTCAAGGCGCGCCGGGCAAAAGCCTGACTCGCTCTCTGTAGGAGTCCGGCTTGCCGGCGATGGTGGCAGTGAGATTTGCATGGATCTCGCGGCCGCCATCGCCGGCAAGCCGGGCTCCTACAGGGTTGGTGGTTTATTTCTTGGCGATGATTACCGCTCGCATCGGCGCTGGCAGCCCTTCGATGGTTTTGCTGTGATCTTCCGGATCAAGGAAATCACTCAGCGACTGGTACTTCATCCACTCCGTCCCACGCTGTTCTTCAACCGTGGTCACGCTCACATCCACACAGCGCACGTCGCTGAAGCCTGCACGGCGCAGCCACAGCATCAGGGCCGGCACTGACGGCAGGAACCACACGTTGCGCATCTGCGCGTAGCGATCTTCCGGCACCAGCACTTGCTGCTGATCGCCTTCGACCACCAATGTTTCCAGCACCAGTTCGCCGCCCTTGACCAGGGTGTCCTTCAGCGCCAGCAGATGCTCGATCGGCGAACGGCGGTGATAGAACACACCCATGGAAAATACGGTGTCGAAGCCTTCCAGGTTCGGCGGCAGGTCTTCGAACGGGAACGGCAGGTGCCAGGCCTTGGGCTCGGCCAGGTAACGTTGCACGGCCTGGAACTGGCAGAAGAACAGCCAGTTGGGGTCCACGCCAATCACGCTGTCGGCACCGGCGCCGAGCATGCGCCACATGTAGTAGCCGTTGCCGCAGCCGACATCGAGGATGCGCTTGCCTTTCAGATTCAGGTGCGGCGCCACGCGCGACCACTTCCAGTCCGACCGCCATTCGGTGTCGACATGCACGCCGAACAGGTGGAACGGGCCTTTGCGCCATGGGCTCAGGCCCATCAGCGCCGTGCGCATTTGTGCGCGGGTATCGTCGTCGCAGTCGGTGTCGAGTGTCAGGCCATTGAGCAAATCCACTTCGCTGGGCTGAATGGCAGGCAGCGCATCCAGCGCGCTCTGCCAACGCTCCAGGTCGCCATGACCTTTTTCCATCTTGCTATCGAGTTGCGCTTGCAGGCCCTGGGCCCACACGGCCAGGGGAGTGCCGACCAGATGGCGGGCGAGGGGGGACAGATCAATCATGGCAAGGCAATCAACGAGGCAAAGTTAAGACACTGGAACCACGGCACGACTTTCGAGAACCCGGCCGCCAGCAGGCGTTCGCGGTGTTCTTCGAGGCTGTCGGGCTTCATGACGTTTTCGATGGCGCTGCGCTTCTGGGCGATTTCCAGTTCGCTGTAGCCGTTGGCACGTTTGAACGCGATGTGCAGGTCGGTGAGCAACGCGTGTTCTTCAAGGTCATTGAAGCGCAGCTTCTCCGAGAGGATCAGCGCACCGCCTGGCAGCAGCGATTGGCGGATGCGCGAGAGCAACGCCAGGCGTTCATCGGGGGCAATGAACTGCAGGGTGAAATTCAGCGCCACCACCGAGGCCGGCGCAAATTGCAACGCGAGGATATCGCCCTCGATCACTTCAACCGGCAGCAGTTCCTGGAACATCGAGTCCTGGCCATTGAGGTATTCACGGCAACGCTCGACCATCGCCGCCGAGTTATCCACCGCGATCACCCGGCAGCCGTCGGTGCGCACATGGCGGCGCAGGGCCTGGGTGACAGCGCCGAGGGATGAGCCCAGGTCATACAGCACACTATTGGGCTGGGCAAATTGCGCCGCGAGTACGCCGAGGTTCTCGACGATGGTCGGGTAACCTGGCACCGAGCGCTTGATCATGTCCGGGAACACCCGCACCACGTCTTCGTTAAAGGCGAAGTCCGGCACCTGGGGCAGGGGCTGGGCGAATAGGCGATCGGGTTCTTTGCTCACGACTGTTCCGGCGACAAGGGGGAAAGGCCGGCATTTTAGCCAACTTGGTCCTCGGATGCGCGGGTTGTCTGATGGAAAGCCGATGCTGTGATGCCCCACTGGCCGAGCCAATACGTGATGATCAGCAAATACGGCGCTGCCTCGAATGCCAGCACAAACCGATTGATACCAATCAACGTGTCGGAAAACACAAACGACGCCGCACCCGCCGCCGCCAGCAGCGCCGAACGCTTGGGCACATCACTGCCCAATCGCGCCAGTGCGCGCCATAGCATGGCACTGATCACCAACGCATAAACCACCACCGGTATGAGCAAATCGCCGAGGCCGTGGGAAATCAGGATGCTTAGCAGCACTGTACCCACGCCTAGCGCCAGCACCAACGGCAGCAAGGCCAGGCGCCGGCAGTCACTGAAATAAGCCTTGAGATACGCCAGGTGCGCAAACAGGAACGCACCGAGGCCAAAGATGAACAGGTCGCCCGGCCAGGCGAGCAGTACATCGCCCACCAGCGAAAAAATCAGCCCCAGGCTGATCCAGCGTCGATAGTCGGTGGGCGGTGCATCATGCAGCCAGCCGAGCAGCGCCAGGACCGGCAGCGGCTTGACCAGCAGGCACAGCAAGGTGGCATGAGTGGTCAGGCCGTAGATAAAGGTGCCGGCGCCCATCAACGCAAGAATCAGCCATGGCATATCAGTTCACCGTAATGGCGCAGTCAAAGGTTTCGACGGGTTCGGCTTCCGGCTCCCAGGGTTGCTGGGAGGTCAGGCGCAAACGGCCCTGGCCCGCTGCAAAGGCCTGGAAACGCCAGGTCGACTGGCCACCGCCGCCGATCACTCCGGATTCCGCGCTGCTGTAGACCTCGGGGCTCAGTGCGCGCAGCACGCCGCCAGCGGAGTCCTGGATGGCCCAGCGGTAACCGGTGGTGGGGTTGCTGGGCAGGGTGAGGATCAGGTTCTGCCCGGTTTTAAGCTGGAGCGGGCAGGCGCTCTGGTTTTCCACGGTGACGTTTTGCTTCGGTGCACTGGCGCACGCGGCCAGCAGGGCAAGGCTCAAGGGGAGAAGCAGGCGGGCAGCGGTCATGGAGGCTCCGTTGTTTGGCGACGAAGACCGAGCATAACCGAAGATGAGACAAGGTGTGACAGGAGGGATTTGTGTTGTTGTGACAGACGCCATCGCGGGCAAGCCCGCTCCCACATTTGACCGATTTGTCATCAACAACACCGATCCCTGTGGGAGCCGGGCTTGCCCGCGATGAGGCCAGACCAGGCACTACATAACTATCAGAAGAGCACTTTCGCCACATCCGCAAAGCGCTTGGCAAAGTGCACGGTCATGCCTTCCTTCAGGTACTCCGGCAATTCCTCAAAGCTGCCACGGTTGGGCTCCGGCAAAATCAGCTCATGAATCTTCTGGCGCCGCGCCGCGATCACCTTCTCGCGCACCCCGCCAATCGGCAGGACATGCCCGGTCAACGTCAGCTCGCCGGTCATGGCCACGCCTTTTTTCGGCGGCTGGTTACGCGCCAGGGACAGCAGCGCACTGGCCATGGTCACACCGGCGCTCGGGCCGTCTTTCGGCGTAGCACCTTCCGGCACATGCAAGTGCACGAAGGCTTCGTCGAAGAACTTCGGATCACCGCCAAACGACTTCAGGTTGGAGCTGATGTAGCTGTAGGCGATTTCAGCGGATTCCTTCATCACTTCACCCAACTGCCCGGTGAGCTTGAAGCCGCGATTGAGCGTATGGATGCGCGTGGCCTCAATGGGCAAGGTCGCGCCGCCCATGCTGGTCCAGGCCAGGCCCGTGATCACACCGGTACCGGACAGCACTTGCTCATTGCGGAACACCGGCATGCCCAGGGAGCTTTCCAGGTCCTTGGTGCCGATCTTGATCACCGAGTGCGGCTCATCCAGCAACTTGACCACCGCCTTGCGCACCAGTTTGCCCAGCTGTTTCTCCAGCTGGCGCACCCCGGCTTCGCGGGCATAACCATCGATCAAGGCGCGCAGGGCGCCGTCGCTGATGGTCAGGCTGTTTTTCGACACGCCGGCTTTCTCCAGCTGTTTCGGCCACAGGTGGCGTTTGGCGATGGCGACTTTTTCTTCGGTGATGTAGCCCGACAGGCGAATCACTTCCATGCGGTCCAGCAGCGGGCCGGGGATGGAATCCAGGGTGTTGGCGGTGCACACGAACAACACCTTGGACAGGTCCAGGCGCAGGTCCAGGTAATGATCGAGGAATTCGACGTTCTGTTCCGGGTCGAGGGTTTCCAGCAGCGCCGACGCCGGGTCGCCCTGGAAGCTCTGGCCCATCTTGTCGATCTCATCGAGCATGATCACCGGGTTCATCACCTCGACATCCTTGAGCGCCTGCACCAGCTTGCCCGGCAGCGCGCCGATGTAGGTGCGGCGATGGCCCTTGATCTCGGCCTCGTCGCGCATACCGCCCACACTGAAGCGGTAGAACGGCCGCCCCAGGGATTCGGCGATGGATTTACCCACACTGGTCTTGCCCACGCCCGGCGGGCCCACCAGCAGCACAATCGAACCGGCGACTTCGCCTTTATAGGCGCCCACCGCAAGGAACTCGAGAATGCGACTCTTGATGTCGTCCAGGCCCGCATGGTGTTTATCCAGCACCTTGCGCGCGTGTTTGAGGTCGAGTTTGTCCTCGCCATACACGCCCCACGGCACCGAGGTGGCCCAGTCCAGGTAGTTGCGTGTCACCGCGTATTCTGGCGAACCGGTCTCGAGGATCGACAGTTTGTTCAGTTCTTCATCAATGCGTTTCTTCGCCTGGGCCGGCAGCACTTTGCCTTCCAGGCGTTGCTCGAACTGCTCGACATCCGCGCTGCGGTCGTCCTTGGTCAAGCCCAGCTCCTGCTGGATGACCTTGAGCTGTTCCTTGAGAAAGAACTCGCGCTGGTGCTCGCCGATCTTGCGGTTCACCTCGGCGGAGAGTTCTTTTTGCAGGCGCGCGACTTCGACTTCTTTGCGCAGCATCGGCAGGACTTTTTCCATGCGCTTGAGCATGGGCACGCAATCGAGCACTTCCTGCAATTCGTTACCGGTGGCCGAGGTCAGCGCGGCGGCGAAGTCGGTGAGTGGCGACGGGTCGTTGGGGCTGAAGCGGTTGAGGTAGTTCTTCAGCTCTTCGCTGTACAGCGGGTTGAGCGGCAGCAGTTCCTTGATCGCATTGATCAGCGCCATGCCGTAGGCCTTGACCTCGTCGGTCGGCTCGCTGGGCTGGTGCGGGTATTCGACTTCCACCAGGTACGGTGGGCGGTGGTGCTTGAGCCAGGTCTTGATGCGCACGCGGGTCAGGCCCTGGGCCACGAATTGCAGCTTGCCGTTCTCGCGGCTGGCGTGGTGCACCTTCACCAGGGTGCCGTACAGCGGCAGGCTGGAGGTGTCGAAGTGACGCGGGTCTTCTGGCGGGGTGTCCATGAAGAACAGTGCCAGGGAGTGGTGGTCGGATTTGCTCACCAGCTCAAGGGTCTCGGCCCACGGCTCTTCATTGACGATCACCGGCAGCACTTGCGCCGGGAAGAAGGGCCGGTTGTGGATCGGGATGATATAGACCTTGTCCGGCAGGTTTTGCCCAGGCAGGGCCAGGCCGGTATTGGACGACGGGGTTTCAGCGTTTTCGGGGTCGGCGTAGTCGTTCAGATCGTAATCGGGGAAATCTTGCTGGTCGCTCATGGGGCACCTGCATAAGGAAGTATGGAGGTTAGATGGGGCGGGGCAGCGGTGGTTTCAATGGTCGCGGCGAGATAGCAACATTTGGAATGATGTGCGGTCAGCTGATTTTGTGCAGGTAGGCCGGCAATGGCTGTTCGGGCAGTACTGAGAGCACCTTCAAGCGCTGCAACATGCGCTGGCGTGCCCGCTGCAAATGCTCGCGCAGATTCAGCGCCGCCGCGTCAAACGCGCCATGCAGCAGCAACTCCAGAATCAATCGATGTTCGGCAAGCATGGCCGGATCGGCGCCGATCCCCAGCAAACGGTAGAAAATCCGGCTGATGATCATCGGGCTCTGGCCCTGGCGGATCAGCGCGGCGATCTTGCGATTCTGCAGGCCGGCCAGGCAGCGCTGGTGCAAGTCTTCCTCGATCTGTTCGATGGCCTCCAGGCTGCAATGGGGGCTGTCCTGGGCATCCAGCACGCGTTGCAGCATGGCTTCCAGCAGCTCGCGGTCGAGGTTGGGGGCGCTCTGGCGCAGGGCTTCGGGCTCCAGGCAGGCGCGCAGCTCGTAGTCCTCGGTGACTTCACGCGCGGTCAAAGGCCCGGCCAGCCATTGGGAGTAGGGCTCCTTTTCCACCAGGCCGCGGTCGCGCAGGCGCATCAGTGCTTCGCGCACCACCGCGCGGCTGACGCCGTAGTGGTCGGCTGCGGCTTGTTCGTCCAGGCGGTAATGGCCGAAAGCAATGCAGGTGGACAGCGCCGCACCGATTTCCTCAACGATGCGCTCGCCCAGCGGCCGCGTGTCCACCAGCTCATCTTCACCGTTAAGGCCCAGGTGTGCAGGGCTCAAGGGCAGGCGCAGCGGTTCCATGGGCAGGCCATCGGGGTTGATCAGATAACCCCGGCCGTTGAAGCGGCAGATCAGGCCCTCTGCGTGCAGCAGGTCCAAGGCCTTGCGTACTGGTACGCGGCTAGTGCCGAACAATTCGGCCAGCGGTGCTTCCAGCAAGACCAGGCCATGGCGCGCAGTGCCGTTGACGATCGCATCACGCATCACCTGGTGAATCATCGCGTAACGGGAGGCCGAGGCGGACACTGCTTTCATTGCTTTCTCTGGAGGCTGTAGGACGGTGGCCAGGGATTCTCTCATAAGTTACGTCTGTCACTCTGCGCCACGTCGCTGGCACTTTTTTGGGGCCTTGAGTGTAGGCATGTTACTTTTCTGCACCAAAATGTACTTATTCATAAAAGATACATTATTTCATTGAAGGCCCTTTCTCGTGCAGAGGCAAGATTTTTTCCTGCTCTTCAAAACCTTCTATCCCGTAGCTCTAGACGAAGTTCCCTCATCGCGCTAAAGCATTCGAACTTAGAGTGGCACGAAAGCTGCCTTTGTAAAATGTACATTTTATTAATATGTACATCTTATAGGGGCATTCAGATGTCAGACGCCACATCAATGGCCGAGGCGTTCGCCAGCGGTCGCAGCGACCCGGTGCAAGCCCTCGAACAGGCACTCGATAAGGCAGGCCAGGTCCCGGCAGTCTTTATCAGCCTGACTGCTGAACGAGCGCGCCGCGAAGCCGAAGCGTCCGCTGCACGCTGGCGCGCCGGCCAGCCATTGAGCGTGTTCGATGGCGTGCCGCTGGCCTGGAAGGATTTGTTCGATGTGGCCGGCAGCGTCACCACGGCGGGCGCCGCCTATCGCCGCAATGCGCCCGCCGCGTTGCTCGATGCACCGACTGTCGGCCTGCTGTGCCGCGCCGGGATGGTCAGTGTCGGCAAGACCAACCTCAGCGAACTGGCGTATTCCGGCCTGGGCCTGAACCCGCATTTCGGCACGCCACACAACCCCCAGGGTATGGACCAGCCGCGCATTCCGGGCGGTTCGTCGTCCGGCTCGGCAGTGGCCGTCGCCGCCGACATTGTGCCGATCGCCATGGGCACCGACACGGCGGGTTCGATCCGCATTCCGGCAGCCCTCAATGGCCTGGTGGGTTACCGCAGCAGCAGTCGACGCTACAGCCGCGATGGCGTCTTCCCCCTGGCCCACACCCTCGACAGTCTCGGCCCGCTGACCCGAAGCGTGCGCGATGCGCTGGCCATCGACGACCTGCTGCATGGCCGTGCCCAGACCCACACCGCCCGCAGCCTCAAGGGCCAGCCCTTTGTGCTGGCGCAACAGGACGTCGAACCCGCCGTGCGCAACAACTTGCTGCGCGCTGTCGAGCAGCTCAAGGCCCAGGGCGCGCTGATCGAAGAGCGCGAATGCCCGACCTTCCAGGCGACCCTGGACCTGATCAAGCACCACGGCTGGCTCGGTTCCTTCGAAGCCTTCGCCCTGCACGCAGCGCTGCTCGACAGCCCCGACGCCGAACAACTCGACCCCCGCGTGCGTCGCCGCCTCGAAGCTGCGCGCTCACTGCCGGCCAGCCAGCTTATCCACCTGACCGACGCGCGCCGTCGCCTGCAACAGCAACTGGTCGATGACCTCGATGGCGCCATCCTCATCACCCCAACGGTCGCCCACGTCGCTCCGGCGTTAGCGCCACTGGAAGCAGACGACGACCTGTTCGTCAAAACCAACCTTGCCACCCTGCGCCTGACCATGCCCGGCAGTCTCCTCGACATGCCCGGCGTAACCCTGCCCAGCGGCCGCGATGCCCAGGGCCTGCCCACCGGGCTGCTGCTCAGCGCCCCGACGGGAGAAGACGCACGCCTGCTGCGCGCTTCGTTGTCCGTCGAAACTGTACTTAACGTTTAAGGAGACACACCATGGCTAAAGACATTCTCTGTGCATTCGGCGTCGACGTTGACGCCGTCGCCGGCTGGCTCGGTTCCTACGGCGGCGAAGACTCGCCGGACGATATCTCCCGTGGCCTGTTCGCCGGTGAAGTCGGCGCGCCGCGCCTGCTCAAATTGTTCGAACGCTACGGCCTGCGTACCACCTGGTTTATTCCCGGCCACTCGATGGAAACCTTCCCCGAGCAGATGAAGGCCGTGGCCGACGCCGGTCACGAAATTGGTGTGCATGGCTACAGCCATGAAAACCCGATTGCGATGACGGCCGAGCAGGAAGAAATCGTCCTGGATAAATCCATCGAGCTGATCACCCAGGTCACCGGCAAACGCCCGACCGGCTACGTCGCGCCGTGGTGGGAATTCAGCAAGGTCACCAACGAACTGCTGCTGAAAAAAGGCATCAAGTACGACCACAGCCTGATGCACAACGACTTCCACCCCTACTACGTGCGCAAGGGCGACAGCTGGACCAAGATCGACTACAGCCAGCACCCCGATACCTGGATGAAACCCCTGGTGCGCGGCGAAGAAACCGACCTGGTGGAGATCCCGGCCAATTGGTACCTCGACGACCTGCCGCCGATGATGTTCATCAAGAAAGCCCCCAACAGCCACGGCTTCGTCAACCCGCGTCACCTCGAAGAAATGTGGCGCGACCAGTTTGACTGGGTCTACCGCGAACACGAACACGCGGTGTTCACCATGACCATCCACCCCGACGTCTCCGGCCGCCCGCAAGTGCTGCTGATGCTTGAGCGCCTGATCGAACACATCCAGAGCCATGCCGGCGTGCGCTTCGTCACCTTCGACGAAATCGCCGACGACTTCATCCGCCGCCAACCCCGTACCTGACTCCTTAATCCCCGAGGCGCGACCCATGTCCATCTACAACAAGCTTGACCTGACTGGCTGGAAACCCCGGCAACTGACGTCCCAGGAGGTGCGCTTCGCCACCTGGATCGCGTTTTTCGCCTGGGTGTTTGCGGTGTATGACTTCATCCTGTTCGGCACGTTGTTGCCGGAGATCGGCCGGCACTTTGGCTGGGGTGAGGTGGAGCAAGCTGAAATCGCGACTTGGGTGGCGGTGGGCACGGCGGTGGTCGCCTTTGCCATTGGCCCCGTCGTCGACAAGTTGGGGCGGCGTACCGGCATTATCTTCACCGTGGCCGGCTCCGCGCTGTGCTCGGCACTCACGGCGATCGGCGGAGCATGGGGCAAGTCGCCACTGATTCTGATCCGTTCGCTGGGCGGCCTGGGCTATGCCGAGGAAACCGTCAACGCCACCTACCTGAGCGAGCTGTACGGCGCCTCGGAGGACCCGCGCCTGACCAAGCGCCGTGGGTTTATCTACAGCCTGGTGCAGGGCGGCTGGCCGGTCGGTGCGTTGATCGCTGCCGGGTTGACCGCGCTGCTGCTGCCGATCATCGGCTGGCAGGGTTGCTTCATCTTCGCTGCGATCCCGGCGATCGTCATCGCGATCATGGCGCGCAAGCTCAAGGAGAGCCCGCAGTTCCAGATCCACCAGCGCATCACCGAGCTGCGTAAAAGCGGCGCGGTGAAAGAAGCGCAGAACGTTGCCGTGACCTACGGCGTGGACTACGACGAACACAGCAAGGCCGGCCTAAAAGCCGCGTTCCGTGGCCCGGCGCGTCGCGCCACCCTGGTGATCGGCGCCGCGCTGTTGCTCAACTGGGCCGCGATCCAGGTGTTCAGCGTGCTCGGTACTTCGGTGATCGTCAGCGTGCACCACATCTCGTTCGAGAACTCGCTGATCATCCTCGTGCTGTCGAACCTGGTGGGTTATTGCGGTTACCTCAGCCACGGCTGGATGGGCGACAAGATCGGCCGCCGCAACGTGATCGGCCTGGGCTGGATGCTTGGCGGCCTGTCGTTTGCCGGGATGCTGTTCGGCCCGAGCAATATGCCGATGGTGGTCGGGCTTTACAGCCTGGGCCTGTTCTTCCTGATCGGGCCGTACTCGGCGGCGCTGTTTTTCATCAGCGAAAGTTTCCCCACCAGTATCCGCGCCACCGGCGGCGCGATCATCCATGCCATGGGCCCGATTGGTGCGGTGGTCGCAGGCTTTGGTGCCACCCAAGTGTTGTCCGCCGGCAGCGACTGGCAGACCGCCGCGCTGTGGTTCGGCGCACTGCCGTGCTTCCTGTCCGGCGCGTTGATGTTTGCCGCACGCCATGTGCGTCCGGAAACCGTTCAGTAAGGAGTGATCGATGAGCCGTAAAGTTGCGTTGATTACCGGTGCCGCCAGCGGCATCGGCCAAGCCCTCGCCGTGGCCTATGCCCGTGTCGGTGTGGCGGTGGTGGGCGGGTATTTTCCGGCCGATCCCCATGACCCGCACGCCACCGTCAGCCGGGTGGAAGAAGCTGGCGGCGAATGCCTGATGCTGCCGTTGGACGTGGGCAACACCGCCTCGGTGGACGCCCTGGCCGAACAAGCCATTCAGCATTTTGGCCGGCTGGATTACGCAGTGGCCAACGCCGGTTTGCTGCGCCGCGCACCCTTGCTGGAGATGACCGACGCGCTGTGGGACGAGATGCTCAATGTCGACCTCACGGGGGTGATGCGCACCTTCCGTGCGGCGACCCGGCACATGAACGAAGGCGGTGCGCTGGTGGCGATTTCATCGATTGCCGGTGGCGTGTATGGCTGGCAGGAACACAGTCATTACGCCGCGGCCAAGGCTGGCGTGCCGGGGTTGTGCCGGTCGCTGGCGGTGGAGTTGGCGCCTCTGGGGATTCGTTGCAATGCGGTGATACCGGGGTTGATCGAGACGCCACAGTCGCTGGACGCTAAGAACTCGCTGGGGCCGGAAGGTTTGGCGAAAGCGGCGCGGGCTATCCCGCTGGGCCGGGTAGGGCGGGCGGATGAAGTGGCGTCATTGGTGCAGTTCTTGACCAGTGAGGCGTCGAGCTATTTGACCGGACAAAGCATCGTCATCGACGGCGGCCTGACCGTACGCTGGCCGGACTGACAGCATCACACCCTGTAGGAGCCCGGCTTGCCGGCG
>NZ_JFCA01000063.1 GCF_000612585.1 Pseudomonas sp. CHM02
CACAACAAGCCCGCTCACCACAGGGGTTCGGCTGTTGATCAGAACTTGTCGAGGGTCTTGAACTTGGTCTCGCGCACGACTTCCTTCGGTTTATAAGCGCAATACCCTGGGCGCGGTCCGATTTTCGGGTGGTTGCGGCAGGTATCCGGGCGCTTGTCATAAATAGTGCAGAAGCGCGTCTTACGATCCAGGTACAGGCAATCGTTGTTGCTCATGCGCTGCAGGGTAAAAATCTCGGATTTGGAATTGAAGCGCTCGACGATGCCTTCCTTCTGCAAGCGCTTGGCGATGTTCTTCGGCGGGTCGCCGCGCTCGAACTCGTCGACGATGCCAATGCGGATCAGGTCCTTGATCTTCACTTCGACCGGCAGCGTGCAGCAACTGGACACGCAGCCACCGCACATGTGCGCGGAATATTTCTGCCACGTTTCAAGACGGTCGAGTTCCGCGGCGGCGATCAATTGAGGCTTCATCAGGGTTCCAAAGGTGGGGCTGTATCCGGGCGCGCGATCATACCGGGATTGGTGAATTTTTGAACAATAATTTCGGGGTTTCAGCTCAAAGGTTTGCGCTTGGGCTGATCGGGCACGACCCCTGCATCTAATTCACGCAAAGGTGAATGAGTTAAAAAACTGCCGAACCAGAGCGTCTACCGTCTGTCAGACCGTCTAGGCTCTAGCAACTCCTTCTATCTCGCCCGAGGTCGCAATTGATGTCTCAGGAACCACTTGCACGAGAAGCAGAGGTAGCCGCATTTCGCGATGCCGTCTTGACCAAACTCACCTACGCGGTGGGCAAGGACCCGGATCACGCCTTCGACCACGACTGGTTCGAAGCCATCGCCCTGGCCGCCCGCGACCAGATGGTCGACCACTGGATGGACCATACGCGGCGTATCTACCGCAAAGGCCAGAAACGGGTGTACTACCTTTCCCTGGAATTCCTGATCGGCCGCTTGCTCTACGACAGCCTGAGCAACCTGGGCGTGCTGGAGATTGCGCGCGAAGCCTTGTCCGAGCTGGGCGTCGACCTGGAGCGCATCCGCCTGCTGGAGCCCGACGCGGCGCTCGGCAACGGCGGCCTGGGCCGTTTGGCGGCGTGCTTCATGGAAAGCATGTCGACCCTGGGCATTGCCGGCCATGGGTATGGCATTCGTTATGAGCACGGCTTGTTCCGCCAGGCGATTGTCGATGGCTGGCAGCAGGAGCAGACCGAACGCTGGCTGGATTTCGGCAACCCGTGGGAGTTCGAGCGGGCCGAAGTGATTTACCCGATCGGCTTTGGCGGCAGCGTCGAAACCCTCGCGGATGCCTCCGGCAAGATGATCCAGGTGTGGTCGCCCAACGAAACCGTCAGGGCGGTGGCCTATGACACGCCGGTGGTCGGTTGGCGCGGTGCCAGCGTCAACACCTTGCGCCTGTGGCGTGCGCGGGCCGTAGAAGATTTGCACCTGGAGCGCTTCAACGCCGGTGACCACCTTGGCGCCGTCGCCGAAGTGGCCCGCGCCGAAAGCATCTCCCGAGTGCTTTACCCGGCCGACAGCACCGAAGCGGGGCAGGAACTGCGCCTGCGCCAGGAGTATTTCTTCGTATCCGCCTCGCTGCAGGACCTGCTGCGACGCCACAAGAACATGCACGGCTCGGTGTTGAGCCTGGGCGAGCACGCTGCGATCCAGCTCAACGACACCCACCCGTCCATCGCCGTGGCCGAGCTGATGCGCCAGTTGGTCGACCTGCACGATATTCCCTGGGACGCCGCGTGGGACGTGACCGTCGAAACCCTGTCGTACACCAACCACACCCTGCTGCCCGAAGCGCTGGAAACCTGGCCGGTCGGCCTGATGGAACGCATGCTGCCTCGGCACATGCAGATCATCTACCTGATCAACGCCCAGCACATCGACTCGCTGCGCGCCAAAGGCATCCACGACTTTGACGTACTGCGCGCCGTGTCACTGATCGAAGAAGACAACGGCCGCCGCGTGCGCATGGGCAACCTGGCGTTCCTCGGTTCCCACAGCGTCAACGGTGTGTCCGGCCTGCATACCCAGCTGATGCGCAGCACCGTGTTCTCCGAGCTGCACAAGCTGTACCCGGAGCGTATCAACAACAAAACCAACGGCATCACTTTCCGCCGCTGGTTGTACCAGGCCAACCCGAAGCTCACGTCCATGCTGGTGGAAGCGCTCGGCCCGGACATTCTCGACAAGCCCGAAGAGCGGCTGGTGGAGCTTGAGCCGTTTGCCGAAAAACAGACGTTCCGCAAAGCCTTTGCCGAGCAGCGTTTGCACAGTAAGCGGGCGCTGGCGGACATCATTCATGAGCGCCTGGGCATTGCGGTCAACCCGGCGGCGATGTTCGACGTGCAGGTCAAGCGTATCCACGAATACAAGCGCCAACTGCTCAACCTGCTGCACACCGTGGCGCTGTACCAGGCGATCCGTGCCGAACCGGGCACCGACTGGGTGCCGCGTGTGAAGATTTTCTCGGGCAAGGCGGCGGCCAGTTATCACCAGGCCAAGCTGATCATCAAGCTGACCAACGACATCGCGCGTACGGTCAATAACGACCCGACTGTACGTGGTCTGCTCAAGGTGGTGTTCCTGCCCAACTACAACGTCAGCCTGGCGGAAAGCATCATTCCGGCGGCGGACTTGTCGGAGCAGATCTCCACGGCTGGCTTTGAAGCCTCGGGCACCAGCAACATGAAGTTCGGCCTGAACGGTGCGCTGACCATCGGCACCATGGACGGCGCCAACGTGGAAATGCACGAACGCGTCGGTGCCGAACATATGTTTATCTTTGGCCTCAGCGCGCAGCAGGTGGAAGCGCGCAAGCACGCCGGTGAATTCAACGCCGGGGCCGACATTGCAGCGTCCCATCGGTTGAGCGATGTGCTGCAAGCGATCCGGGGCGGGGTGTTCTCGCCGGATGATCCAGGCCGCTACGTGGGGCTGATCGATGGGTTGATCGATTACGACCGCTTCCTGGTCTGTGCCGACTTCGATTCGTACTGGGACGCCCAGGCACGGGTCGAGGCGCATTGGCACGACTCCAAGGCATGGTGGCGTTCGGCGGTGCTGAATACGGCGCGGATGGGTTGGTTCAGCTCGGATCGGACCATCAGGGAGTACGCGACCGAGATCTGGAAAGCCCTCGACTAAACATCGCTGACCTGAACATGTGTGCGGGTTTGTGTGGGAGCTGGCTAGCCTGCGATAGCATCACCTCGGTGTGACAGATACACCGAGGTGTCTGCATCGCGGGCAAGCCCGGCGCCCACATAAGCTTGCTTCCACATGGGGTCTGCGTCGATATACTAGGCGCCAGTTTGCCCGCCTCGGGCTGCTTAGGGATATCGACCATGCAATGGATTTTCATGCTGATTGGCCTGGTGCTCGGCTGGACGCTCGATGAGTCGTTCAGTGATGCGGGTATCGGTGCACTGCTGGGGTTGGGCATTGGCCAGGCGATTCGCCTGGCGAAGCTGTCGGCCCAGGCGGACCAACAGGCGCGTCAGTTGGAAACCACGCAGAAGTCGCTGATAGCGCTGGGTGAGCGCCTGCGGCAACTGGAAGTGCCCGCCGCGACGAGCAGTGTCATTGTCGAACCGCCAATCCCCGAGCCAACGCCTGTCACCCAGGCGCCCGAGCTTGTCTGGGAATTGCCTGCCGAACTGGAACCCGTCAAGCAGATCGCCGAGGCGAGCCAGCCGCTGCCGGATGATGTCTGGGCGCCTGCCCCGACGCCGCGTGTTCAAGAGCCCGCAATCCCCCGTGGCCCCAACCTGATCGAACGCGCCATCAGCGGTGCGCGCAATTGGCTGTTTGGCGGCAACACTGTGCTGCGGGTCGGTGTGGTGTTGCTGTTCCTCGGCCTGGCCTTCCTGCTGCGCTACGCCACCGAGGGCATGGTGGTGCCGATTGAGGTGCGTTACGCGGGCGTCGCTGCCGCTGCGTTGGGCCTGCTGGGCCTGGGCTGGTGGCTGCGGCTGCGTAACAGCAATTACGGCTTGATGTTGCAAGGCACCGGGATCGCGGTGCTGTACCTGACCGTGTTCGCTGCGATGCGCTTGCACCCGCTGATCGACTCCGGTGCGGCGCTTGGCCTGCTGGTGGCCGTCACGGTGTTCTCGGCGATCCTGGCGATTACCCAGGATGCGCTGGGCCTGGCCTGTGCGGCGGCGCTGGGTGGTTTTGCCGCGCCGATTCTGACTTCCACCGGCGCTGGCAACCACGTGGCGCTGTTCAGTTATTTCGCCCTGCTCAACGCCGGCATCCTGGCGATTGCCTGGTTCAAGGCCTGGCGCCTGCTCAACCTGATCGGTTTTGTCGGCACTTTTGGGATTGGCTTCGCCTGGGGCATGCGCTCCTACACGCCGGAACTGCTGTGGAGTACCGAACCGTTCCTGATGCTGTTTTTCCTGATGTACCTGGCCATCGGCCTGCTGTTCGCCCGGCGTAAATTGCTCGAGATGCGCGACGCGCCCGAGGATGATAGCCGTGGTGCACTGCTGCGCTGGTCGGCGGCCAAGGGCGATTATGTCGACGGCAGCATGCTGTTCGGCCCGCCGCTGGTGGGCTTCGGTCTGCAGTTTGCCCTGGTCGAGCACCTGGAATTTGCCGCGGCGTTCAGCGCCTTGGGCCTGGGCATCATCTACATGGGCCTGGCGCGACTGCTGAGTGGCGGACGCGCCTTGCTGCTGGCGGAGACCTGCCTGGCCCTGGG
Source organism: Pseudomonas sp. CHM02 (assembly GCF_000612585.1). Classification (GTDB taxonomy): domain Bacteria; phylum Pseudomonadota; class Gammaproteobacteria; order Pseudomonadales; family Pseudomonadaceae; genus Aquipseudomonas. The sequence goes on from NZ_JFCA01000063.1 coordinate 4,728, forward strand.
CGTGATTTTCGCCAGCCTCGCTATCCCGCTGGGCCTCGATGCGCGTTGGACCGCTGCAGCCTGGGCCGTGGAGGGCGCCGGGATCTTCTGGCTCGGTTTGCGTCAAAAGCGGCCGCTGGCACGCGCCTTCGGTTTGTTGTTGCAGCTGGGCTCGGCGCTGGCATTCCTCAGTGAGCTGCGTGTGGGTGAACACACCTTGCTGGATGGCGCACCGTTGGGCGCGCTGCTGCTGGGCGCGGCGTTGCTGTTCAGCTTTGATCAACTGCGCAAGGCGTCGACCGAGCAGGCGGCGAACTGGGAGCGCCAAGGCCTGCCGGTGCTGGCGAGCCTTGGCTTGAGCTTTTTGTACCTGCTTGCGCCCTTGCTGCTGAATACTCAGGGCACCGCCGTCAGTTGGGCAATCGCCGGTCTGGTGACGCTGTTTATCGGCCTGCGCATCGGCTCGCGTACCTTCCTGTTCACCGCGTTCGCCGTGCAATTGCTGGGCGGCGCGTTGTTCCTGCTGCGATTGCAAGGTGGCGACGGGGCAGCGGTGTTCAATGCCGGCTGGAGCGGTTTGCTCACGGCGTCGTTGATTGGCTTGGCCTTGATCGGCGGCATGTTGTTGGCGGCGCGTGACGACATCGTGCGCAGCGATGTTCGACTGCTGCGCGGTTTGTCGGTGGTGCTGTTGGCGGGCCTCGTATTGATCAACCTTGCGGTGCTGTTCGTGCTGCCGTGGGAAAGTGCCAGCGGCGTGTGGGCGGTCAGTGGTTTGTTGATCATCTGGCTGAGCCTGTACCTGCAACAGCGGGTCAGTTTCGTGTTTGGTTTGTTGCTGCAATTGGTCGGCGGCGGTTCGTTCCTGCTGGCGGTGCCGGAGTTGCTCGGGCCGTTGACCAGCGAGGGGCTGCGTCCGTTGGCTCACAGCGGTTTCTGGACGCCGATGGTGCTGGGCCTGGCTGCACTGGTCGGCGCCTGGCGTTTGCAGCGCGAACCCCATGCGCCGGTGTTTGCCGTGTTGAAGCTGCAACGCCTGTCCGACCTGCTGCTGGTAGGGGGCGCGGCCTGGTGGACGTTGGCGCTGATCGGCGAAGTGTTGCGGTTTATCCCGCAGGAATTGCAGGGGGCGTTCCTGCTGGGGTGTGCGGCAATGAGCGTCGCGATCTGGACGCTGCTGGCTGCGCGCCTGAAGTGGGTGTCGCTGGGGGTGTTGTCCACAATGCTGATGCCAGCGGTGGGCGTGGTGTTGCTGGTGTATGGGCATACTTATTACCACCCCGCGGCGGAGTACGGCTGGCTGGCGTGGTCGGCGGTATTTGTGGTGCATTTCATCTCGTTGCGACGCCTGGGGGCGATCGTTCCCGCCAAGGCGCTGAGCGTGGCCCACGTACTCGGCTGCTGGATGCTGATCGGCATACTGGCGCTGGAGTTGCGCTACGGTCTGCTGAGGTTTTCTGCCGAATACAACGCCTGGCGCTGGCTGGGCTGGGCGATCCTGCCAAGTCTCTATCTCGTGCTGGCCGCTTCGCCGCGCCGTTGGCCATGGCCGATGTCGGCGTACCCAAGGGAATATCGAGTGCTGGCGGCGGTGCCATTGGCGGTGCTGATGCTCGGTTGGTTCTGGCTGGCGAACAGCTTCAGCGATGGCACGGCCAAGCCGCTGCCCTATGTGCCGCTGGTCAACCCGCTGGACCTGGGCCTGCTGTTCGCACTGCTGGGCGTGTATTTGTGCGCGCGAAGTGTCGCGCCGCTACGGGGGCCGCGTGCCGAACTGATCGCCCAAGGTGTCGCGGGTGTCTCGTTGTTTGCCTTCTTTACCGCACTGGTGATGCGCACTGCCCACCATTGGGGCGGCGTGCCGTTTCAACTGGATGCGTTGCTGGAGTCCATGCTGGTGCAGGCGGGCCTGTCGATCATCTGGACCTTGATCGCCCTCGGCCTGATGATCGGCGGCCATCTGCGCCATCGCCGCGAAGTGTGGTTGATCGGCGCCGCGCTGATTGCCGTGGTCGTAGCCAAACTGTTCTTTGTCGAACTGAGCAACCGCGGCGGCTTGGCGCGGATCGTATCGTTTATTGGCGTGGGTGGGTTGCTGCTGGTGGTGGGCTACTTCGCACCGCTGCCGCCCAAGCGCGCCGAACCGGTGCTGGACACTGAAGGAGCATCCTCTTGATCGTTAAGTTGAGCGTGGCTGTGCTGGGCTTGTGTACGACCTTGTCCGTGTGGGCGCAGGAAACGCCTGCCGATTTCACCACCCACGTGCCACTGACCGTCAGCGGCAGCGGCCCCTGGTACCGCCTGGAGCTGCCGTTGGCCGTGCAATTGAACGCGCGCCAGGCCGACCTGGGCGACGTGCGCGTGTTCAATGCCGCCGGTGAGCCCCAGGCCTACGCGCTGTCGCGTCAAACCGCACAGCGCACCGAGAGTCGCACTGTCACCGACGTGAAGTGGTTCCCACTGTACGCCGCCGATACCCAGCAAGCCTTGCCCGACGTGGTGATGAAAGCCACCACCGCCGGCACCCTGGTGGAAATCAAACCGTCCACCGCCCCCAAGCCCGGCAAGCAAGTGCTGCGTGGCTGGGTGTTGGACGCCAGTGCAATCAAGGCTCCGCTGCAGCAACTGAGCCTGGACTGGAGCCGCGAGCAGGAGGGCTTCCAGCGTTTCAGCATTGAGGCCAGTGATGACTTGCAGCACTGGCAAGCCTGGGGCGATGGGCAGGTGGCGCGCTTGTCATTTGCCGATGAACGGGTCGAGCAGCATGACGTGAGCCTGCCTGGGCAATCGGCGCGTTACCTGCGGCTTGTATGGCAGGGCCAGGCGGCGCCGTTGCTGACTTTGGCCAAGCTGGAGAGCGCCACCAGCAGCAGCCTGCCGATGCCGTTGGTGTGGTCGCAAGCGTTTCCGGGGGAGCGGCTCAAGGCGGGAGAGTACAGCTGGCAATTGCCGACGGGGCTGAATGTCGAACGCTTGCAGGTCGAGTTGAAGCAGCCCAACACGCTGGCGCCCGTGACATTGTCGGGTCGAAGTGACGTCAAGCAAACGTGGCAGCCGTTGAGCAATGGCCTGTTGTACCGCCTGAGCCAGAACGGCAAGGACGTGGTGCAGGATCAATTGCAGTTGCCGGGCCAGACGCTCGTTCAGTTGAAGATGCAGGTGGACGAGCGGGGCGGCGGCCTGGGCGTCGAGGCACCCGCGTTGCGCGTGGCCGTGCGGGCCACCCAATTGGTGTTCCTGGCGCGGGGTGAGCCGCCGTTCACCCTGGCGCTGGGGAATGCGTCCGTGAAAGGGGCGAACTTGCCGCTGTCGACGCTGATCCCCGATTACCGTGCCGAGCGTCTGAAAACGTTGGGCCAGGCCACTTTGGCGGGGGAGATCGCGGTCAAACCGCCTGCCATTGCCGCGTTGCCCGACACCGGCCCCGACTGGAAGAAACTCGGCCTGTGGGCCGTGTTGCTGCTCGGCGTGGCGGCCCTGGGCGCCATGGCCTACAGTTTGCTGCGCAAGCCACCGGTGGCACGTTAAATAAAGTCCATGAACTCTATTGGGTTTAAATCCTCTGATAGGAGGAAATACGCCCCGACTCGCGTTAAACTGCGCGGGTTTTTAGCCCCCCATTTTCCGGAGCCTTCCATGTCCCGCGTTACCCTGAGTCGCTATTTGATCGAGCAGACCCGCAGCAACAACACGCCTGCCGATCTGCGCTTCCTTATCGAAGTGGTGGCGCGTGCTTGCAAGGAAATCAGCCACGCCGTGTCCAAAGGCGCGCTGGGTGGTGTCCTGGGCAGCATGGGCACTGAAAACGTCCAAGGCGAAGTGCAGAAGAAACTCGACGTGCTCTCCAACGAGATCCTGCTCGAAGCCAACGAATGGGGCGGTCACCTGGCCGGCATGGCGTCCGAAGAAATGGACAACGCCTACCAGATCCCGGGCAAATACCCGAAAGGCGCCTACCTGCTGGTATTCGATCCACTGGACGGCTCGTCCAACATCGACATCAACGCACCGGTCGGCACCATCTTCTCGGTGCTGCGTTGCCCGAACGAATACCTGAGCCAGAACGAAGCCCTGAACGAAAAGGCCTTCCTGCAGCCAGGCACCGAGCAGGTCGCTGCCGGCTACGCCATCTACGGCCCGCAGACCATGCTGGTGCTGACCCTGGGCGACGGCGTCAAGGGCTTCACCCTGGACCGCGAAATGGGCAGCTTCGTACTGACCCACGAAGACATCTCCATTCCTGCTTCCACCCAGGAATTCGCGATCAACATGTCCAACCAGCGTCACTGGGAAGAACCGGTGAAGCGCTACGTCAACGAGCTGATGGAAGGCGAAGAAGGCCCGTTGAAGAAGAACTTCAACATGCGCTGGGTTGCCGCGATGGTAGCCGACGTGCACCGTATCCTGACCCGTGGCGGCCTGTTCATGTACCCACGCGACAGCCGCGAGCCGTCCAAGCCGGGCAAACTGCGCCTGATGTACGAAGCCAACCCGATGTCGTTCCTGGTTGAACAGGCAGGCGGTGCGTCCACCGACGGCCACCAGCGCATCCTCGACATCCAGCCGGAAGGCCTGCACCAGCGTGTGGCGGTGTTCCTGGGTTCGAAGGAAGAAGTTGAGCGTGTGACGGCTTACCACAAGAAGTAAGTCTCTGCGATAAGTGATCGGTGTTGTTGTGAGCCGGTTCACCCTTGAAGAAGCCCCGAAACGTTTCAGCGTTTTCGGGGCTTTTTTGTTTTTGTTCGTCGGGAACCAGACACCTCTTTTCCCTTCTAAGCTTCTGGCAGATACCCAAGCTGCTTCGTCCCTCCAGGAGTTTTTCCATGTCGTTACGCCGTCTCGCTTTGCTGGCTTTTTGCGTGCTGTTGGCCGCTTGCAGCAAGGTCAACCAAGAAAACTACGCAAAGCTATCGGCTGGCATGGCCAAGGCAGAGGTGGAGTCGCTGTTGGGTAAGCCGACCGATTGTTCCGGCGCACTGGGCATGTCCAGTTGCACATGGGGCGATAAAAACAGCTTTATCAGCGTTCAATATGCCGGTGACAAGGTTCTGATGTTTTCCGGGCAAGGCCTGAAGTAAACCGGGGCGCAAGCCTGCGGGAGAAGAAGAATGATGCGTTTTGTTTTGTTCCTTTGCGCCAGCCTGTTTTTGGCGGGGTGCGCCAGCCATTCTGGCGATGATCTGCAACCCAAGACAGCGAGCAACGTCAACCTCAAGCGTTACCAGGGCACCTGGTATGAGTTGGCCCGATTGCCGATGTACTTCCAGCGCAACTGCGCGCAGTCCGAAGCCCGCTACACCTTGCTGCCCGATGGCGACATGTCGGTGTTCAACCGCTGCCTGACGACCGAATGGAAGTGGGAAGAAGCCAAGGGCACCGCCACTCCGCAAGTGCCGGGCAAGACCGACAAGCTCTGGGTGGAATTCAATAACTGGTTCACCGCACTGTTGCCGGGCGTCGCCAAGGGCGATTACTGGGTGCTGTATGTCAGCGATGACTACAAGACCGCGATTGTCGGCAGCCCGAGCCGGCGCTACATGTGGATCTTGTCACGCACGCCGACAGTCAATGCGGACACCCGCGAAGACCTGCTGAGCAGGGCGCGACAGCAGGGGTACGACACCACGCGATTGATCTGGCGTACGTCGGACAAGCAGATGGCAAAAACCTCGCAGTAACGCTGGGCCACCGCCGATCAAAAAATGTGGGAGCTGGCTTGCCTGCGATAGCATCACCACGGTGTAACTGATACACCTTGGTGCCTGTATCGCAGGCAAGCCAGCTCCCACATTTGTTATGTGTCGCGTGTTAGCCCAGTAGCGCTCTCAAAACTTGCGTGAAGGCCCGGCTGCTTTCTTCTTCACCGGCATGATGCCCATCGCGCACCACCCACTTGCCGTTGACCAGTACATCCCGCACCTGCCGATCACCGCCCGCAAACAACCAGCGATTCAGAATCCCGTCCTCCGTCGCCGTCGCCAGGTACGGATCATTGCCGTCCAGCACAATCCAATCCGCACGCTTGCCCACTTCCAGCCGACCAATCGGCTGCCCCAGCGCCTGGGCGCCACCGTCCAGTGCAGCATCGAACAGCGTGCGGCCGACCATCGGCTGATCGCCGCGATACAAGCGGTTGCGTCGCTGGTCGCGCAGGCGCTGACCGTATTCCAACCAACGCAGTTCTTCCACCACGCTCAGTGACACGTGGCTGTCGGAACCGATCCCCATGCGTCCGCCCTGGGCGAGGAAATCCACGGCCGGGAAAATCCCGTCACCCAGGTTGGCCTCAGTCGTCAGGCACAAACCGGCAATCGCACGGCTCTTGGCCATACGCGTCACTTCTTCGGCATTGGCGTGGGTAGCATGCACCAGGCACCAGCGCTCATCGACGTCGACATTGTCATACAGCCATTGCAGCGGGCGTTTGCCGCTCCAGGCCAGGCAGTCGTCGACTTCTTTCTGTTGCTCGGCGATGTGGATATGCACCGGGCACGCCTTGTCACTGGCGGCCAGCACGTCATTGATTTGTTGTGGCGTGACCGCGCGCAACGAGTGGAAGCACAGGCCCAGTTGCTGCGCCGGCTGCGCTGCGAGAATCGGCTGCAGGCGTGCCTGCAGGTCCAGATAATTTTCAGTGCTGTTGATAAAGCGCCGCTGGCCCTCATTGGGCGCCTGGCCGCCGAAACCGGAATGGGTGTAGAGCACCGGCACCAACGTCAGGCCGATCCCGCTGCTGGCCGCTGCCTGGCTGATCTGCCGCGACAATTCCGTGCGATCGGCGTACGGCTGGCCGCTGACGTCGTGGTGCACATAGTGGAATTCGGCCACCGATGTGTAACCGGCCTTGAGCATCTCGATGTACAGCTGGCGCGCGATCACCTGCAATTGATCCGGGTCGATCTTGCCCACCATGCGGTACATCAGGTCGCGCCAGGTCCAGAAACTGTCATTCGGGTTGCCGGCCACTTCGGCCAGACCCGCCATCGCACGCTGGAATGCATGGGAGTGCAGGTTCGGCATACCCGCCAACACCGGGCCTCTCAGCCGTTCAGCACCCTCTGCGCTGGCATTGGCCTCAACCTGTGTCAGCCGCCCATCGGCGCTGACTTCAAGACGTACATCATTGGCCCATCCATTAGGCAGCAGCGCGCGTTCGGCAAAGAAAGCGGACATGATCAAGGCACCCCGGTCGTGTGTTTATTTGTATATACATATACAGACGTTTGCCTGCTCGGTAAACTCCGGCAATCTATGCATCTTTTCTCCCTGCAAGGATTCCCTGTGCCGACTCCGCCCGCCAACTCTTCGCTGGCTGCCCACATGGACGAAAGTCCGGCGCCCTTGTATGCCCGCGTCAAACAGATGATCAGCCAGCAGATTCTCAACGGCAACTGGCCACCCCATTACCGCGTGCCGTCGGAGAGCGAACTGGTCAGCCAGCTGGGTTTCAGCCGCATGACCATCAACCGCGCCCTGCGCGAGCTCACCGCCGAAGGGCTGCTGGTGCGCATGCAAGGCGTCGGTACTTTTGTCGCTGAGCCCAAGAGCCAGTCTGCGCTGTTCGAAGTGCACAACATCGCCGATGAGATCGCCTCTCGCGGCCACCGGCATACCTGCCAGGTCATCACCCTGGGTGAAGAGGCTGCCGGCTCCGAGCGAGCTGTCGCCCTGGAAATGCGCGAAGGCGGGCGGGTCTTCCACTCGCTGATCGTGCACTTCGAAAACGATATTCCCGTGCAAATCGAAGACCGTTTCGTCAACGCCCTGGTCGCGCCGGAATACCTGCAGCAGGATTTCACCCAACAGACGCCTTACGCCTACCTGAACCAGGTCGCACCGCTGACCGAGGGCGAGCACGTGGTCGAAGCCATCCTTGCCGATGCGGCCGAGTGCAAGCTGCTGCAGATCGAACCCAGCGAGCCGTGCCTGTTGATTCGCCGGCGCACCTGGTCGGGTCGCCAGCCGGTGACCGCCGCGCGTCTGATCCACCCCGGTTCCCGTCATAGCCTGGAAGGACGTTTCAGTAAATGAGTGCAGTGAAAGTCTGGCGCGCCGCCGATTACGTGCGCATGCCATGGAAAAACGGCGGTGGCAGCACCGAAGAAATTACCCGTGATGACGGCGCAGGGCTGGATGGCTTTGGCTGGCGCCTGTCGATTGCGGATATCGCCGAGTCGGGGGGCTTTTCCATCTTCGCCGGCTACCAACGTGTGATCACCGTGATCCAGGGCGCCGGCATGGTGCTGACCGTGGATGGCGAAGAGCAGCGCGGGTTGTTACCGCTGCAGCCCTTCGCGTTCAAGGGTGACAGCCACGTGTCATGCCGCTTGATTACCGGGCCGATCCGCGATTTCAACCTGATCTATTCGCCACAGCGTTACCACGCACGACTGCAATGGATTGACGGCGAGCAGCGTTTTTTCAGCACGGCGCAGACCGTGCTGGTGTTCAGCGTGGCGGATGAAGTGAAGGTGCTGGACCAGAAACTTGGTCATCACGACTGCCTGCAAGTGGACGGTAACACTGGCCTGTTGGACCTCTCCGTAACAGGTCGCAGCTGCATCATCGAACTGACCCCACGCGATTAACCCTGTAGGAGCCGGCTTGCCGGCGATAGCGGTATATCAGTATTGAAGGTGCTGACTGATACGCCGTTATCGCCGGCAAGCCAGCTCCTACAGTTGTTTTGTGGCGTTTATAAAATCTGTTTCCAACCCTCGCACCATTTTGTTACCGAATGCCCCAGCGTGGCGCAAAACCACGCCATCACGCCAAACCTCCCTTGCTGTAAAAATCCTCCGTAAGAAATTTAATCCAGTCTCCAAGCCTTAATTTCCAAGGCTTGCGCGCGCTTTCCAAAAAAACTCAACAGCACCCCCATCAAGTTGGCCGTTCGATTGCATATGCTTGTATGTACAAGTAAAGATGTGTGCGTAAGACTCTCCTTCGCACCATCCATGTTCGCGCATCGATCGCCGAGGAGTTTTGTTGTGACCAAGCCTACCAAGTACCGTGACGTCGAAATCCGTGCCGCCCGTGGTAACAAGCTCACCGCCAAAAGCTGGCTGACTGAAGCGCCGCTGCGCATGCTGATGAACAACCTCGACCCGCAAGTGGCCGAGAACCCCAAGGAGCTGGTGGTGTATGGCGGTATCGGGCGTGCGGCGCGCAACTGGGAGTGCTACGACCAGATCGTCGAGAGCCTCACTCACCTGAATGACGACGAAACCCTGCTGGTGCAATCCGGCAAGCCGGTCGGCGTGTTCAAGACCCACAGCAACGCCCCGCGCGTACTGATCGCCAACTCCAACCTGGTGCCGCACTGGGCCAGTTGGGAACACTTCAATGAACTGGATGCCAAGGGCCTGGCCATGTACGGCCAGATGACCGCCGGCAGCTGGATCTACATCGGCAGCCAGGGCATCGTCCAGGGCACCTACGAAACCTTCGTCGAAGCCGGTCGCCAGCACTACAACAGCGACCTGACTGGCCGTTGGGTCCTCACCGCCGGCCTCGGCGGCATGGGCGGCGCCCAGCCCCTGGCGGCCACCCTGGCCGGCGCGTGCTCGCTGAACATCGAGTGCCAGCAGGTCAGCATCGATTTCCGTCTGAACAGCCGTTACGTCGACGAGCAAGCCACCGACCTCGACGACGCCCTGGCACGCATCGCCAAGTACACCAAGGAAGGCAAGGCCATCTCCATCGCCCTGCTGGGTAACGCCGCCGAAATCCTGCCGGAACTGGTCAAGCGTGGCGTACGCCCGGACATGGTCACCGACCAGACCAGCGCCCACGACCCACTCAACGGCTACCTGCCAGCCGGCTGGACCTGGGACGAATACCGCGCCCGCGCCAAGACCGAGCCCGCCGCCGTGATCAAGGCCGCCAAGCAGTCGATGGCCGTGCACGTCAAAGCCATGCTGGAATTCCAGAAGCAAGGCATCCCGACCTTCGACTACGGCAACAACATCCGCCAGATGGCCCAGGAAGAAGGCGTGGAAAACGCATTCGACTTCCCGGGTTTCGTGCCGGCCTACATCCGCCCATTGTTCTGCCGTGGCATCGGCCCGTTCCGTTGGGCTGCGCTGTCCGGCGACCCGCAAGACATCTACAAGACCGACGCCAAAGTCAAAGAGCTGATTCCGGACGACGCCCACCTCCACAACTGGCTGGACATGGCGCGCGAGCGCATCAGCTTCCAGGGCTTGCCGGCACGTATCTGCTGGGTTGGCCTGGGCCAGCGCGCCAAGCTGGGCCTGGCGTTCAACGAAATGGTACGCAGCGGCGAGCTGTCGGCACCGGTCGTGATCGGCCGTGACCACCTCGACTCCGGCTCGGTATCCAGCCCGAACCGTGAAACCGAAGCCATGCAGGACGGTTCCGACGCCGTGTCCGACTGGCCGCTGCTCAACGCTTTGCTCAACACCGCCAGCGGCGCGACCTGGGTTTCGCTGCACCACGGTGGTGGCGTAGGCATGGGCTTCTCCCAGCACTCCGGCATGGTGATCGTCTGCGACGGTACCGACGAAGCGGCCGAGCGCATTGCCCGTGTCCTGCACAACGACCCGGCCACCGGTGTGATGCGTCACGCAGACGCTGGCTACCAGATCGCGATCGATTGTGCCAAAGAGCAGGGCCTCAATCTCCCGATGATCAAGTAACCCATGTGGGAGCTGGCTTGCCTGCGATGGCATCCCCTCGGTTCTACTGATAGACCGAGTCGCCCGCATCGCAGGCAAGCCAGCTCCCACAGAAAAGCGGTTTTACACAGGCTTTATGAACAATCCATCAGAGGTTGAACAACATGGCTGCAAATGACACCACCCCGTTGATCGAAAGGCGTTCGATCGACTATATCCCGGAAGCGGAAAGACACGGTCGTCTATTTAGCCAGTTCACCCTGTGGATGGGTGCCAACCTGCAGATCACCGCAATTGTCACCGGGGCCCTAGCCGTGGTGCTGGGCGGTGATGTGTTCTGGTCGTTGATCGGGCTGTTTATTGGTCAGCTGATCGGCGGTGGCGTCATGGCGTTGCATGCGGCGCAAGGGCCCAAGCTGGGCCTGCCGCAGATGATCTCCAGCCGGGTGCAGTTCGGCGTGTATGGCGCGGCCATTCCGATCGTGCTGGTGTGCCTGATGTACCTCGGTTTCACCGCGACCGGGACCGTGCTGTCCGGTCAGGCGCTGGGCCAGTTGTTCGGGGTCAGCGACAGCACCGGTATCCTGATTTTCGCCAGTGTCATCGTGCTGGTCACGGTACTGGGTTACCGGGTGATCCATTTCATCGGCCGTGTCGCCAGCGTTATTGGCGTGATCGCCTTTGTCTACCTGTTCAGTCGCCTGATGAGCCAGACCGACGTTGGCGCTCTCCTGCAAATCCGTCACTTCGGCTGGAGCAGTTTCCTGCTGGCGGTGTCGCTCGCGGCCTCCTGGCAGATTGCCTTCGGTCCTTACGTGGCGGACTACTCGCGTTACCTGCCAAGCAAGACGTCATCGGTGAAAACCTTTTTCGCTGCTGGCGCAGGTTCGGTCGTGGGTGCACAGGTGGCGATGGTCCTCGGCGTGTTTGCCGCGGCCATGTCCAACGGGCAGTTCGCCGGGCATGAAGTGGCCTACATCGTTGGCTTGAGCGGTACCGGTGCCACCGCCGCGCTGCTGTACTTCAGCATCGCGTTCGGCAAGGTCACCATCTCGACGCTGAACTCCTACGGCAGCTTCATGTGCATCGCGACCATCATCAGCGGCTTGCGTGGTCGCCTGGAGGTCACGCGCCTGCAGCGCCTGGTGTTCGTGCTGGCGATTGTAGGGACCGCGACCCTGATCGCGTTGCTCGGCCAGCACTCGTTCCTCGGTGCGTTCAAGTCTTTCATCCTGTTCCTGCTGGCGTTCTTCACGCCCTGGAGTGCGATCAACCTGGTGGACTACTACTGCATCACCCGCGAGCGCTATGACGTGCCGGCGCTGGCCGACCCGAACGGTCGCTACGGCCGCTGGAACCTGCTGGGTATCAGTGTGTATGTCTTCGGCGTGCTGGTGCAGTTGCCGTTCATCTCCACCAAGTTCTACACCGGCCCCCTGGTGGCTGCGCTGGGTGATGTGGACATTTCCTGGATCATCGGCCTGGTGCTGCCGGCAGCGCTGTATTACGTGTGTGCGAAAAAATGGCACGGCACGGTGCCCGATCACCTGATCCTGCCGGTAGAGCAGGGCGCTATACCAAGAGCAAACGGGCTGGCTGCACAAGCCTGATGGGACGTGGACAGGGCAGGATGCCTACTGACTGCCGTAATCCATTTCAAGATTGGGAGCGTCACAACAATGAAAATGCATAAGACCCTGTTGGCCACCGTGCTCTCTGCAGGTTTGCTCGCCTCCGCTGGCGCCCAGGCGGCCGGCTGGTGTGAATCCGGCAAGCCGGTGAAGTTCGCGGGCCTGAACTGGGAAAGCGGCATGTTGCTCACCGACATCCTGCAAACCGTGCTGGAAAAAGGCTACGACTGCAAAACCGACAGCCTGCCGGGCAACTCCATCACCATGGAAAACGCCCTGAGCAGCAACGATATCCAGGTGTTTGCCGAAGAATGGGTCGGCCGCAGTGAAGTCTGGAACAAGGCCGAGAAGGCCGGCAAAGTCGTTGGCGTCGGTGCCCCGGTCGTGGGCGCTATCGAAGGCTGGTACGTGCCGCGCTATGTGATCGAAGGCGACGCCAAGCGCAAGCTTGAAGCCAAGGCGCCGGACCTGAAGAACATCGCCGACCTGGCCAAGTACGCCTCGGTGTTCAAGGACCAGGAAGAGCCGTCCAAGGGCCGTTTCTACAACTGCCCGGCCGGCTGGACCTGCGAGCTGGACAACAGCGAAATGCTGAAAAGCTACGGCCTGGAAAATGCCTACACCAATTTCCGCCCAGGCACCGGCCCGGCGCTGGATGCGGCGGTGCTGTCGAGCTACAAGCGTGGCGAGCCGATCCTGTTCTACTACTGGTCGCCAACGCCGCTGATGGGCCAGGTCGACCTGGTCAAGCTGGAAGAAAAACCCGGCGTGGATAAAAGCGTAAGCATCAAGGTCGGCCTGTCCAAGACTTTCCATGAGCAAGCCCCGGAGCTGGTGGCCGTGCTGGAAAAGGTCAACCTGCCTATCGACCTGCTGAACCAGAACCTGGGTCGCATGGCCAAGGAGCGAATTGAGTCGCCAGAACTGGCGAAAATTTTCCTCAAGGAACATCCTGAAGTCTGGCACGCCTGGGTGAGCGACGACGCAGCCAAGAAAATCGACGCGGCCTTGTAGGTCAAGCGTGCCCGGCTACCCTGAGGGGCCGCCGGGCGCCTGGCCACAACCCACTGGATCGAGAGCACGATATGTTTCCTGAGAGTTTTACGTTTTCCATCGCCGACTGGGTCAACGGTTGGGTGGACTCACTGGTCACCAACTACGGTGATGTGTTCCGGCACATCTCCGACACCCTGCTATGGGCCATCGTCAACCTGGAAGGGTTGCTGCGCATGGCGCCCTGGTGGCTGATGCTGGCCATCGTCGGCGGTGTCGCCTGGCACGCCACCCGCAAGGTGGTGACCACGGCGGTGATCGTCGGCTTGCTGTTCCTGGTAGGCGCGGTTGGCCTGTGGGACAAACTGATGCAGACCCTGGCATTGATGATGGTCGCTACGGTGATCTCGGTGCTGATCGGTATTCCATTGGGGATTCTGTCGGCGCGCAGCAATCGCCTGCGTTCGGTGTTGATGCCGCTGCTCGACATCATGCAGACGATGCCCAGCTTCGTGTACTTGATCCCGGTGCTGATGCTGTTCGGCCTGGGCAAGGTTCCGGCGATTTTCGCCACGGTGATCTACGCCGCGCCGCCGCTGATTCGCCTTACCGACCTGGGTATTCGCCAAGTCGACGGTGAAGTCATGGAGGCCATCAATGCGTTTGGTGCCAACCGCTGGCAACAACTGTTCGGCGTGCAACTGCCGCTGGCCTTGCCGAGCATCATGGCCGGTATCAACCAGACCACCATGATGGCGCTGTCGATGGTGGTGATCGCCTCGATGATCGGTGCCCGTGGCTTGGGTGAAGACGTATTGGTCGGCATCCAGACCCTCAACGTCGGCCGTGGCCTCGAAGCCGGGCTGGCGATCGTGATTCTCGCAGTGGTCATCGACCGCATTACCCAGGCCTATGGTCGTCCACGGCATGAGGCGAGCAAATGACTACTGTCAGCAAAATCGAAGTTAAAAACGTCTTCAAGATCTTCGGCGCCCGCTCCAAGGATGCGCTGGCCATGGTCAGCCAAGGCAAGACCAAGGACCAGGTCCTGGCCGAGACCGGCTGCGTGGTCGGCGTGAACGATTTGTCCCTGAGCATCGGCACCGGTGAGATCTTCGTGATCATGGGCCTGTCGGGTTCCGGCAAGTCCACCCTGGTGCGCCACTTCAACCGCCTGATCGACCCGACCAGCGGCGCGATCCTGGTGGACGGCGAAGACATCCTGCAACTGGACATGGAAGCCCTGCGCCAATTCCGTCGGCACAAGATCAGCATGGTGTTCCAGAGCTTCGGCCTGTTGCCCCACAAGAGTGTGCTCGACAACGTCGCCTACGGCCTGAAAGTGCGAGGCGAAACCAAGCAGGTCTGCGCCGAGCGCGCCCTGCACTGGATCGAAACCGTGGGCCTCAAGGGCTACGAAAACAAATACCCGCACCAGCTCTCAGGCGGCATGCGCCAACGTGTCGGCCTGGCCCGCGCCTTGGCGGCCGACACCGACATCATCCTGATGGATGAAGCCTTCAGCGCCCTCGACCCGCTGATCCGCGCGGAGATGCAGGACCAGTTACTGGAGCTGCAAAAGACCCTGCACAAAACCATCGTGTTCATCACACACGACCTCGATGAGGCCGTGCGCATCGGCAACCGCATTGCGATCCTCAAGGACGGCAAGCTGATCCAGGTCGGCACGCCTCGGGAGATCCTGCATTCGCCGGCGGATGAGTATGTGGACCGGTTCGTCCAGCGGCGGGCGGCGGTGGTCTGACCTGAAATAGGCAGTGAGGCTGCTGGCGCCATCGCCGGCAAGCCAGCTCCTACATGGAGCGCGCAATCCCCTGTAGGAGCCCGGCTTGCCGGCGATGAGGCCAGTGAAGCCACACAAGAATTGAAGAAGGTATGAAGATGTCCCAGGCAACAAAAATCACCATCGCCGATGCGCCACTGCGCTGGCAGGACGTCGTCGCCGTCGCCCGCCACGGCGCTGTCCTCGAACTGTCGGGCCAGGCCTGGGCACGTATCGACAATGCCCAGGCCATTGTGCAGCGCATCGTCACCAGCGGTGAACGCGCCTATGGCGTGAACACCGGCCTGGGTGCGCTGTGCAATGTGTCGCTCAAGGGCGAACAACTCAGCCAGCTGTCGCGCAACACCCTGCTCAGCCATGCCTGCGGCGTCGGCCCGGTGCTGAGTGACGAGCAGACCCGTGCGATCATTTGCGCCGCCATCATCAACTACAGCCACGGGAAATCCGGCCTGCATCCGCAAGTCGTGCATTCGCTGCTGGCACTGCTCAACCACGGCATCACGCCGCAAGTGCCGTCCCAGGGTTCGGTGGGTTACCTGACCCACATGGCCCACGTTGGCGTGGCCTTGCTGGGGGTTGGCAATGTGAGCTATCGCGGCCAGATCGTTTCGGCGCAGGAAGCCCTGGCGGCTGAAGGTCTGCAGCCGGTGGTGCTCGGTGCCAAGGACGGTCTGTGCCTGGTCAACGGCACGCCGTGCATGACCGGCCTGAGCTGCCTGGCCCTGGCAGATGCGCACCACTTGCTGCAATGGGCCGATGTGATCGGCGCCATGAGCTTCGAGGCCCAGCGCGGGCAGATCGATGCCTTCGATGAAGAAATCATCGCGCTCAAGCGCCACCCTGGCATGCAACACGTGGGTATCAACTTGCGTGCCTTGCTCGATGGCAGCGAAGTGATCGCCAGCAGCAAAGGCATTCGCACCCAGGACGCCCTGAGCATCCGCTCGATCCCGCAGATCCACGGCGCGGCGCGTGACCAGGTGGAACACGCCACCCGCCAGATCGAGACCGAACTCAACAGCGCCACCGACAACCCGTTGGTGCTCGGCACGCCGGACCACTACCGCGTGGTGTCCCAGGCCAACCCTCACGGGCAGTCTGTGGCGCTGGCGGCGGACATGCTGGCGATTGCCATGGCCGAAATCGGCTCAGTGGCCGAACGCCGCCTGGACCGCCTGATCAACCCGCACGTCAGCGGCTTGCCGGCGTTCCTGGTCAGCAACCCCGGGGTCAACTCCGGGATGATGATCGTGCAGTACGTCGCCGCCTCGCTGTGTGGGCAAAACCGCCAACTGGCGCAACCGGCGGTGCTCGACAACTTTGTCACCTCGGGCCTGCAGGAAGACCACCTGAGCATGGGCACCAATGCCGCGCTCAAGCTGCACCAAGTGTTGACCAACGTGACGCAGATTCTCGCCATCGAGTACCTGCTGGCGGCCCAGGCATTTGAATTCCTCAAGGACCAGCGCTTTGGCGCCGGTACCGAGCGCGCCTGGCGCCTGCTGCGCGAAGTGGTGCCGGCCTATGAAGAAGACCGCTGGCTGGCGCCCGACATCGCGACCGCCGCTGCACTGCTCAAAGACATCGCTTTGCTGCACTCGGCAATCCCTTACTTGCACTGAAAACTTATTCAAAAGAACACTTCAAAAGGAGTATGAATGTGACTGCGCTAAACCTGATTCCAGGCCAACTGAGCCTTGCCCAACTGCGAGCCATCTACCAGCAGCCGGTAACCCTCAGTCTGGATGACAGCGCCACGGCGCAGATCGAAGCCAGTGTTGCCTGTGTGGAGCAGATTCTCGCCGAGAACCGCACCGCCTACGGCATCAACACCGGTTTCGGCCTGCTGGCCTCGACCCGCATCGCCAGCGAAGACCTGGAAAACCTCCAGCGTTCCCTGGTGCTGTCCCACGCCGCTGGCGTCGGTGAGCCGATCAGCGATGCGCTGGTGCGGCTGGTCATGGTGCTCAAGGTCAACAGCCTGAGCCGTGGGTTCTCCGGGATCCGTCGCCAGGTCATCGACGCGCTGATCGCGCTGGTCAATGCCGAGGTGTACCCGCACATTCCGCTGAAAGGTTCGGTCGGCGCTTCCGGCGACCTGGCACCTCTGGCGCACATGTCCCTGGTGCTGCTGGGCGAAGGCAAGGCGCGCTACAAAGGCGAATGGCTGGAAGCCACCGAAGCGCTGAAAGTCGCCGGCCTGACGCCGCTGACCCTCGCCGCCAAAGAAGGCCTGGCGTTGCTCAACGGCACCCAGGTGTCCACCGCCTATGCCCTGCGTGGCCTGTTCGAAGGCGAAGACTTGTTCGCCGGCGCTCTGGCCTGTGGCGGCCTCACCGTGGAAGCGGTGCTGGGTTCGCGCTCGCCGTTCGACGCCCGCATCCACGCGGCTCGCGGCCAACGTGGCCAGATCGATTCGGCGGCAGCTTATCGTGACCTGCTCGGCGAAAGCAGCCAGGTCTCCCAGTCGCACCAGAACTGCGACAAGGTCCAGGACCCGTACTCCCTGCGTTGCCAGCCACAAGTCATGGGCGCCTGCCTGACCCAGTTCCGCCAGGCCGCTGAAGTGCTGGTGGTCGAAGCCAACGCCGTGTCGGACAACCCACTGGTGTTCGCTGCTGAAGGTGATGTGATCTCCGGCGGTAACTTCCACGCCGAGCCGGTGGCCATGGCTGCCGACAACATGGCGCTGGCCATCGCCGAAATCGGTTCCCTGAGCGAGCGTCGTATCTCGCTGATGATGGACAAGCACATGTCGCAACTGCCGCCGTTCCTGGTGGGCAATGGCGGGGTGAACTCCGGTTTCATGATCGCCCAGGTAACCGCCGCGGCGCTCGCCAGCGAGAACAAGGCGCTGGCCCATCCCCATAGCGTCGACAGCCTGCCGACCTCGGCCAACCAGGAAGACCATGTGTCCATGGCCCCGGCTGCCGGCAAGCGCCTGTGGGAAATGGCCGAGAACACTCGTGGCATTCTGGCGGTTGAATGGCTGGCGGCGTGCCAGGGCCTGGACCTGCGCGAAGGCCTGAAAACCTCGCCGAAACTGGAAAAGGCCCGCGGCCTCCTGCGCGACAAAGTGGCCTTCTACGACAAGGACCGCTTCTTCGCCCCGGACATCAACGCCGCCAGCGAACTGCTCGCCACCCGCTGCCTGAATGAGCTGGTGCCGGCCAAGCTGCTGCCAAGCCTGTAACCCATTCGCAGGGGGGCTTGCTTTCTGTGGTGAGCGGGCTTGCCCCGCGTTGGGCTGCGCAGCAGCCCCTTCTGCGGTCGTCGGGTTTGGGGTCGCTTCGCGACCCAGCGCGGGGCAAGCCCGCTCACCACGAAAG
The DNA here is from genome assembly GCF_000612585.1 of Pseudomonas sp. CHM02. Lineage (GTDB taxonomy): Bacteria > Pseudomonadota > Gammaproteobacteria > Pseudomonadales > Pseudomonadaceae > Aquipseudomonas. Next base: position 23,104 of record NZ_JFCA01000063.1, read on the forward strand.
AAGGCATTCATCACGCAGCCGTTCGGATTTTTCTCAGGATAAGAATAATTAGGGAAGAGAAATGCACCAGCAAGAGAAAGGATTGAAACGCGGGCTAAGCGCCCGACATATTCGCTTCATGGCACTCGGTTCCGCGATCGGCACCGGGCTGTTCTATGGCTCTGCCTCGGCTATCCAGATGGCCGGCCCCGCTGTACTCCTGGCCTACCTGATTGGCGGCGCCGCCGTGTTCATGGTGATGCGCGCCCTCGGCGAAATGGCCGTGCACAACCCGGTCGCCGGCTCTTTCGGCCAGTATGCCAGCACCTACCTGGGCCCCATGGCCGGGTTTATCCTCGGCTGGACCTACGCCTTTGAGATGATCATCGTCTGCCTGGCCGACGTCACTGCCTTCGGCATCTACATGGGCTTCTGGTTTCCCGAAGTCGCCCGTTGGGTCTGGGTACTCGGCATTGTGTTTCTGATCGGCGGCCTGAACCTGTGCAACGTCAAAGTGTTTGGCGAAATGGAGTTCTGGCTGTCGCTGCTCAAGGTCGGCGCCATCGTCGCAATGATCCTCGGCGGTTTCGGCATCATGCTGTTCGGCATCCATTCGGCCGGTGACACCCAGGCCAGCGGCCTCAGCAACCTGTGGGCTCACGGCGGCTTCATGCCCCATGGCATCGGCGGCCTGATTGCCTCGTTCGCGGTGGTGATGTTTGCCTTTGGCGGCATCGAAATCATCGGCATCACCGCCGGCGAAGCCAAGGACCCGCAGCGTGTGATCCCCAAGGCGATCAACGCGGTGCCGCTGCGTATCCTGTTGTTCTACGTGCTGACCCTGTTCGTGCTGATGGCCATCTACCCGTGGCCGCAGATCGGCAGCCAGGGCAGCCCGTTCGTGCAGATCTTCAGCAACCTCGGGATAGGCTCGGCAGCGACCATCCTCAACATCGTGGTGATCTCGGCGGCCGTCTCGGCCATCAACAGTGACATCTTCGGCGCCGGCCGCATGATGTACGGCCTGGCCCAGCAAGGGCAGGCGCCCAAGGGCTTCGCGCAGTTGTCCAGGCACGGCGTGCCGTGGATGACCGTGGTAGTGATGGGCGCGGCGCTGCTGGGCGGTGTGGTGCTCAATTACCTGATCCCGGAAAACGTGTTCCTGCTGATCGCCTCGATTGCCACCTTCGCCACCGTATGGGTGTGGTTGATGATCCTGTTTACCCAGGTCGCCATGCGTCGCTCGATGACCAAGGAGCAGGTCGCCGAGCTGAAATTCCCCGTGCCGTTCTGGCCCTATGCGCCAGCGGCCGCCATCGTCTTCATGCTGTTCGTGTTTGGTGTGCTGGGTTACTTCCCGGACACCCAGGCCGCTTTGCTGGTCGGTGCCGTGTGGATCGTGCTGCTGGTCGTTGCCTACCTGCTGTGGGTCAAGCCCGCTGCCGGCCAAGCGGCCAAGGTCCACTACGACCCGGCTTTGTCTCATCGTTAATCTAGGGAGGCGTTGATGAAAACGCTTTGGCAACACTGCCACGTCGCAACCATGGCACAGGGCAAATACTCGATCATCGAGGATGCCGCCATGGTGACCGCCGGTTCGCTCATCGAGTGGATCGGCCCCCGCAGCCAGGTACCGACGGCGGATTACGCCCAGGTGCATGACCTGCAAGGCGCGTGGGTCACCCCCGGGCTGATCGACTGCCACACCCACACGGTGTTCGGCGGCAACCGCAGCGGCGAATTCGAGCAGCGTCTCGAAGGCGTCAGCTACGCCGAGATCGCGGCCAAGGGCGGCGGTATTGCCAGCACCGTGCGCGCTACCCGTGCTGCCACGGAAGATGAACTGTTTGCCAGCGCCCACAAGCGCCTGCGCAGTCTGCTGCGCGACGGCGTGACCACGGTCGAGATCAAGTCCGGCTACGGGCTGGACCTGGTCAACGAACGCAAGATGCTGCGGGTGGCCCGTCGCCTCGGCGAAGCGCTGCCGGTCAGCGTGCGTGCCACCTGCCTGGCGGCCCATGCGCTACCGCCGGAGTACAAGGACCGCGCCGACGACTACATCGAGCACATCTGCGCCGAGATGCTGCCGGCCCTGGCGGCGGAAGGGCTGGTGGACGCGGTGGATGCGTTCTGCGAATACCTGGCGTTCTCCACCGAACAGGTGGAACGCGTATTCAAAGTCGCCCAGCAGCTGAGCCTGCCGGTGAAGTTGCACGCCGAGCAACTCTCGTCGCTGCACGGCTCCAGCCTGGCCGCGCGTTACCACGCGCTGTCGGCGGACCACCTGGAATTCATGACCGAAGACGACGCCATCGCCATGGCCGCCGCCGGCACCGTCGCGGTCTTGCTGCCGGGCGCTTTCTACTTCCTGCGCGAAACCCAGTTGCCGCCGATGGACGCCCTGCGCAAGCACGGTGTGAAGATCGCCATCGCCAGTGACCTCAACCCCGGCACCTCGCCGGCCCTGTCGGTGCGCCTGATGCTCAACATGGCCTGCACGCTGTTCCGCATGACCCCGGAAGAAGCCCTCGCCGGTGCCACGCAACATGCCGCCACTGCGTTGGGCATGGGTGACACCCACGGCTCCCTGGAAGTGGGCAAGGTCGCGGATTTTGTCGCCTGGCAGATCGATCGTCCCGCCGACCTGGCCTATTGGCTGGGCGGCGAATTGGATAAACGCGTCGTGCGTCATGGCGTCGACGTCACTGTTTGAGGAGTACTGCTTGTGGATAAGGTTCTGAACTTCAAACAAGGTCGGGTGCCGCTGCTGATCAGCATGCCCCACGCCGGTCTGCACCTCACGCCCGCCGTCAAGGCTGGGCTGATCCCCGAGGCGCAAAGCCTGCCGGACACCGACTGGCACATTCCTGCGCTGTATGACTTTGCCGAGGCACTGGGTGCCAGCACCTTGTCGGCCGAATATTCGCGGTTTGTGATCGACTTGAACCGGCCATCCGACGACAAACCGTTGTATGCCGGCGCCACCACCGGCCTGTACCCGGCGACGCTGTTCGAGGGCGTGCCCTTGTTCCGTGAAGGGCATGAGCCGTCTGAAGAAGAGCGCGTGACCTATCTGCAAAAAATCTGGGGCCCGTATCACCGAACCCTGCAAGAAGAGCTGGCGCGGCTCAAGGCTGAGTTCGGCTATGCACTGTTGTTTGATGCGCACTCGATCCGCTCGGTGATCCCGCACCTGTTCGAAGGCAAGTTGCCGGACTTCAATCTCGGCACCTTCAACGGCGCCGCCTGTGATCCAGAGCTGGCCAGCCAGTTGGAGGCCATCTGCGCCAGGCATCCTCAGTACACCCATGTACTCAACGGGCGCTTCAAGGGTGGCCACATCACCCGGCATTACGGTGACCCGGCGCAGGATATCCACGCCGTGCAGCTGGAGTTGTGCCAGAGCACTTACATGGAAGAGGTTGAGCCGTTCCGCTATCGCCCGGACCTGGCCGAGCCGACGCGGTTGGTGCTCAAGCAATTGCTTGACGGGTTGTTAGCCTGGGGGCAACAGCGTTACGGCTGAAATAGCTATCGCAGGCAAGCCAGCTCCCACATTGAATCGGGTTCACACGGTCAAAATGTGGGAGCGGGCTTGCCCGCGATGACGGCCGCACAGTCGCCCCAGTGCAACTGGCCGTCGCCCCAGTTCGTGTTGACTCAGGCTCCACTGGCTAAGGTTGTGGAATAACAACAGCCAAGTGAGACCACCCCCCATGCAAAAAACCTTGTTGAGCCTTATCGGCGCCGCACTGTTCAGTGCACACGCCATGGCCGCCGAACCGGCCTCCTGCAAAAACATCCGCATGGGCGTCGTCAGCTGGACTGACGTTGTCGCCACCTCCGGCATGGCCGACGTGCTGCTCAATGGCCTGGGTTATGACAGCAAACAGACCAGCGCCGTGCAGCAGATCATCTTTGCCGGCATCCGCGACAAACGCCTGGACATCTTCCTCGGCTACTGGAAACCGGCGATGGACAACAACATCGCGCCGTTTCTGGCGGCCAAGCAGGTCAAAGTGTTCGACACCCCGAGCCTGTCCGACGCCCAGGCCACCTTGGCCGTGCCGCAATACGTGGCCGACGCCGGCTTGAAGACCTTCGCCGATATCGCCCGCTTCAAGGACAAACTGGGCGGCAAGATCTATGGGATCGAACCCGGCAGTGGCGCCAATACCGATATCCAGAAAATGATCGACACCAACCACTTCGGCCTCGGTGGCTTCAAGCTGGTGGCCTCCGGCGAAGCGGGGATGCTGGCGGCGGTGCAGCGTGCGGTGAATCGCAAGGAATTCGTGGTGTTTGTCGGCTGGACGCCGCACCCGATGAACATCAACATGAAGATGGCCTACCTCACCGGCAGTGAAGATGTGTTCGGCCCCGACGAAGGCCGCGCCACCGTTTCCACCGTCACCGCGCCGGACTTCGCCGAGCGCTGCCCCAATGCCCACCGTCTGCTGGAAAACCTCACCTTCACCGCTGCACAGGAAAGCCAGCTGATGGTGCCGATCATGGAGCGCCAGTCGCCGCAGGACGTCGCCAAGCAATGGCTGCGCGATCATCCCGAGGATCTGCAGCGCTGGCTGGCTGGGGTTCAGGCGTTTGATGGCAGCGATGGTGTGGCGGCTGTGCAAGCCAGCCTGGAGCTTTGAGCCGAACCTTCCACACCAGGCAACACGGGCAAATGTGGGAGCCGGGCTTGCCCGCGATGGCGGTGTGTCAGGCATTGACTAGTTGGCAGGCACACCGCTTTCGCAGGCAAGCCAGCTCCCACACTTGATCTCCAGCGTCAGGGATATTTGCGCATGTACCCGATTTCTCCTCAGCTCGCCGCCTTCGTCACCAAGACCGAATCCTTCGCCAGTGACGATTCGTCGCTGGCTGGGCTACGCACAGGCTATGACCGCATGTGCCGTGCATTCACCCCGCCGCAACCCGAAGGCTTGCAGGTCGAGGACTTCACCCTGGCGGGCGTGTGTGTGCGCAGTTATCTGCCCACCGCGCCTACGCCTCCTGACGGCTGGCCGTGCCTCCTTTATATGCACGGCGGCGGCTGGGTGGTCGGCGGGCTGGACTCCCACGACTTCATCTGCTTCGAGCTGGCCATTGCCTTGCAGGTACTGGTGATCGCCATCGATTACCGGCTGGCACCTGAGCACCCATTCCCCGCCGCGTATGAGGATTGCCGCGCCGTATGGCACGCGATCCAGGCCGGGCAGGGGCCTTATGCGATCAACCTGCAACGTCTGGTGGTGATTGGCGACAGCGCGGGCGGCAACCTGGCCGCGGCGTTGTGCCTGGGCTTGCGGGACGATGGGCAGCCGTTGCCGCGGGCCCAGGTATTGATCTATCCGGGGTTGGGTGGCCCATCCGACCTGCCGTCGCGGCGCGAGTGCATGGACGCGCCGTTGCTCAGCAGCGCCGATACCGACTGCTACCTGGCGCTGTACTTGCGGGGCAGCGGCAAGCCATCACCCTATGCCATGCCGCTGTTAGCCGCGGATTTCAGTGGTTTGCCCAAGGCCTTCATCGCCGTCGCCCAGTTCGACCCGCTGCGCGACGACGGCAGGCTGTATGCCGAACGCCTGCAAGCGGCGGGCGTGGCCAGCGTGTTGTACCCCGGCAAAGGCCTGGTGCACGGTTGCCTGCGCGCGCGGCGGCAAGTGCCGGAGGTGGACCGGCTTTACGATGACCTGCTGGATTACCTGGGGAGCGAAGGGCTGACACAGGTCTAAGCGCTCAAGGACATGCTCATTGCACAATTCGGGTTTATAGTGCCAGACGGCAAAATAAAAGACGTCCCCCCAGGGATGAACCCGAACCCCTACGGAGCGCGCAATGCAGACTTGGTACCCGCAGATCAAACCCTACGCCCGGCACGATCTGGCAGTCGATGACACTCACACGCTGTACGTCGATGAAAGTGGCTCCCCCGAAGGCTTGCCCGTCGTATTCATCCATGGTGGCCCTGGTGCCGGTTGTGATGCGCAGAGCCGCTGCTATTTCGACCCGAACCTGTACCGCATCGTCACCTTCGACCAGCGTGGCTGCGGGCGCTCCACCCCTCGCGCCAGCCTGGAAAACAACACCACCTGGGATCTGGTCGCCGACCTTGAGCGTATCCGCGAACACTTGGGTATCGACAAATGGGTGCTGTTCGGCGGCTCCTGGGGCTCGACCCTGGCCCTGGCCTACGCGCAGACCCATCCGGAGCGTGTGCACGGCCTGATCGTGCGCGGCATTTTCCTCGCCCGCCCGCAGGACATCCATTGGTTTTACCAGGAGGGTGCGAGCCGTCTGTTCCCGGACTACTGGCAGGATTACATCGCGCCTATCCCACCGGAAGAGCGTCACGACATGATCGCGGCCTACCACAAGCGCCTCACCGGTAACGACCAGATCGCCCAGATGCACGCCGCCAAGGCCTGGTCCGGCTGGGAAGGGCGCATGCTGGGCCTGTGCCCGAGCCCGCAGCATGTGGAGCGCTTTTCCGAGCCGCAACGCGCGCTATCCATCGCGCGTATCGAGTGCCACTACTTCACCAACAACTCGTTCCTGGAGCCCAACCAACTGATCCGCGATATGCACAAGATCGCCCATCTGCCTGGCGTAATCATTCACGGGCGCTACGATATGATCTGCCCATTGGATAACGCCTGGGAGTTGCACCAGGCGTGGCCCAACAGTGAGCTGCAGGTGATTCGCGAGGCCGGCCATGCGGCGTCCGAACCTGGCATCACCGATGCCTTGGTGCGTGCGACCAGCCAAATGGCACGCCGCTTGCTCGACCTGCCGCCTGAAGAAGCATGAAGGGCCTGTTGCAACGGGTGCGAGGCGCCCGGGTCGAGGTGGTGGGCGAAATCGTCGGGGCCATCGACCAGGGTTTGCTGGTGCTGGTAGCTGTCGAGCCTTCGGATACTCCGGAGAGTGCCGATAAACTGCTGCACAAGCTGCTGAACTACCGGGTGTTCAGCGATGACGAAGGCAAGATGAACCTGTCGCTCAAGGACATCGGCGGCGGTTTGTTGCTGGTGTCGCAGTTCACCCTGGCGGCGGATACCAGGAGCGGGCTGCGACCGAGCTTCTCCACGGCGGCCCCGCCGGCCCTGGGAGCGGCGCTTTTCGATCATTTGCTGTTACAAGCGCAACAATTGCATGGCAAGGTGGCGTCAGGGCGTTTTGGCGCCGATATGCAGGTGCATTTGGTCAATGATGGCCCTGTCACCTTCCTCTTACAGACGTGAATGTATTAAAAACGACTTTTAATGCCTAAAAACGCAGGGTTTCGCTACAAATACTTCGTTATCCCTGATGCGTTGTCTCGCGGGCTACTAGATAATCGCGCGCTACGGGGATCAGCGTTGTTTGGTCCATTTTTGACTTAGGTAGAGCCTTGTCCGATAGCCAATGGGGAATCATTTTGCCCCAGGGGAGTCGGAACAATGCTCGCCAACCTGGCATATAGATAGCTGGCCGTTGGTTTTTTGATCTGTTTTCGGCGAGGGTTGCTCGTGATTGTTAGTCCCTGTAATGCACCAAAATTGTCTGCCAAACGGTTACGAAACGCACTGGTGACGGGCTCCGCCCTGTTTTGCCTGTTCGGCGCGGGTCAACTGTGGGCATTCAGTCTGGATGATGTGTCGGCCAAGGCAAAAGAGCTGGCCGGGCAGAAATACGAAGCTCCGCGCAGCAATCTGCCGAACGAATTCCGCGAAATGAAGTTCGCGGACTACCAGAAGATTCGTTTCCGCAACGAAAAAGCCGAGTGGGCCGATCAGAACACCCCGTTCAAGCTGTCCTTCTATCACCAGGGTATGCACTTCGATACACCGGTGAAAATCAACGAAGTCACCGCCGACAGCGTCCAGGAAATCAAGTACGACCCCACGCGCTTCGATTTCGGCGACGTGAAGTTTGATCCTAAAGCCACCGAACAGCTGGGTTATGCCGGCTTCCGTGTGCTGTACCCGATCAACAAGGCCGACAAGCAAGACGAAATCATGACCATGCTGGGCGCCAGCTACTTCCGCGTGGTCGGCAAGGGCCAGGCGTATGGCCTGTCCGCCCGTGGCATGGCGATCGACACCGCGTTGCCGTCCGGCGAAGAGTTCCCGCGTTTCACCGAATTCTGGATCGAGCGTCCGAAGCCGGGTGAGAAACAACTGGTGATCTTTGCCCTGCTGGACTCGCCACGCGCTACCGGGGCTTACCGCCTGATCCTGCGTCCGGGCACCGACACCATTGTCGATGTGAAATCCCAGATGTTCCTGCGCGACAAGGTCAGCAAGCTGGGCGTTGCCCCGTTGACCAGCATGTACCTGTTCGGCGCGAACCAGCCGTCCAAGGTGCTCAACTACCGTCGTGAACTGCACGATTCCAGCGGCCTGTCGATCCATGCCGGCAATGGCGAGTGGATCTGGCGCCCGCTGAACAACCCTAAACACCTGTCGGTCAGCAACTTCACCGTAGAGAACCCGAAAGGTTTCGGCCTGCTGCAACGCGGCCGCGACTTCAGCCACTACGAAGACCTGGACGACAACTACGACAAGCGCCCAAGCGCCTGGATCGAGCCTGAGGGCGACTGGGGCAAAGGCACCGTCAACCTGGTCGAGATTCCGACCGCCGATGAAACCAATGACAACATCGTGGCGTTCTGGAGCCCTGCGGAGCTGCCGGAAGTCGGCAAGCCGCTGGATGTGTCCTACCGCCTGCACTGGACCATGGACGAAAAATCGCTGCACCCGACCGACAGCGCCTGGGTCAAGCAGACCCTGCGCTCCACCGGTGACGTGAAGCAATCCAACCTGATCCGCCAGCCTGACGGCAGCGTGGCCTACCTGGTGGACTTCGAGGGCCCGTCGCTCAAGGCGTTGCCTTCGGACGCGCCAGTTCGCAGCCAGGTGAGTGTCGGCGACAATGCCGAACTGGTTGAAAACAGCGTGCGCTACAACGAGCACACCAAAGGCTGGCGCCTGACCCTGCGCATGAAGATCAAGGACGCAGGCAAGCCGACCGAAATGCGCGCTGCGCTGGTGCAGGACGTTCCGCCGCCAGCCCCCGAGCAGGACTCGAGCCACGTGCTCAAGGCCGACAAGGTCCTGGCCAAGCAACACGAGAAACAGGTCAAGAAAGACGCGAAAGACAAGGAAGCCAAGCAGCCAGAAGCTGCCCCAGCCACACCGGAGCCGATCAAGACCGAGCAAGTCCTGACCGAAACCTGGAGCTATCAGTTGCCTGCCGATGAGTAATTCTCAAGTAACGCCCGAGACTCTGTCCGAGTACCTGGCGCATCTACCGATGACCGCTGAGCAGCGCGCCGAACTGGCGGGCTGCACATCCTTCACCGAGTTGCACGAGCGCTTGTCGTCCAAGACGTTCGACGCGCCCCTCGACGCCGCCCAGGCGTCGGTTGGCACGCGGTTGACCCTCAACACGGCCGAAGAGCTGCGAGACGCCGAAATGCTGGCGCTCGACGCCGAGGGCCGCGTGTGCCTCAAGGCCACGCCGCCGATTCGTCGTACCCGCGTGGTACCGGAGCCGTGGCGTACCAATATCCTGGTGCGCGGCTGGCGCCGTATCACCGGCCGCAGCAACCCGCCGGCCCCGCCGAAGGATGAGCGCGTACTGCCAGCCGCCCGCTGGCGTACCGTCGGCTCGATCCGCCGTTACATCCTGCTGGTGCTGATGCTCGGCCAGACCATCGTCGCCGGCTGGTACATGAAAGGCATCATGCCGTACCAGGGCTGGTCGCTGGTCGACTTCGACGAAATCCGCAACCAGACCCTGCTGCAAACCGCTACCCAGGTGCTGCCTTACGCCCTGCAGACCAGCATCCTGATCATGTTCGGGATCTTGTTCTGCTGGGTGTCGGCGGGTTTCTGGACCGCGTTGATGGGCTTCCTGGAACTGCTCACCGGCCACGATAAATACCGCATCTCCGGTAAAAGTGCCGGCGACGAGCCGATTCCCAAAGACGCCCGTACCGCGCTGGTGATGCCGATCTGCAACGAAGACGTGCCCCGGGTGTTTGCCGGCCTGCGTGCGACGTTCGAGTCGGTCGCTGCCACCGGCGACCTGGATCGCTTCGACTTCTTCGTGCTCAGCGACAGTAATGAAGCCGACATCTGCATCGCCGAACAGCAAGCCTGGCTCGACGTGTGCCGCGAAGCCGGTGGTTTCGGCAAGATTTTCTATCGCCGTCGTCGCCGTCGCGTAAAGCGCAAGAGCGGCAACCTCGACGACTTCTGCCGTCGTTGGGGCGGTGACTATAAATACATGGTCGTGCTCGACGCGGACAGTGTGATGAGCGGCGAATGCCTGACCAGCCTGGTGCGCCTGATGGAAGCGACGCCGGATGCCGGGATTATCCAGACCGCGCCGCGTGCGTCGGGCATGGACACCCTGTATGCGCGCATGCAGCAGTTCGCGACCCGTGTGTACGGCCCGCTGTTCACTGCCGGCCTGCACTTCTGGCAGTTGGGTGAATCCCACTACTGGGGTCACAACGCGATCATCCGCATGAAGCCGTTCATCGAGCACTGCGCCCTCGCGCCATTGCCGGGCAAAGGTGCGTTCGCCGGTTCCATTCTGTCCCACGACTTCGTTGAAGCAGCGCTGATGCGCCGTGCCGGCTGGGGTGTGTGGATTGCCTACGACCTGCCGGGCAGCTACGAAGAACTGCCGCCGAACCTGCTGGACGAACTCAAGCGTGACCGTCGCTGGTGCCACGGTAACCTGATGAACTTCCGCCTGTTCCTGGTCAAGGGCATGCACCCGGTGCACCGCGCAGTGTTCCTGACCGGTGTGATGTCCTACCTGTCGGCGCCGTTGTGGTTCCTGTTCCTGGTGCTGTCCACGGCCTTGCTGGCGGTGAACACGCTGATGGAGCCGCAGTACTTCATGGCGCCACGCCAGTTGTACCCACTGTGGCCACAATGGCATCCGGACAAGGCGGTGGCGCTGTTCTCCACCACCATCGTGCTGCTGTTCCTGCCGAAACTGCTGAGCATCATCCTGATCTGGGCCAAGGGCGCAAAAGAGTTCGGCGGCAAGTTCAAGGTGACTTTGTCGATGCTGCTGGAGATGCTGTTCTCCATGCTGCTGGCGCCGGTGAGGATGATCTTCCACACCCGTTTCGTGCTCGCCGCGTTCCTGGGCTGGGCCGCTACATGGAACTCGCCGCAGCGTGACGACGACTCCACCCCATGGAGCGAAGCAGTCAAGCGCCACGGCCCGCAAACCGTGCTGGGCTTCCTGTGGGCGCTGCTGGTGGTGTGGTTGAACCCGAGCTTCCTGTGGTGGCTGGTGCCGATCGTGGGTTCGCTGATGCTGTCGATCCCGGTGTCGGTGATTTCCAGCCGTGTCGGGCTGGGCCTCAAGTCCCGCGACGAGAGCCTGTTCCTGATCCCTGAGGAATACAATCCGCCGCAAGCGCTGCTGTCCACCGACAAGTACACCCACGAAAACCGTTGGCACGCGCTGAATGACGGCTTCGTGCGTTCGGTGGTCGACCCGCAGCAGAACGCTTTGGCGTGCGCCCTGGCAACCTCGCGTCACGCCCAGGCCGAACCGATCGAATACCTGCGTGCCGAACGTGTACGCCACGCGTTGAAAGTCGGCCCTGCCGGCCTCAACAACGGTGAACGCCTGGCCTTGCTCAGTGACCCGGTCGCCCTGGCCCGCCTGCACGAGCAGGTCTGGAGCGAAGGCCATGCCGAGTGGCTCGCCGCCTGGCGGGATTCGATCAAGGCTGACCCGCACGCGCCGTTGCTGCCCCTGCAACCGCTGTCGTCCCAGGCTCAACCGGCCTGATTCAGACGCCCCCGAGGGCTCGTCTCGGGGGCGTTCGAAGCGCTGGTCCTACAGCGTTTCCTGCTACGTCCTTCCTGCGCTAACTTACTGTTTTTCATAAACTATTTCGAAACAAAAGACCTTCGCCCAAGGCGTATTGCCGTGCCCGTGGCTGAGTTAGCATCGCCCCGAATTCAACCTGCCTTCGGGGTATTCATGAGCAAAGGCTATTGTTCTGCGCTGCTGATAAGCGCTGTCGCATTGATTCACATGGGCCTGGCACAGGCCGGCGCGATTGACGACGCGGTGCGGCGCGGCGTGCTTAAAGTCGGCACCACGCCCACCTATGTGCCTTTCGAGATGACTGATAAACAGGGGCGCATCGTCGGTTTTGAAATCGACTTGCTCAAGGTCATGAGCCAAGCCTTGGGGGTAGAACTTGAATTGGTCGCCGTGCCCTACACCGAGTTGGTGGCAGGATTGCTGGCCAAAAAGTTCGACCTGATCGGCAGCGGCATGACCGTCACCCAGGAGCGCAATCTCAAGCTGAACTTCAGCGATTCGTTCATCGTCGTCGGCCAGTCGGTACTGCTGCACCCAAGGCTCTTGGGTAAGGTCACCAGTGTCGAGGACCTCGATGACGCCAGCTACCGGATTGCCACTACCGAAGGCACCACGGGCGAGGCGGCTGCCCGACGGTTTTTAGGCGCGGCCCGGATCAGTAGCTTTGCAACGCCGGAGGAAGGGGTTCGCCAAGTGCTGCAGGGCAGGGCCGATGCCTTTATTCATGATGCTCCCTACAACCTCATCGCCCTGAGTCGCCCGGAAAACAGTGTGCTGCTGGCGCTTGAGCAGCCCTTTACCTTCGAACCCCTGGCGTTCGGCGTGAAAAAAGGTGATTTCGACAGCCTCAACTGGATCAACCATTTCCTCAATCAAGTGGCCCAGGACGGGACCTACGATCGCCTGCACGACAAGTGGTTTAAAGACACCGCCTGGTTGGTTGAAATCGACTGAAAGTCATAACTGCTTACACATCAATCCGTTGCCGGCATCGTGTGCCTGAGTGTCTACCGCTGCGCTTTGCTGCACCGTTGTGGGGCTTTTCCGACATACGCCGATAACAAATAGCCGTGAAACCTTTGTGACGGGAGACGAGTGGGTTAGGATCGCACCCCGAAATGGTGCAGCCCTTTTTGCGCGCCGACCTCATAAGAATCGTTCAGGGGACTTGATGATGAAAAAGTATCTTTCGATGCTGCTGCTTGGCGTCACCGCGCTGGTCGCGGCCAATGCTGCCCAGGCGGGTGCTATCGATGATGCGGTCAAGCGCGGCACGCTGAAAGTCGGCATGGACCCGACCTACATGCCGTTCGAAATGACAGACAAGCGCGGTGAGATCATCGGTTTCGAAGTCGACATCCTCAAGGCCATGGCCAAGTCCATGGGCGTCAAGCTGGAACTGGTGTCCACTGGCTACGACGGCATCATCCCGGCCTTCCTGACCGGCAAGTTCGACATGATCGGCAGCGGCATGACCCTGACCCAGGAACGCAACCTGCGCCTGAACTTCAGCGAACCCTTCATTGTGGTCGGCCAGACCCTGCTGATCCGCAAGGAGCTGGAAGGCACCATCAAGTCCTACAAAGACCTGAACGACGAGAAGTACCGCCTGACCTCCAAGCTGGGCACCACGGGTGAGATGGTCGCCAAGAAGCTGATCTCCAAAGCCAAGTACCACGGTTACGACAACGAACAGGAAGGCGTGCTGGACGTGGTCAACGGCAAGGCCGATGCCTTTGTGTATGACGCGCCGTACAACGTGGTTGCCGAGAAGAAAGTCGGCAACGGCAAGCTGGTGTTCCTGGAAGAACCCTTCACCTTCGAAGCCCTGGCGTTTGGCCTGAAGAAAGGCGACTACGACAGCATCAACTTCATCAACAACTTCCTGCACCAGATCCGCAACGACGGCACCTACGATCGCATCCATGACAAGTGGTTCAAGAGCTCCGAGTGGCTCAAGGACATGGAATAAGGCTGGTTTGTAGTGAGCGGGCTTGCCCCGCGCTGGGTGGCGAAGCCGCCCCAAATCCATACACCTCGGTCTTTCTGAAACACCGCGGCGTCTGGTCTTAGGGCGGCTTCG
>NZ_JFCA01000064.1 GCF_000612585.1 Pseudomonas sp. CHM02
CATTTAGCGATCATCCACCAGTGTTTACTGGCTATCTCCGGATACCGCCTAAACCGCTGTACTAGCCAGTGTACTTTTTAGGTTTCGCTGGGCCCTTTCGAACCCTGGTTGCCAAACGATAATAGGCACTCTGATCAAAGATCGCCACCCGGTTAAAATCTGCTCGCCTTAAGCCTCAATCGCCATGACGCCGGTGTCATTGCCACCACCGCACGAGTTGACTTGTTCGTAACAGCAAGGCCTTGCGCTGCGATGTTCATAATCATCTGGGTGGCTGACGTCTCTGTGGTGAACCCGTAGTTGTTGGCGCCACTGATCAGGCAAGGTGAACGCGTGACGTATCGGGATCCAGCGGCTGCTAAGGGAAAGGAAAGAGCAGGCGAGCACCTGATCACCTGGATCTCTGCCTGAAACCCTAGAAATGTTACTGCTCCCACCACTGTGAGAGCGCGCCGCTTGAAGTGATTACGACCGAACCAAATGGTGGGACTGTCACCGTACCTGTCGCAGCAGAAGGGCCGGTACCCGAAGCCGTTGAGGCAATCCTCATTAAACCTGAGCCGTTGACATTCGCATCAATCGTAGTTGAGGCATTACCGGAAGTCGCAGTAACGGTTATTGTTCTTGGGCGCGCGGTGCTGTTTTTGTAGGGGGTGCCGACGACCCTGGAACCAATAAGGTTTTGCGGCGATTGCCAGGCGCCAAAGCCATTCAACGCAATCGCTTGTCCGCCAGCACCCTGTATCTTGCTTGGGGCTGTTGCCCAAGTGCCCGCTACTGCCTGCGTTGACTCTTCGAAACCGACGACACGATACGGAACATTTGTGCGAGCAGTCGTCGAATAGATAACGCTGGCTGAGGTTGCTCCTGCGCTGATGGCCGTGGTGCTGATCAGTCCGGTTTCATCTAGGTTGACGCCACCGGATGCGTTCACGACTGCGAGCTCAACCGTGCCGGCGTTATCAATTGCCAACAGCATCAATCTTTCAAGCGTGGCGTTGGCTGTGCCAAGTGTGGCGCCAGATGGAATTACCAACGATAGGTCAGCCGGCAAATCCCTGATGTTTACCGCACCGCCTGTAAGCGTTGCACTACGGAACGCGATCGGGGTTTTCGGTAGCCCTAACGTCATCGCATTGCCGGCGACGGTAGCTGTGATCGCAATGATTTGTCGCTGCGAACCGAGAACGGAGGCACCCGCCTTGTTTGCCCAATGGTGCGCAGAGTAAAGGCCTGCTGTTACTGGGGTATCTTCTGGGTTTTCTGCCCATCTCTGCGCCAAGACCGCTGAATCACTAGCGTCGCCGGCCGACGTCGCCGCGGCAAGCTTTGAATTATTGGCAGACAATGCCGAAGCAGCTGCCGCTTGAGCGGATTCAAGCGCCAATGCCGGTTGTTGTTCGATCTGTGCCAGTGTGAGGTTGGAGGTGACAGGGTTGCCGACGACATCGAATGCCAGCATTCTCAAGCCGCGCACTGCCTTGACTGGCAAGGGCGGAATGCCTTCCGGCTCCAGCAGACTTACAGTAAGAGCCCGATTACTGTCGCGGTTCAGCTGCTTGACGGCCAACCACAGCCGGTCAAAATCTCGGTTCACCGTCTCAGCAAGAAAATCCCCATTGATCTGGTAGTCAGCCAGACGCTGGAAAGGAACAACCTGCTGGAAAAGCAAGTCGCCCGTGGGCGCAACTGCGAACGTGCATGAACTGGCAGGACTTCCGATGCCGGCAAGGGTGAACCCGGTGGTCACCAGCACACCGTCCAAGGTGATCTGCAGATCGGCCGAATCCAGCAGCAGGAATGGGATGGTGTACACGGTGGCCACGCCATTGGCAGCGTAGCGCTTGAACGTTGGTCCGGGTTGAACTGACATGGTGAGCCCCTGGTGGTGGCGGGCTAGTAATCGACCTGCACTTCGTGCACGCCCGCATCTGGACGCCAATTGTCACGACGAGCCTCTGTCGGTTTCCCGACTATCCGGCCAATGCGAACTGGGGTCTGGGCGATGCCGCCGGCGCCAGAGTCAATGAAGTCGTCTTCCTGGGTGGTGAGCGCTGGGTTGAAGTCGCGCATTTGGTCCCAGATGATTTTCAGAACCTCGATGTGGGCCCATAGGAAGCGAGCCGACAGCGGTGATTCGAAGGCGTCGAGGATGCGTTTCTGCTTGTTGGTGCTGGAATGCTCTTCCCCTACCCCACAGCCCGTGCCCTTTAAGGCGTTCTTGAGGATTGCCGGAGCAAAGCCGCCTGGCCCGTTGGTCTCGATTACTACCCGGGGGATTTGATACTTGATCACCAGTTCGCGGATCTGGTGCACCTGGCCGCCAATGATCTGGTCGCGCTCGCCGTACTCGGCAATATCGCCGGTCAGGCCTACGGCCAGGTGCCAATACAGCTGGCCACGGGCGTCTGTGAGGATCAGCGAGAAGGCAGAGGCATCAGATTTGATCTTGCCCAGTGAGCAGTCCCAATAGGCGATGGCGCCCACGATCTGCGTTGACCCCAGGTACATTGCGGCCGCGCCGTTGGCGTAGCGCATGACCGGCTGAACGTCGTACGGGATGATGCGGGCAGGGTTCAGGCGGACCTCTGTAACAGGTTTCGAGTGGAGCTGATACTGCGAGTCCCATTCGTTGATGGTACGGGTTTCGCGGCGCCGAGTTTCCAGGGTGGCCATGTCGAAACGCTCAGGCCAGGCGCTGCCTGCGTAGCAGTCCACTAGGGTGCCGGGGGGCGTAAAGAACGCTATGCCGGTTTTCGTCTGTTGGTAATCCTTGCCCAGCACCAGCACGCGGGCGTGCTTGCCGATACCGGAGAACACCACCTCGGGCACGAACGGGACGTCATAGGCATTTTGCTTGGCGTCCTCTATCCGGTGTTCCTGGGCAAACATGCGGATGGTGAGGCAGTCGGCCCCCATGCTTTCGAGTTCGTCGTACAGGCTGTCGTGGGTGTGCGGTGTGCCGATATAGAGCTTGCTACCACCAGGCACCAGGATGTGCGTCTGCTCGCCCAGGCGGTATCGCAGCTTCTCCCGCGCCTCTGGGGTCTGGATGTTACGCGGCACCTCCACGTCATCGTTCTGGCACTCGTCAGCACGTGCTGACGTGACGTTCGACAGAATGCCCTTGGCGAACATGCTGGCGTTACGGAAGTCGGAAGCACCTTCAACCCACCACTGTTCAACCGTGCCCTGGTTGGGTGGTAGCAAGTGCCGAGTCAGCGGGTGATTGCGGATAACGTTTTGCGTGTCGCGGCTGGTCTTGTAGGCCGTGGGGTCCGATTCCGACTGGTGCAGAATTCGATAGGTCGGGTCCTTGTAGTACAGCCAGGCGTTGTAAATCGCCAGCAGCGTCGATTTACCAAAGCCCCGGAAGCAACGCAAAACGGCCAGAGACCCTTTAGCCTCCAGCCATATAAGCGCCTGCACGTGGATAAACGGCACATCCCAACGCATGCGCCGCGCCCACAGCATGAAGAAAACCAGCAGGCTGACTTTCTTCTCTGGGTCAGTAGACATTCCCGGCCTTCTGCATCCGATCGATGATGGCCTGGGCCTCTCGTTCGGCGGCAGCTAACTCGCCGTCCAGTTCGTCAACAGCATGCCCAGCGTCCGGGGCTGGCTTCTGTCGGTTCATGATGCCGGCGATGTTCACAACCTTGAGTAACAGCGTCATGGTGGCGGCGGCGTTCTTCTTGCACCAATAGCGGTCGCCGCGTTCCTGCTGGGTCAGTTCGGTAGGAACCTTCTCGGCGCCTGGCCAGTTGTGCGGGTCGACCTCAGTGATGACAACTTCGCCAAGGCGTTCGCTCAAGGCTTGCAGGCGGGTGATCTGATCGTCGCGCATCATTTCGCTCCTACAGCTGCGCCAAGGTTCGGCGCGCGATCTGGGGTTGAATCGCCCGGCTCCCACCAGTACGACTGATTGAATTCCTTGCGGGCCCGCTGTTTCATCCGGCGCAAGTATCCAGGCGAGAAGTAATCCTGCAGCTGGTTGAAGATCAGGTGGTCAGTGGCGGCCTTGGTGTACCAGAGGTTCGCCCCAGGCAAATGGCTCTTGGCCAAGCGCACCAGTTTTCCCCCTGTTTGGTTGACCTCACCGTCTGCGGCGTTGTCCTTCAACTTGAATATGGCCTCCAGGTCGCCGGCGATGGGGCCGCCCAAGGCTGCAAGCGGCGAGCTCCCGCCCTGCGACGTGTCGGAGAACAGGAAGTCGCCGTACAGGCCCATGGCGCCACCCTTGAGGAATGACGCAAGACCGAAGCGCAGCCCCGGAACGCCCCACTTTTTATCATCGGTGATATCCTTCGGATCCCGTCCGGCGGCAATCTCCCCAAGCTGAATGGCCATGCCACCCAGCACGGTGGTGGACGCGACCAGGGCAGCGAGATATCCAGCCTTACCCCATCCTTCCTGGGCCATGCCGCGCGCGCCGTGACGCATGATCATGCCGATGGAGAAGCTTTTGAACTGCCAGAACGAGCGCAGTAGCTCGCCCTTGGCGGTGCCGCGCTCGACACCACCATGCATCATTGCCTTCTCCCTTGCGCCTGGCTCAATGATTGCCATGTTGGTTTCATCCAGCACGGCCCCCAGCAGCTTGGTGGCGGCCTGATCCTTGAGCCGTTGCGGGGTTGTCTTGAGCTGCTGCGCCATCGCCACCAGGTCAGCGTTAGGAATGCGGTAGATGCTGTTCGCAGTCAGCACGGTGTCTCCCACGCCGCGCCAGTCCTCGGGCTGTGCCATACGCCATACAGACCAGTCCGTTTCGGTGACGCCCTGCCCCATCAATCGCTTGGCGTCGGCCGGGTCCATCGCCGCCAAGGAATCATGGCGGCGCGACATATCGCCGATAGTGTCCAGCATGGTAGCGCCGAACGCCCGCTGACTGCCGGCGGTCAAGGCATTGAGCCCGGATGCCTGCATGACCTTGCTGGCAGCGGTCTGGGAGAACTTGGCGATACGGCCGGCCACCTGTTCATTGGTACCCAGGCCATCAGCGCCGAAGCGGTTCAGGCTGCCGATCAGTTGATTAAGGCCCAGGCCCGCGCGTTGCGCCATGCGTCGATCACCAGCACTGCCCGGGTTGAGCATGCGCAGCTCATTGGCAAACACCTTCATCACCGGCATGCCGTTCATGGATGCGGTAAGGCCCAGCGTTCCCTGGTCGGTGACCGAAGTCAGGACGGCGGAGCCCAGGCGGCTGGCGACGTTGAGTGCGCGATAGGTGTCGAAACCATTGGCCAGAGCGGCAGATACCGGTGGCTCACGGGTGCCGGCCACTTCTTCAAATAGGTGCTCAATCTTCTTGCGCTGCTTGGCGGTCTTGGCCAGGTCGCCGGGCTTGGCGGTATCCATGGCTTTCTGACCAGCGTCCAGGAAGTAGCGCATTTGGTTGCTGGGATTAGGCCCCAGCGCTTCAACCAGCGCGATATCCCGTGAAGCCCGGTCAATGTGCCCGATCAGCAATTCCAACAGGTTGCGGTCCCCGTAGGCCTTCTGGGCCGCAATGAAGCTTTCCGCATCCTTGTAGTGGATCTGCCGCGACTCGCTCCCGCGGTTGGCGCGCATGCCATTACCGGCGGCCTGGCCGGGTTCAATCTTGTTGGCGCCACCGGTGGCCAGCGTCACCCAGGCGTGCTGGAGGAAGTCGGTCAGCTCGGCATCGTTCATTGGCGAGCCGTCTTCCTTGAGGTACTTGCTACGGTTCGCCCACTGCACATGATCGGCGACCCACTTGGCCTGATCCTTTGCCACCTTCACCTGGGAGTGATCGCGGGGCATGGACCAGTCGTCCAGGAAGCCCACGTCACCGCCGGCGCGGTTGAAGCGCTGGCGCAGCTGCTCGGCAGTGTCCTTGAACTGCTTGGCGGCGGTCTTGGCCACGGCGCTGCCGGAGTCCTCGCCGTGCAGCTCACGCACCAGGGCCAGGTTTCCGGCTTCGTCTTGGAACAGGCCCAGGAACTTGCCCTTGGTCTGATCAATCACGTCGAGCATGCGGCTCAACGAGTCATCACGGATCGCCCGCGTGGATGACTCAATCGACAGAATCCCGCTTTTGCCGTCGGCGGAAAACGCCAACATCCGGTCGAGCCCTTCAAGTGGGCGTTCCGGGAAGCGCTTCATGTAGCTGTCGATGCGGTCGTGGGCCAGGATGGTCAAGGCCACGCGCTTTTTCTTGAGGTTCGCTTCTTCCACCAGGTCCTTGGCGGACTTGGCAGCGGCTTCGTTGAGCCGATCAGCAGTGGTTTTGGATTGCCAGGTGCTGTCGGTCTGCGCCAATTGCTTCATGTTGCGGCGCACGCGGTTCTCGATGCCCTGGATTTCTTGCTGGTTGAGGGGGCGGCCAATGGCCTGGGTGACAGCCTTGATGCATTCGGGGCGCATGGGCTTGCTCCTGTTTGAATGGGAGCAAGCCTATGGGGTGGGGATAGACGGTTTCCCGACTATTTGCTCAATTGGATGTGCAGTTATTTCCCTGCCAGCGCCAACTGGAAATCCTGTTGTCCACTACGTCGAACGTGGTCACGCAGGAAAGCTGGACGTTCATGCCTGGAGATCCACCATATGAGTTCGTATATGCGGTGTTCCCGTAATAAGTCGTTTGGTATGTGGGCGATGTTCCCGGCACGTACATGCTGCCTTCGTTGGAGTAGGTCAAAAAGCGATGGCCGTTGCTTTCATAGACCCTCACAGGAGGCCCCCAAGATTGAACGAGTTCAAGCTCGGTAGAGCCAACCCAGCTTTGCAACACGCGTTCATACTTGCCAGTAGTTGCGCAACCAGCCAAGGCAAATAGCGCAAGCGCCGTCAAGAGCCATTTCATGGTGTTTCCTTTCTTTATTGGTGGCAGATTGCCTATTCAATCTAAACCACGCTGTAGAAAGCAAGCGACGGCGGCCGGAAACCCTTTGGCTTCCTGTTGCGCACTGACAATCTCGGCATCCGCGCTGGCGAGAAGTTCGCGGGCTGAAACAGTGATAGGGTTGCCATCAGCATCCATGGCACCAGTGGAAATGCGCATGTCCTCAACGCGGGACAGGACCTCATCGGCAAGCTGAATTTCTGGGTCTGATGCAGGTTTGCCCGGTGTTGATTCAGTATCAACCCTATCTGATGCAGGTTTAGCGGGTTTTGATGTAGTAGTTTCCATTTTTGGAAGCGCACGCCTAACACCCGTTTCGCCTGAGTCGAACTCATAGTTAAGCGTATGACCACGATAAATGGTCTGACCGTATCCATCTGGATCAACCAGCCCATTGATCTTGCTTTCAGGCAGATCGACATACTGCAGTTCAGCATTAGCTCGATAGTTTTCCGCATATTTCCGGTCTGATGAAAACCATGCGGGCCCTTCATATCGACCATGCTCCGCACTACCGTGATACATCCTGATCATCCCCTCCGGGATCGATGGTTCACCACGCTCAATCGCCCGCTGCTTGTAGGCAGAGACCGAAGTTCCTGCACCATCATCTTCAATTGGTTTCGCCCGGGAATCCTCGATCTGGCTCAGGATTCGGTTGAACTCCCCGCGTGCGATCTGGACCATGGTCAGCTTGGTGCTACCCTCAGCAACGCCGGCGGACAACGGATTTTTTTCAAAGCCCCTCACAATGGCGTCAGCGCGCTGGGTTACCCGGTCGTTGAATCGCTGAGGGACTTCACCACGGTCCATGGCGTTCAGGTCCGCACGGGCTTGCTCGGCGCTACGGTTGCCGCCCAAGGCTTCATTCAGCGACGCCTGCCGGTCGGCCAGGTCCAGGCGCTCGGCTTCGATGGCTTTGCGCGCTGACTGCTCGGCCTGCTTGCGGGTCTGCCCCTGCTGCTGAAACTCCTTTGCTCGAGCGCGGAACGTGTCGTCCAACGCGGCAAGGTTCTGCGCGACTGTGGACAGTTCGGCCTTCACGTCCTTCACGTTCGGTAAGATGCCAGCGGCTTCCTGCTCCAGTTCGAGGCGCAGCGTGGGCTCCAGGTCCTGGCGGGCGCTGGCCAAGGCTGCATCCTTGCTGGGCGCCATGGCCGGAACGTCATCGGCCGCACGCATGAACTGGGCGCTGTGGATGCTATCGGGCAGCACAACCGGCTCTCCGCGCTGCAACTGGTTGATCACCGTGCGGATTGCATCTTGATGGGCTATGGCCGACGGCGGATCAATAGGTGCGCCCGGTGCAGTATCAACGTCTGCGTGTTGGTTGGTCCGCTCGGTGAGGGCAGCGTCTACCTGGCGGGTGGTCGGTCGGCGAAAGTTTGTGCGACCGATGCCGAAGAACGCCAATCCCATGATGGCGTCAGTTGCCAGCGCGGTGCCGTCCATGACTTTGTACTGGGCAGCCTGGCTGTGATAGCCGTTACTTTCCAGCAGCTTGGCAGTGGCGCCACGCCCAGCCATACCCAGGCCGACATTGGCGCCCACGGCGATAGAGACATCACCGAGCAACGGCTTGACGAACTTGGCAGCCGGCAGAACGGCGCCAATCCCCATGGTGGCGGCATCGATCAGCCCCTTTTGCGTGGAGGTGGATTCGTCCAGGCCTTCGGCTACGCCCACCTGCTTGCTTGAAAACCCAGCAGGCGCACCAGCGGCGACAGCGGCGCCGACCGGGCCAGCAGCAACGGCACCGGCAACGGTGCGCGGCAGTACGGCAGCGGCTTCGCCCAGGATCTGCCCAACAAGGCCAACCTCTGTTGGGTCGGGTCGCAGGTCCATGACTGACTTGGCTGTTGCCTCGCCGATGTCGCGGGCCTGGGTTTCCCGGAACTGCTGCTGGTCGGCCAACTGCCCGTCATCCGGAGCATAAGACGAACCAATGGCCAGGTCCGATTCAACGGCCAGGCTGCCCAGTTGCAGGGCGGTGGACTGGATTGTGCGCCCCCCCTCAATGGCGCCGCGTAGCAGGTTGGGTCCTATGGTGCTGAGCGCGCCGGTGAAGGCCCCAGGCGCCAGCTTATCGGCCGTGCGGCCCAGACGGTCATCCTGGCTACGCGCCTCGCTGTCTTCGATCATTCCATCAAGCCAGCTCATTTGACGATCACCATGATTGGTTTCTGGGTGCCCGGGTCGATCTGCACCCGTCCGGCGTTCAGCAGGTAATAGGAGCCTTCCTTGCCTGGGACCGGCATCAATGGCATGTCCTCAAGCTGGCTGACAGGGATCTTGCTGGCCTTGGCCATGCCCTCGATCTGCGTGTCTACGGACTTGTTGAAGTCATCGTCGCCCATCCCGTAAGGCTTGATCACCTTGGCGCCGGCCCGTTCAGCAACACCACCGGTTGCCATGTCGAACGCAGCCGTGGCGGTCTTTTTGTCAAGGTCGTCACCCTCGTCGTACTTCAAGCCCTTCGCCGCTGCAGTGCCCGCGTACAGGGACTTGAACGCAAGATAGGCCTGTTCGCGCTGTGGCGTGCCAGGGGTGAGCGATGCGCCCGCATGCTCGTCGAAGGCATCCCGGAAAAACTTGTCTTTGGGCATTGGTACTGATTTGTCTGCCAGCACCTTGGCGCCGGACAGCAAGGTGCGCGGTACGTCGGTGCCGTCGGCGCCCTTGAGCCCGCGAAACTGCGCCATACCCGCAAGCGTGGCAATTGGGTCATCACCAACAATCGGCTTGAGAGCGGCGGCAAAGGCGGCGCCCGATGGCGATGATCCAGCAATGGCACCGAATACCTGCAGCTTGGTGCTGTCGTCAGCCTGCTTGACCATGGCCGACAGCATCACCTGTTCTTCTGGCTTCCATGGGTTTCGGCTCACATCGGGTCCATAAGCCTTGCGCACGGAGTCGACCACGTCGAAGCGCTCCGCGATCTGATCGCCCAGCTTCTGCTGGCCCTCTGGCGTAGTAACGCCAGAAATGTCCAACGGCGCCACATCGGCGCCGGTTCGCATTGCGTTGAAGGTCAGCGGGTTGTCACGCATCAGCTTCGCGTTGTTGTCGAGCGCGGTCTGCAGGCGGGTCAGGTTGGCTTGCTCGGCCACACTTGCACCCTTTGACTGCATTTGTAGGCGCTGCTGATCAATGTACTGTTGGGCGACCGCCGGCGGCTGGCGCAGCAACCCCTGCACCTGTGTCATTTCCTGCATGCGGGTATTGAACTCACCAGCGGCGGACGTACCGGACAGAGCGGATTTCCACCGTTGCTGATCTGCTGGCGTAGGAGGCACGCCGGTTGCGGCCTGGCGATCCATCTGCGTGAGGATGCGCTCAGCCTTCATTTCGCGCATTTCAGCCTGGCGTTGCTGGTGTTCCTGCACCTGGAATATTCGTCCGGTAACGGTGTTGAGCAACTGATTACGCTTCTCTGGGTCCAGCTTGCCGGCGTAAAAACCATCCTCGGCGGTTAGATCGTGCTCGACCTTCTTGAGGCTACCCAGGCTTTCCCGCGATTCGATAACCCGCTGGGTGGCGTGGGTGGTCCAGTTGTTATCCTTGAACTGCTGCTTTTTGCTGGCCCAGGCCTCACCAAATGCCAGGTGTCCGGCGGCGTCCACGTCCTCAACATCCATGCGAGCGTTGATCTGCTCGACGTTCGCGCCGGGCATTGCGGCGTCTTTCCCCAGCATATCCATGCGAGAAGCCAGGTCACTCTGTGCTGACAGAATTCGCCCCTTCGCCACGGATGCCTGGATATTGGCCATGCCCCCCAACTGGATGCGCTTGAGCGAATTTCCGATTTCGCCTTGCTGGGCAGCGTCAAGTCCGGGTGTGTCGATGGGATCGAGCTTAGACACTGCCGCGTTGTAGGCTTCTGGCGCCTTGTCATAGGACAGCTTGCCCACGCGAATCTGTTCGTCTAAGTCCGTGGCAATGGTCTTGATCTGCGATTCACGATCGATCAGCGAGTTGCTGGCCTTGACCCGTGCAAGCGCCTGATCTTCCTTGGTCCGCTGGTCGATCATGTTCAAGCCAGCATTCACGATGGTGTCGGCAGTCTGTTGCGAGGCGCGGTTTTGCTGCGACTGATCGACAGCAATGACGCGATTTTGGGCAACCTCGGTTTGGACGTTTGGCTGTCCGAACCTGCCAAGAGGAATCTGTGCCATTAGGCAGCCCCCCCAACTTTGGACGCTGAGCCATTGGCCGAAGCCTTCCAGCCCGACATGGCCAGGGAAGCACCAGTGTTCAGCACGCTACCAATGGATTGGGCGTTGGCGTTGGCACGAGCCTGGTTTCCCACCGACCGATAGTTGCTCGCATCAACGGAGCCGCGCGCTTTCTGCGCCTGGCCATTGAAGATGGTCAACACCGCGTCTTCCTCGGCATTGCCGATGATTTCCTCGTTGATGTTGATCGCGGATCCTTCGCCGGTCTCCACGCCGGAGCCTGCCAGCGCGGCATTGGCCTCGCTCGCCTGGTTACGGGCAAGGCGCCGGATTCGGTCAGCCTGCACCGTAGCAGCGCTTGCAGCCGCATCAGCGTCAAGCTGGGACTGTTTGGCCTGGGCGTCGGCGGTCTCCTGAGCCTGCTTGCCCGCTTGCTGGGAGGAATAAACGGAATACGCCGTGCCCGCGACAGCAGCCGCGGCAGCGATGTATCCACCATATGCAGCCATAAACGCAGCGCCGGCGGCCATTATTTGATCTCCATTTGAAAGAGGGGCGCGAACACTTCGAACCCCAATGATCGATACAGATTCGATGTGCCTTCGACGTTGAGCTTGGTGCCGATACCCAACTGCACATGGCGGGCGCCACGGATGCGAGCCCACTCGACAAAGGCCAAGATCAGCCGGCGTGCCGTAAACCCGCTACGGCGTGATGGCTCGATAAATACCGAGTAGTCGTAGGCGATGGTTTCTTCGCTGAACCATTGATCAACGATGCCGCCGGCCATACCGCCGACAATGTCTCCATTGATCTCGGCCACGAACACCACACCGTTGTGCCCGTTGATCAGTTCATGCAGAAACGCCGCCGACTTCTCGGGGGAGAACGCGAGTTCGGAATAGCTGCTGATGTCGTGCAGCATGGTGCCCAGCTCGATCAGCCGGGGTACGTCGGAGTGCTTCGCGGCTCTGATCATGTCGGGCCTCAGTCGTTAAAGGACATTTTCTTGATGACGCACAGCAGGTGGAACGGCAGTGGCTGGTTTTGCTCGATGACCAGGGAAGCCTGGCCGCGATCCCATCCAAGGTTCTCCATGCGGTGATCGCCGGTGAACAGCACAGGCGGCTTGTCCAGGGCCTGCGAGCCCAGGTTGCGGAATGCCACAGGCTGTCCGTTGATCTCGCAGCCAGTTGTCTGGAGGAAGCGCAGGGTGATTTCAGCAATGCGCATGCTGTTGCCCTGGGCGCTGCCGGTGTTGCCCTGGACTTCTGGTGTCAGAGTCTTGATTTGGGTCTTGAATGGCAGGCCGATCTGCACGGCGAAGGCATTGCGCGGGATGGTCACTTGCCCGCCGGTGACAATCTGCTGCTGCATCACCACGCCATCGGCGACGATGTCGACAGTCTTCCCTTCCAGGTGGGCCAGGCCGCTCCACACTGTTGCGCCTGGGCCGCTGACGGCGGATATTCCGCAATCAACCCGAATGCCCGATGTAAAGCGCTCGACGTAGCGGGTTTGCACCCCATTGACAGTGCGGCGCACGATGGCCCACATCTGTTCGCCGGTAGCCGTGGGGATCGAGGCGACCGATTCAAACTGGCCATCGGTGATCTGGCGGGCCCATCCCACCACATCCTGGTCACGGTCGACGGTAAGTGTGGCGATCACGCCATCAGCGCGCACCAGGAACAGAACTGATTCCGGCTCTTGCTGGTAGGCCATATCGACGATGCCGGTCTCTGTGGCGTGCTCAGACAGCACGGACATATCTGGTGCGCCGTAGGCGTCGGAGTCGTACTTGTAGGCCATGGCGCGCAGCTTGCGGCCTGCCCGCTGCATGAAATACAGCTCGTTACCGATCCGGACGGGCTTGACGTTGTTGCAGCCGTACACGGATTGGTTCTTGACCTGGATGTTGGTCGGCGTGATTGGCTTCTCGACACCCCCGGTGAGGCTGAACTCGCCGCCGTACGTCAATGCAATCAGGGCCTTGATCTGGGCCATGTGGGTGATTGGGTTGATCTGGTCGCTCGATACGGTGAACGACATGGCGTCGTCGTCTTTGGTGCCCAGTTCGAAATTCAGGTACTCACCAGTGCGTGATTCCCAGATGGTCTGGGGGTAGTTCGGTGAGCCAGCAGCGGCCAGCCGCTGTTCGTGCAGAGTGCCGGTGGAGGGGTAACCGTCAATGTCGTTCCACACCGAACCCTCAACGGACCAGGCGTTCGCAGGGGATGCCACCGCCGACGTGATGGCGCCGCGCACGATTCCGGAAACAACCGTGGTGCTTGATACGGACTGAATCTCCACCAGACCGCTGTTGACCTTCACAAACTTGCCCACGTCATCAGTGCGCCACCCGGCCGCGCCGAGGGTCAGGCTGATGATTCCACCCACGGTGCCCACGGCGCTTGGGGTAAGGGTTGTCTGCGGCGACCCCTTGATCGACCAGGCCGTCATGGGCGTGACCGGGAATACAGTGATCACCTGCACGGTGGCTACGGTCGCATTCACAACGGCGGTGATCTTGGCGATACCTCCGCCCGACCAGATCTCGCGGCCCACATCAGCCGCCAGGAAGGCGGAAACAGACGACGTGAACGTGCGCCCGGTGCCCACGGTTACATCGCTGATGGTCGCCGAGGTGGTGAAGCTGATGCCCTTCTCGTCGAAAGGCTTGGTCACGAACGGCGCCGGGGCCAGGCTCCACTGCAGATCCGCGATACGGCGCAGGCGGTTGATCGGCACCTGGGTGTTGAAGATGAACATCGTGTCGGCGCCCTGCACGTAATCAATGGTGCTGAGCATTGCCTCGGTGTAGGGGCTTACCAGTTCAATCCCGGTGTAGGTGCCGTCCGGGTAGAAGATCCGCACGTACAGGTCGCCAAACTCGCACATGTAGGCCTGGGACTTGTTGAACACGTAGGGGATAAGGCGGGATCGTTTAGCGGGAAATTTGGTGGTGGCCGAATACAGCGTACCGTCGCGTCGGGTGCAGCCACCGTGCACCAGGGGCCAGGCGTTCTGGATGATCTCGGCGCCGTTCTGGTACCGGGCGATATCGACACGGCCCAGCATGCGCGGGGAAAGCTCGCCAGCCGTGAAGTTGGTTTGGTTGATCGTCAGGCGGGCCATTATCCGTGTGCCCCAAAGCGAGCCGCGTACAGGCGCTCATCACCCAGGGTCTGCGGGGGATCTTCCTGTCCATCAACGGCGCGGGCGACCTTTTTGGCCATGGCCAGTTTCTGTTCGAAAGCGGCCTGCAGAGCGGATGACTGGGTGATCGGGTAAGCCATCGCGCAAGCCATTGCCAGGGTGAGCAGCCCCACCAGGCTAGCGTCCCAGGTGTTCTCTACTTCGTTCAGGTACACGTAGCGCAGCTGCAGCGACGTGGCATCGGCAAGGATGCTGCGGCCCTCAACCAGGTAATCGATCTGGATACCAGCCTGCCCTACCTCCAGCACGCGCAGGAAGTCGGCCGGCAGTTCGAACTGGTTGGCGTAGCCGAATGCCGGGGGTGTCGCGTCAGGCGCCAGCAGCACGCGCTTGATGGTGCAGTTCCACGGATGGGTGCGCAGCAGGTCGTCACGGATCGTCGGATACAGGTTGGCCGCCAGCTTCGCCCGGTCTAACGGCTCGTTGAAATCGTTGATGGTCTGGGCTCCCAGCATCAACAGGGCGTTGGAGCAGATCGAAACGCCGGTCGCCATGCTCATGTAAAACCTCCAGATAAAAAGACCGGGGCACAGGGCCCCGGTAAGTTGTTTGCCTTCCTTGGCGGCCCGTGAATCAGTTTTGGCCGGCGTACTGAGCTACCAGGGTGATGACTTGACCTGCTTGCAGTGCAGCGCCAGCAACAGTGGAGAGCAGTTCGCTTTGATCTGTGGCCAGCCCCTGCTGGGCGACCGACACTTCGAACAGAGCGCCGTTGGCGAATTGGGCTTCGGCCGCCGCGCTACCAGCAGCAGCTACCGAGGTGGCAGCCAAGTAGCGGGCTTGGGACACCGGATCCCCCAGGTTGATGGTGGAGGATGCAGCGCCGCCGCCGAAATAAAGCTTGGTGCCGGGCATCAGGCGAGAGCCGAACGGCAGCAGGCCCCAGCTGATCTTGTCACCGATGGCCACACCACCAGCAGGAACGGTGTAGGTGCTGACGAGGATTTGAATGTCAGCGCCTTGCAGGTTGGGTTTAACCAACTGCTGCGGGAGAGCCGCGCGTGCGGCCGAGACGGAAGCTAATACGATTGCCATGGTTTGAAACTCCTAAGCGGGGAAAGGGGTAAGGCCGAAGCCGCTTACGCGGCCTCGGTTACTGCGATCTCAACCACCTTTTCTTCCTCGACACGCACCGCGCCGATGGACATTTTGGCGTAGACGCGGACGTTGAAGCCCTTGCCTGGATCCTCGCCTACCTTGGTGGTGATATCGGCGCCCTTGCCCAGGGTGACGCCCGACTTGGCCCATGCGTACAGGCGGCGGGTGCTGCCGTCGTATGGGGTGCGCTCAGACGGAATCCAGGTGAAGCCCATCCACTTGCCTTCTACGTCGCCTTCCTGCAGGAACTTGCCAGCCATGTAGTCGGCACTGGTCAAGGTGGCGTCGGCCAGGATGTCGGCAGCGGCGGCGGCGGTGTAGGTGATGAACAGTTCTTCACCGTTGTGGTTGTCGGCCTCGTTGCGACGGAACAGTTTGCGAGCCTGGATGATCTTGGCCTTGGTCAAGCCAGTGCCGCCCACGACAATTTTCTGGGTGGCAGGCAGGATGATGTTGCCGGTGGTGGCGCGGGAGTTGCCGCCCATCGAGGCAATAACCACGTCATCCTTGGCGCGGTTCAACGAACTGACCATGGCCTTGACGTAGTCCGAAGTCGGGTCAACCAACATACGGATCTTGTCTTGGTCGTCGATCATGTCGCCATCGTCCCAGTCGAACAGGTCCACAAAGCGCGTGCTGTGTGGTTGATCGTTGATTGGGGTGTCAGCGTGACGCTGGGTACGGCGTTGCGCGGTACGCTGGCCGAGACGGTTGATCGACTTCGACATGCCAACGATGTTCGGCTCGATGGTCACGTGCGGCTCGAAACGGGACTGCATTTGCTGGGCAACGTGGCGGAAGTTATCCGCGAACTGCTGAACAAACGCTTCGGTGATTTGCTGGGACATTCGATGCACTCCAATGCAGATAAGGGATTGCCTGCCGGGTGTCCGCATCGCGGGCCGGTATTACCTGGCGTGCATCGGCTTTGCTGCGCCTCGGGGCTTTCCGGGTGTCTGCGTGCCATCGCAGGCCGGCCCATTGCTGGGATGCCTGCGATGTTTGTGCATGGGGGGTGTCGGTTTCCCGACTATTTGAAGCGGGGCGTTACAGGCGGGATTGCTGCTTGCTGTATTTGCGGTTGTACATCTCGTCCAATTGGGCCTGGATGCCTGGGCGCTTCGGATCGTGAGGTGGCAAAGCTTGGAGCTGGCTGCGCAGTTCTGCCGTCTTGACTGCAAAGTCGGCTTCGTTGACCTGGGCGCCACCGTTGATGGCGCTGTCTTCCTTGAGTTCCTTGCCGATGTTGGCGGCAAACGCGATGAAGTCGGGATCCTTCCCGTATTTATTCATGAGAACTTCCAAGTTCCCCGGCTTCCCTGGCTCGCTGGCGAAAGCTTCGGCGGCCCGGTAAGAGGATCGAAGGTTGCCAGCCATTGCCTGCTCGCCACCCCAGGCATCCTTGAGGGTTGCAATGCATTCGTCGCGATCAAGCACGGCAGCGCCACCGATAAGGTTTGGCGCGGCCTTCATGTATTCACCAATGACGTACTCGACCTGATCATTGGTAAGGCCCTTGGCGTGTGCGCCCTTCAAGAATGACTGCGTGTCAGGATCAGCCTTGAACTCATTCCAGTCGAAGCCCTCGACGCCTTCCAGCTTGACCGTGTACTCATCGGCGGTCTTGGGCGGCACATCACCAGAGCCCAGGCGGGTTTCGAGATGCTTGTACGCTTCGGCAACCTTGCGGCTCGACGCTTCCAGATCAAGGGTGCCGTCCTCTTTGTTGGTCCGATACTTCTCGGGGATGAAGTCGGGCGCGGCACCGGTGGCCAGCAAAGAATCAGCAGGCGGTGTTGCTGGGGGTGTGGCGATCGAGCCCGGTTCGCCCTCGGTGGTTTCAGCCATGAAAAAATGGCCCAGGCGGCCATGGATAAACATGTTCATCGTTATTCCTCTTGCTCGTTGGGATCGGCTTGGACGCCGTTGGCGCGGTTGATGCGGTTTACAACGTGGTCCAGGACTTCACGGGCCCCGGCCTGTTTGTAAGTGGTGAGGATGGCGTCGATACCACCGACGGTGCAGGCGTTCTTGGCGAAGCGCTGCAACAGCAGCTCAAAGCACATGGCGCCTTCGCGGTGATCCTCGAATACGCGTTTGAACATCGCGTCGATCTGTTCGGGTGTCATGCTCATGCTGCGGCCCCCTGTTGTTTCATTGCGGCTTCACCGGCCTGCTGTTGCATGAGTTGCTGTTGCGCCTGCTCCTGGGCTTGTTGCTGCTCCTGGGCGCGGTCTGAGCGCAGCTTGTCGCGGTCGGCCTTGCTGCGGATGATCGAGGATGGGACGCCCAGAGCCTCACCCTTGAAGCGCTGAGCCTCGTCCAGGTCGATGTTGTCCATAATGTCCGAGGTGGGATCTGCCGCCTTTATCGCCATTGCGCTACCAACGAACGTATCGATGGCCGTCACCTCTTCCAGCTTCTGCGCACGCGACAATGGCCCGGTGTAGCGAACAGTGAAATTGCGGCCTGCCAACGACTCTGGCGCAGCGCCAAGCACGCCAGCCCGGTACGCAATGCCAAAGCAACGCTCAATCAGCAGCTGCAAGTATTCCGACTGCATGCGACCGTACACAGGGCCAAGCAGTTGGCGGATCAAGGCGACACGTGCGTGCACTTCGGTTGCGGTCATGCTCGGCCCTTCCTGGGCGCGGAGCTGGTCAGCCATCAAAATGCGACGGATCGATGCCTGGATACGGGTGATCTTGGTTTCGGCATATTGGAAGTCGGACCCGCTTTTCAGCGGTTTCATGCTTTCCACCGAGTTGGCCACGATGATCTTGCGCGGCCCGACCTTGACGGTGCGAGGGTTCAGCACGCCGTCATCCTCGGCGATCCACATGCCGGCAATAGCCAGGTCACCGGCCGCCAGGTCCATGCGGCACAGTTCGTTCAGGGTTCGGGAGTCCGGCAGCGCGTCAGATACTGGCCCGGTGGCGTAGACGCTATCTGGAATCATCATCCAGCGTGGAACCACGACCGGCATTTCGTGGTAGCCCGACTCGCTCACCAGGTGCTTGGCTGCAACCTCCACCTTGCAACTGGCGATGGGCATGTTCTTCGCCAGCCTGGCGTTGACCATGTGAGTGGTGCGCGGATAGATGGCGTGGATGAACGCAACCAGTTCCTGGGGCTTATCCTTGGCCAGCTTGCGCGTGGTTTCGCTGAGATTGTCCTCGCCAAACTCATTCACCGCCTGTTCGGCGGTGAGCTTGTACTCGCGATAAACCGTGTCGATCTGGCCGCCGGCTTTGGATGCAGAGCAATACACACTTGCGATGGGCCAGAGGTCGAAGGTGAAGCCGCCCTTTTCCTGATCCTGGTCGATGTACATGGCAAACCAGCCAGCGCACACGATGTCGATCATTGCCTCGAAACCGGCGGCGTCAAAGTTCGCTGCGTGGATGTTCTCCCAAAGAATCTTGGCGCTGCTATCCATCCAGCGGCGCTCTTCATCGCTTTCCTGGCCAACATCCAGGGCGAACCATACCGAGTTGGCCGGGGTAACCCCGGACATGATGGCCGATGAAAGAATGCGTACAGCATCGGTAGTGGTGCCGTCGATCATACGAGCCTTGCGCGTCTGCGCCTCGGTCGCTGTGATCGACTCACCAGAGAAGCCGCTACCGCGAACGGGATAGCTGTGGTCGTAACAGTCGCGCCAGGTCTGCTCATGCGGCGAGCGCAGCGACTTCAAGGTGCTCAACGTTTTGCAGATCTGGGATGCGTTCATTGGCCGAGGGTGCTCTTGCCTTGAGATAGGACACTGCCGGTGCCAGCGGCGCCAGACGTGAGCAGGCTGCTCTCGGCCTTGCGCTTCTTGCGGGTGGCGGTTTCTTCGTTGGCCTTCACTGCTGCGGCGTCGGCAGCCTTCTGGGCCTCGATGGCTGGATCTGGCGGCTCAACCACCTTTGGTGCCTTCGGTTTGCTTCCCATGTCGTTACCCCTTGGCTACTGGCTCAGGGCACAACCAGCCCTCAGGCGTCATGACCGCCTGCTTGAGCGTGGTTGCGTCGATGGTGCCGGTGCTGGCCGTGGTGGTGACGGCTGGCTTCGACTCGTTCTCGCGCTTGGGGTCCAGCACCAGCGGCTCGCCGCCGGCGGTCAGGCGTTCGGCTTCGGCCAGGGCTTCGTCCTTGGTGCCGGTGAAGTCGCCGATCTTCACGTCTTTGCCATCCACCTGCGGGGCGTTGGCGTCGATCACAACCCAGCGACCGCCGCCGTTATGCTTGGCGGTGAAGTCTGGAACGGCAGGTGCCTGGGCGTTGGCGTTGGCGGTGGCCTGCTCGTTGGCATCCTGGTTGCCGGTGCTGGCCGTGGTGGTGCTGATGGCATTGGCGAGCGGATCGCCTGGGGTCTGCGGGGTAAGGTCTGGGGCTGGCATGTGCCTTCTCCTGATGTGCAAAGCCCGGCGCGTGGCCGGGCGATGGGGTTACTCGGCCGGGGTTGCTGGCAACTCGGTTTTGATCAGTTCTTTGGCGAACGCCACCAGGTCCAGCGCCAGGCTGTTGTAGGCGTCCTGCACATCGAGGCGGGTGAGCGTTGGGAGAGCGGCGGAGACACGGGCGGCGGCGTCGATCAACTCGATTGCCTGGCTGAGGTCTGCGGCATCGACGCGGCGCGGGGTTGCTACTGGCATGGGTAAAGCCCTCTTGCTGATGGGGAATCAACTGAATGAGGGCCAAGGATCGGATGGGGAGGCTGTCGGGTTCCCGACTATTTCGAGGTGGTGCGCTTGCAGACGTTGGTGATGAAGTCCTGCAGGCCGATCACCTGGGCGGTGACTTTGGCGTGGGCTGCGACGAGGTCGGCATAATCCTGTCGAGCATCTGCTGCAAGTTGGGGGGCGGCTGCATCAGTGCGGCCGGCGGGCTGGGGATTGGCTGGCACACAGGCGGCACGGACGTACACGCGCTTAACGCCAGTATCGAGGTCAGCAACAAGCTGCGGTTTGGATTGTTCGGCATTGCGGATAGCCTCCTGATACTGGGCGTCGATGGAATCGCGGACGTTGAGCGCCTGCTCGTATGCTGCTGCTTGGCTCTCCAGCACGCCTACACGCTCCGTTGCGGTGTCCAGGCTTGTACTGATGTGATCCAGGCGCCAGAGCGCCAGGACAAGCGCCATGGCAAGGCCTGCGATGAGATAGCGGGTCATAGGCCCACCTCGCACAACTCGCGCTCAGCAGCACGGCGATTGACCAGGCCGGCCAGCTTCTGCCCCTTGGCGTACACCCACCGGCTCAGCTCGGCACAGGCGCCGCGTGCGTCACCGGCGTTGAGTTTGCGCAGCAGCGTGGAGGCCTTGAACTGGGGCTCGCCGACGTTGTAGACGAACGAGGCCATTGCAGCACGGCGGGTCTCGGGCAGCGGCACGGTGACGTTGCGATCTACACCCGCCAGCGCAATGGACAGTTCGGCCTTCAGCAGCTCATCGCACTGGACCGGCGTCTTGCTCTGGCCCAGGCGCACACCACGGGTAACGCCTTCGCAGATAGTGGGAATGCCAATGGGGTCGAGGTAGGCCACCAGACTGCGACCTTCGAAGTTGGACACCAGCACACCAGCCATGCCGGTGGCGCCGGCGAGTGACGCGGCGAGGATTCGTTGCTTGAGAGGGGTCATGACCTGATGCGCTCTTTCAGCGCTTCAATGCGTGCGGCGCTCTCCAAGGACTCGCGGTGATCCTTGCGCCACTGGAAATACACGTTGATCACCAGGCCCACCACCGCAATGACAACGCCTGACACGCCTATCCAGTTCACCTGGGAGAAGAATCCCACCAGCCCAACAGCGCCGCCCGTGAGCATTCCTTTGCTCGCGACTGATGCGCCGACTACCTCAACGATGCTTTCCGGCGCAGGGTTGGCCATGCTGTTACTCCTAACTGGCGCCTTCATGGTCGGCCTCCAGGGTCAAAAAAAAGCCCAGCGCGGGTGGCTGGGCTGCGATGACCGTAAGAGTCGTCGGGGTCAGGTGTCGGAATCCCGACTATTTCAAGCCTTGGAGTGATAAGCCCACCAGTCACCGACGGCGACCATGGGCAGCTTTGAACGATCCCAGCCAGTGGCCTGGACCCAGAACAACACAAGGCGCTCCCCCTCGGTGTAGCGAGGTTCGGCGCCCTGTTTCCAGCCCAGCAGCGTGCTGCGCGGCACAGCAATGGCATCAGCCACCGACTGCGGGGAGTAGCCCGCACGCGAAAGTCCGGTGATCACCGTGAACCAATCAACCCGCTGTTCGACCAGGGCGAGCATGGCTAGGCCCCAAACGCGCACGCGCGCGAGGCAGAGTGAGTTGTCGCGCTCACCCCACACCCTCTGCGGATCAAAAAGTCCATTTCGGATATAACCGCCGCAAACGCTATAACCGGATCGGCAGCCTCGTCGAACTGGAACGGATGCACCGCCCTACGCAGCCCCATCAGCATTTCCGGCTCACCTGGCGCTGACAGGTCCACATCGACGCCGATCATCACCCAGCCGTCGTTCAGCTCACGGCAGGCCCATTGCAGTAGTGGTTTCATGAGCAGTCCCCCACCAGTGGTACAACGCGCACGGTGACGCCTGGCGTTGCGCTAAACCGCTTGCTGAGCGAGACGTTGACCACCTGGACGTCATCCTTGAACACGATGCCGTTGATGCCGTCACAGATCGCCTTCAGCACGTTGTCGGCGTCGGGCTTCTTGGTCGGCATGACATCGCCGGCGAGCGCAGCGGCGGATTTCTTCTTGGACCAGGACGCTGCTACGGCTACGCGTATGGCCAGTTCCATCATCACGGGGCCGGCGATCAACTCGCGGCCGTCCATAGCCTGCTGTGCTGCCATGGCGATCAGGGTTTCGTAGTTGGCGGTTTTCTTGGGCGTGAACATGCGAGCGTGGCCGCCGATGGTGGATACGCGCGGCCGGCCTTTGCCGATGGCTTCACCTGGCACGAAGAACGACACG
Organism: Pseudomonas sp. CHM02; assembly: GCF_000612585.1. Taxonomy (GTDB): domain Bacteria; phylum Pseudomonadota; class Gammaproteobacteria; order Pseudomonadales; family Pseudomonadaceae; genus Aquipseudomonas. The sequence continues at coordinate 22,306 of NZ_JFCA01000064.1, forward strand.
GGCTTGAGGTCAGTCATGAGCCACCCCTTCTCGCAGCGCTTCCAGTTCAAAAATCATTTCACCAAGAGCCTTGATGGCGGCCTGATCGCCGTAGAACGTGTGCTCGCTGCCATCGTCGCCGTAGGTGCAGTAGGTTTCTGTTTTGGCCTTGAGCTGGTCGCGCTCGGCCATCAGGTCCTTGCAGTCGGCGCGCAGGGATTTGACGGCCCGAAAGCACGCGTATTCACGCATACGCTTGTTCTCGGCGATCAGCTCAAGAACCACGTCGGGCGCCAGGCTGACGTCAGAAAATCCAACCGCTGCCCGGGCGATCAGTTCCAGTTCGCTGTAATCACGCATGCTCGTCTCTCCGAATCTTGAGCTGTGCCAGCAGCATGGCGCGGCAGGCCTTGGGGTCTTTTGGGATTTCAAGCACGTCGACGATGCGGTCGGCTTCCTGACGGGAGTACTCCAGCTGAACCTGCTCACGCGGACGCATGCTGTCGTGGCCAAGGCCTTTGGCGATTCGCCCTTCAAGCGGCTGGCCGGTCTGTGCGCGGCGCATGACGATGGCGTAATTGCGTTCGAAGCGCTGGAACAGGGGCTTGTCGCTGTGGTTTGCCGAACGCAGATCGAACGTGCTGGTGGCTTCGGCGGCAACCTTGACGGCTTTGTGCGTGTAGCTCCCGCGCAGCGCTTCGTCCCATGCCTGCTGGATGCACGGCAGGCCATCAACGCGCTTGCACAGCTCCATGAAATCGCTTGGCGATGGTGGGAACTTGCACTCCAGCACCATGCGCTGCAGGCCACGGTCGACGGCTTCGTCGCCCAGTTCCTGGATGGCCAGCATCCACACGCGGCGGGCCAGGGTTTCTGCGCGCTTGTCGCCGTAGTGCTTTTCGTACCAGGCCGGGAACGAGATTTTCAGCGTGGTGAACACGCGGCGTACTGCACTGCGTGCGCCCTGGTCCAGCGGGGTGACGTTCTCGGCTGCCAGCTCACCAGTCGGGGTCTGTGAGGATGTCGTGAGCGTTGCGCGTGCGGCTTGGAGCAGTTCGTCTACCGGTTTCATTGGGTATTCCCCCGTTGGCTTGCTGGGTTCGGGCTTGGCGTTTCAGTTGCTGGGCGAGCGCGTGCTCCCACTGGGCCTGGGTTTTCAGGTCGTCGGGCCTGCTGATCCAGTACGAGCGGAATTCAAGAAGCTGGTCGGCTTCGAAGGTTTGGTTTGCCATGCCGTTTCGGAACAGGACGGCGGTGAACGTGGTTGGGTTGGGTTCCCAATCGTCGTGAAGCGAAAATTTCGCCTGCGCGGTATGTGTGTGTTCTTTCTGTATCTGTTCTGTTCTGTTCTGTTCTGGGGCGTTACTGGAACGTTTCATGCGCGTTTCACGTTCTTCGGCCTCTTTTTTCTTCTTCTCGCGATGGGCTCTAACCCTTGCCGTGCTTGAATCAGAGACGTATTGACGCTTTTCCCAATTGGCCAAAGTCCAGTCGTCATTTATGAAGCCTTTCGCCAAAAAAACGGCTTTGGTTTCAGCGAGAATTTCCTCTGTAACGCGAAGTGCAAACGCTATGGATGTTTCGCGTTCCGTTACATGAAACGTTTCAATACCGTTACTGCACTCAAGGCAAAAGAGCATGACCAGGCGGCGCTGCATTGCCTCGCTCATCATCTGCACTTTGGGGTCGGTGGCGAACTCGCCGTACATGCGGAACCATTCCACGGCTATCCCTCCTGCAACTGGTCAACGTTCTGGATGTGTTCCATCCAGCGCTTGGCCTGGTAGAGGATCGCTTCGATGTCACGCACGTCGAAGCACCGCATGTTGTTCGGGACGACCTTGAGCCCCAGTACCGCCAGGATCTGGCAGAACTGTTCGAACTTCTCCGGCTTCATTCGGCTGATCGTCGCCTCGTCGCAACCGACTGCAAGCGCCACGGGCGCGTTGCCGACAGATGCAAGCGCCTGCATGAGAACGCTGTAGTTCTTGCGGGCGCTTACCGTCTGCTCTTGGCTTAATGGGCTCGTCGACATGGCTATGCCACCGACTGAGGCCGGCTTTCTTGGCCGGCCTTCAGTGCACCATCTGTGAGCTTTTCCAGCTGGTACTGGCGCAACTCGGGGACTTCATCCCCCCACTGCCGCACGGCCTCATAAGTGATCTTGAGTGCTCGGGCAAGCTTGGGGATGGAGCCGTAATAATCAATCGCTGTCTGGCGTTTCATAGGCACCTCCAATGCTCATACGCCAAATTCAAGCATGCTTGTATTTAATAAGCAAGCATGCTTGACAAGCCAACTTGTAGATTGGGCAAATGAACATCACTGATCGAATGACGAAACTTGTACTGGCACGGAAGCCTGAGACCGGCGTACGTGGCGTAAAGCGGCTGATCGCAACGACATGCGATGTCAGCTACGAAGCTGTGCGCCAGTGGTTCGCCGGGGACACCGGAAATATCAAAAACCACAACCTGTTGGCGCTGGCCCGTGGACTGGACACGACGGTCGACTGGCTGCTGGATGGCGCCGGCGATCCACCGAGGCGGCGTGCCATGGCCAACGTAGTGATAGGCGATTTCTCCCGACAACAACGGGACGATGAAATCGAAATTCCTCAGTACGACGTGGTGGCCTCGATGGGCCCTGGCCAGGTCCTGCCAAAGGAATACATCGAGACGGTTCGCAACATCACCGTTCGCACTGAGTACTTGCGCGAACAAGGCATCACCTACACCCACGGCGACAACTTGTCAGTGATTACCGGGTTTGGCGAAAGCATGGGTGCCACCTTTTCCAGCGGTGACCCACTGATCGTTGACCAAGGCATCAATGAGGTGGTGGTTGACGGTGTTTACGTCTTTACACTTGATGGAATGTTGTACATCAAGCGCCTGCAGCGCCTGCCGAAGATGCTGCGCATGATCTCGGATAACGAGACGTTCCCTCCCTACGACATCAAGGGTGCGGAACTGGAAAGCATGATCATTCACGCCCGCGTACTGCTGGCCTGGAATGCGAGGAAGCTTTGAAATGGCTGCGCCAGACGAAAGCCCGGAGGATTACGCTGCACGGGCCAGAGATGCAGATAAAATCACAGAGGCCAGGAAAGGGAAAAAACCTGACTACAACGATGGCAATCAGGCCGTCTTTGTCGGGTTTATCGCCGGGACATCCTCACTGATCGCCCTGGCAATTGCCGGCGATATCGGCGAGCGCGCCGACTGGGCCGTAGTCATAGTTTCGCTTGGCGCCGCGGCAGTGAACTACGCCTACCGTCAGTGGTACGCAAAACAATGGAATGAGGCCTGGCGCAAGCGAATGCAGGAAACGCAGCCGAAAGACTGAAACAACCAGAAAACACAAGCCCGCCACTGAGCGGGCTTTTTTTCGTCCCAAGGAAAATACACAAGTGAACTTGCATATCAGATACAAGCATGCTTTTATGAGTGCAAGTCGGCTTGCATACGCGACCAACCGCTCTTTAACAACCAGCCGCAACAAAGCGTCGACCGGGAAAGGCTTTGACGCATCGGGCGTGGGCGACTCCCACCCTGATGCGCCGTATAGACCTCGGTACGTCGGCGTGAAAGACAACGGAAATTTTCACTGATGCCCATCCAGAGCGGTGGGCATTGGGAAAACAACCGGAGGAATGCCCGATGAGCGAGCAACAAACAGCAGCACCAGTTAAATGCACCCATTGCGGAAAGCCTGCTGAAAAGGTGGTCAAGCGCGAAATTCATGATCGCAGTCGAGACCCATACACCAATCGCCCTTGCGTTCGCACTCGGACGATGGAGTTTTGCAGCGCTGAATGCGGCGGCCGCTACCAAATGGGCTGCGAAGGCTGACCGCATCACCTCTGCCCATTCCACCGAGTGGGCAGACGGATGTAATCACCGCCCTGGAGGCGACCATGGAACACGAAATAGTTGTTGAGGGTTTTGTCCTCCAGGTGGAGGTGACCCACTGCGTAAATGAACCGCCCTGCCCAGGCAGCTGGAACAGCGACTGGGACTTTTACGGCTCCCGCGAACTGGAGTTCGAACTCGTGTCGGGCATCTGCTACGACGAAGACGGCGTCCGGATGGATGTGCCGGACTATCAACTGCCGGTGCTGGCCCACCAGTACGGGCAGCAGATCACGCTGGCGCTGTGGCATGAGATCGACGCCCGCAAGCGCCGGCAACGGTGGGCAGCATGAGCCGGGCAAACGTTATCGCGGTGGGCATGATCGATGCTCGCTTCGAATGCATCCGCACCGGCGATACCTCGCCTCAGTTGTTCGCCGAAACCAGCATGGCCATGGAAATGGCATACGCGCTGGGCGCCATCGATGACGGCGAATTCTTCCACTACAAGGAACGCTACAACCGCCTGTATCAGACCCAGGCCGAGGCGTTTCTCGCCGACATTCGGAGGTCAGCACCGTGACGATCATTTGCCGAACCGTTAACGAACTCAGAGACGCCCTGCAATCGCAGGGCTTTTTTCTGGTTGCCGATCTACCCCGACCGCTGCGCATCGAGATTCGCCGCGGCATGTTGGTTGCGAGGTTTACATGAGCAAGATTCCTGAAGGTACACAGTTCATCGAAGCCGGATGTGGTGAAAAGGGCTTTCGCAAATTCGAAAAAGGTTGCTGGTGGTTTTACGAAGGTTTTTGGCGCCATGTTGATTGGAAAATGGGGGCTTTAACTCTAGTGACTGAGCATCCCGATTATGCAGCTCCTGCGATTATCCCGTGGACCGGCGAAGGCCTTCCGCCTGTTGGGACGGTGTGCGAAGTGCTCTGGAACGAAAGCCGCATGGAATACCTGAGAACCAAGGTTTTCGGCGTTAACGAGCACGGCCAGCCAATCCATCGTTTCGACGAGGGCCCAAAGAAATACATGTATCAGGCTGACGTAATGGTTACGACTACCGGTACCAAGGTGTTCCGCCCCATCCGCACGCCTGAGCAGATCGAACAGCAAGAGCTGCGCGAGGCTTTGGAAGATTTAGCACCACATATTGCCGGATACATGGGGCGCGACGATCCAGCAGCTGTAGACGTCGGGCTTGCCGCCTACCTTCTTGATCATGGCTACCGCAAGCAGCCATCACCATGACCACCCGCCAGCGGCACCGGCGCCGCGCCATCCGCTGGACCTCGGCCATCGTTGGCCTGACCTTCCTCACCATCGTTCTACTGGGCCCCGCTATCGGCGGCCTGATCACTCAATAGGTAAACACCATGTCCAATCAAAAAGATGGCGGCCCGGCGTTTCCGTGCTCTGAAAACGGGACGTCCCACACGATCGCCATGGCCGAAATGCTCCAGCTTCCCGAAACCGCAAGCACAGAGGAAAAGGACAAGATCTATATCCAGACCAAGGCCAACGCCATGCAGGGCATGAGCCTGCGCGACTACTTCGCGGCCCAGGCGCTGCAGGGCACGCTGGCCAGCCCCCAAATCAAAGGCAATTCCGACCTCGACAACTGGCGTTACGCCGATTTTGCGCAGTTCGCTTACAGCCTTGCCGACGCAATGTTGGCTGCTCGCTCCGCCTAAACCCTTCCCCTTGACCCCCTCAATGCTGCGCACGTCGCGGCAAGGAAACTCTTGTGTCCGAATTAGCCATCAAGCAGACATTCAGTCTTGCGCCGCAGAACCTCGATGATGCGTTGAGGTTCGCCGACTTCCTCGCAGCCTCCGACATTGTCCCGAAGGACTTTCAGAAAAAGCCCGCCAACATCCTGGTGGCCGTCCAGTGGGGCATGGAACTGGGTCTGCAGCCCATGCAAGCCATGCAAAGCATCGCAGTCATCAACGGGCGCCCATCGCTCTGGGGTGACGCGGTTATCGCCCTGGTCCGCAGCTCGCCGCTGTGTGAGTACGTGTACGAGACCGACGACGGCGAGACGGCTTCATGCCGGGTGAAGCGTGTCGGCGAAGACGAACAGACCCGCACGTTCAGCATGACCGACGCCCAGCAGGCCGGGCTCAAGGGCAAACAAGGCCCCTGGGCCCAGTACCCGAAGCGCATGCGCCAGATGCGCGCCCGATCGTTTGCCCTGCGTGACGTGTTCCCCGACGTGCTGCGCGGCATGCCGATGGCCGAAGAGGTCCAGGACATCCCGACCGAGCGCGAGCTCAACCAGTCCCTGCCCCGCAAAACCGAAGAGCCCAAGGTGCTGCCGGCCTATCCCGATACCAAGCTCGACGAGAACGCAGACAAGTGGCGTGGCCTGATATCCGCCGGGCGCGCCACCCCTGACCACATCCTTTCCAACATCACCAGCAAATACGCCGTTACCCCTGAGCAAGAACAGCGCATTCGCGACCTTGCCCCAATCGAAGGAGAAGCCACCAATGAAAGTGCATAACGTCCAGCAGGGCACGCCGGAATGGCTGGCCCTTCGCGCATCCCACTTCACCGCCTCGGAGGCGCCCGCGATGATGGGCGCTTCGAAGTTCCAGACCCGCAACGATCTGCTGGCGATGAAAAAGACCGGAATTGTCCCGGACGTCACCCCGCAGCAACAGGCCGCGTTCGACCGTGGCCACGCCACCGAGGAAATGGCGCGCCCCCTGGCTGAGGAAGATATCGGCGAAGAGCTGTACCCAATCGTCGGCACCAGCGGAAACCTGCTGGCTTCGATGGACGGCGCCACGATGCTGGGTGACGTCCTGTTCGAACACAAGCTGTGGAACGAGAAGGTCGCCACGCAGATCCGCGCCGGTGAGCTGGAGCCCCATTACTACTGGCAACTTGAGCAGCAATTGCTGGTGAGCGGTGCCGAACGCGTGCTGTTCGTCTGCTCGGATGGCACCCGCGACAAGTACGTCAGCATGGAATACACGTCTGTTCCTGGGCGCCGTGAAGAACTGATCGCCGGTTGGGCCCAGTTCGAACAGGACCTGGGTGAATTCGTCCCACAGGAAACCAAGGTCGAGGCAATCGGCGCCGCCCCCGATCAGCTGCCGGCGCTGCGTATCGACGTAACCGGCATGGTAACCGCCAGCAACTTGGACGCCTTCAAGTCGCACGCCCTCACCGTTATCAGCAACATCAGCACCGAGCTGAAGACCGACCAGGACTTCGCCGACGCTGACGCCAGGGTCAAGTGGTGCAGCGAAGTCGAGGACAAGCTCAAGGCCGCGAAAGAACACGCCCTGAGCCAAACCGAAAGCATCGACGTGCTGTTCAAGGCGATTGATGACATCGCGGCCGAGACCCGGCGCAAGCGCCTGGAACTGGAAAAGCTGGTCAAGGCACGCAAGGAAATGATCCGCAGCGATATCGTCATGGATGCGGCCAAGGCCTTGCAGGACCATATCGACCAGATCAACAGCACGCTGGGTGGCCGCATCCGCATGCCACGTGTGGCCTCCGACTTTGCAGGCGCCATCAAGGGCAAGAAGTCGGTGTCCAGCCTTCACGAAGCGGCTGATGCGGAACTGGCACGGGCCAAAATCGAGGCCAGCCGCATTGCTGACCTGATTCGGGCAAACCTGAAAAGCCTGAACGTGCTGGCTGTCGACCATAAATTCCTGTTCGCGGATACCCAAGAGTTGGTCATGAAGGCCAACGATGACCTGGTGGCGCTGATCAAGGTCCGGATCAACGAGCACGAAGAGCAGCAGGCCCAGCTCAAGCGCCTGGAAGAGGAAAAGGCGCAGCTCGCAGCCCAGCAGCAACAGGTGGTCGAGCCGGTTGCTGAGCCAGTTGTTGAGCAGCCTGTGAAAGTCACGGAACAGCCGGCGCAGGTCGCTGCCACGCCGATCAAGACGGCTGCCGCAGTGCAACAGCCCGTCGACGATGGCCGGCACTTCAAGTTGGGTGACCTGAGCGACCGCCTCGGCTTCGTCGTGTCTGCCAGCTTCATGAGTTCGCTTGGGTTTGAACCTGCTGCCCGTGAGCGCGGCGCAACGCTGTACCGCGAATGCGACTTCTCGCGCATCTGTACCGCCCTGGTCAACCACATCCAGGCAGTACAGGCCAACCTGGTCGCAGCCTGATCATGGCTGCTCAATCCATCCTCGACATCTACGACAGTGTCGAGGAGTTCGCCGGAATCCTGGCCTCCGCTGAGCTGCACGCCAGCGGGGAATGGGAACTGGAATTCGTCGAAAACATCCGCGCCAGCTTCAAGCGTTACGGCGCCCATACCAACCTGAGCCCCGCTCAACAATCGAAGCTTGAGCGCATCGCCAAGCACTGAGGAATGCCCATGAAGACTGAACACCGCGACATCATTGAGCGCGCCAAGCTGGCGGGCATTGAACCTTCGTATCTGGCTCACGAGCTGCTGGTGCATGACCTGGTGAACACTATGTTGTTCGAGGTGAAGAACATTCACTCGCCTTGGAGCAAGCTGAATGAAGGCTGCCAGCAGGAAATTATTGATCGTTTCACCAAGGGCGCGACGGAAGCGGCGCACAACGCCATCGCCATCATCAGCTCGCGCAACGTCGAAACCATCGAGGTCGAGGTGGTGGACGCCAAGTTCAAGAAAAAGGCTATCACCATCACGGCCAGCATTGACGTAAACGCGCCGGATGCTACGGCCTTGGCGAAGGTTCCCGGCAAGATGTGCCTACTGGTGCTGGCGCCAACCGACTACGACGATGGGCTTGACTTCATCCAGCCGGACCGCGACCAGAAGGATTTGGCGCTGCACGTCAGCGACCTGACTGGCAGCCTGTTTGCTGGCAAAGGCCCTGATGAGCCGGACGGCCAGAGCCCGCTGGGCACCGCCGAAGAACTGGCGCAGCGCACCGGTGGCGCAGACGGCGCCGGTGCCGACCTGGATAAAGAGTTCGGCGAGTTCACCTACGACGATGCGGCCCAGCTGATCGTGCTCAAGTCCAACAACAAGGCGTTCAAGGCCCACTGGATCCAGAGCCGACTGGCCATCGATAGCGACAAGGCTGCATCTCTGCTGATCCGCCTGCTTGATAACGGTGTGATCGCGCTGGACGCCGAGGGCGAAACCGCCATGGATCACAGCTACAAGGTCGTCGCCACTCTGGAAGACGTGACCTAAACCTATCCCCGCAACACCGCCAGGCGCCTATGGGCGCCTTTCTTGTGCCTGGAGAAAACCTATGTCCGAGTTGATTTGCTTCTTCGATACCGAAACCACTGGCCTGCCGCAGTTCAAGGCGCCCAGCGATCACCCCGACCAACCGCATATCGTCGACATCTGCGCCCTGCTGTACACCCCTGATGGCGTGCTGGTGGACTCGTTCGAAGCGATGGTGCGCCCTGATGGCTGGGTGATCCCTGACAACGTTGCAGCGATCCACGGCATCACCACTGAAATGGCCCTGGAGCACGGCATTCCAGAGCGTGAAGCGGTCGCCGGCTTCATGAGCATCATGGCGCAGGCCGGCCTGCGCGTTGCTCACAACGTATCGTTCGATGACCGCATCTTGCGCATTGGCTTGAAGCGTTTCATGGATGAAGCCACCGCCGACGAATTCAAGGCCGGGCCGAAGTACTGCACCTGCCAGGCCGCCACCAGCATCGTCAAATGCCCGCCGACCGAACGCATGATCGCCGCCGGCCGTGGGCGTCAGTTCAAACAGCCCTCGGTTGCCGAGGCCCTGCTGCACTTCACCGGTGAAGAACTGGTCGGTGGCCACCGCGCGCGGCCCGACACCGAAGCGTGCGCCCGCATCTACTTCGCCATGAACCCGCCTGCTCAGGTGGCTTAATTCTGCTGGCGCCCCGCGTGGGCGCCCTTGAGGTGCCCCATGAACTCAACAGCACTCAAGGCGCTGGCGGACGCGTTCGACCGCCAGTTCCAGGCGCCCGCGCCGAAAACCAAGCTTCTCCCGCCCATCGTAGCCAACGAGCCGTTGCCCGAACTGGTCATAACCGGCCCCATCAACCGCGTCATAGAACTGGAGGCAAAGCGGTGGGCCGTCGACTTCGTCCAGGCCTTGGGGCCATCCATACGGCGCGAGCCGGTACGGACCAAGGCCATCGCCGATCTGACCCGGTACGCCGTGCAGCAACCGGCCAGCGTGGCCAGCGGCGTGAAGATCGTCATTGATATGTTGAAGGGGGCTTCATGAGCAGGCCACCACTCGGCGAACGAGCAGTCGCCGCACTTATTCGTTACGAGTCAGCAGCAGCCGAGCTGACGAGGATCAAGAAAGCCATTGTGACCACGCTTGAACAGTGCCCGATCACCATCGAGGCATACAAAGAGTTCGACGATAAGTCGCCCCTTTGGGACAACAGCCGCGTCAACCACCACCTGCATCAGGCCCTCACCGCAACCGTGAGCGATTACTGCTCTGAGCGCCGCCTCGACCAAGAAGAAATCACAGACCAGCTCACCGGCTGGGATGAGGAATCCGAAGGTGCTTGCCCGCACTGCCTCGCTGCTTGGAGTTTGATTCTCGCCAGGAAAGACGCTCGCCGGGAGTTCGGCAACGCGAAACGTCTTGTCCGCGCACTCGGCAAGTTGGCTATCAAGGCACTGCCGTCATGACCAACCTACGCCGCACCACCACCATTCGCGGGCGGCCCATGAAGCCGCTCGACCTGCAAACCATCTGTGACCAGTGCGGGAAGTCCCGCGCCCACGGCAACCACGACAAGTGCAGCAAGGCCCGGCAGGTGCAAATGGCCGAGCTGCGTGCACGGGAGAAAAACCAATGAACACACCACCCAAGGCGTTCTGTCATTCCTGCAATGGAACCGGCATCGATCCAGCAGTCGGTTTCCTTGACTGTGAATTCTGCAAACTATCGCCAGCAGGCGTTTCATTGTCGGCGCCAGAACAGCCCGACCCGTCGTGCGACACCTGCAATGACCGCGGGGAGATTGGTTGCCTGCGTCCTGATGGCTATGACGGCGACCGCTGCCCTGAGTGCAATCCGGCAACGGTGAAGCGTTACCACGTAACCGAGGCCGGCCTTGTGGAAGGCCCGGCCCTTGGCCGACTCAACGTTGTGCTGGGCGCCGATCATGACCGGGTAACCGCCGAGCGTGACGCCCTGCAACAGCGCCTGACCGCCGCCGAGCAGCGAAATGAGGAGCTGGTCGAGTTGCTGCGTGACGCTTCTGAGTACGTACGGCACCCTGATTATGATTGGCATATTGGTTTTATCACCGATGTTGACGCCGCACTCAAGCCAGCAGAGGGTGATGGCGATGAGTAACTCGGTAGCCGCTCTCTACGTTGAGCCGGAAGGGCATTACATCGGCGTGCCTGGCGTAGATCCGTGGGACGAAAAGCGTGACGCCAGGAAATATAACGGACCTCACCCGGTTGTAGCGCACCCCCCTTGCCAGCGCTGGGGCCGTTTCTGGCACGGAAGTACCCGCAAGCCTCACCAGTTCAAGCTGGGCGATGACGACGGTTGCTTTGCTTCCGCCCTGTCTTCGCTTGTTGAGTTCGGCGGCGTTCTTGAGCATCCATGCGACTCGCATGCCTGGGCTGCTTTTGGCCTTAAAAAGCCTCCGCGCTCAGGTGGGTGGGTAGAGGCGGCAGCAGGCATGTGGACGTGCTGTGTGTACCAGGGGCATTACGGGCACATGGCTGGAAAGCCGACTTGGCTTCTCGCTTCTGGCGTATCGCGCGAGAAATTGCCAGAACTTCGGTGGGGTAAAGTAGAGCAGCGCATTCACCCGGTAGCACTGGCTAAGCATGGCTACGAAAAAGCACGCCGCATAGGAATGATGGCGATGATCGGCGGCAAGGATAAAACAAAGCTCCGCAATGCTACTCCGCCAGAATTCCGCGACGTTCTGATCGAAATAGCTAGAACCGTGGGGATTAATCCATGAAATCCCAACTCCCCGCCTACTGCTGGTGCCTGCTGGCACTGGCACAACTGATTTGCTGAGGTGATTTATGGGTCACGTAATTGAGGTAACGCAGAACCCGGATGGGTCTTGGACAGCCAAGGGCGGCTCAAGCTTCACCGTGGTTAGCGTCACCTGCACAACCCGGCACAAGGCCGTTACCAACCTTGACGCGGCATTGACCGCTATCGCATCGAAGGCCAAGCCATGACCACCACTCAAACGATTGACGGCGTGCTGATCTCGCGTCAGCTTGCCGAACGTCTTACCGAGGGCTGGAATGGCACGGACGCACGCATTGAGCTGCGCTCCCTGCTGGATGCGCCTGCCGAGAACGTGCAATGGGTAAGCGTCGAAGCTTTCAACCGGGTAAGCACCGAATTGGAGGAATTGAAAGCCGCCCAGCCCCAGGGCGAGCCGGTGTGCCTGGTTCGCTCTCACGGTTCGGACTGCTGGGAAGAAATGAGCGGCGAAAGCCTTGAAATGTGCCAAGCGCAGCCTGGTGAGTATGAGGTACGTAAGCTCTACGCCGAGCAGCCAGCGCCGGTAGCGGTGGTGATGCCAGATCCGTGGCAGCCAATCGAAACCGCGCCGAAGGACGGAACAGAAATAATCCTGCGCAAAGGCGACCGGGTGACATCGGGAGCATGGATCGAATGGACAAAATCAGAAGCAGAGTTCCACTCAACCGGCGCCTATCTGGGCAACTACGAGTATGACTCTGGTGCGTCGTGGTCCTCATGGGACGGAGGATTCTGTGAAGACGACGAGCCAACCCACTGGCAGCCGCTCCCCGCCCTAACTCCTAAGCAGTAACCCCCACCCAATCCAATCAATCCAGCCGGCGACGGCGTGGCGAGGTATTCCCATGAACACTGCACGCACCGACACCCCACCAGCAATCCACATCGAGTACATCAAGTTGCCAGAGGTTCGGCGAATCTCGGGTCTAAGCACCACCAGCATTTACCGCATGGCTGTTGCCGGCGACTTCCCAAAACAACGGAAGCTAGGCGTCAAAGCTGTGGCCTGGATTCGTGCCGAGGTTGAGCAGTGGGCGGCATCGCGCTCTGTGGTCGGTCAGCCGCCGGCGGCGACCGAATCCAAGTAGTCGGCCCACTCCTGCATCATCACCCGCCGTTGCTCCACGTATTCGGCATGGTTGTAAGACCTGCGCACCTTGCTCCCGCTGGCGTGCGATAGCTGTGCCTCGACCCAATCCCCGTTGTACCCCATCTCATTCAAGGCTGTAGAGATCGACGCACGTATCCCGTGCCCGGTGAGCCTCCCCTCGTACCCCATGCGTTTCAGTGCTGAGTTGACCGTGTTGTTGCTGATCGGCTGCCGTGGGTCATTACGACCCGCGATCAGCAGACGGTAGCCACCGGTCAACTGGTGCACCTTGCGCATTTCCTCCACCGCCTGCCGCGACAGTGGCACCAGATATGGCGGTACTTCATCCTCCTTTGATTGTCTTCGAACCCTCTTTTTCAACTGCTTTACAGCATCAGGCGGGATCGACCAGAGCCCGACCTCCAGGTCGACCTGGTCAATCGTTGCGTTGCGCAGTTCTGTGGTGCGCACGCCGGTCAACCACAAGATCCTGATGGCGCACTTCACATACGCGGCCGCTGTTGACGCCTGCAGCACGTCGAAGAATTCTTTCAGCTCGCTGCGCACCAGCATGGGGTTGTGCCGCACAGGCGGCTCTTGCTGGGCCACGATGTCCAGGTCTGAGGCCGGGTTGATGTCCAGGTATCCCGACACCATGCCGTAGCGGAAAATCTCGTTCAGCCAGGACCGGCACTTGCGCGCCGAGTTGAGGGCGCCACGCTTCTCGATCCGGCGCAGCGCGGCCAGCACGTCGGAGCGCTTCACGTCGGCTATCGGGATCTTGCCCAGGACCGGGATCAAGTCCTTGTCCAGGTAGAACCTTGCCTGGGCCGAACCGCCGCTGGCTGACACAACCATGCGCGGCGCCTTGAAGGCATGCCACTCATTGGCTACGGCCTCAAACGTGTTCATGGCCAGGGCGCTGGCCTGATGCTTTTCCTCACGGCGCTTGGCGCGCGGATCGACACCTTTGGCCACAAGCCCCCTGGCCTGGTCGCGCAGTTCGCGGGCGTCCTTGAGGGATATCTCTGGGTAGGTGCCCAGCGACATGCGCGGCTGCTTGCCAAGCCATGAGAACCGGAAGTGCCACGACTTGGTGCCATTGGTGGCGACGAACAGGGAGAGCCCGCTGCCGTCCGTGAGGGTGAAGTCCTTGTCAGCAGGCTTGGCCTGTCGAACGGCCGTGTCAGTCAGGGGCATTAGTACATCACCAGTCCAGTCGAATTAGAGTGTGCTGTGCAATGTACTAAAAAATTCGGGAAGGTGTGGAAAGAGTCGGTGATTGGCGGAAATAGTTAATCCGCTTAAAGCGAATCTTTTCATGGCTTGGTGGGAAGTGGCGGCATGAGGCGGATGGTTTAACTAT
>NZ_JFCA01000065.1 GCF_000612585.1 Pseudomonas sp. CHM02
CCGAAACGTTAATAGAGCCGAACAACGCTGCTCTACCAACTCCTTCTGGGCTTCGATGAACTGAAGCAAGTCGCTGTCGAATCCTGCGTAACTACTTGTTTACCAAGGAGTTTTCCGTTTCGACTGCGCCGGAAGTGGGGCGAATTATAGACTTCCAGAATCTGCCGTCAACCCTTAATTCGCTTTTTCTATCAAAGAACCTGAAAACCTCCAAATCCCCCTCAGATAAGGTGTCGAAAAGGATAGTTGAGCAATATATTGCTCAACACCAAACAGTTAAGCATCATAGCGCCCACGTTTCTCTTATATATGACTTCGGACGAACACCCTCAATGACCACCTCCCCCCGCAGCCTGGCTTCGATATTGTTCCCGGTCGGCCTGCTGTTGATCGCCATGGCCTCCATCCAGTCCGGCGCCTCGCTGGCCAAGAGCATGTTCCCTATCGTCGGCGCACAAGGCACCACGGCCCTGCGCCTGATTTTCGCCAGCGTGATCATGCTGCTTCTATTACGCCCGTGGCGCGCCAAGCTGACAGCCAAATCCCTGCGCACCGTTATCGTCTATGGGATGGCATTGGGTGGCATGAACTTCCTCTTCTATATGTCCTTGCGCAGCGTGCCCTTGGGGATTGCCGTCGCCCTCGAATTCACCGGGCCACTCGCCGTCGCCATCTACGCCTCCCGGCGCGCAGTGGATTTCCTCTGGATCGCCCTGGCAATCATCGGCCTTCTCTTGCTCATCCCCATGGGCGAAGCCAGCAGCGGTATCGACCTGCTGGGCGCAGCCTACGCTCTGGGCGCTGGCGTCTGCTGGGCACTCTACATTCTCTATGGCCAGAAGGCCGGTAACGACAACGGCGTCCAGACCGCCGCGCTTGGTGTGATGATCGCTGCATTGTTTGTCGCGCCTATCGGTATCGTCCACGCAGGCAGCGCATTGCTGACGCCTGCGTTGATTCCGGTCGCCATCGGCGTTGCCATTTTGTCCACTGCCCTGCCCTACACCCTGGAAATGGTCGCACTGACGCGCCTGCCCGCTCGCACCTTCGGCACCCTCATGAGCATCGAACCCGCCTTCGGCGCGCTTTCCGGCCTGCTCTTCCTGCACGAACACTTGTCGCTCGCACAATGGCTGGCAATCACCTGCATCATCCTGGCCTCCGTAGGGGCCACGGTGACGATGCGCAGCGAGTCAAAGCCGTTGGTTCCAGCGGATTGAAGCCTGTTTGAATGTAGCTCTGGTATTTAGCGCGCATTTAGGCCATGTTTAAGCCGTAAACGAATGTCATTCATGGAGAATTTCGACAAGGACAGCGCGAACGCTACACCCGAGAGCGAGTAGAGCCAGCCTCTAGCATACGAGGTGGCTATTAAGGATAGGAATGAAGCGAATTTTGATACTGTTAATGGTCATGGCCATTGCTGGCTGTGCCGCGACCACCAAGACAGAAGTGAAACGTGGCAAAAAAGGGCTGCATATCAACTGTTCCGGCCTGTCTTCTTCCTGGGACCAGTGCTACACCAGTGCGACCAACTCGTGTGGCGCCAAGGGCTACCGGGTAATCGCAAAGTCCGGTGACAATTCCGAGGAACCGGGGGATTACCCCTTTGGCCTCAACCCTGCCGGCTACACCAGCCGCAGCATGATCGTCATCTGCAAGTAATCGCTCGAGCAGTCCTCCCCTGACTGCTCCTATTAAATTCCAGATACAAACCCGGCTCTTCGCGGCGCTGCGTCTAAACTCCTGCTCGACCATCGAGCAAACGGAGTTCCCATGACGCACAACAAGAAAATCGTATTGGTAGTGGGCGCTGGTGATGCAACCGGCGGGGCCATTGCCAAACGCTTCGCCCGCGAAGGCTATGTGGCCTGTGTCACCCGCCGCAGCGCCGACAAACTGCAGCCGCTGGTAGACAGCATTCAATCAGCCGGCGGAGAAGCCCATGGATTTGCCTGCGATGCGCGCAAGGAAGACGACGTCATCGCGCTGATCGAACAAATCGAAACCCAACTGGGCCCGATTGAAGCCTTCGTGTTCAACATCGGCGCCAACGTGCCTTGCAGCATCCTCGAAGAAACCGCGCGCAAGTATTTCAAGATCTGGGAAATGGCCTGTTTCTCCGGCTTCCTGAATGCACGCGAAGTGGCCAAGCGCATGGTCACGCGCAATCGCGGCACCATCCTGTTCACGGGCGCCACCGCTGGATTGCGCGGCAGTGCAGGCTTCGCCGCATTCGCCGGGGCCAAGCATGGTATTCGGGCGCTCGCGCAAAGCATGGCGCGGGAATTGGGCCCGAGGAACATCCACGTCGCCCATATCGTGGTCGATGGCGCCATCGACACCGACTTCATTCGTGACAACTTCCCGCAGAAATACGCGCTCAAGGACCAGGACGGCATCCTCAATCCCGAGCACATCGCCGATAACTATTGGTACCTGCACAGCCAACCTCGCGATGCGTGGACCTTTGAACTGGACCTGCGCCCCTGGAATGAACCCTGGTAAGCACGCCCCCATAACAATAAGCAGCGAGCATCGACCATGAGTAAAACCCTGGAATTCTTCTTTGATCTCGGCAGCCCTGCCACCTACCTGGCCTACACCCAACTGCCGGCGCTGTGCGCGGCAACCGGTACGCAGCTGGTGTACAAGCCCATGCTGTTGGGCGGCGTGTTCAAGGCGACCGGCAACGCCTCTCCAATCACCGTTCCCGCAAAAGGTCGCTACATGTTTGATGACCTGGCGCGTTATGCCCGTCGCTACAACGTACCGCTCCGGTTCAACCCGCACTTTCCCATCAACACCCTGATGCTGATGCGTGCGATCACCGGCATCCAATTGCACCACCCTGAACGTTTCCAGGCCTTCGTCGATTGCCTGTTCCACGCACTCTGGGTAGACGGCCGTCACATGGGAGACCCCGCCGTGGTGGCTGCCGTGCTCATCGAGCACGGGTTTGACCCCGATGAAGTGCTGGCTTTGACCAATGACGAAAGCGTAAAGGCTGCCCTGAAAAACAACACCGAACAGGCCGTTCAACGTGGCGTGTTCGGTGCGCCCAGCATGTTTGTAGGCAAACAGCTGTTCTTCGGTCAGGACCGTCTGGATTTCGTGCGCGAAGCCCTGAGTTAAATCTCGATCGCCAAGCGCCCTTGCGCGCCGCTTGCGAGCAGATCGTAAGCGGCGTTTGCGCTGTGCAAATCGAATTGACGCTCGTCCATGATCGGCTTGAGCTTGCCGGCGTCGATCAACCGCGCCGCCTCGGCCAGTATCTGCCCATGATGTTCACGGCCCTTACCGGTCAACAACGGCAACAGGGTAAACACACCCGAGTAGGTCGCCCCACGAAACGACAACGGCGCCAGACTGTGTTGCCCCCATCCCAGGCAACTCACCACATGCCCGTGATAGGTCCTGGCTGCCCGGAAGGATGCATCCAGCGTTTCCCCACCCACGGTGTCATACACAATGTCGAAGCCTTCGCCTGCGGTGTACTGCGCGACATACGCTTCGACCGACTGCTGCTGGTAGTCGATGAACGTCGCACCCAAACCCTCGATGACCGAACGATGCCTGGCGGAGCCGGTGGCATAGACTTGTGCGCCATAGGCAATCGCCAATTGCACTGCGACATGTCCTACACCGCCCGCACCACCCTGAATCAACACTTTGTGCCCGGAACCTACACGAGCCCGGTCCACCAATCCTTCCCATGCCGTAACCAGCACCAGCGGCAACACTGCCGCTTCACGCATGCTCAAGCCCTCAGGTTTCTTCGCCAGCAAACGGGCATCGACGACCGCATAGTCGGCCAATGAGCCCTGTGCACCGCCGATCCCGGTCGCCAACGCATACACATCATCCCCCGGCTGCCACTCACCGGCGTCCGGGCCAACAGCTTCGACAGTACCGGCCAGGTCCAGACCGAGTACCGCCGGCAATGGTTGCCGGGCATGGGCAGCCTGGCCTGCACGGATTTTGCCGTCCAATGGGTTAAGGCCACTGGCGCGAATCCTGACCAACACTTGGCCAGCGCCGGCCACCGGTTTGGGGATTGTCGCCAGCCGAAACGGAGCATCCACCGCGTCCACAATCAAGGCGTGCATATCAGTCATGTTGGTGATCTCGCGTCATAGAAGAATGAGCCCCATGATCCATGTGCCGACTCATGCCGATAAGACGCCATGAAGCTATAGTACCCATGCCCATTCGGCATGAATCGGACAGCTCATGGATAAACTCAACGCAATGGCGATTTTCGTTCGAGTGATCGAACGCGGCAGCTTTTCCGCCGTCGCTCGGGAAATGCAGACCACCCAACCCACCATCAGCAAAATCCTGCGCGCCCTGGAAACCGAACTGGGTGGCAAGCTGATTGCCCGCAGTACGCGCCAACTGTCCCTGACCGACGAAGGTCAGCGGTACTACAGCCATTGTCGCGAAATCCTCGCCGCCGTAGACGCCGCCGAACACAGTTTCCAGACCGGCAAAGAGGCAATCGCCGGCCCCTTGCGCGTCGGTTCGTCAGTGAGTTTCGGGCGCCTGCAGATTGCTGCGCGCCTCAGCGATTTCCTGCAGCACTACCCTGACGTGCACGTGGACCTGCAACTCAACGATCACCTCCAGGACATGGTCAGCGAAGGCCTGGACGTGACCTTGCGGATTGGTGAGTTGCGCGACAGCGGTTTGATCGCCAGGCAGATCGGCACCACCCACCGTGTCACCGTGGCCAGCCCTGCCTACCTTGCCAGGCATCCCGCACCGAAAACCCCGCAGGACCTCAGCCAGCACAACTGCCTGCTCTTCAACCTGCTCAGCAGCCAGAACCATTGGGTTTACGAAAAACATGGCAAGCGGCACAGCGTACGCATCGCCGGCAACGCCCAGAGCAACAACTCCGAGGCGGTGCGGGAGATGGTGTTGACAGGGCTCGGCATTGCGCTGTCGCCCCTGTGGTTGTTCTACGACGATTTGAAAGCCGGCCGCGTGGTCGCGCTGTTGCAGGACTACACCCCACAGTCGCTACCGATCCATGCGGTGTCGGCGCCCAACCGTCGCCAGTCGGCCCGGGTCAAGGCGTTCGTCGACTATATGGCCGACGCCTTGGCCCAGGCTCCTGAACTGCAGGCGATCAAATAGCGGCAGTGCGTACCTGCAACCACTCAAGCGCGGCACCGCTGAGCAACGGGCTCAAACGCGCGCGCACTTCAGCGTGGTAGGCGTTGAACCACTCGCGCTCGTCCGCCGTCAGCAACGAGGGTTCCAGGCAGCGCGTATCGATCGGGCACAAGGTCAGGGTTTCGAACTTGAGGAACTCGCCGAACTCGGTCTTGCCCGCTTCGCGGTTCAGCACCAGGTTCTCGATGCGCACGCCCCACCGGCCCGGACGGTAAGTACCTGGCTCAATTGAGGTGATCATCCCCGGCTGCATCGCCGTTTGCGGAGCAGTAGCCGCCTGATAGGCAATCACTTGCGGACCTTCATGCACGTTGAGGAAATAGCCTACGCCATGCCCGGTACCGTGACCGTAGTCCACGCCTTCCGCCCAGATCGGCGCGCGAGCAATGGCGTCGAGCAGTGGCGAAAGAATCCCTTTCGGGAAATGTGCACGGGACAAGGCGATCACACCCTTGAGCACACGGGTGCAATCACGCTTCTGCTCCTCGCTCGGTGTGCCGATAGGCACCATCCGCGTGATATCCGTGGTGCCGCCCAGGTACTGGCCACCCGAGTCAATCAGCAACAGACCATCACCTTCGATCAGCGCATGTTCTTCTTCAGTGGCATGGTAATGCGGCATCGCGCCATTGGCGTTGTAGGCGGCGATGGTGTTGAAACTCAGCGACACATAACCGGGGCGACGGGTGCGCGCGGCGGTCAGGTGCTCGTCAATGGTCAGTTCAGTGATGCGCTCTCGCCCCAGCGCACTGTCCAGCCAGGTGAAAAATTCGCACAGCGCCGCGCCATCCTGCTCCATGGCCTGGCGGATATGTTCCGCGTCGGCCAGGCTCTTGCGGGACTTGGCCAATGTGGTCGGGTTGAGCCCTTCGATCAGCTTGACGCCAGCATCCAGGTTTTCCAGCAAACCAGCGGTGACACGGGCCGGGTCGACCTGCAAGCTGGCGCCCGCCGGCACCGCGCGCAACGCGTCAGCCACTTCGCTGTAGTCGCGCAGCGTCACGCCATCCTGCTCCAGCACAGCCCGCAGCTGGGCGTCGACTTTGCTCAGCGCCACGAACAACGTGGCCTGCTGCTGATTGATCAACGCAAAGGACACAAACACGGGGTTGAATGAAACGTCACCACCGCGCAGGTTGAACAGCCAGGCAATGTCATCCAGGGTCGCGATGAAGTGCCAATCGGCGCCCTTCTCTTGCAAGGCGGTGCGCAGCGAGGCGAGTTTTTCACCACGGCTGACGGTGGCCTGTGGTGGCAGGTGTTGATAGATCGGTTGGTCCGGCAATGCCGGGCGGTCTTGCCAGACTGCATCCAGCAGGTCGATATCAGTACGCAGGCGGGCACCGCGCTCCGCCAGCTTGCCGCCCAGGGTGCGCGCCGACGCCACGGCCATGACCGCACCGTCCACCGCGACGACGCCCCCTTCCGGCGTTTGCTCGGCCAGCCACTCCAGCGGGCCGGGTTGGCCCGGCTGCAGCTTGACCAGTTCGATGCCGCTGCCCTTGAGTTCCTTGGTCGCCTGTTCCCAGTAGCGGCTGTCGGCCCACACACCGGCAAAGTCCGCGGTGACAATCAACGTTCCCACCGAACCATGAAACCCCGACAACCATTGCCGGCCCTGCCAGTAACCCGGCAGGTATTCGGACAAGTGCGGGTCGGCCGACGGCACCAGCAGGGCGTGGATGCCCTCGCGGCTCATCAGTTCACGGGTATGCGCCAAGCGCTGGGGAACCGTTCCATGGGTCAAGGGCTGCGTACTCATTGTGTCTCCTGCTAACCACAAATAATTATTATGTGTTGCGATAAATGGATCAGACCGCCCAAAAAGCCGGTGCACTGGCCAGGGCTGCCTTGATCAACTGCACTGCCTGGTCGATATCCTGTTCGGTGGTAAACCGGCCCAGGCTCAAGCGAATGGTGCGCCCGGCGCTGCGTGCGTCATGGCCCAGGGCAAGCAGCACATGGGACGGCGCGTTGCTCGCCGAATTGCAGGCGGACGTCGCGGAAAACGCGATCCCCGCGCTCAACGCAGCGGCATTGAATTCACCTTCACTGAACGTGAGGCTCAGGGTGTGTGGAATACGTTGCGTGGCGCTGCCATTGAGACGCACACCGGCCACCGACGCCAACTGGTCCAGCAGGCGCTGGCGCAGGGCCACGATCACCGCCTTTTCTTCGGCAAAAGACGCGGCCGCCAGGGCGAACGCGGTACCCATGCCGGCAATCTGATGCGTCGCCAAGGTGCCGGAGCGCAGACCGCCTTCGTGGCCGCCGCCGTGAATCTGCGCCAGAACTTTCTGTTGCGCCCGTGGCCCGACGTACAAAGCGCCGATACCTTTGGGGCCATACAGCTTGTGGGCCGAAAACGACATCAAATCCACCGGCCACTGTGCCAGGTCGATTGCCACCTTGCCCGCCCCCTGTGCCGCATCCACATGCAACAACGCGCCGTGTTCACGCACACGAGCGCCAATGGCCGGGATATCGTTGAGGGTGCCCAGTTCGTTATTCACCAGCATCAGCGACACCAGGAAGGTGTCCTCGCGCAAGGCTTCGCTGACGGCATCGGCGCTGATCAAGCCATCGGTATCCGGCACCAGGTAGGTTACGGCCACGCCGGCTTCCTGCAGCTGTCGCGCGGTATCCAGGGTGGCCTTGTGCTCGATCTGGCTGGTGATGATATGCCCACCCGCCACGCCCCGCGCCTGGGCCACGCCCTTGATCGCAAGGTTGTTGGATTCCGTGGCGCCGGAAGTCCAGACGATTTGTTCAGGGTTGGCACCGACCAGCCCAGCCACCTGGCGACGCGCCTGTTCAACCGTTTGCCGGGCCGCCTGGCCGAACGCATGGGAACTGGACGCGGGGTTACCGAAATTGGCATTGAAGCCCAGACACTCGACCATTACCTGGATGACCCGCTCATCCACCGGGGTGGTGGCGGCGTAGTCGAAATACAGCGGACGTTTATTCATGACGTTAAAAACTCGCAGAGCAGGTTCCCGAGAGCAGCGTCTCAGGGGCATGGACCGGGACAGAGGTCGTCAGGTTTAACCGATCGAATGCCATTAAAGAAGGACCACTTTATGTAAATGTGCGTAGGAACGCTCCTGAAATTCAGCTTAACAGGCTGAAGTCACCCCATGGAAAACAAAAAGCCCGAGGTTCCTTAAGCGAAACCTCGGGCTTTCTACCAACTGGCGCGGGCTCAACTCGGACGACCATGCAGGGTCACATTGCGCTCGGCGTTCATTTCACCCTGGCGATCAAAGCCGAAGGGTTTCTGCGGCTGGCCGGTCAGTGCGGCGCGCTGCTGTTGATATTCATCAAACGACAAACCACGCCGACTCAACGCTTCCAGAGCCAACTGTTTGGTTTCTTCGGTAGTGTAAGGGCGTAATTCAGGTGAGGAATGGGTCGCACATCCGGCAAGGACAGCGCTGGCAATCAATAAGGAAACGGCGAGGAATCGGTTCATGGCGACGGGCCTGCGAAGGAGGTTTCGAGTCAATGAACACAGGCTACTCCCGCCGTTGCGCGGTGAAAAATCACCTCCCGTGATAGTTGCTATCAACCACCTTGGCCCCCTCATATTCACTTAAGATCTATAAATATGGAAATACGTTCATTTACGGAATAAACCTAACCCTCTATAAATGTCGCTACACAACACCGGCACTGTTGCTCACGCAACTGTTGCCCCGGCAACAGCTATTCAACAAATCACCAGGCAGCCAACAGCAGCATTTTTCAGCCGTGAGCCTGCAACCCACGCCAATCAAGGCCTGCGCCCGTTGGTACAGCTCTTGCTCAACAGGTTGCACCCACCTGCTATGCACCACTGTTGAAAAAGGAACTGTTCATGACCCGTCCCCTGAATGTCGTTGCCCTCTCCGGCGGAACCTGGCGCCCGTCCCGCACCCTCGTGCTGACCCAGGCCGTGCTGGCCGAACTCGCCACCTTGCTGCCGATCGAGACCACCCTGATCGAACTGGGTGACATTGCCCGCCCCCTGGGCGGCGCGCTGTCGCGCGATGAGTTGCCTGCTCACGTCGAAGCGCAACTGTTGGCTATCGAACAGGCCGACCTGCTGATCGTGGCCGCGCCGGTCTATCGCGGTTCCTACCCAGGTTTGCTCAAGCATCTGTTCGATCTGGTCGACCTGAATGCCCTGATCAACACACCCGTATTGCTCGCAGCCACCGGCGGCAGCGAACGCCACGCGCTGGTCCTCGATCACCAGTTGCGCCCGCTGTTCAGCTTCTTCCAGGCATTGACCCTGCCCATCGGCGTGTATGCCACCGAAGCGGACTTCACCGACTACCAAATAACCAGCGAACTATTGAAAGCCCGTATTCAACTGGCGGCAGAACGTGCAGCGCCTTTGTTCGCTGCGCACTCCCCCTCTCTGCTGAAAATCGCTTAAGGATTTGTCATGGATGTTTTCTGGTTTCTGCCCACTCACGGCGATGGTCATTACTTGGGCACCACCCAAGGTGCACGGCCAGTCACCCTCAATTACCTGAAGCAAGTCGCGCAAGCGGCTGACAGCCTGGGCTACCACGGCGTGCTGATTCCTACCGGCCGCTCGTGCGAAGATTCCTGGGTCATCGCCTCGGCGCTGGTGCCGTTGACCGAACGCCTGCGTTACCTGGTGGCGATTCGTCCGGGCATCATCTCGCCTACCGTGTCGGCGCGCATGGCCGCGACCCTGGATCGCCTGTCCAACGGCCGCCTGCTGATCAACGTGGTGACCGGCGGTGACCCCGACGAGAACCGCGGCGACGGCAGCTTCCTCGACCACAGCGAACGTTACGAAGTCTCCGACGAATTCCTACAAATCTGGCGTCGGGTGTTGCAGGGCGAATCGGTGGATTTCGAAGGCAAACACCTGCGCGTACAGAACGCCAAGGCGCTTTACCCGCCGGTGCAGAAGCCTTATCCGCCGCTGTATTTCGGCGGTTCTTCCGATGCCGCCCACGACCTCGCCGCCGAGCAGGTCGATGTGTACCTGACCTGGGGCGAACCGCCT
Source organism: Pseudomonas sp. CHM02 (assembly GCF_000612585.1). Lineage (GTDB taxonomy): Bacteria > Pseudomonadota > Gammaproteobacteria > Pseudomonadales > Pseudomonadaceae > Aquipseudomonas. The sequence continues at coordinate 10,211 of NZ_JFCA01000065.1, forward strand.
GCCGCCGTCGCGGAAAAGCTCGCGGATGTACGCGAACGTGCCGCACGCCACGGGCGCACCGTGAAGTTCGGCATCCGCCTGCATGTGATCGTGCGCGAGACCGAAGAGGACGCCTGGAAAGCCGCCGATAAGCTGATCGAGCACATCAGCGACGAAACCATCGCAGCGGCGCAGAAGTCCTTCTCGCGCTTTGATTCCGAAGGCCAGCGCCGCATGGCCGCCCTGCACGACGGGCGCCGCGACAACCTGGAAATCGCCCCCAACCTGTGGGCCGGCGTTGGCCTGGTGCGCGGCGGTGCCGGCACCGCGTTGGTCGGCAACCCGCAACAAGTCGCCGAGCGCATCAAGGAATACGCGGACCTGGGGATAGAGAGCTTTATCTTCTCCGGCTACCCGCACCTGGAGGAGGCCTATCGCTTTGCCGAGCTGGTGTTCCCGTTGCTGCCGGAACCCTATGCCAGCCTTGCCGGGCGCGGCGTTACCAACCTCACTGGCCCGTTCGGCGAAATGATTGCCAACGATGTATTGCCGACGACAAAGGCCTGAACCGCAGCTCTTCTGTAGGAGCCGGCTTGCTGTGGTGAGTGGGGCTTGTCCCCCGACGGGTTCGCCGCCGATGCAAGGGGGCTGCTTCGCAGCCCAGCGCAGGGCAAGCCTGCTCACCACAGCAAGCCTGCTCACCGCAGCAAGCCTGCTCACCGCAGCAAGCCTGCTCACCGCAGCAAGCCTGCTCACCACAGCAAGCGTGCCCACTACAGCAAGCCAGCGCCTACAAGGCAAATAGAGGAAACCCCGTGACCGCCAAACCCCACAGCGTCCTGCCCTCCCCGTTGCAGACCGCCAAACTGCTGGCCGCCGAATTCGCCCTCACCGCCGTCGAACGTGACGAGCGCGGTGGCACACCCAAAGCCGAACGCGACGCCTTGCGCCAGAGCGGCCTGCTGGCCCTGAGCATTCCCACCCAGTATGGCGGCCTCGGTGCACGTTGGAGCGACACCCTGGGTATCGTGCGCGAGTTCGCCAAGGTCGACAGCTCCATCGCCCATGTTTTCGGCTTTCACCATCTGATGCTCGCCACCGTGCGCCTGTTTTCGCGCCCGGACCAATGGCAGCCCTGGTTCGAACAGACCGCACGCAAAAACTGGTTCTGGGGCAACGCCCTCAACCCGTTGGATACGCGCACAGTGGTCAAGGACTTCGGTGGCTGGCGCGAGTTCTCCGGCAAAAAGAGCTTCTGCTCCGGCGCCAGCGATTCGGAAATGCTGATCGCCTCGGCGGTGGATGAAACCGCCGGCGGCAAACTGCTGATCGCAGCCATCCCCAGCGGTCGCAGCGGCATTACGTTGCACAATGACTGGAACAATATCGGCCAGCGCCAGACCGACAGCGGCAGCGCCAGCTTCGAACGGGTGCGCGTCGAAGAATCGGAATTGCTGCTCGACCCAGGCCCGCTGAGCACGCCCTTCGCCTGCCTGCGCCCGTTGATCGCCCAGTTGACCTTCACGCATATGTTCCTCGGTATTGCCGAAGGCGCCTTCGAAGAAGCGCGCAACTACACGCTCACCGAAACCCGCTCGTGGCATAAATCCAGCGCCGAAGATGTGCGCCAGGACCCTTACGTGCTGCATCACTACGGCGAATTCTGGGTCGCCCTGGAAGGTGTGCGCCTGCTGGTGGAACGCGCCGCCGAGTTGCTCGACCAGGCGTGGGCAAAGGGCCCGAACCTCAGCGAAAGCGAACGCGGCCAACTGGCTATTGCGATCGCCACCGCCAAAGTCGCCGCGACCCGCCAGGGCCTGGACCTGTGCAGCCGCCTGTTCGAAGTCACCGGCGCACGCTCCACCCACGCGTCACTGCGCCTGGACCGTCACTGGCGCAACCTGCGCACGCAGACCCTGCACGACCCGGTGGACTACAAGCTCCATGAACTGGGGGATTGGGCGTTGAACCAGTCCCTGCCGATTCCAACGTTCTATTCCTAAGAGAGGTGCCCATGCAGCTTTTGACCCTACCGCCCTCGCCCGCCCTCGCCACGTCGATCCGCGCCACAGCCCAAGTCTTCGAAGACCCGAAATCCCAGGCGCTGCTCGACCACATCCAGCAAGTGGCGCCCAGCGAAGCCAGCGTGCTGATCATCGGCGAGACCGGGACCGGTAAAGAGCTGGTGGCACGGCATATCCACAACCTCAGCGCGCGGCGAAACCGGCCGTTCGTGGCGGTGAACTGCGGCGCGTTTTCCGAATCCCTGGTGGAAGCTGAACTGTTCGGCCACGAAAAAGGCGCGTTCACCGGTGCCCTGAGTGCCAAGGCCGGCTGGTTCGAAGAAGCCGACGGCGGCACCTTGTTCCTGGATGAGATCGGCGATTTGCCGATGGCGATCCAGGTCAAGCTGCTACGCGTATTACAAGAGCGTGAAGTGGTGCGCCTGGGGTCGCGCAAGAGCATTCCGATTGATGTGCGGGTGCTTGCCGCCACCAACGTGCAGTTGGAAAAGGCCATCAATGCCGGGCATTTCCGCGAAGACCTCTACTACCGCCTCGACGTGGTCAGCCTGGAGCTCAGCCCGTTGCGTGACCGGCCGGGGGATATCCTGCCGCTGACCCGACACTTCATCGAAGCCTACAGCCAGCGCCTGGGCTATGGCCCGATCACGATCAGCCGCGAGGCCGAGCACAAACTCAAAAGCTACAGCTGGCCCGGCAATATCCGTGAGCTGGAAAACGTGATCCACCACACCCTGTTGATCTGCCGTAACGGTGTGATCGAGCGCGACGATCTGCGTCTGTCGAACATGCGCATCGAGCGTCAGGACGACAGCCAGCACGGCACCGACAACAGCGCCGAAGCATTGCTGGCGCGGGCCTTTCAGAAGCTGTTCGAAGAGCAGGCCGGCGCCCTGCATGAAAAGGTCGAGGACGCCCTGTTACGCGCGGCCTACCGTTTCAGCCATTACAACCAGGTGCACACCGCCAACCTGCTGGGCTTGAGCCGCAACGTCACGCGCACGCGCCTGATCAAGATCGGCGAGCTGGCGGTGAACAAGCGTCGTCCAGGCGAAAACGTGCAGGGCGAGCGCATGTTGCACCTATCCATTTAGTCGGCAGTGCAACGCGTTGTCATGGCTGCGCTCGAAACTGCGCAGCACCTGGAATGAACCGAACGTCACGGCCGTGGCCTGGTGGGCGCGAATCAGCGTCCAGAAATCTTCCTCGCCGTGCTCGAAGCATTTGAAAGCCGCCTCGCCATCCTCGCGCGAGCGCCATTGCAGGTAATTGAGTACCCGCCGCCCGTCATCACTGACCTGCACACTCGCATTGATAAAGCCGCCATGGCCCTGGGCCAGGCGCTCGCTTTGGGTGGTCAAGGCCGTCACCAGGGCCAGTTGTTGCTGGGGTTCGATCTGAAACTCGATCAATTGAGTGAAGCTGCGATTTTTCTCTGATACCTGCATGAACACTCCCCTTTCTCTGTAGGCAGAATCTTGCGATTCGATGCCACGCAGGGTAAAACCTCTAGTTAAGTCAAGGTCAAGCGTTGTCTGGGAGTTTTTCATGCTCAACAAGGAACTCACCGTCGGCCAACTCGCCGCGCGCAGCGGTGTGGCCGTCACAGCCCTGCATTTCTACGAAGCCAAGGGGCTGATCAAGAGCAATCGCAATGCCGGCAACCAGCGCCGCTATCCACGGGATGTATTGCGGCGGGTGGTGGTGATCAAGATCGCCCAGCGCTTGGGTATCCCGCTGGCGACGATTGGCGAGACGTTGCAGACGCTGCCGGATGGGCGCACGCCCAACGCCCAGGATTGGGAGCGTTTGTCGGCGTTGTGGCGAGAGGACCTGGATGAACGCATCAACAAGCTGATGCTGCTGCGCGACAAGCTCAGTGGCTGTATTGGCTGCGGGTGTCTGTCGCTGGAGGCGTGTCCGTTGCGCAATCAGGATGATCAGTTGGGTGAGCGTGGGCCGGGGGCTCAATTGCTGGAACCTACCCCAACCGCATGACCTGAAAACCCAATCATTGTAGGAGCCCGGCTTGCCGGCGATGGCGGTCAAAAGGACGCTATCGCCGGCAAGCCGGGCTCTACAGGAATGTGTGTTTAATTCTTAGAAACCAGGGGCAATCTGGCCTTTGTAACGGGTCAGGATGAACTGGCGCACTTCATCGGAGTTCAACGCCTTGGCCAGCTTCTGGATACCCGGGTCGTTGATGTTGTCCGGCCGTGCGACCAGGTACTCAACGTACAAGGACTTGCCCTTCTCCACGATCAACGCACTGTTGGTGTCGATCCCCGCCTCCAGCGCGTAGTTGGCAAACACAAACGCCAGGTCCACCTGGCTCACCGAGCGGGCCAGCAAGGCGCCTTCCAGTTCACGGATTTTCAGGTGCTTGGGGTTTTCCGCGATATCACGTGGGGAGCTCAGGGTGTTGCTCGGGTCCTTGAGCTTGATCAGGCCGGCTTCATCCAGCAGCACCAGGGCGCGGCCGGTGTTGACCGGGTCATTGGGGATCGACACGGTGGCGCCGTCCTTCAGTTCCGAGATGTTTTTGATCTTGGTCGAATAAGCGCCAAATGGCTCGATATGCACGCCCACCACCGGCACCAGGTCGGTGTGACGGGTCATGTTGTAGTCATCGAGGAAGGGGCGGTACTGGTAATAGTTGGCGTCGATATTCTTCAGCGCCAACTGCTGGTTGGGTTGGATGAAATCGGTGAAGACCTTGATCTGCAGGTCCACCCCCTCCTTGGCCAGCACCGGTTTGACGAATTCGAGGATTTCCGCATGGGGCACAGGCGTAGCGCCGACCACCAGCTTTTCATTGGCAAAGGCATTCAACGACAGGACAGCAGCCAAAATGGCCAGGGACTTTTTCATACGTGCTCCAAAGGCAGTTGTTATAGGAATCAACGGCGGCTGTAACGCGCCACCAAACGGTCACCGGTCATTTGCAGGGCCTGCACCAGCACCAACAGCAGCACCACGGTGACCACCATCACGTCGGTCTGGAACCGCTGGTAGCCGTAGCGAATCGCCAGGTCACCCAGGCCCCCGCCACCGATCACCCCAGCCATGGCGGTGTAGTCCACCAGCACGATTGCGGTCACGGTCACCGCCGCCAGCAGGCCAGCGCGGGCCTCTGGCAGTAGCGTGTGGCGGATCACCTGCCAGGTACTGGCGCCCATGGATTGGGTGGCCTCGACGACACCGCGATCCACTTCACGCAGCGCGGTTTCCACCAACCGCGCGAAAAACGGCGTACAGCCCACCACCAGCGGCGGGATGGTGCCCGGCACACCGAGGGACGTGCCCACCAGCAAGGTGGTCAGCGGGATCAACACAATCAGCAGGATGATGAACGGCAGCGAACGCAGCACGTTGACCACCACTGACAGCAACCGATACACCACCAGCGCCTCATGCAACTGGCGCTTGCCGGTGAGAAACAACAGCACGCCCAGCGGCAGCCCCAGCAGCACGGTAAAACCCAGTGCAGCCACGAGCATGCTCAGGGTTTCCAGGCAGGCTTGGCCGATGTCGGCCCAGTAGATGTTCTTGAACAGTTCAGTCATGCATCACGACCAGTCGTGGCGCGGTGGCTTGGCGCCATTGAGCAACCAGTTGCCCACCACGTGGTACTTCCAGCGCACCGGGTCGTGCAGGGTGTGCACCCGTGCGTTGCGCCAGTGGCGGTCGAAGTTGTGCTTCTTCAAGGTCGAGCGGGTGCCGCCCAGTTCGAACAGCTTATTGCTGGCTTCGATGGCGATTTCGGTGGTGAGCACCTTGGCGCGTGCGACGGCCAGGGACGCATGCGCGACCGTGTCTTCATTCGGCGCCGGGCGGGCGGCGTCGAGCGCACGACCGGCACGGCCCAGCAGCGCTTCGGCGGCTTCCAGGCGAATGTCCAGGGCGCCGACCTGAATGATGGTCAGCGGGTCCTCGCTGGCTTTTTCCACCCCGGCGTCAATCCACGGGCGAGCGAATTGCTGGACGAACTGCACGGTGTCACGCAGGGCGGCACGGGCGATGCCGGCGTCGATGGCGGCGGTGGTCAGTTGTGCGAAAGGACCGGCCAACGTGGGGGAATCGTAGGATTTGTGCGTGGGAAACAGATTGAACGCTGGCACCCGCAGATCCTGTGCCAGCACGGTCCCGCTGGAGGTGGTGCGCTGGCCCATGCTGTCCCAATCGTCAACCACCACCAGCCCGGCAGTGCCGCGCGGGACGAAGGCCAACTGCGCATTCTGCTGTTCATCCAGCGCCAGCACTGCCAGCCAGTGGGCATACAACGAACCGGTGCAATAGCCCTTGCGCCCGTTGATCACATAGCCGTCGCCTTCGCGGCGAATGGTGGCCTGGATATCCTGCACGTTCTTGCCGCCGGTTTCCGACAGCGCATTGGCAAACCGATGGCCTTGCAACGCCAGGCCAAAGAAATGTGCCTGTTGCTCGGACGTGCCCTGCAGACGGATGTCTTCCAACAGGCAGTAGTGGTTCTGCGGGATCTGCCCCAGGGACGGGTCGGCGGCCGAGATAATCGCGATCACCTGCGCCAGCACCGCGTAGGACACCTGCGCACCGCCAAACTCGCGTGGAACGCTGATGCCCCACAGGCCACTGTTGGAATACAGGTCCACCACGTCGGCAGGCACCTGGCGGGTGCGATCGCGCTCGGCGTCCTGCTCCAGGAGAACAGCGGCGACACGATGTGCAACCGCAATCGCCTCGGCTTCGTCGCGGATCACTGCGGCATGGGGGGTGTGGATCGGGTAATCGGCAGATACAGGCAGTACAGACATACAACGCTCTCAGGCGAATGGTTTGCCAGAGGTATTGCAGCTTCTGTGCCGGGTCCAAAACCGCTGTTTTGGCCGTAAAAACCCGCCCAGGTCCGCTTATGGCGCAGCAAACTGCCTGTTCGCTGTTGCCTGGCAAACACCTCGTCGGTTGCCCGCAGGCCCCGCCATACGTGGCCTATAGTGAAAAGGCCGTGCCTCCACAACCACAACAACCCAAGGAGAACGATATGAGCGTTAAACCCATTCCCGAGGGTTTCCACAGCGTCACGCCCTACCTGGGCGTCGAAAAAGCTGCCGAAGCCATCGAGTTCTACAAGAAAGCCTTTGGCGCCATCGAAGCCATGCGCCTGGACATGCCCGACGGTAGAGTTGGCCACGCCGAGCTGCGCATCGGTGACTCGCCGATCATGCTGGGTTCACCCTGCGATGAAAGTGCGTTTGGCAGCCCGCGTGATGGCCACACCAGCGTCGGTTTACATGTGTATGTCAACGACGTCGACGCGCAATACAAACAAGCCATCGCAGCCGGTGGCACACCGATCTCCGAACCCAAGGACCAGTTCTACGGCGATCGCTCCGGCACGCTGAAGGATCCATTCGGCCATGTGTGGTTCCTGGCCACCCACAAGGAAGACCTGACCGAAGCGCAGATCCGGGAGCGTGCGATGGAGATGTTCAAGCAAGCCTGAGCCTTTGTAGGAGCGAGCTTGCTCGCGAAAAACGCCATGACAATGCCTGCATTCAGGAGGCCGGCGTTATCGTTGACCTTCTTCGCGAGCAAGCTCGCTCCTACATCACACTTCATGAACAACCCCTCCACGTTTTCGCCCTTGCCCCGAACGCCGTGTGATTCCAGGATGCAAGCAATTACAAAGAGGAGTCATTCCATGTTCGCCGGATTCCAGAAAGACCAGTGCCACGTCAACGGCGTGGACATCAGCTACCGCAAAGGCGGTACAGGTCCCGGTCTGCTCCTGTTGCACGGGCACCCGCAAACCCACTTCATCTGGCACAAAGTCGCCGAACGACTGGCTGAACACTTCACCGTGGTGGCCGCCGACCTGCGCGGCTATGGCGACAGCAGCAAGCTGCCGGCCAATGACGACCACTCCAACTATTCAAAACGCGAAATGGCCCGGGACGGCGTCGAGCTGATGAACGCCTTGGGCTTCGCACAGTTCTCGGTGCTGGCCCATGACCGTGGCGCCCGCGTGGCCCATCGCCTGGCCCTGGACCATCCGGCCGCCGTGCAGCGCATGGTGCTGCTGGACATCGCCCCTACCCTGTCGATGTATGCACAAACCGACGAAGCCTTCGCCCGCGCCTACTGGCACTGGTTCTTCCTGATCCGCCCGGCGCCGTTGCCGGAAGCCTTGATCGAAAGCAACCCGGAGCTGTACCTGCGCAGCGTGATGGGCAGCCGCAGCGCCGGGCTCAAGCCGTTCACCGATGAGGCCTTCGCCGAGTACCTGCGCTGCCTGAAACTGCCAGGCGCCGCCACTGGCATCTGCGAGGACTACCGTGCTGCCGCCGGTATCGACCTTGAGCACGACCAGGCGGACATCGACGCCGGCCATCACCTGCACCTGCCGTTGCTGGTGATGTGGGGCGCCGAAGGCACCGTCGGCCGCTGTTTCGAGCCGCTCAAGGAATGGCAGAAAGTCGCCACCGATGTGCGCGGCAAAGCCTTGCCGGCCGGCCATTACATCGCCGAAGAAGCCCCCGAGTTGCTGCTGGGCGAAGTCCTGACCTTCCTTCGCTGAACCACTCAGTAACCCCGTGACCTGACCCACCCGCCTCGCAGGCTGCCAATGGCCTGCGACGGGTTCGCTGTGCCCCAAGAAACGTACCGAGATAATAACAATGACAATCAGAAAACTGCTGGGAACCCTGTATATCCAGGTGCTCATCGCGATCGCGCTGGGCGTGTTGATCGGTCATCAATGGCCGCAGATCGGCATCGACCTCAAGCCCCTCGGTGATGGTTTTATCAAGCTGATCAAAATGATCATCGGCCCGATCATCTTCTGCACGGTGGTCTCCGGCATCACCAGCATGCACGACGTGAAACAGGTGGGCCGGGTCGGCGGCAAGGCGCTGCTGTACTTCGAGGTGGTCTCGACCATCGCCCTGTTGATCGGAATTCTCGCCGCGCACCTGCTGCACCCAGGCGTGGGCTTCAATATCGATGTGAAGACCCTCGACAGTTCGGCCATCGCCGGTTTTGTCGGCCAGGCCGAGCATGGCGAAGGCATCACCGGGTTCCTCTTGCATGTGATCCCCGCGACGTTCTTCGATGCGTTCTCCAAAGGCGAAATCCTGCCGGTGCTGTTCGTCTCCGTGTTGTTTGGCGTCGGCCTGGTGATGGTCGGTGAAAAGGGCCGGCCACTGGTGGGCGTGATCAATCAGGCCAGCGAAGTGTTTTTCCGCATCGTCGGCATCATCAGCCGAGTGGCGCCGATCGGTGCCTTCGGCGCCATCGCTTTCACCATTGGCAAATACGGTGTCGGCTCGTTGCTGCCGCTGCTGAAGCTGGTCGGCACCTTCTATATCACTGCGTTTTTCTTTATTGCCGTGGTGCTGGGCAGCATCGCCCGCTACGCCGGGTTCAGCATTTTCAAGTTGATGGGCTACATCAAGTCGGAGCTGTTGATCGTGCTCGGCACCAGCTCGTCGGAGTCGGCGTTGCCGCAATTGATCCAGAAACTCGAAAGCCTGGGCGCCTCCAAGGGGGTGGTGGGCATCGTGGTGCCGACCGGCTACACCTTCAACCTCGACGGCACCAACATCTATATGACCCTGGCGGTGCTGTTCCTGGCCCAGGCCACCAACATCCACTTGCCACTGGAGCAGCAGTTGACCCTGTTGGCGGTGGCCATGCTCACCTCCAAGGGCGCGGGTGCGGTGGTCGGCGCGGGCTTCGTGGCGCTGGCCGCCAGCCTGGCGGTGGTGCCGACGGTGCCGGTGGCGGCGATGGTGTTGATCCTCGGTGTCGATCGCTTCATGGCCGAATGCCGCTCGCTGACCAATATCATCGGCAACGCCGTGGCTGCCCTGGTGGTGGCCGCCTGGGAAGGTGAGCTGGACCGCGAAAAAATGGCCCCCATCGCGCTCAAGCGTGGCCGCCATGCACGGGCTGCCGCTGCGGCGGCCCAAGCCAAGGTGGCTGCCGAGTAAGCGACAACACCCGGCGTGCCGGAAGGCGCGCCCAACCGGTGCTATTCTGGCGGCTCATGCCGCCACGCCTGTTTCTGATGACCAATAAGAAAGATACCGTGCCCCTACCCGAAGACCTGCGGGTGTTCCTGACCGTGATCCGCAAGGCCGGCTTCGCAGCGGCAGCCGATGAACTCGGGCTGTCGCCTGCGTATGTCAGCAAGCGCATCCAGATCCTCGAAACCACCCTGGCCACCCGACTGCTGCATCGCACCAGCCGGCGCATCGCCCTGACCGAAGACGGCGAGCGGGTGCAGCGCTGGGCTGTGCGCATCCTCGAAGACTTCCAGCAACTCTCCGATGAGCTCTCCGACGCCCATGACAGCCCCCGTGGGCGCCTGCACCTGTGCAGCAGCTTCGGCTTCGGCCGCAACCATGTGGCCCCGGCCCTGTCGCTGCTGGCAGAACAATACCCGGACCTGGAAATCCGCCTGGACCTGTTCGACCGCGTGGTGGACATCGTCAGCGAAGGCTTCGACCTGGAGATCCGCGTGGGCGACGACATCCCCGGTCAGCACATCGGTCGCCGGCTGGTGAGCAACCGCCGCGTGCTGTGCGCCGCACCGGCTTATCTGCAGCGCCGTGGCACACCGCAACACTTGAGCGACCTGGAACAGCACGATTGCCTGGTGCTCAAGGAGCGCGATAACGCGTTTGGCATCTGGAACCTGGAACGCGACGGCGCCCAGGAAAGCGTGCGCGTGCGTGGGCCGCTGTCGTCGAACAATGGCGAGATTGTGTTGCAGTGGGCACTGGATGGGCGCGGGGTATTGCTGCGTTCGATGTGGGATGTGAAGCCGCTGCTGGAACAAGGCAAGCTGGTGCAGGTACTGCACGGTTATACCCAGAGCGCCAACGTGTGGGCGGTGTACCCGACACGCCTGGCGTATTCCGGGAAGCTGCGCGCCTGCGTGGAATTCCTGCAGGAGCATTTCAAAGGGTTGTCGATTTAGATGTGTAGACCCGATCAACTGTGGGAGCTGGCTTGCCTGCGATAGCGGTGGGTCAGCTACAGATGCATCAACTGACAGTCCGCCATCACAGGCAAGCCAGCTCCTACATTGGGATTGAGGTGTGTCAGTTGAGCCAGGGGTTGGCTTGCAGGTGGCGGCGTTCGAAGGCCTTGATCTCGTCACTGCGCTGCAAGGTACTGCCGATGGCGTCCAGGCCGAGCAGCAGCGCAGTCTTGCGCAGGGTGTCGATCTGGAACGGGATCACCTCGCCGTCCGCCAGGCGAATCTGCTGGGCTTCAAGGTCGACACTGATCTGCGCCTGATCCGCCTGGCTGATCGTCTGGCCCAACCGCTGCAGCACCGCCTCGTCCAGGGTGATCAACAACACCCCGTTACGCTGGCAGTTGTCATAGAAGATCCCGGCGAAGCTGCTGCCGATCAACGCGCGGATGCCCATCTGCTTCAGGCCCCACACTGCATGTTCACGGCTGGAACCGCAGCCGAAGTTCGGCCCTACCACCATGAAACTTGCGCCCTGCCAGGCCGGCTGGTTCAGCACGAACTCAGGGTTGGGCTCGCCGGAGGGCAAGAAGCGCAGGTCGAAGAACAGCCCCCGGTCCAGGCCACTGCGGTCGATGCCCTTGAGAAACTGCTTGGGCATGATCACATCGGTGTCGATGTTGGCCGCCAGCATCGGCGCGGCCTTGCCGGTGACGAGGGTGAACGGTTGCAGGCTCATGGGCGCGCTCCAAAGTGGCGGATGTCAGTGAGGTGGCCGGTAATGGCAGCGGCGGCGACCATCGCCGGGCTCATCAGGTGAGTGCGTGCACCCGCGCCCTGGCGGCCTTCGAAGTTGCGGTTGGTGCTGGAAGCGCAGCGGTCGCCGGGGGCCAGCACATCGTCATTCATCGCCAGGCACATCGAGCAGCCCGACTGGCGCCATTCAAAACCGGCGTCGATAAAAATCGCCGCTAACCCTTCGGCTTCGGCCTGGTCGCGCACTTCGGTGGAGCCCGGCACGATCATCGCCCGTACGTGGTCGGCCACGTGTTTGCCGCGCACGACACTGGCGGCGTCGCGCAGGTCCTCGATGCGGGCATTGGTGCAGGAGCCGATAAACGCATGGCTGATGACGATATCGCTCAGCGGCATGCCGGCTTCCAGGCCCATGTAGTTGAGGGCGCGGCGCATGTCCTGGCGCAGGATCAGGTCGCTGACGTCCTGCGGGTCGGGCACGCGGGCGCCGATGGGCGCGGCCTGGTCGGGGCTGGTACCCCAGGTGACCATGGGCTCCAGGGCGGTGGCGTCGAGTTGCACCTCTTGGTCGAACACCGCGTCGGCATCCGAATGCAGCTGGCGCCAGCCTACCAGCGCCTGCTCCCACAACTCGCCTTGTGGCGCGCGCGGCTTGCCCTTGAGGTAGGCGAAGACTTTTTCGTCCGGCGCCATGAATGCGCCCCGCGCACCGGCTTCCACCGCCATGTTGCAGATGGTCATGCGCGCCTCGACGCTCAGCGCATCGATGGTGGAGCCGCGAAATTCGATGGCATACCCCGTGGCGCCGGACGCGCCGATTTTGCCGATCAGCGCCATGATCACGTCTTTGGAGGTCAGGCCTGGCGCCAGGTCGCCGTCTACGGTCACGCGCAGGGTCCTCAGGCGCTTGTAGACCAGCGTCTGCGAGGCCAGCAGGTGTTCGATCTCCGAGGTGCCGATGCCGAAGCCGAAGGCGCCGAGGGCACCGTAGGTGGTGGTGTGGCTGTCACCGGCGGCAATCACCATGCCGGGCAGGATGAAACCCTGTTCCGGGGCGATCACATGCTCGATGCCCTGGCGCTTGTCGAGGATGTCCAGCAGTTCGATGCCAAAGTCCCGGCAGTTCTCCGCCAGGTAGGACACTTGCCGCGCACCGCCCGCATCCGGCATCGCCGCGATACGCGTGGGCGTGGTGGGGTTCACATGGTCGACCACGGCCAATGCCGTGCCTGGGCGCCATACGGTGCGCCCGGCCTCGCGCAAGCCACTGAAGGCCTGGGGGCTGGTGTATTCGTTGATCACCTGGCGGTCTATATAAAGCAGGACATGGCCCTGGTCATCCAGGGGGCACACCGTGTGGGAATCGATGTGTTTGTCGTAGAGGGTTCTGGCAGTCATTTTTCCTGGGCTCACTTTTGTAGGCGCTCACTCAACGGCATGAGCCCATCCTACGCAGCCTCACCGCCCCATCAATGGCGCCAGGGTGATGGCTTGGAACATGTTTCGTGTTCGATCGAGGCGTTGAAACGCCCTGAATGTGAACCTGAAACATTTTCTTTCATATCCGGGTTAGGGATTTCTCATTCTCATCCGTCTTAATTTAGATACAGCCCGTCGCGTCAGCAAAAGCTACGACTGGCCTTTTCCGGGCCTTCACTGCCCCCCTCCGATCAAGACCCTCATTCACATGTCGAAGAAGTCACGCTCCAAACTCTGGTTTCTCGTACATAGCTGGCTGGCATTGCCCATCTGGTTCTTTGTACTGATCGTCTGCGTCACCGGGACCCTGGCGGTGGTCAGCCAGGAGATCGTCTGGCTGGCCAACCCGGATATCCGCGCGAGCAAGCCCACGGATGACGCCGAACCACTGAGCTATGACCAGGTGATCGCCGCGATCAAGCGCGATGAACCGCAAGTGTTCGTCCAGTCGATCAGCCGCCCCGACGAATCCCATTTCGCCCTCAGCATCGACCTCAGCTACCCCGACGGGCGCTCGGTAGAGGTCTACGTCGACCCCTACACCGGTGCGATCCAGGGCATCAGCCCGTCGTTCAACTTCCAGGCCTTTACCCGCGCCCTGCACGGCTGGTGGCTGGTGCCGTTCACCAACGGCTACAGTTGGGGCTGGTACCTGGTCTCGGCACTCGGCATTCCGCTGCTGGCATCGCTGGTCACCGGGCTGGTGGTGTACAAGCGCTTCTGGAAGGGTTTCCTGCGCCCGACCCTGCGTATCCGCCACGGCGCGCGGATATTCTGGGGCGACTTCCACCGCTTGAGCGGAATCTGGTCGATCTGGTTCATCGCGGTAATTTCCGTCACCGGCATCTGGTTCCTGATCCGGGCGATCCTGGGCGACAACCAGATTTCGATTTCCACCGAACCGGTCATCCCGGTGATTGCCCGGGAGAAGGTGCCGATGTCGGCGCCCGGCGTGCCGGCCCCGATGATTCCGGTCGACGAAGCGATCAAGATCGCCACCCAGCGCATCCCAGGCCTGGAGGCGAGCTTCATCAGCCTGCCACTCAACGCCTACAGCCACCTGCAGATCGGCGGGCGGGGCTGGTACCCGTTGATGTTCCAGACCGCGCAGATCAACCCCTATGACGGTGAAGTCGCTGCGGCGCACCTGCTGTCCGACCGTTCGAAGCTGGAGTTCGTCACCGAATCCATGCGCCCGCTGCACACCGGCGACTTTGGTGGGATCTGGATCAAGCTGATCTGGGCATTCTTTGGCCTGATCATGAGCATGATGGTGCTGAGCGGCCTGCTGATCTGGACCAAGCGCACCGCCCTGGCCACCCTCAATGCCCTCAAGCGTGAAGCCAAGACCCAACACAAGCCGGCGGTCGCCCCCGCCAGGCAGGCTGAAACCTCGGAGGTCACTCCATGAGCAAGGTCGCTGCTGCTAAACCTTCGGCGCTGCGGGCCTTCTGGCTGAAATGGCGCTTCCACATCAATGTGCTGCTGTTGCTGATCCCCCTGGGCTTCATGCCCAAGTACTTCGCTGACGCGGCGCTGTTTCGTGGCGACACCGGCATCGGCGAGCGAGTGGCCGGTGAGGTGCAGGTCGGGCCCTGGAGCCTGACGCTCGCGGAGTTCCGCAATGAAGGCCCACGCCCAGACCCAGCCGGGCCGATGAAGTTCTTCAATGCCGCCCTGTGCGACACCTGTGCCGAACAGGTCAAGGCCACCTACCTGCGCATCGGCAAGCCGCGCAGCCTGCGCGCCGCCGGGGTGATCTTCTTTGGCACGCCGTACCGCATGGGCGCCGGCCTGCCGATTCCGGAGCGCACGCCCGCCGACGCCGAACTGTGGGTCACCATGGAAGGCTGGGACGGCACGATGCACCAGGGTTCCATCCCGTTGAGCCAGGCCTCGCCTGCCACTATTGCCTGGCTGAACAAGCAAGGAGTTAAACCATGACTTTGATGCGCATGACCCGCGCCTGCAGCGTTCTGTTGCTGAGCGTCGGCTTCAGTACCGTTGCCCTGGCCCACAACCCGATGTGCGAATGCAAGGAAATTCCCGGCGAGCAGATCCAGTGCAAAGGTGGTTTCTCCGACGGCAGCGGCGCGCCCGGCGTGACCCTGGACGTGATCGGCTATGACGAAACCATCCTGGTGCCCGGCAAGCTTGGCGAAGACTCGACCCTGACCTTCAAGAAACCGTCCGCCGAGTTCTATGTGCTGTTTGATGCGGGCCCTGGCCACGTGGTGGAAATCGACCAAGCGGACATCCAGCCGCAATGAGTACCACACAGGTTGTTCGCCCCGCCGGTGCCGGCCACGAAACCCTCTACGTGCTGTTGTTGTGCCTGATCATCCTCGCGGTGGCCGGCACGGTGGTGGCGTTGCACGGGGAAACCCAGGAAGTCGCAGCGGTGCCCAGCCACCAGTTGGACGCCCGCCGCGACCTGAGCGCCGCCGAGCAAGGCATCTACGCCGACCTGCGAGTGACCCTGGATGAGATCCAGCTGTTGCAGCAGGAGCAAAGCGCCCTGCCCAGCCCTGCGCAACTGGCCGAAGAAGGCTTCGCGCCGTTTGCCCAGGACGCCAGTTCGGTCAGCCGCGGCGACCATCGCTGGCAATTGCTGGAACCCTCGGCCTACCTGGGCGTGAGCCAGGCGCCCGGCACCAGCGGCTCGCTGCTGATGCGCGTGCACGGGGCCGAGCCGGATATCTGGCTCAATCGCCAAGCCAACCTCGCCGCTCCCTCCGACCTCACTGACCAGGCGCTGATCGCAGCCGGCTGGCAGCAAGTGGTTGCGCAATTCGATGCCGGCGTCACCCGCCAGCACCGTCACTGAACGAGAAGACCGATTGCCCATGTCCATTTCATCTCCCCTGTTGCGCCTGTTGCTGGTTGGCCTGTTCAGCCTGATGCTCGCTCCCCTCGCGAACGCCGAAGCGGGTAAACGCCTGCGAATCGGCATCACCCTGCACCCCTATTACAGCTATGTGGCCAATATCGTCGGCGACAAGGCCGAGGTGGTGCCGCTGATTCCGGCCGGTTTCAACCCGCATGCCTACGAACCACGCGCCGAAGACATCAAGCGCATCGGCACCCTGGACGTGATCGTGCTCAACGGCGTCGGTCATGATGATTTCGCCGACCGCATGATCGCCACCAGCGAGCGCCCGGACATTCCAGTCATCGAAGCCAACGCCAACGTGCCGCTGCTGGCCGCCACCGGGAACGCAGCACGCGGTGCAGGCAAGGTGGTCAACCCGCACACCTTCCTGTCGATCAGTGCGTCGATTGCCCAGGTCAACAACATCGCCCGCGAGCTGGGCAAGCTCGACCCGGACAACGCCAAGACCTATACCCAGAACGCCCGCGCCTACGGCAAGCGCCTGCGCCAGATGCGCGCCGATGCCCTGGCCAAGTTGACCAGCGCCCCCAACCCGGACCTGCGCGTCGCCACCGTACACGCGGCCTACGACTACCTACTGCGCGAATTCGGCCTGGAAGTCACCGCCGTGGTCGAACCGGCCCACGGCATCGAACCCAGCCCCAGCCAGTTGAAGAAAACCATCGATGAACTGCGTGCCCTGGACGTGAAGGTGATCTTCTCGGAGATGGATTTCCCGTCCACCTACGTCGACACCATCCAGCGTGAATCCGGGGTCAAGCTGTACCCGCTGTCGCATATTTCCTATGGCGAATACAGTGCCGAGAAGTACGAAGTGGAAATGACCGGCAACCTCAACACCGTGGTACGGGCGATCCAGGAGTCGGGAACATGACGGCGGCGCAACAACTGAATGCGGTGAGCGTCGGCCCGCCCCTTGAATTCGACAAGGTGTCGCTGACGCTGGGTCGCACGGTGATTCTCGACGCCGTGAGCTTCCAGGTACAGCCGGGCAGCATTCACGCACTGGTCGGCCCCAACGGCGGCGGCAAAAGCTCGCTGATCAAGACGCTGCTGGGGCAAACGCCTCATCAGGGGCGCTTGAGCCTGCACTGGCCGACCGACCCCGGCACCATCGGTTACGTGCCCCAGGCCCTGGAGTTCGACCGTGGCTTGCCGATGACCGTGGATGATTTCATGGCGGCCATGTGTCAACGGCGTCCTGCGTTTCTTGGCCTGTCCAGGCATTACGCCGGCGCGATCGGGGATGCGCTGGAGCGCGTTGGCATGCAGGACAAGCGCAAGCGGCGCATGGGCGCCCTGTCCGGCGGTGAACGCCAGCGCGTGCTGCTGGCCCAGGGGCTGATCCCGGCGCCGCAATTGCTGGTGCTGGACGAACCGATGTCGGCGCTCGATGAGGCCGGCATCCAGGTCTTCGAACGCCTGCTCAATGACTGGCGCCTGGCCGGGATCACCGTGCTGTGGATCGAGCATGACCTCGAAGCCGTGGGTCGCCTGGCCGACCGTGTCACCGGCCTTAACCGCCGTGTGCTGTTCGACGCCACGCCCAAGGAGGCGCTGACCCCGGACCGCCTGCTGACCCTGTTCTCCACCCACCCTCGGAGCCCGGCGCAATGAGTTATGAAGCCTTTCGCTTGATGGTCCAGGGCTGGGCCTCTTCCGGCTATCTGCCGGAGGCGCTGGCCTACGGTTTCGTGGTCAACGCCCTGCTCGCCGGTCTGCTGATCGGGCCAGTGCTGGGCGGCCTGGGTACGCTGGTGGTGGTCAAGCGCTTCGCGTTTTTCTCCGAAGCGGTCGGCCACGCCGCGCTGACCGGCGTCGCCGTCGGCATTCTGCTGGGCGAACCCTACACCGGCCCGTACGGTGCCCTGTTCGGCTACTGCCTGCTGTTCGGCATCCTGCTCAACTACCTGCGCAACCGCACCGGCCTGGCACCGGACACCTTGATCGGCGTGTTCCTGTCGGTGTCCCTGGCGCTGGGTGCGAGCCTGCTGCTGATCCTGGCGGGCAAGATCAACGTGCACATCCTCGAGAACGTGTTGTTTGGCTCGGTATTGACGGTCAACGGCAACGACCTGCTGGTGCTGGCAATCGTCGGTTCGCTGGTGATGGCCCTGGCGCTGCCCCTGTACAACCGCATCATGCTGGCCAGCTTCAACCCGCAACTGGCAGCGGTGCGCGGCGTCGCCGTGAAAACCCTGGACTACCTGTTCGTGATCCTGGTGACGTTGATCACCGTTGCGGCGGTCAAGGTCATCGGCGCAATCCTGGTGGGTGCACTGCTGGTGATCCCGGCGGCAGCGGCGCGCCTGTTGAGCCAGTCGCTCAAGGGCTTCTTCTGGATCTCGGTCGCCATTGCCACCGTCAGCACCCTGTGCGGGATCCTGCTGCCGATCATCTTCGACCTGCCCGTGCCGTCCGGGGCCGCCATCATCCTGGTCGCCGGTATCGCCTTCGCCCTGGCTGCCATCGCGCGCGGCACAGTGCCCAGCCTCAAAGGGAATCTTGGATAATGCGCTCCGTTCTTTCTCCCCTGGCCCTGGCCATCGCCTGTTTGTTCACCACGCCCTTGATGGCGGCCGAAGCGGCCAAGCCGGCTGCTCATGCGACCAAACCGGTCAACGTGCTGGCCTCGCTGCCGATCACCTACGGCCTGGCCGAGGTGCTGCTCAAAGGCACCGATGTACAGCTTGAGCGCGCCGCGCCGGCCAACCTGCCGGGTTCGCGCCAGGTGTCCTACTTCACCGGCCGTGGTGCGCCGGCCCTGAGCAAGTTGGCGCAGGACGCCGACGCTGCCATCGGCCTGCGCTCGCTGTGGGCCGATGACCCGCTGTACCCGGTGGCGCGGCGCAGCAATATCCGCATCGTCGAAGTCGACGCCGCACGCCCGGTAGACGGCGGCTTGCCGGGTATCGCGGTGCAGCCGGGCGTCACCGATGGCCTGAACAGCCAGCCGTGGCAGTCGAGCAACAATATGGGACGCATGGCCGATGTGCTGGCCGCCGACCTGAGCCGCCTGGCCCCTTCTGCCAAGCCGAAGATCGATGCCAACCTCGCCGCCCTCAAGCAGCGCCTGCTCAAACTCACCGCCGACAGCGAAGCGCGCCTGGCCAAGGCGGACAACCTGAGCGTGGTCAGCCTGAGCGACCACTTCGCGTATCTGGTCGGCAGTTTGAACCTGGAAGTGCTCAGTACCGATGCGCGGCCGGACGCTGACTGGACGCCTGAGGCATTGCAGAAACTCAGTGCCGAGTTGAAGGACAACGAGGTGGCGGTGGTGCTGCATCATCGTCAGCCGAGCGAGGCGGTCAAGGCGGCGGTTAGCGCCGGGGGCTCGAAACTGCTGGTGCTGAATGTGGACGGTGCGGAGCCGGTGACAGAGTTGGAGACGAATGTGGACGAGGTGATCAAGGCGCTGATGCCGTAGACGTGTTTGTGAAAGCGGTCGGCCCGACAGACGACCACAATCTAACTACCGCCCCGCAATCCAAATGTGGGAGCTGGCTTGCCTGCGAAGGCGGCCTGACAGCCAACCTGGATGTTGGATCAGACTGGGTACATATCCGTTATTTACGTAACGGCTGCTATGGGGGGCCGCCTAAGATCAAAGGCAGGATCAAGAACAGAGCTACTCGCTTCGCATCGTGGTGTGGCATCGCCGGCAAGCCGGCTCCTACACTGGGATCGCTCACCGCTGAATGTCAGATCACATCCACGCCAACGTGGATGGCATCATGCCGCCAGAACTCCAGGTCGCAGTCGATCAGCCGCTGATGCTGGTCGTAATTGACCCGGGCGATACGCAAGCCAGGGCTGCCCACCGACACGCGCAACGCAGCGGCGGCCTCCACCGGCAGTGACGTCGGCACGATTTCAAAGCGCACCCGCCCATAGTGCAGGTCGTACTTGCGCGCATACAGTTCGGTCATCGACTGATTCAAATCGCAATCCAGAATTCCCGGAAAGTACTGCGGGTTCAGGTAGTGCTCCACATACAGCACCAGGCGCCCATCGATGCGCCGACCCCGGCAAATCTGAATCACACTGGACAGCGCCGGTAACTGCAGCCAGGCACACACTGCCGCCGACGCCGGTTGCAGCCGCGCCGAGATCACTTCAGTGGACGCCACACGCCCCTGGGCGCTGACCATCGCGTGAAAGTGGCTGCGTTGCATCAAGTTGTAGGCCAGCCGTGGCGGCGAGACAAACCAGCCGCGCCGCTCCTCACGATAGATCTGCCCCTGGGCTTCCAGTTGTAACAAGGCTTCCCGCACCGTAATCCGAGTGGTACCAAACAACTCGCTGAGCTTGCGTTCGGCGGGCAGTTTGCTGGCAGGCGGCAACAGGCCGTGGTCGATCTGCTCTTGCAGCGCCAGGCCGATGGATGTCACCGCTTTGATTGCCTCATCACGCATCAATGTTACCTATCTGGACTAGACCAGCACCGACAAGGTGCACAAACCGCTCCGTAAATGGGCTTGCACGGTTGAGTGCCAGCCTAGGTATTACAGATGACCGACAGATGACAGTCCGTGTGCACCCGTCGGAGCACACCCTGCAATACATCGGCCAAGTCCAATTGCTGCGGGCACTTGAGCATGGTCTACGCTCACTCTGCGACGAGCGACATCCGCGATTTAAAAACGACATCGACATGAAACTGTCATCCATCGAGCCTAGATTGGCTCAGGTATTGCTCTGACCTAGACCAACAACACCGCAGAAACAACCGCCGCGTTGAAAACGCCCAAAGGAGCTTCGGATGAAACAGCTTTTCCTGGCATCACTGTTAGGCTCGACCATTGCCATGTGCACCGCCGCCATGGCTGCTGATACCGATCTAAAAACTCTTGAAGCCGCCGCGAAAGCGGAAGGCGCCGTCAACAGCGTCGGCATGCCCGATGACTGGGCCAACTGGAAAGGCACCTGGGAAGACCTCGCCAAGACCTACGGCCTCAAGCACATCGACACCGACATGAGCTCGGCCCAGGAAATCGCCAAGTTCAAGGCCGAGAAAGATAACGCCAGCGCCGACATCGGCGACGTGGGCGCGGCATTCGGTCCGATTGCGGTGAAGCAGGAAGTCACGCAGCCGTACAAACCGTCCACCTGGGCCCAGGTCCCGGATTGGGCGAAAGACAAGGACGGTCACTGGGCACTGGCCTACACCGGCACCATCGCGTTTATCGTCAACAAGAAGCTGCTGCACGGTTCTGAAGTGCCCACCAGCTGGGCTGACCTGCAGAACGGTAAATACAAGGTCTCCATTGGCGACGTAAGCACCGCGGCACAAGCAGCCAACGGTGTGCTGGCGGCGGCCATTGCCAATAAAGGCGACGAAAAGAACATCGCCCCCGGTCTGCAATTCTTCACCAAGATCGCCCAGCAAGGCCGTCTCTCGCTGTCCAACCCGACCATCGCCACCATGGAAAAAGGCGAAGTCGAAGTGGGCGTGGTCTGGGACTTCAACGGCCTGAGCTACAAAGCCAAGATGGCCAACCCGGATGACTACGTGGTGCTGATTCCATCGGACGGTTCGGTGAAATCCGGCTACACCACCATCATCAACAAATACGCCAAGCACCCGAACGCCGCCAAGCTGACGCGCGAATACATCTTCAGCGACGCCGGCCAACTGAACCTGGCGAAAGGCAATGCACGGCCGATCCGCGCTGAAACCGACCTGAAACTGCCGGCCGAAATCGCCAAGAACCTGATCCCGGGCGAGCAGTACACCAAGGCCAACCCGCAACCGATCAAGGATGCCGATGCCTGGGAAGCGACGTCCAAGAAGCTGCCTCAGCTGTGGAACGAGCAGGTCATCGTAGAAATGAAGTAATCGAAGCAAACCTCTGTAGGAGCCGGGTTGCCGGCGCCTACAGATCCGATGCCACCTGATCCAAGCCCATCTGTTGCGGAGCGCCAGCCCCCATGAAGCACAATGTCATCCTTGTCGTGCTCGACGGCCTGAACTTCGAGGTTGCCCGACACGCCATGGGGCACTTGCAGGCCTATGTCGGCGCAGGACGCGCAGCTCTCTACAAGCTGGAATGTGAACTGCCTGCCCTGTCTCGCCCGTTGTATGAATGCATCCTGACCGGCGTGCCTCCGATCCAGAGCGGCATCGTCCACAACAACGTCTCGCGCCTGTCCAACCAGCGCAGCATTTTCCATTACGCCACCGACGCCGGCCTTGCCACGGCGGCGGCGGCTTATCACTGGGTCAGCGAGTTGTATAACCGCACACCCTTTCTCGCCGCCCGCGACCGGCATACCGATGACAAGGCGCTGGCGATCCAGCACGGGCATTTCTACTGGAATGACCACTATCCGGATTCCCACCTGTTTGCCGACGCCGAAAGCCTGCGCCTCAAACACGCGCCGAACTTCCTGGTGGTACACCCGATGAACATCGATGACGCCGGCCACAAGCACGGCCTCGACACCGCGCAATATCGCAACAGCGCACGGGTGGCCGACATCGTCCTGGCCGACTACCTGCAAGCCTGGCTCGATGCCGGTTACCAGGTGCTGGTAACCGCCGACCACGGCATGAACAACGACCGCTCCCACAACGGCCTGCTGCCGGAAGAACGCGAGGTGCCGCTGTTTGTGCTCGGCGATGCATTCAGCCTGGACGCCGCGGCTGCGCCGAAACAGACCGAGCTGTGTGGCACCGTCTGCGAACTGCTGGGCGTGCCCCACGACAAACCTGTCTGCCGGGAGCTGTTGAAATGATCCGAGGCAAATGGCTGGCGCTGCTGTGCCTGGTGCCCTTCGCGCTGTTCTTCATCGTGTTCGAAATCGCCCCGCTGGTGTGGGTACTGATCAACAGCCTGCAAACCGAAGAAGCTGGCTGGGGCCTGGAAAACTTCACGCGGATCTTCAGCTCGAAGTTCTACCTGCAAGCGATCCAGTTCAGCCTTGAGATCAGCTTCTACTCGAGCGTCTTCGGCATCATCATCGCCGTGCTGGGCAGTTACTCGTTGCGCCGCGTGGATTCCCCCCTGCGCAACTTCGTCACCGCCTTTGCCAACATGACCAGCAACTTTGCCGGTGTGCCCCTGGCCTTCGCCTTCATCATCCTGCTGGGGTTCAACGGCAGCATCACCCTTATGCTCAAGCAGGCGGGGATCATTCAGGACTTCAACCTGTACTCCAAGACCGGCTTGATCATTCTCTATACCTACTTCCAGATTCCATTGGGCGTGCTGCTGCTCTACCCGGCCTTCGATGCACTGCGCGAAGACTGGCGCGAGTCGGCCTCGCTGCTCGGCGCGAATGGCTGGCAATTCTGGCGGCATATCGGCCTGCCGGTGCTGACCCCCGCCCTACTCGGCACCTTCGTGATCCTGCTGGCCAATGCCCTCGGCGCCTATGCCACGGTCTACGCCTTGACCACCGGCAACTTCAACGTGCTGCCGATTCGCATCGCGGGGCTGGTCTCCGGCGATGTGTCCCTAGACCCGAACCTGGCCAGTGCCCTGGCCGTGGTGCTGGTGGTGCTGATGACCGTGGTCACCGTGGTCCATCAACTGCTGCTCAAGAGGAGCTACCATGTCTCGCGCTGAAGCCGGCCCGGCCTCCCTCTACCACCGCGTGGTGGTGTACCTGTTGTTCGCGATCCTGGTGTTGCCGCTGATCGGCACCTTCGTCTACTCCATCGCCAGCAGTTGGTCGGCGACGATCCTGCCCGCCGGCTTCACTGTGAAATGGTACGTGCAGCTGTGGAGCGACCCGCGCTTCCTGATGGCCTTCGGGCAGTCGTTGCTGGTATGCGTGGGCGCGCTGGTGCTGTCGGTGGTACTGATCCTGCCGTTGCTGTTCGTGGTGCATTACCACTTTCCCAAGCTCGATGCGCTGATGAACATCCTGATCCTGCTGCCCTTCGCGGTGCCGCCCGTGGTGTCGTCGGTGGGCCTGCTGCAACTGTATGGCTCCGGGCCGATGGCGATGGTGGGCACACCGTGGATCTTGATCGGCTGCTACTTCACCGTCGCACTGCCGTTCATGTACCGCGCGATCACCAACAACCTGCAGGCGATCAACCTGCGCGACCTGATGGACGCCTCGCAACTGCTCGGCGCCAGCACCTGGCAGGCGGCGATCCTGGTGGTGCTGCCCAACCTGCGTAAAGGCCTGATGGTGGCACTGTTGCTGTCGTTCTCGTTCCTGTTCGGGGAGTTCGTGTTCGCCAACATCCTGGTGGGCACCCGCTACGAAACCCTGCAGGTCTACCTGAACAATATGCGCAACAGCAGCGGCCACTTCACCAGTGCCGTCGTGATTTCCTATTTCTTCTTTGTGCTGGTGCTGACCTGGGCCGCCAACATCTTGAACAAGGACAAAAGCCAATGAGCTTCGTCAGCGTCCAACATCTGCAAAAAGGCTACGCCGGCACCCCGGTGTTCAGTGACATCAACTGCGAGATCGCCAAGGGCGAGTTCGTCACCTTGCTCGGCCCGTCGGGTTGCGGCAAATCCACCCTGCTGCGCTGCATCGCCGGCCTGACCTCGGTGGACAGTGGCAAAATCCTCCTGGATGGCCAGGACATCGTCCCGCTGAGCCCGCAGAAACGCCATATCGGCATGGTGTTCCAGAGCTACGCACTGTTCCCAAACATGACCGTGGAACAGAACGTCGCCTTCGGCCTGCGCATGCAAAAGGTCAACGCCGACGACAGCCACAAGCGCGTGCAGGAAGTGCTGCAACTGGTCGAACTCAAGGATCTGGCCGGACGCTACCCGCACCAGATGTCCGGCGGCCAGTGCCAGCGCGTGGCCCTTGCCCGCTCGCTGGTCACCCGCCCGCGCCTGTTGCTGCTGGATGAGCCGCTGTCGGCCCTGGATGCACGGATTCGCAAGCACCTGCGCGAACAGATCCGCCAGATCCAGCGCGAGCTGGGGCTGACCACCATCTTCGTGACCCACGATCAGGAAGAAGCCCTGACCATGTCCGACCGGATCTTCCTGATGAACCAAGGCAAGATCGTGCAAAGCGGCGATGCGGAGACGCTCTACACCGCGCCGGTGGATGTATTCGCCGCCGGGTTCATCGGCAACTACAACCTGCTGGACGCCGACAAGGCCACCCAACTGCTGCAGCGCCCGATCAGCAGCCGTATCGCCATTCGCCCGGAGGCCATCGAGCTGAGCCGCACCGGCGAACTGGATGCCCTGGTGCGCAGCCACAGCTTATTGGGCAACGTGATCCGCTACCGCATCGAAGCGCGCGGCGTGGAACTGATGGTGGACGTGCTCAACCGCTCGGCCGACGACCTGCACCCGGACGGGCAACGCCTGGCACTTTCCATCGACCCCAGTGCCCTGTGTGAAGTAGCCTGATGCAACGTTTTATCTGAGAGAGCATGACGGATGGCATTGGTAATTTTTGATCTGGACGACACCCTCATCCACGGCGACTGCGCCACCCTGTGGAGCGAGCAGATGGGCCGGCTGGGCTGGGTTGACCCTGAGTCGTTCATGCGCAAGAACAACGAACTGATGGACGCCTACAGCCAGGGCAAGCTGCGGATGGAAGACTTCATGGACTTCAGCCTGGAGCCGATGATCGGCCGCACGCCGGAAGAAATCGAGCATTTGGTGGAGCCGTGGGTCGAGGACGTGATCGAACCGCTGATCTACAGCGACGCCACCAAGACCATCGCCCGCCACCGCGCCAATGGCGACCGGATCCTGGTGATCTCCGCCTCGGGCACGCACCTCGTCACGCCGATTGCGGCGCGGATCGGCATTGATGAGGTGTTGGGGATTAATCTGGACGTCAGCCATGGCGTGTACAGCGGCAAGACCGTGGGTGTGCTGACGTATCGTGAAGGCAAGATCACACGGTTGCTGGAATGGTTGGAGCAGGAAGGTGAATCGCTGGAGGGTGCGTATTTCTATTCGGACTCGCGCAATGACTTGCCGTTGTTGCTGAAGGTGGACCACCCGCAGGTGGTGAACCCGGACCCGGTATTGCGCGAGCACGCCGAAAAGGCCGGCTGGCCGATCCACGATTGGACCTGACACCCCACTCCCTGTAGGAGCCGGCTTGCCGGCGATGGCGGTGTGTCAGATGAAACATTCTTCATCGATA